>NZ_JBFAKP010000003.1:0-721471 GCF_040655795.1 Nonomuraea sp. NPDC050310 | reverse complement strand
GGCGGGGTGGCGCAGGTGACCGTGTAGGTGGCGCGGCCGGAGTCGTGGCCG
The DNA here is from genome assembly GCF_040655795.1 of Nonomuraea sp. NPDC050310. Lineage (NCBI taxonomy): Bacteria > Bacillati > Actinomycetota > Actinomycetes > Streptosporangiales > Streptosporangiaceae > Nonomuraea > Nonomuraea sp. NPDC050310. The sequence goes on along the minus strand of NZ_JBFAKP010000003.1, from coordinate 721,420 downwards.
TTGCCGAGCAGGTCGATGGCCCGCCAGCCGGTGCCGGTCGCCGAGAGGCCGAGCGTGGAGGTGAGGGTCTTGCTGCGGGGTGCGCCGGCGGGGAAGTCGGCGTACTCGACGCGGCTTTGGCCGGCGGCGCTGTCGATCCAGCGGTAGGCGATGCGGGCCGGGGTGTGCGAGACCTGGATGGTGCCGGTGAAGGTCACGGTGACCGGGCAGGTGGTGCCGCTGGTCGAGGCGGTGACGTGCGCGGCGGCGACGGTGGGCTGGCCGGCGGTGCCCTGGGGCAGCGGGGCGGCGGTGTCGTAGGTGGTCTCGCAGTCGACGGTGAAGTGGGCCTTCTTGGACAGGCCCTTCTGGCCGGCGATCTGGACGGCCTGCCAGCCGCGGATGGAGCGGTCGAAGGTCTGCCGGTCGCGGACCGTGGCCTTGCCGTTGAGGCGGATGGTTTTGGTCTTGCCCTTGCTGCCGTCTCCCCTGACCCAGCGGTACCGTACCGAGCCCTTGCCCACGAGGACCGCCGAGAAGCCGACGGTGGTGGGGCAGGTGCCTGAGTACGACCGAGGGCCGGCCTTCACCTTGGTGACCGCGACCTTCGCCGGTGCGGCGGCGGAGGCTGCTGCGGGGGGAACGGCCAGCAGGCTGCCGAGCAGGAACGCGCTCAGCAGCAGTGCTGTCCTCTTCACTTGGGGTCCCTTTCTCATGACACGAAGGGGTCCCATGCTGCTCAGGAGGGATTGCGGGTCACTTGGATCTCACTGGTGCGAAGGCCAGCGCCGCCCCCAGGCAGGCCAGCGGTACGGCAGGGAGCATGTACCGGTGGTCGAAGTCCATGGCCGCGATCGGCCCCAGGTAGAGGAAGAGCCCCACCGCCCAGGGCAGCGACGGCCGGCGCAGCGCGGCGGCCAGCATCACCAGGAAGAGCGGCCCGTGCAGCACGTACGGCCACGGCCAGGCCCCCAGCAGCCCCGACCACGGCTCGACCGAGCTCACCCCCCTGATCGACGGGTCGTACTCGGCCCGCACCTTGGCGACCAGCCCGAACTGCTCGGGCAGCCCCCACGACCCGACCGGCAGGTCGGTGAGGCTCGGCACCCGCTTGGGGTGGGCGACCGGGGTGAGCGACCAGGGCAGCGTCGCGTCCCGAGCGATGTCGGCCACGTAGTCGAACGGCTGGGCGGTGATGGCCGCGAGCGCGAAGCGGCGGGCGAGCGCGTTGTGCCGGAACCGGTCGCCGCCCAGCCGGTTGAGCGAGGCGCCGGGCGCCCACACGTACTCGGACGCGGCGTCGACCACGGTCCCGTTCGGGCAGAGCCGGGCCAGGTCGGCCGGCGGCCGGATGCGGGCGCAGTCGGCGAAGGTCATCGACCGGGCCCAGAGCGAGACCCCGTCCGCGCCGCTCAGCGCGAAGCGGCCGTGGTGCTGCTGGAACCAGGCGGCGTAGCCGAGCAGCGGCAGCCCACCGGCGATCAGCAACGCCACCAGGGGCCGCCACCCGGTCCGCTTGACCAGCAGGTACAGCCCGAACAGGCCGAGCAGCGGCACCGCCGCCGAGCGCACCAGCCCGGCGCAGGCGATCAGCACGCCGGCGAGGGCCGCGTTGACCATGCTCAGCCGCCACAGCAGCACGGTCACCGCGCCCACGAGCAGCACGATCAGCAGTGACTCCGACAGGATCGCGTGCTCGATCCGCAGGAAGGCCGGGTCGAACAGCACCGGGACCGCCGCCAGGCAGGCGCCCCACGCGGGCAGCCGCCGCCGCCGCAGCAGCGCGTACGTGAGCACCGCGACCCCGAGCCCGAGCCCGTGCTGGACCCCGGCGATCAGCCGTACCGACCCGAAGGGGGACAGCACCGCCAGGAACGCCGGGTACCCGGCCGGGTGGAACGCTCCAGACGGCTTGAGATGCAGCGCCGTGTCCAGGTAGCTAAAGGAGTCGTACCAGAACAGCTCGGCGCTCTCGTAGCCGAGCATCACCACGATCCGCAGCAATGCCCCGGCCGCCAGCAGCACGGCGAAGGCCCGGTGGCCGGATCGGCGGGGCAGGGTGGCGACGCCGGTCGGCGCACGTCTGGTCAGCAACATGACCAGCAAGTCCACCCATATGCCCATAACCCGGCCGTTACCAAAACTGGTTACGCTCGCGTTACGTCGGACAGGCCATGATCACGGGGGACGTGGTGCGGATTCTGATCGCGGAGGATGAGCGGATGCTCGCCGACTCGCTGGCCGAGGGCTTGCGGGCCGAGGCGCTGGCGGTGGACGTCGCCAACGACGGCGCCGCGGCGCTCGAGCGGCTGGCGGTGCACGACTACGACGTGCTCATCCTCGACCGGGACCTGCCGGAGGTGCACGGCGACGAGGTCTGCCGCCGGGTGGCCGGCGGCCTGGTGCGCATCCTGATGCTGACCGCCTCGGGGGAGGTTCAGGCGCGGGTGACCGGGTTGTCGCTCGGCGCCGACGACTACCTGCCCAAGCCGTTCGCCTTCGAGGAGTTGCTGGCGCGGGTGCACGCGCTGGGCCGGCGGGCGCGCCCGGCCGATCCGCCGGTGCTGGAGTGGGCCGGGCTTACCCTCGACCGGGGGCTGCGGCAGGTCTTCCGCGACGGCCGCTACGTGCCGCTGGCGCGCAAGGAGTTCGGGGTGCTGGCCGAGCTGATGCGGGCGCGCGGCGCGGTCGTCTCGGCAGAGGAACTGCTGGAGAAGGTCTGGGACGAGCACATCGACCCGTTCACCAACACCGTCCGCACGACCATGGTGAAGCTGCGCCGCAAGCTGGGCGAGCCGCAGGTGATCGAGACCGTCACCGGCGTGGGGTACCGGCTCGGATGAGCGTCCGGCTGCGTTTCGCCCTCGCCTGCGGAGGGCTGTTCCTGGTGCTGGGCGGGCTGCTGCTCGGCGGGCTGTACTTCCTGGTGCGGTCCCAGCTCGAACCCGTGCCCGGCTGGCGCAACCCCGAGTACGTCCTGGCCGGCGACCGGATCTATCCGCGGAACTCGCGCGGCTGGGAGGTCGCCAACCTGCGCGGCGTCCAGATCCGCCGCCTCTACCAGGCGCACACCCTGGAGGCCGTGCGCAACGTCGGCCTGGTCGCGCTGGCCGGCGGCAGCGGGCTGGCCACCTTCCTCGGCTGGCGGCTGTCGGCCGTGGTGATGCGCCCGCTGCGGCAGATCACCCGCACCGCCCGCCAAGTCGCCCAGTCGCACGACCTGACCGACCGGATCGACCACCGCGGGCCCCAGGACGAGATCAAGGAGCTGGCCGACACCTTCGACACCATGCTCGCCCGGCTGTCGCGGGCCTTCGACGCGCAGCGCCGCTTCGTCGCCAATGCCTCGCACGAGCTGCGCACCCCGCTGGCGATCAACCGCACGCTGGTCGACGTCGCCGTGCGCCGGCCCGGCGCCCCCGAGGAGGTGCGGCGGCTCGGCGAGTCGCTGCTGGTGGTCAACGAGCGGCACGAACGGCTCATCGGCGGTCTGCTGGCCCTGGCCGAGGGCGAGCAGGAGGTGCTCGACCGGCGCGCCTTCGACCTGTCCGACGTGGTCGAGCACGCCCTCGACCTGGCGGCGGGGGAGGCGGCCGGGCGGGAGGTCCGGCTGCACCGCCTGCTCGACGCCGGCCCGGTCGAGGGCGACCCCGTGCTGGTGGAGCGGCTGGTCCAGAACCTCGTGGAGAACGGCGTCCGGCACAACCAGCCGGGCGGCGAGGTCTGGGTGACCACCCGGCAGCGCCAGGACCGGGTGGAGCTCGTCGTCGCCAACACCGGGCTGCCGGTCCAGCCGTACGAGCTGGAGTCGATCTTCCAGCCGTTCCGGCGGCTGCACGGCGACCGGGTCAACTCCGACCGGGGGACCGGGCTGGGCATGTCCATCGTCAAGACGATCGCCGAGGCGCACGGCGGCGTCGTCCACGCCACGGCGCGCGAGGAGGGCGGGCTCACCGTCACGGTCGAGCTGCCGGCGGCTCCGGCCTGACTTGAGGCTTTGCCGTACTTTCTCGGTGTTTGTTCACCGGGCGCGAGATCGCCGCAGAGGGTAACGTCGTGTTCTCTTTCGGTGATCACCCCGCGTGGAGGCCGGACTCCCCATGAGACACAGACCCCTGCTCGCCGTGCTGGCCGCGCTCGCGCTGCTCGCGCCCGCCGCGCCCGCCCGGGCGGCCGCGCCGCACCAGCTCGCCGGCGTGCCCGCCTACTGGGCGCCCGACGCGCACCCCGAGGAGTTCGTACGGCTGGCGCAGAACGTGCCGGCCGTGGAGCTCGTCGTGGTCAACGGCTCGGCCAGCCGCGCCGAGTCGCCCTTCGACCCGGCCTGGGCCTCGGCCGTCTCCACGCTGCACGACGCCGGGATCAACGTCCTGGCCTACGTGGACACCGGCTACCTGGGCACCACCGGCCACCTCACCCGCACCGGCAGCACGGCAGCCGCCGACTGGATCGCCCAGGCCAAGGCCGACATCGACGAGTGGTACCAGCTCTACGGCCCGGCCGGGCTCGACGGCGTCTTCCTCGACCAGACCGTGGCGAGCTGCGACCAGGCCGACGCCTACGCCGAGCTCAGCGACCACCTCAGCGCCGGGCACCCGCGCGACATGGTGGTGATCAACCCCGGCGTCGGCGTCGGCCAGTGCTACGAGCCGATCGCCGACGTCATCGTCTCCTTCGAGAACACCTGGGCGGCCTACCAGGCGCACGTGCCGCTGGCCTGGGAGACGGCCCACCCGGACCCGCGCAAGTTCTGGCACCTCGTGCACGACGCCCCCGACGCCGCGGCGATGGCGGCGGCGGTGGCCCGGAGCAAGGCCAACAACGCGGGCTACGTCTACGTCACCGACGACACCCTGCACGCCGGCGGCTTCCCGTGGGACTCCTTCCCTGCCTACTGGCACGCCGAGCTGGCGGCGCTGGCCGGGGTGGCCGACACCGTGCCGCCCGATCCGCCGCACGGGTTCACCGCCTCGGTCCAGCCGGGGGTGGTGGAGCTGAGCTGGCGCAACCCCTACGACAACGTGGCCGTCGCCGACTACGAGGTGGTCAACGGGTCGGTCTCGCTCGGCACCTGCTACCCGAACCGGTTCCGGGTGACCGGGCTGGCCGCCGGGACGACGTATCGCTTCAAGGTCAGAGCCCGCGACGTTTCCGGAAATATCGGCCAATATCGGGCGATAACGGTGACCACCCCGTCCTAACGACCGGTCCGCAAGCGCCGTGATCGGCTTTTCGGCCGATCCGGCGCTCCGGGGCGGCGGCGCACGATCCATGGCATGTCTCGACCCCCCTCCCCGTCGCGGCGCCGGATCGCCGAACTGGACGTCCTGCGCGGCTTCGCGCTCTGCGGCATCGTGCTCGCCAACATCCACCCCATCGCCGGCGGCCCGCCCGAGCCCGAACCGGCGTGGATGGGCCTGCTCGTGCACCAGCGCTTCTTCCCGATCTTCTCCCTGCTCTTCGGCGTCGGCTTCTCGCTGCTCCTGGAGTCGGCGGCCCGCCGTACCAGCAGTCCCCGGCTGGTGCTGGTGCGCCGGTTCGGGGCGCTGCTGGCGCTGGGCCTGGTCCACCTGTTCGGGTTGTGGCCGGGCGACATCCTGACCTTCTACGCCGCCCTCGGGCTGCTCGTGCTGCTGCCCTCCACCTGGCTGCCCCGCCCCGCCGTGGCGGCGCTGGGCACGGCCCTGGTGATCGCCTCGGTCGTCGCGGGCGGCGAGCGCCTGCTGATGATCTCCGGGCTGTTCCTGTGCGGCTCGGCGCTGACCCGCTACGGGGTGATCGCCCGGCTGGGGGAGTCGGCGCGCGGCATCGCCATGACCGGGCTCATCCTCGCCGCGGGCGCGGCGGTCGCGGTGGAGATCCAGTTCTCCGGCGGCGGCGACCCCGGCTTCGGCCGCCGCCTCGCGGTCGCGGGGCTGTTGGCAGGCGGGGTGTACGTGTGCGGGCTGCTGCTCCTGCTCAAGACGCCCGCGCGGGGCTTCCTGCGGGCGCTGTTCGAGCCGCTGGGCCGGACCGCGCTCACCGGCTACCTGGCCGCCACCGTGCTCGTGCTGGCCGTCGACCGGGTGATCGGAGTGGACGTGCCGTTCTGGGCGCTGGCCGCGGGCATCCTGGTGGTCGAATGGCTCTTCGCCACGCTCTGGCTGAGCCGCTTCCGCCAGGGTCCGGTGGAGTGGCTCTGGCGCTGGGCCACCTGGGCCGAACGCCCGCCGCTCCGCCGCCTCCCGGCGGCCGAGGGTCCGCCCCTGCGGAGCCGGTCAGAGGCCGAGAGCGGCGAGGGCGGCCTCGACCGCGAGCGGCCGTAGCTCCTCGGCCGGGATGTGCGCGAACTGCACGGTGATGTCCTGGATGCCGCCCAGGGCCATCACCGCGCGCGCCTGCTGGGCGAGGGTCGGCTCGGGGCCGAGCAGCAACGCGCCCAGCCGCTCCCGCCACTGGATGACCAGGTCGATCAGCCCGAGTTCGGTCAGCGTGCTGAGCTCGCCCAGCAGCATGGCCGTGTCCTCGCGGTGGGCGTAGTTGAAGTCGAAGAAGGCGCCCAGCAGTTCCTCGGGCGGCACCGGCCCGCCGGCCTCCAGCCGGGTCAGCAGCGAGGCGCCGTTCTCCACGATCGGCAGCACGATGCTGCGGACCAGGTCCTCGCGCGAGGTGAAGTGGTAGTAGAGCGCCGGCTTGGTGATCCCGAGCGCGTCGGCGATCTCCTGGAGGCTGGTCTTCTGCACGCCCTGCCGGGCGAACAGCTCGCGGGCCGCCTGCTGGATGCGCTGCTTGGTGCTCGACACCGGCTCAGGATAGCTGACTTAACGGAAAGTAAGTGGGCGTGCTACCGTCTTACTTAACGTTAAGTAAGGAGCGCTATGAAGAGCATCCTGATCTCCGGCGCGAGCGTCGCCGGCCCCGTCCTGGCCTACTGGCTGGCCCGGTACGGCTTCGACGTCACCGTCGTCGAGCGCGCGCCGGCGCTCCGCAAGACCGGCGGCCACGCCGTCGACCTGTTCCGCCCGGCCATGGAGATCTCCGAACGCATGGGCGTGCTGCCCCGGATCGAGGCGGCTGCGACCGGCGCCACCCGGATGAGCGTGGTCCGCGAAGGCCGGCGCAAGGCGGTCGACGTCGACCTGGGCAAGATCTTCCAGGCCACCTCCGACCGGCACGTCGAGATCATGCGCGACGACCTCGCCGAGATCTACTACGACGCGGGCAAGGACCACGCCCGCTACCTCTTCGGCGACTCGATCACCCGCATCGGCCCGGACGGCGAGGCCGAGTTCGAGCGCTCGGCCCCCGGCCGCTACGACGTGATCATCGGAGCCGACGGGCTGCACTCCACCGTGCGGCGGCTGGTCTTCGGCGAGGTGCCCGAGCACCACGTCGGCGGCTACCTCGCCGTCCTGTCGCTGCCCAAGGACCTCGCCGCGGCCGGCGAGGCGCACTCCCGCCTGCACGTGGGCGTCAACCGCGCGGCCGCCCTCTACACCGCGCGCACCCTGCCCGACGCCCGCGCGGTCTTCCTGTTCAACCGCCCCGAGCCGCTCGACTACCACCACCGCGACGTGCCCCGGCAGAAGGAACTGCTGCGCCAGGCGTTCGCCGGCCTGAACCCCGAGGTGGACGGCTGGCTGGCCCGCCTCGACGGCGACGGGGCCTTCTACTTCGACTCCATCACCCAGCTCCGGCTCGACTCCTGGTCACGCGGCCGGGTGACGCTGGCCGGCGACGCGGGCTACTGCCCGGGACCGGCCGTCGGCGGCAGCACCAGCCTGGCGGTGGTGGGCGCCTACGTGCTGGCCGGCGAACTGGCCGAGGCGGGCGGCGACCACGAGGCGGCCTTCCAGGCCTACGAGCGGCAGGTCCTGCCGCTCGTGCAGGCCAGCCGCAAGTTCGCGCTCGGCGCGGCCAAGACGCTCATCCCGGGCTCCCGCGCCGCCGTCTGGGGCCTGGTCAACGGGGCCCGCGTCGCCGCCGCGCTGCCCGCCGGCGTCAGCCGTACCCTCGCGAAACTGAACTCCAAGGGCCTGCGGCTGCACGACTCGATGCCGGTCAGGGACTACGCGGCGGGCTGAGCTCAGGCCAGCACGCCGCCGTCGCGCAGCCGGGCGGCCTCCTGCTCGTCCAGGCCCCAGGCGCTCAGGTCGGTCAGCCGGGTGGCCGGCGACAGGTCGGGCAGGGGCGTGCCGAGCAGCCGGGGCGCCGGGCGCGGCTGGCTGGTCCCGCCGACCTCGACGAAGGACTCGCGGGCGACGTTGTGCGGGTGCTCGGCCGCCTCGGCCATGGACAGCACCGGCGAGACGCAGGCGTCGGTGCCGTCGAAGATCTTCTCCCACTCGGCGCGGGTGCGCTTCCCGAACTCCTCGGCCAGCCGCTCGCGCAGGGCCGGCCACTGCGCGGGGTCGTCGCGGTCGGGCAGGTCGTCCACGCCCATCAGGCCGGTCATCGCCGCCCAGAACTGCGGCTCCAGCGAGCCGACGGCCAGGAAGCCGCCGTCGGCGGTCTCGTAGGTGTCGTACTGCGGAGCCCCGGTGTCGAGCAGGTTGGTGCCGCGCGGCCCCCAGTGCCCGCTCCGCGCGGCCTGGTGGAACATGGCGAACAACACCGACGCGCCGTCCACCATGGCCGCGTCGATCACCCGCCCCCGACCGGTGCGCTCTCGCTCCAGCAACGCCAGCAGCACCCCGTAGGCCAGCATCAGCCCGCCCCCGGCGAAGTCGCCCAGGATGTTGATCGGCGGCGTCGGCTTCTCCCCGGCCCGGCCGAGCAGGGACAGCACGCCGGAGACGGCGATGTAGTCGATGTCGTGCCCGGCGGTCGGCGCCAGCGGCCCGTCCTGGCCCCAGCCGGTCATCCGTCCGTAGACCAGGCGCGGGTTGACCGCGTGCAGGTCCTCGGGACCGATGCCGAGCCGCTCGGCGACGCCCGGCCGGAACACCTCGATCACCACGTCGGCCCGCTCGGCGAGCCTGCGGAAGGCCGCGGCGCCGTCGGGCGACTTGAGGTCGAGGCCGATCGTGCGCTTGCCGCGGTCCATGACGTCGCGGCGCGGCCGGTCGTTCACGGCCGCCACCCGGTCCACGCGCAGCACCTCGGCCCCGTGGTCGGCCAGCATCATCCCGGCGAACGGCCCCGGCGCCAGCCCGGCCAGCTCCAGCACGCGCACCCCGGCCAGCGGTCCCTGACGCTCCATCGGGCACTCCCCTTCAGTCTGGTACGGCTGCCGCAAATGCCAGAACAATATTCTTATCCCCGATGCCGCGCCTACCCCGCAGCGACACTGACAAGGCGGGATTTCTCCCCGTTACCCGAGAGCGGGAAGATCCGCCCGGTGCGCACAGCACGCGCGCCACGCGTGTGGGAAACTTTTCCCCTTGTCGCGGAGGTTTCGGAATGGTTGGACGGATTGTCGCCGGGCGCTACCAGTTGCGGAGCGAGCTGGGGCGGGGTGGCATGGGTGTGGTGTGGGAGGGCCATGACACCCTCCTCGACCGGCCGATCGCGGTCAAGGAGGTGCTGCTCTCCGCCGGGCTGCCCGACCTCGACCGCGAGCGGCAGTTGCTGCGCACGGCCCGGGAGGCCCGCAACGCCGCCAAGCTGAACCACCCCTCGGTCGTGGCGATCTACGACGTGGTCGAGGAGGACGGCCGGCCGTGGATCATCATGGAGCTGGTCCAGGGCCGCTCGGTGGAGGAGATCGTGGCCACGGCCGGCGCGCTGCCGGTCCGGCAGGCGGCCGACGTCGGCCGGCAACTGCTCGCGGCGCTGACCGCCGCGCACGAGGCCGGGATCATCCACCGGGACGTGAAGCCGAGCAACATCCTGCTCACCCCGGACGGCCGGGCCGTCCTGACCGACTTCGGCATCGCCACCGCCGAGGGCGACGCCTCGCTCACCTCCACCGGGATGGTGACCGGCTCGCCGGCCTTCCTCGCGCCCGAGCGGGTCTTCGCCGCCGAGGCCGGGCCGCCCTCCGACCTGTGGTCGCTGGGCGCCACCCTGTACGCCGCGCTGCTCGGCCGCTCGCCGTTCGAGCGGGGCGAGCCGATGGCCACGCTCACCGCGATGCTCAAGGAGGAGCCCGACTACCGGCGCATCCCGCCCGCGCTGCATCCGGTGCTCCAGGGGCTGATGATCAAGGACCCGGCGGCGCGGATCGGCGCGGCCGAGGCCGACCGGCTGCTGGCCGCGATCGGCAGCGTGGGCGCGCCGCCGCGGCCCGAGGGGCGGCCGGCCGGGCGCACGGTCCTGGCGCTCGCCGCGGCCGTGCTGGCGGTGGCGCTGGGCACGCTCGCCTTCGTGTTACTCCGGCCGCAGGCCGAGGGCGGTCCGGCGGTCGCGCAACGGGTCAGCACGGCGCCGTTGCCGCACCTGGCCGAGGAGACGCCGACGCCGACCGTCTCGGCCACGCCGACCCCGACGCCCACGCCGAGCCGTACGAGAGCCTTGGTCCGGACCTGGACCTCGCCGGACGGGTGGTCGATCGCGCGGCCGGTCGGCTGGGACGGGCGGCGGCGCGACTCCTACACCGAGTGGCTGAAGGCCGACAGGTCGGGGCATTTCAGCGTGCAGCAGCAGTACGCCACGCTGGACGTGAACCAGGTGCTCCAGGACGCGACCACGCTGCTGCCGGACGGGGTGCTGAACTCGCGCAAGCTGGGCGACGGCATGGTCGAGTGGGAGGCGCGCTGGACCGGGCCGACCGAGTCGGCGACCTGGGCGGCCGAGGGGCAGGTCTACCGGCAGCTCAGCCGGGCGGTGGTGGCCGGGGACACGGTCTACGTGTTGTCGTGGACCGCGCCGGAGGCGCAGTGGCGCAAGAGCCTGGCGCTGGGGCGCAAGGTCCTGGCCAGCTTCGTCCCGCCCGTCTCCAGCCAAGGCTGAGCCTCTTTGGGGGGCGGCGAGGCTGAGCCCGGCTCATGACGGGGGCCGGTGGGGCGTGCCAGGATCGCCCCATGACGCCGTGGCACGTGCTCGCCCTCCCGCCCCTCCCGCTGGATCTGCTCCGCAACGTCACCGCCCCGCTCGCCGGCCTGATCGAGCTGAGCGTGCCGGCCACCCGTGACCGCGCCGGGCTGCTGGCCGCGCTCCCCGACGCCGAGATCGTGCTCGGCGACTACACCGCCGAACTGGCCCTGGACGCCGAGGCGGTCAAGGCCGCCCCCCGCCTGGCCTTCGTGCAGCAGCCCAGCGTCGGCGTGGACGGCCACGACCTGGACGCGCTGGCCGCCGCCGGGATCCCCCTGGCCAACACCGCCGGCGTCAGCGCGGTCGCGGTCGCCGAATGGTGCCTGGCCGCGACCCTGGCGCTGCTGCGCAAGCTGGTGGCGGCCGACGCGGCGGTGCGGGCGGGGGAGTGGCCGCAGCTCACCCTCCAGCCGCGCGAGCTGTCCGGCTCGAAGGTGGGCCTGGTCGGCTACGGGCCGATCGGCCGCGAGTGCGAGCGGCTGTTCGCCGCCTTCGGCTGCGAGGTCACCCACTGGAGCCGCAGCTCGCAGCGGGAACCGCTGGAGACCCTCCTGGCCACCAGCGACGTCGTCGTGGTGGTGATCGCGCTGGCCGACGGCACCCGCGGCCTGGTCGACCCGGCCGTGATGAAGCCCGGCGCCGTGCTGGTCAACGCCGCCCGCGGCGGCATCGTCCGGGAGAGCGGCCTGGAGCACCTGGGCGGCGTCGCCCTCGACGTCTTCGAACGCGAGCCGCTCCCGGCCGCCGACCCGGTCCTTGAGCTGCCCAACACTCTGCTGTCCCCGCATGTCGCGGGGGTGACACCGCAGTCGACCATGAGACTGTTCGGGGTGGTGCTCGACAACCTGCGCGCCGCGGTCTCCGGGGAGCCTGTGGCGCATGTGCTCAATGGTGCGTCGCCGCAGGTGGACAGGCGCTGACCGCAAGTTTTCACGGCATTAACGACCCCGGTCTGTTCCATGGTGATTCAGAGAGATACGGTCAGACGGACGATCTCTTGGGGGTGGAGGCCTATGACGAACATGTCGACACACCAGAGGGCCGTTGAGCAGATCAGGCAGTCCTACGCGGAGATCCCGGAGGACTCGGCGCCACGGCTGGCCAAGGCCACCTCGAACCTGTTCAGGTTCCGGGACGGGGGCAAGGCCGCCAAGCTCTCGGCCCGTGACCTGGACGAGGTCATCTCGGTGGACCCGGCGACGATGACCGCCGAGGTGCAGGGGATGACCACCTACGAGCATCTGGTCGACGCCACCCTGCCCTACGGGCTCATGCCCACGGTGGTGCCGCAGCTCAAGACCATCACCCTGGGCGGGGCGGTGACCGGGCTCGGCATCGAGTCCACCAGCTTCCGCGACGGCCTGCCGCACGAGTCGGTCGAGGAGATGGAGATCCTCACCGGCGACGGGCGCATCCTGGTCGCCACCGACGACAACGAGCACCGCGACCTGTTCCGGGCCTTCGCCAACTCCTACGGCACCCTGGGCTACGCGCTGCGGCTGCGCATCAAGCTCAAGCCGGTCCAGCCGTACGTGCAGCTCACGCACCTGCGGTTCACCGACGCCGACAAGTCCATGCTGGCCATGCAGGAGATCTGCGAGACGATGCGGCACGACGGGGAGCCGGTCGACTTCGTGGACGGGGTCTTCTTCTCGCCGTCGGAGCTGTACATCACCGTCGGACGTTTCGCCGACCGCGCGCCGTACGTCTCGGACTACACCGGGATGCGCATCTACTACCAGTCGATCCGCTCGCGCAACCGCGACTGGCTGACCGTGCGCGACTACCTGTGGCGCTGGGACACCGACTGGTTCTGGTGCTCGCGCGCCTTCGGCGTGCAGCAGCCGGTCGTGCGCTCGCTGGTGCCGCGCCGCTACCTGCGCTCCGACGTCTACCGCAAGCTGGTGGCGCTGGACCGCAAGCACGGCGTCACCGCCCGCATCGACCGCTGGCGCAACCAGCCGGTGAGCGAGTCGGTCATCCAGGACATCGAGGTGCCGATCGAGCGGGGCGCGGAGTTCCTGTCGTTCTTCCACGACAAGGTGGGCATGACCCCGGTCTGGATGTGCCCGCTGCGCTCCGGCTCGGAGTGGCCGCTCTACCCGCTGGAGACCGGCAAGCTCTACGTCAACTTCGGCTTCTGGGGCACGGTCCCGCTGCCGCGCGGCCAGTTCGACGGCTACTACAACCGGCTCATCGAGAACGAGGTTCATGCCCTGGACGGGCATAAATCGCTGTACTCGACCTCTTTCTACCGTCGAGAGCAATTCTGGGAGCTCTACAACGGCGATGCGTATTGGAAGGTCAAGCGGGCGTACGACCCCGGGGGTCGCCTGCTGGACCTGTATGACAAGTGTGTGCGGGGAAGGTGAGCAGATGGCACTGGCGTCCATCTTCGAAAGAATCGTCGGCCCCGGGTCGGGTGTCGCGTTCATGGCCTACGACGGCAGCAAGGCCGGGCCGGACAGCGCGGACATCCGTCTCGAAGTGAAGTCCCCCATCGCGGTCGCCTACCTCGCCCAGGCACCGGGCGAGCTCGGGCTGGCGCGAGCCTACGTCTCCGGGCACCTCGACGTGCACGGCGACATGTACACCCTGCTCGACCGCATGTGGACCATCACCACCAACGACCTGTCCCTGAGCGAGAAGGTGGACGCCGTCCGCGCGCTCGGGATGAAGCCGCTGCTGATGCGGGTGCCGCCGCCCCCGCAGGAGGTACGGCAGAGCGCCCTGGCCAGGCTCGGCTCGCGGCACGCCAAGCAGCGTGACGCCGAGGCGATCCACCACCACTACGACGTGTCCAACCGGTTCTACCGCTGGGTGCTCGGCCCCTCGATGGCCTACACCTGCGCGTGTTTCCCCGACGAGGACGCCTCGCTGGAAGAGGCGCAGTACGCCAAGTTCGACCTGGTCGCCAAGAAGCTCGGCCTCAAGCCCGGCATGCGGCTGCTGGACGTCGGCTGCGGCTGGGGCGGCATGGTCATCCACGCCGCCCGCGAGTACGGCGTCAAGGCGCTCGGCGTCACCCTGTCCAAGCAGCAGGCCGAGTGGGCGCAGCAGGCGATCAAGGAGGCCGGGCTGGAGCACCTGGCCGAGGTCCGGCACATGGACTACCGCGACGTCACCGAGACCGGCTTCGACGCGGTCAGCTCCATCGGCCTGACCGAGCACATCGGCAAGGACAACCTGCCCGCCTACTTCTCCTTCCTGTACGGCAAGCTCAAGCAGGGCGGCCGGCTGCTCAACCACTGCATCACCCGGCCCACCGGCTCGGAGAAGACCTTCAACAAGGGCGGCTTCATCAACCGCTACGTCTTCCCCGACGGCGAGCTGGAGTCGGTGGGCTACCTGATCCGGCAGATGGAGGACCTCGGCTTCGAGATCCGCCACGAGGAGAACCTGCGCGAGCACTACGCCAAGACGCTCAAGTTCTGGTGCGACAACCTCGACGAGAACTGGGAGGACGCGGTCCAGGAGGTCGGCCTCGGCACGGCCCGCGTCTGGCGGTTGTACATGGCCGGCTGCATCGTCGGCTTCGAGCGCAACAAGGTGCAGCTGCACCAGGTGCTGGCCGTCAAGCTCGACGACCAGGCCCGGTCGGGCGTCCCGCTGCGCCCCGCCCTCGACTGGCCCTGAGTCTTTCGCAGGGCCGTTTTCGGGCCGCCCGGGGCCTCAGGGCTCCGGGCGTTCCACGGACCTAGCGTGGGCGCGCGCCTCCTCGACCTGACCCAGGATGCGCGCCGCCCCCGCCTCGGCGGCCAGCCCGGCCGCCTCCTCCGCCAGCTCCCGGGCCTCGGCGTGCCGCCCCTGCGCCGCGGCGAGGTGGATCAGCCCCACCTGGTTGGCCGCCACACCCGCCCAGAGCCCGAGCTCGCGGCGGAGCCGTACCGACTCTTCGAGCCGCTCCCGGGCACGATCGAGCTGCCCGGCGGCATGCGCCGCGATGCCCAGATGCCGCAGCGCCTCGGCCTGCGTCCTCCGCGCCCCGTGCTCGCCCGCCAGCCCGGCCGCCTGCTCCAGCAACGGGACTGCGGTGTCGTGATCGCCGAGCACCACCTGGTGGAAGCACCCCACCCAGAACAGTGCCTCGGCCTCACCCACCGGATCCCCGAGCGCCCGGTAGATCCCCAGCGCCTGCTCGAACAACCCGAGCTCGCCCGGATCAGCCTGCCGATCGGCCAGAAACCGGGCGTGCAGCACCCGCCCCCGCCCCACCAGCAGATCGGCCTCGACCGCCGACAGGGCGCGTTCGGCCGTGGCCAAGGCGCCGGTGTCACCGGCGTACACCGCGCGCTCGTAGAGCTCCAAGGCCTGGTCGATCCGTGCGTCCGCGCTCATGCTCACTCCAAGGTCCGTAGGTGGGTGCGCTGGCCTTCGTGGTCGAGGATGCCGAGGATCTCCACCGGCCCGTCGTGCGCCCCGAAGGCGTGCGGGATCATGGTGGAGAACTCCGCCGCCTGGCCGGCCTCGACCAGGATGCGGCGCTCGCCCAGGGCGAGCTCCAGCGTGCCGGACAGCACGGTGAACCAGTCCCGGCCGGGATGCACCTTGAGCGCGGCCGGGTCGGTGGGCGCGGGCCTGGTCAGCCGTATCTTGGCCACCGAGGCGCCCGGCTCGCGGGTCAGCATCCAGGTGGTGACGCCCCGCTCGGGGTCGTGGTGCGGCCGGATGATCACGTCGGTGTCGTCGGCGGGCTCGACGAGCTGGTCGATCGTGCTGCCCAGGGCGTGCGCGATCGCGCTGAGCTGGTCGAGGCTGATGCGCCGGTGGCCGGTCTCGATGCGGCTCAGCGTGGACGGGCTGAGGTAGCACCGCCCCGCCAGGTCGTCGAGCGACCAGCCCATCGCCACGCGAAGCCCCCGGATCCGCTTCCGGACGAGGGCGTCCACGTCGTTGTCTTGCTTCATACGCAAGATGGTATGTCTCTAGGGCAAGTACCGCCTACTGTCGAAGCATGACGAAGCACGCGCACCACCAGCACGGCCATGATCACGACAGCGAAGCCCTCATGGCCGAAATGCTCGATCTCGACGCCGAGGTGCTCCGCGAGCCCCTGGCCGAGGTTGCCGACTGGCTGGCGGAGCTGGCGGGCGAGCCCGCCCCGGCCCGCCTGCTCGACCTGGGGGCCGGCACCGGCACCGGCACGCTCACCCTGCTGCGCCGCTTCCCCGGCGCCGAGGTGCTGGCGGTGGACCTGTCCCCGCGCTACCTGCACGGCCTGCGGCACAAGGCCGGCGAGCTCGGCCTGGCCGAGCGGGTCCGGACCCTCCAGGCCGACCTCGACGCGGGCTGGCCGGCGGAGGCCCGGGAACTGGACCTGGTCTGGGCGGCCGGCTCGGTGCACCACCTGGCCGACCCCGACCGGGTGCTGCGCGAGATCCTCGCCGCGCTGCGGCCCGGCGGGCTGGTCGCGCTGGTCGAGATGGACGGCTTCCCGCGCTTCCTGCCCCACGACCTCGGCTTCGGCCGTCCCGGCCTGGAGGAGCGGCTGCACGCCGCCCGTGCCGAGCGGCACGCCGAGGAGATGCCGCACCTGGGCGACGACTGGGGTCCCCGGCTGACGGCGGCCGGGTTCACCGAGGTCACCGAGCGTGTCGTCTCGCTGGAGCAGCGCTCGCCGGTGCCCGGCCTCACCCGCCGGTACGCGCAGGTCACCCTGCAGCGCTTCCGCGAGGGCCTGGGCGGCCAGGTGGCGGCCGACGACCAGAAGACGCTCGACGTCCTGCTCGACGAGCACTCGCCCGGCGGACTGCTGCGCCGCGATGACCTGCACCTGCGGGCCGAGCGCCACGTCTGGGTGGGCCGCCGCTAACCGGGCAGGACTCGCACGTCGACGCCGGGCAGGCCCTTGACCCACCAGTGCCCGAACCGCCGGTACAGGGCCGGGTCGCGGCCGGAGAAGAAGGCGGTGAGCGCCGCCGCCTCCACGGCCAGCCCGGCCCACTCCGCCTCGGAGAGCGGCCGGAAGGCGGTCGCCTCGATCCCGCCCTCGACCACCCGCCACACCCCGGCGACGTACCCGTCCACCAGCAGGGTCGGCAGCACGTCCCCGTTGCGCTGGATGACCGCGGGACGGAACTCGGCCGGAATGATCCGCGCCCGGTCGGCGTAGGCCAGCAGCACGTTGTCCCACATCCCCAGCAGCCGGGCCGGCGCGGGCGTCGCCTCGTCCGGCACCTCGCCGCCGGCCAGGTCGAACAGCTCCGTCCCGCCGGGCCCCTCGACCCGGCGCACCCGCTCGCCGAGCCGGGCCAGTTCCTGCCGGATCAGCGGCCGCCCGAGCAGGGTGAACTGCGCGACATCGGCCACCGACGCCGGCCCGAACGCGCCGAGGTAGCGCAGCACGAGCTCCCGCAGCCCTTCCTCGGCCGAGCTCGGCTCACCGCCCGCGGCCACGAACGAGGCCCGGCCCGTCTTGAACGACCACGGGCCGCCGGTGGGCGCGTGGTGCAGCCGGGCGAAGGTCCGCAGCGCCCACCAGACCCGTTCGCGCGGCTCGCCGAGCGCCGTCTCCAGGTACTTCTCGATCTCCCCGGCCGTGCGCGGGGTCAGCGCGAACTCGTCCAGCCCCGGCAGCAGCGCGTCGGCCTCGGCGACGGTCAGCCCGCTCTCGGCGAACCGGGCGTCGTGCAGCCGGGAGGCGCGCAGGTTCGGCGTCATCACCGCGTGCAGCGCCGGGTAGTCCTCGATGTGCACGGCGTGCAGGGTGAGCCGCATCAGCGACGCCTTGACCACGCCGCGGTCGGCGAACAGCGTGTCCAGGTCGGCCGCCTCGAAGCCGGCCAGCCTGTTCCACAACGCCAGGTACGGCGAGGCTGCCTCCTGGGCCTGGAGACCGACCAGATGCCGGACGGCGTCGGGGACGGACAGCTCGGCACGGCTCAGGAGGAGCTGGCGCTGGAGGGTGGCCCGGTTGAGCTGCCGCGCGGTGAGACTCATAGACCCATTGTCGGTTCGGAGGATTTCAGTACGGGAGGTAGAAGCTGAGCACGTCCGCGGTGAGCGGCGGGAACAACGCCCGGTACAGCTCACCACCGTAGACGTCGGGCCGGATCCGGCCGAGCCCCTCCAGCCCGTGCGGCCCGAAGAGCAGCGCAGGCAACTGGTCGGGAGCCACGCCCACCCCGCCCACCGAGCCCGGTCCCTGCATCGTCCCGCCGGTGACCACCTCGCCCAGCCCGTCCTCGGTGACCGGGATGCGGTAGTGCGCCCCGTAGGTGGAGATGACCAGGTTTTTGCCCGTGTGGTCGATCCCGGCCGCCGCCAGCCGCTCCTGGAACACCGGCCGCAGCCGGTCGAGAAGCGTCGCGACCTCCGGGATGCGCACGTAGTACTGCTCGGCGCCGGTGCGCGGCCGGTACTCGGCGAACTCCCGCCAGGCCGCGTCGGTGACCGTCCCGGCCCGGTGCACGACCTGCACCTGGCTGCCGGGGAAGCGCGCGTGCACCGCGCGCAGCAGATCGAGCGCCGCGGCCTCGTCGAGCGCGGCGGCCTCGGCCAGGAGCACCTCGTCACCGGGCGGCATCGTGCGCCCGGTGGCCACGACCACGCCGTCCCGGTCGAGCACCCACGTGGTGCTCGCCTTGTGCTCCAGCAGCCAGCGCCGGCAGGGCGCCGAGTGCGGCATGGCCACGTCGAACCCGCTCTGCGCCGCCTCCTGGAGCCTGGTGATCGCCGGCAGGTCCTCCGCCGTGGCCTCGCGCAGCACCGGCGTCCCCTCGCCGCCCGGCACGGTGTGCACGGGCAGGACGGGCGGGATGTCGATGGCGTACTCGTAGCCGAACAGCCGGTAGAAGTACGGGATCCCGATCATCGTCTGGATCACGTGGCCGCGCGCCGCCGACCGTTCGTGCGCCCAGGCCATGAGCGCCCGCACCAGCCCGCGGCCCTCGTACTCGCTGTCCGTGGCCACCAGCTCGACCTGACCGGCGGGCAACCGTACCCCGCCCACCCGCACCTCCTCGTCCAGGAGGGTCGCGGTGGACACGACGCGCTCGCCGTCGACCACCACCGCGCACGAGGCCCAGCCGGCCTCGGGATCGGTGACCACCAGCCGGAGGTCGACCGCGTCGGCCGGCTCCATCCGGGCGGTGATCAGGGCGCTGATCTGGTCGAGATCGCCGGGCCGCGCCTCACGGAGGACGAGGGTGGAATCGAGGGTGCTGCTCACGGCGGGGACTATCCCAGCTCGGCGACGCCCCCGTCCACCCGATTTTCCCGGCGACGGCTCCGGTGGTCTCCCGCTAGTACCCGCCCAGGATGGCGCTGTCGATGATCACGTGCAGCGGGTGGTTGGCCCCCACCCCGAAGGCCAGCGCCAGCGTGTACCCGATCGCCGCGCCCGTGGCGTCGGCCTCCTCGGTCCACTCCGCGCGCGGGCCCTCCTCCAGCACCGTGATCTCGCCCATCGGCGTCCGGTCCGGGTGGCGGACCAGCAGGCTCGTCTCGGGGGTGTTCGGCGTCAGCTCGTACCCGGTCTCGCCGGCCGTCACCCTGACCCGGTAGGAGCGGCGGGTCAGCCCGCCCGGCCCCAGCTCCAGTACGGCAGGCAGGCCGTCCACCGTCACCGAGAGCACCTCCGGGGTGCGGGTGCCGATGGGGGCCGCGGCCTTGGCGGCGAGCAGGTCGAGATCGCGGCGGATGAACGTCTCGGGGATCTCCGCCCCGGACACGCCGAACCGGCCCTGCTCGCGATCGGCGGTCAGGAAGATCTCGCCGAATCGGGCGTCGGTCACCGTCTGCTGGCTCATGGAGGCAGCGTAACCGGGATTCCTTGCGGGACGCTTTCCGCAGGCCGCCGGTGCATGCCACCGCAAGATGTCCGGATATCGTGCGACAGTGACTCCGATTTTCCGTCTGTGCGATGAGCACATCCTCCGCGCGGCCGAGCTCGACCCGCTCGACGCCGTCTACATGGGCATCAACGGCGACTTCGGCCCGGCCACCGACTACAGCCCGGACGGCCACGCCGCCAGGGCGGAGCACATCCGGGCCACCCTCGCCAAGCTCGACACCCTCGAGCCCACCGGCGACGCCGACGTCCAGGCCGCCGCGCAACTGCGCGAACGCCTGGAGAGCCGCCTGGCCTGGCACGACAGCGGCGAGCCGTACCGTGACCTCAGCGCGCCCTTCGGCCTGGTCGCCGGCGTGCGCGACAGCATCGACATGCTGCCCCAGGGCGACGACGAGCAGTGGCACAAGATCGCCACCCACCTGGCCGCCATCCCCGGCATGCTCGCCACCTACCGCGTCACCCTCGACGAAGGACTCGCCCGCGGCCTCACCGCCGCCCGCCGCCAGGCCCTCGGCGCCGCCGAGCAGGCCGAGCGCTACGCAGGCACCCACGACGGCCTGCTCGCCGACTACGGCGACGGCCCCGTCGCCCGCGACCTCGCCGACGCGGTACGGCAGGCGCACGAAGGCTACGCCGACTTCGCCCGCTACCTGCGCGAGCGGTACGCCCCCAATGCCACCGAGCGCGACGCCGTCGGCCTCGACCGCTACCGCATCGCCGCCCGCGACTCCCTCGGCGACGACATCGACCTGCACGACGCCTACGCCTGGGGCTGGGCCGAACTCGAGCGCATCGAGGAGGAGATGGCCCGCGAGGCGCACGCCATCCTGCCCGGCTCGACCGTCTCCGAAGCCATCGCCCACCTCGACGCCACGCAGTACGTCGACGGGCCCGAGGCCTACCTCGCCTGGCTCAAGGAGCAGCACGCCAGCGCGATCGCCGAGCTCGACGGGGTGCTGTTCGACATCCCCGAGGCGCTCAAGACCGTGGACGTCGTGCTCAACCCGGGCTCCACCTCCGGCGCGCCGTACTACACCGGGCCCAGCGAGGACCTCTCCCGGCCCGGACGCACCTGGTGGCCGCTCGGCGGGCGCACCAAGTTCGCCACCTGGAGCGACCTCAGCACCGTCTTCCATGAGGGCGTGCCCGGCCACCACCTCCAGCTCGGCGCCGTCGCCGTCGCCGGGGACAAGCTCTCCCGCTTCGCCCGCTTCTCCTGGGTCAGCGGGCACGGCGAGGGCTGGGCGCTGTACGCCGAGCGGCTGGCCGACGAGCTCGGCTGGTTCTCCGCGCCCGGCACCCGGCTCGGCATGCTCACCGCCCAGGCGCTCCGCGCCGCCCGCGTCGTCATCGACCTCGGCGTCCACCTCGAACTGCCGATGGCCGACGGGACGGCCTGGACCTTCGAGAAGGCGGTCGACTTCCTGCGCGACCGCGGCCGGGCCGAACCGCACACCGTGGTGCCCGAGGTCATCAGGTACTTCGGCTGGCCCGCCCAGGCGATCAGCTACAAGCTCGGCGAGCGGGCCTGGCTGGAGGCCCGGGCTGCCGCTCAGGCCAAGCCCGGCTTCGACCTCAAGGCGTGGCACACGGCTGCCCTGGACCTCGGCCCCATCGGCCTGGGCACCCTCCGCCAGGCCCTCGACCGCCTCTGACCCCCCCGGCGCGGAGGCATTCCGCGCCGGGAAAGCGGTGAGGGTGCCCTCCGGAACCGGGCGAGCCCTTCGAGGTTCGCCCGGTGCGGTGGACCGATCAGGGGAAGGCCCGGCAGCGCCGGGCCTCACCCCCAACGGCTGGAACAACCGGGAGACCTCCGGCTCCCACAGCGGGAGGACCTCCGCCCGGAGCCGCCCGGGGCGGGTTCAGCCCGAGTGCAGGACCCGGAAGTGGTCGAGGGTCTGCGGGTCGCGCTCCACGACCTGGATGGGCGGCCAGGCCCACTGCCAGACGTTGATGCCCGGCACGCGGGTGAAGCTGATGACCCCGCGGGTGCCCTCGACGGAGACGTGCGGCCAGGCGGCGGCTACGCGGGCTCGGTCCGCGCCATGGGTGCGGAGCACGTCGGCCAGGACGGTGATGGTGTCGTAGCCCTCGAAGGCCACAAACGACGGCGCGCCGCCCAGGCGGGAGCGCAGGGCGGGGTCGACGCGGGTCCCGAGGGGGGTGAGCTGCTCGGGAAGGTAGCGCAGGAACGGGATCCCGGCGCCGTCGGCCCCCAGGGCGGCCAGCCATTCGGCGAACTCCGGCTGCCCGGCCGGGGCGCCGATCAGGAGGCCGGTGAGGCGGGGGTCGGCGCGGACGGCCTTCACCACCGGCACCGCCGGGTCCGGGATGCCGGACAGCATGAGGAGCGCGGTGGCCTGGGACCCGGCGAGGGTGTCGCAGACGGCTGCGGCGTCCAGGGTGTTCAGGTCGAGCTCGACCAGGGTGCCGCCGCCGGCGGCGAGGTGCTCGCGCAGGATGCGGGTTCCCGAAGCCCAGTAGACGCTCGGCTGCGTGGCTACGGCGACCTGCCGGTGTCCGGCGCCGAGGAGGAAGTCGGCGTACAGCCGCCAGCCGCGCGACTGCGCCGGGGCGATGCGGGCCACCCACTCTGACGGCTGGTCGATGAGGGCGTCCAGGACGGCTGACGAGCAGAGGTACGGCACGCCCAGGGCATCGGCTCGGGCGGCGACCGCTCGGGCCACCACGCTGTGGTATTCGCCCACCAGGGCGGTCACACCCAGCCCGGCCAGCTCGTCGACCGCCGCCTCGGCCTTCTGGGCGTCGGCCGCGGTGTCACGGACCACCAGGTCGAGCTGAACACCGCCGCCGGCGTTCACCTCGGCGGCGGCCAGCTCCAGACCGGCGAGCAGGTGTTCACCGGCCTGGACCCACCCGGGCCGGGACAAGGGGGCGAGCACACCGATCCGGACGGGGGAACTGGTGGGGGGCGTGGTCATGTGGTTCGGCATCTCCCGGAGGGGGCGGCCCGGCTGGGACCGCTGATCGACATCAGTGAGGCAGAGAGTAGCCGAGGGCGGAAAACGGGCCGCCTCGGCCTCCTGCCCCGATCGGCTCCGGGACGCCGGGTCCGGCCCAGGTTCCCTCGGCGGAGGGAAGGGCCTCCCCTCGCCGGGGGAGGTTCGCCGCCCGGCCGCCCGGCAGGCTCGTCCGCGGAGATCGAAGAGGAGTGGGCATGCGCCGGATGTCGGTGTCGTCGATCGTCTCGCTGGCAACGCTGGCCGTGGCGGTCCTGTGGTGGTTCGTCCCGGAGAGTTACCCGTACGGGGCGGCGAGCGAGGTGTCGGTGGGGTTCAACCACTGGGTGGAGCGCGAGGCCGGGACGGCCCTGCTGGCCGCCTCGGGAGTGCTGGGGTTGCTGGTGGCGCCGGCGCAGCGGTCGCGGCCTCGGCTCGCGGCGGTGGGGGCGGCGGTCCAGGGGGCGTTCTTCCTGCTGGTGATGTGCGACGCGTCGGTGCTGGCCTCGCTCGGGTACGCGATGATCCCGGCCGTCGTGGCCGGGGTCGTGGCGCTGGTGGCGATCGGGGTCCTGCGGCGCCGCCCGGTCGCGTACGGCGCGGCGCTCGTCCTGGTCGGCGGGGTGGTGCTGGCGCTGACCCTGACGGACGCGCTGCCGCACTACGTGGCCGGCCTGGCCACCGGCTTCGGGCGTTTCGCGGAGCGGATCGCGTGGTCGTGGGCGATGGCGATCGCCGCGGTGACGTGGGCGTGGCTGGCCTACCGCGGGCTCGCGCAGCCGGAGGAGGCGGCGAACCCGCGCTGGGGCCGGACCGTGACGATCCTGGCCGCCCTGGGCGGCGTGCCGTACGCGGTGGCCCGGCTGTCCTGGGCGACGCCGTGGCCGCTCGGCGGCTTCGACCCGCGGACCGGGCACGTCGAGCTGCTCGCGCAGCCGGGCGGCGATCCGGCCACCCGGCTGCAGGGGTTCATGATCGGGATGAGCGCGGTCCTGGCCGTCGTGCTGACGCTGGGCCTGATCAGCCGGTGGGGCGAGGTCTTCCCGCGCTGGGTGCCCCGGGTGGGCGGGCGGCCGGTGCCGGTGCTGCTGGCCGTGGTGCCCGGCGCCTTCGCCGCCCTCGCGTTGTGCGTCTCGGCGCCCGGCGTGCTGGCCACCGCCGTGCAACTGGGCTCGTGGCTGGACGGCGTGCTGTTCGTGCTGCTGTTCCCGTGTCCGGTCTGGGGGCCGCTGCTCGGGGCGGCCGTGCTGGCCTACTGGCGGCGGCGCACCACGGCCGTGAGCGTGGCCGTGGGCGCGGGTCAGACGAGCGCGCGCAGGTAGGGGACGCGGGACAGCGCGATCGAGGCGCCGAAGGAGAGCGCGAGCACCATCAGGTAGGTGCAGCCCAGCAGGAGCGGGGCGTGGGCGTCGGCCAGCCAGGGGGCCAGCCGCTTGATGGTCTCGAAGACGAGCAGGTGCATGAGGAAGACGCCGAAGGAGGCGTCGGACAGCCGGGTGAGCCACGGGCTGGGGCGGAGGTGGCGCAGGGCGGAGCGGCCGACCAGGAACACGGCCAGGGACAGGGCCATGACGGCCGGACCGAGGTAGCTCACCGGGCTGACCAGGGCCAGCAGGCTGCCCGGGGCGGCGGTGCCGTACTGCCAGACGATCTCGGCGGCCAGGACCAGGGCGGCGAGCCCGGTCCAGAGGGTGGCACGGCGGGTCAGCAGCACGTCGCGGACGGCCCAGCCCAGCACGAAGTAGCCGACGTAGGGCCACCACATCGTCCAGACGCCGAGGGAGAGCGGGCGGGCGAGGCCGAGCGACTCGGCCAGGCCGGGCAGCAGGAAGGCGACCGCGGTCCACCCGAGGAGCGTCGCGGCCAGGACGCGGGCGCGGCGGGGGCCGCCGCCGGACAGGAAGGCGGCCAGCACGGGGGCGACGGCGTAGAGCCCGAGGACGAGCCAGAGGAAGTACAGGGCGGTGAAGACCTTGGCGTCGAGCAGCATCCGGGTCACGCCGGCGGCGGTGAGCTCCTCGCCGCGCAGGAAGGCACGGACGACGAACAGGTAGATCAGATGCCAGGCGACCAGCGCCGGGACGATCTTCTTGGCGCGGCGGGCGTAGAAGGCGGCGACGCCGCGGGAGTGCGCGCGCGGGTCCAGCGTCAGGACGCCGCTGATCATCACGAAGACCGGGACCACCCAGACGAACCCGAGGTCCAGGGCGGCTCCGGCCCACCAGGTGGGGGTGCCGCGGAGATCGGGGGCGACGACGATGAGGCCGAACAGGTGGATGGCGACCACCCCGCAGACGGCGAGCACGCGCAGGGCGTCGAGGGAGGCCACGCGGGTGCCGGCGGCCGGAGGTGCGAGCGGCGGGCGGAGGGTGGTGGGGGCCACGGTGGGACGCCTTCCGGTTGGGGACCGGGGTTCATCGTGGTTCATCGTGGCCGTGGGGGGTGGAGCGCGGGCGCGGTGACGACCGCATCGGGACCGGCGCTCGACCGTTTCCTTACGAAGATCGTCAGGTCAGCGGGCATGGGTGCCGTCGGGGAGCAGGCGGGGACAGCGCTTGGAGGGCCGGTACTCGAAGTGCCACCACTCGTTGGCATAGATCCGGCAGAGCCGGTAGCGCCCGGCGGTCTGCTCCAGCCAGCGGGCGGCCGGTTCCGGGCCGAGGTCGAGGGCGGTGCCCTTGACGTGCGCCGACTTCTCCGGAGGGAGCACGTACTTGGCCGCCTCCTCCGCCGAGCCGTACCGGCCGACCGCCTCGCGGAACTCGGCCCGCTGCTGGTCGGGGGTGCGGTACCCGGAGGTGATGCGCAGCTCGAAACCGGCGGCCTTGGCGGCCTTCGCGGCCTTGAGGTAGGCGGCGCGGGTGCCGGCGGTGAGCCCGGTGGTGGGGTCGGCCGAGGCGTGGCTGATGGCCTCGCAGGCGGTCAGGAGCAGGACGAGGCCGAGCGCGAGAACGGCCGGGAGCGGGTTCCGGTGCAGGTTCATGCCTGTCACCGTCGTTTCGAGGTGACCTGGGTTCGTCGCCGAAATGTCACGGCCGTGCCACAAGCCGGGCCACAAGCCGGGCCACGCCGGGAAATGTCATGGCCGTGCTACAGAAGCCGGCGATCAACCTGGGCATACGCCACCGCCGCCGATAATTGACGGCATGGCGCGCGTACTCCTGGTCGAAGACGACCCCTCGCTCCGGCGAGGGCTCAGCATGGGCCTGCGCCGTCAGGGCCACCAGCTCCACGAGGCCGGAACCGGCGAGGAGGCGCTCGAACTGCTCCGCGCGGCGGTACCCGAGATCGTGGTCCTCGACCTGATGCTCCCCGGCATCGACGGCTTCGAGGTCGCCCGGCGGATCAGGTCCGCGGGCACCACCCCGATCATCATGCTGACCGCGCGCGACGACGACCTCGACATCGTCAGCGGCCTGGAGGCCGGCGCGGACGACTACGTGGTCAAGCCCATCCGCCCCCGCGTCCTGGACGCCCGGATCCGGGCGATCCTGCGCCGGGGCGAGCGCGTGCCCTCGGGCGCCGAACGGTACGGCGAGCTGGAGATCGACCGCGACTCGCTGACCGTGACCCGGGCCGGGCAGGAGGTCGCGCTGACCCCGACCGAGCTGCGCATGCTGCTGGAGCTGTCCCGCTCGCCGGGCGTGGTGATGTCCAGGCAGCACCTGCTCCAGGCGGTGTGGGAGCACGACTTCCTGGGCGACTCCCGCATCGTGGACGCCTGCGTGCAGCGGCTGCGCGCCAAGATCGAGCCGAACCCGGCCCGCCCGGTGCACGTCAAGACCGTGCGCACCTTCGGCTACCGCTTCCAGCCGGACCCGCGGTGAGCGGCGGGCGGTGGCTGCGCGGGCTCCGGCCGCGGCTGATCCTCGCGTTCACCGCGCTGACCCTCGTCACCGCCGCCGCCACGGCCACCGCCACCTACGTCCACGCCCGCAACCTCATCCTCGACAAGGTGCAGGTCACCCTCGGCCTCCAGGTGCGCGAGACGCTCACCCAGCTCGCGCCCATGCTCGACCACCCGCTCGACGAGCAAGGGATGACCGAGATCATGGAGGCGCTCGACCCGCCCTCCAGCACCGACGCGGTCGCGGTGTTCCTGGGCGGCAAGGTCGTGCACAACGACGAGCGGCTGGCGACCGCGATCCCGGCCGAGCTGCGCCGCGCCGTCGCCGGCGACCGGCGCCTGGCCTGGCAGCGCTACATCCTGGACGGCACGCCGTACCTCGCGGTGGGCACCGTGCTGACCGGCGGCGGCGGGCCGGAGCCCGAGGTGTACGTGGTCAGCTCCCTGCGCGAGGAGCAGGCCGAGCTGGACTCCATGGCCCGGATGGTGGTGCTGATCGTCGGCGGCGCGCTGCTGCTGGCCGTCCTGCTGGCCGTCCTGTCGGCCGGGCAGGTGCTGCGGCCGGTGCGCGAGCTCGGCCGCGCGGCACGGC
This sequence comes from Nonomuraea sp. NPDC050310, assembly GCF_040655795.1. Classification (NCBI taxonomy): domain Bacteria; kingdom Bacillati; phylum Actinomycetota; class Actinomycetes; order Streptosporangiales; family Streptosporangiaceae; genus Nonomuraea; species Nonomuraea sp. NPDC050310. Next base: position 694,292 of record NZ_JBFAKP010000003.1, on the reverse strand, counting down.
GGATGGCCGGCGGCGACCTTCAGGTACGGCTCCGCCCCCGGGGCAACGACGAGCTGGCCGAGCTGGCCGCGACCTTCAACACCACCGCAGCCACCCTCGACCGCACCCTGCGCTCGGCCCGGCGCTTCGCCGCGGACGTCTCGCACGAGCTGCGCACCCCGCTGGCCACCATGATGGCGGTCGCCGAGGTGCTGGAGGAGGAGAGCGCCCGCCTCGACGACGACCTGGCCGAGGCCAGCCGGACGGTCGGGGCGGAGACCCGCAACCTGGCCAGGCTGGTGGAGGACCTGATGGAGATCTCCCGCTTCGACGCCGGGGCGGCCACGCTCTCGCTCGGCGAGCTCGACCTGGCCACGGCGGTCGAGGCGTGCCTGCGGACGCGGGGCTGGACGGACGCGGTGCGCACCGACCTGTCGGCGGGGGTCGTCGCCTCGGTGGATCCCCGCCGGTTCGAGGTGATCGTGGCGAACCTGGTCGGCAACGCCCTGCGGCACGGGGCGCCCCCGGTGGAGATCGCGCTGCGGCGCGAGGCGGAGGAGGTGGTGATCACGGTGACCGACCACGGGCCGGGCCTGCCCGACGGGCTCGGCGAGCGGATCTTCGAGCGCTTCGTCAAGGGTGACGCCGCCCGCACCCGCGACTCGGGCCACGACGGCGGCAGCGGCCTCGGCCTGGCGCTGGCCTGGGAGAACGCCCACCTGCACGGTGGCACGCTGATCGCCGGCCGCGCCCGGGACGGCGGCGCCGAGTTCACCCTGCGCCTGCCGCTGGACGGCCGGCATGCGTAGCAGCCTGCGGTGGCTGGCCGCGCTGGCGCTGCTGGTGGCGACCGGCTGCGGGATCCAGCCGTCGGACGCGATCGACGCCGGCCCGGCGCCCTCCGGTCTCGGCTCGGGCCCGCGGCTGTTCTTCGTCAAGAACGGCGCGCTGCACTCGACCGTCCGCCGGGCCGAGGGCTTCCACCGGCCCGAGACGCGGCTGCGCCTGCTGCTGGCCGGGCCCAGCGAACTGGAGCGCGAGCTGGGCCTGACCACCGACCTGCCTCGCGGGCTGACCCTGGAGACGCTCATCCTCGGCTCGGCCGTGACCGTCTACCTCGGCGGCGCGAAGCAGCTGTCCCCGCTGGCGGTCAGCCAGGTCGCCTGCACGGCGGCGAAAGGCCCGAGGGGCCGGGGCGTCGTCCGGGTCGTCCTGCTGGGCGGGCGCGAGGAGACGGCGAGCTGCCCATTCGACCGCCCGGATCAGCCTCCGCTCAACAGCGCCCCGGCCAACGGCCCCAGCTCGGGTTCCTGAGCGGCCTCGTCCAGCACCTGCTTCAGCACCGCGTCGTGCACCGGGCGGGCGGCGGCGAGCAGCTCGCACCCGGCCGGGGTGACCTCGGAGTAGATCCCCCGGCGGTCGTCCTCGCACAGGTAACGGCGCAGCAGCCCGCGGTTCTCCAACCGGGTCACCAGCCGCGTGGTCGCGCTCTGGCTGAGCACCACCGCCCGGGCGAGCTGTTGCATGCGCATGTGCCAGCCGTCCTGGCGGCCGAGCACGTCGAGCACGGTGTACTCGCTGACGCTCAGCTCGTGGGCGCGCTGCAGTTCCTTCTCCAGCCGGTCCTCGATGCGGGCGTGCAGGGCGGCGAGGGTGCGCCAGCCCTGCGCGCGCGCCTCGACGGCGTCGTCGGCGATGGCCACGTTTGCCCCTCCAGCTACTTGTGTGCTTATGTAGTCGGCGCGTGCAACTAATGCACACGCTTACTAACGTCGTCTGGGGGATAGTGTATGCCTCTCGCCCTGTTCGCCCTCGCGATCAGCGCCTTCGGCATCGGCACCACCGAGTTCATCATCAACGGGCTCCTGCCCGATCTGGCGGCGGACTTCGGCGTCTCGATCCCGGTCGCGGGCCTGCTCGTCTCCGGCTACGCCCTGGGCGTGGCGATCGGCGGGCCGCCGCTGACCATGCTCGGAGGCCGGCTGTCGCGCAAGCACATGCTGGTCGCGCTGATGGTCCTGTTCATCGCCGGCAACCTGCTGTCGGCCCTCGCGCCCTCCTACGGCGTGCTCATGACCGGCCGCTTCCTCGGCGCCTTCGCGCACGGCGCGTACTTCGGCGTCGGCTCGGTCGTCGCGGCCGAACTGGTCGCCCCCGGCCGCCGGGCCAGCGCCATCGCGCTGATGTTCACCGGGCTGACCCTGGCCAACGTGCTCGGCGTCCCGCTCGGCACCTGGATCGGCCAGGCGTACGGCTGGCGCGCCACCTTCTGGGTCGTCGTCGGCATCGGCGTCGTCGCGCTCGCCGGGGTGCTCGCCCTCGTCCCTCGCCAGCCGCGCCCGCAGGTCAGCATCCGGCAGGAGCTGGCCACCTTCCGCTCCGGGGCGGTCTGGCTGGCGCTGGCGATGACCGTGTTCGGCTTCGCGCCGGTCTTCGCGGTGATCACCTTCATCGCGCCGATGATGACCGACGTCGGCGGCTTCTCGCCGGGCGCGGTGCCGATCGTCATGGCGGTGTTCGGCGTCGGCCTGGTCGTGGGCAACCTGATCGGCGGCAAGCTGGCCGACCGGGCGGTCCTGCGCAGCATCCTGGCCTCGGTCGGCCTGCTGACCGTCCTGTCGGTCGTGGTGGGCTTCGTCGCGAGCAGCCAGATCGCCTTCATCGTCGCGATCACCCTGTTCGGGCTGGCCGGCTTCATGGCCGTGCCGCCCCTGCAGACCCGGGTCCTGGACGCCGCCGCCGGAGCGCCGACGCTGGCCTCGGCGGCCAACATCGGCGCGTTCAACGTCGGCAACGCCATCGGCTCCTTCGCCGCGGGCCTGACCATCGACGCCGGCTTCGGCTACACCGCGCCCGCCTGGACCGCCGCCGTCCTCGGCCTGGTCGGGCTGGGCGTCACCGGCCTGGCTCTGCACCAGAGCCGCCGCGCGGCAAAGCCCGCCGGCCCGGGATCTGAAGGACAGCCACCGACGCCAGCACGGCCAGGCCACCGGCGAGTTGCGGCGCGCTGAGCCGCTCGCCGTACACCAGGGCGGTGGACGCCACGGTGATCGCCGGCTCCACGCAGGACAGGATCGCCGCGGTGGGCGCGCCGACCGCGCGGATGCCGGCGAACATGGTGATCACCGGGACGACCGTCGAGACGACGGCGAGCACGACGGTCCACACCCAGGCGTCGAGCCGGACCGGCAGCACCAGCGTCCCGGTGGCCGCCGCGGTGAGGCCGATGCTCGCCGCGGCGCCGGTGCAGACGATCGCCGACAGCAGGTACAGGTCGAGCCCGGCGGGCAGCCCGGCGGCGACGGTCAGGTAGAGGGAGTAGGCGACCGCGGCGCCCAGGGCGAGCAGCACCCCGGCCGAGTGCGCCGAGCCGCCCGCGCCGAGCAGCAGCACCAGCCCGGCCGCCGAGCAGGCCAGCGCCGCCGCCCGCCGTACGTCGAGGGACTCGCGGCGCAGCAGCACCGCCAGGACGGTCACCAGCGCCGGGTAGGCGTAGAGCAGCAGCGAGACCAGCGAGGCGTCGGCCAGGGTGAGCGCGCCGAAGAAGAAGGCGGCCTGGCAGGCGTACCCCACCGCGCCGAGAGCCGCCGCGACCGCCAGCGTACGGCGAGGCGGCACCCTCGGCCGCCGCCAGGCGACGATCGCCCAGAACAGCGCCGCGGCGACGGCGAAACGCACGGCCAGCAGGGTCGGCACGCCGACCCCGGCCGCGTAGGCCTGCTTGGCGAACAGGGGCGACAGCCCGAACCCGGTCGCCGAGACCAGGCACAACAACGCGCCGGCGGACACCACGGACCGGCGCTGGACGGACGACGTGCGGGTCATGCGACGACGCTAGAGAGCGGCGAGCCATCGAGGTAGCCTCGCTTTTCTTCACCAGCCATAGGAGTCGCCTTGGTCTCCCTCCACCAGTTCCGCTGCTTCCTGGCCACCCTGGAGCACGGCTCGTTCACCGCCGCCGCGACGGCGCTCGGCTACGCCCAGCCCTCGGTCTCGGAGCAGGTCAGGCTGCTGGAGCAGCACCTGGGCACCGCGCTGTTCCGGCGGGCGGGCCGGGGCGTGGTGCCGACGGAGGCGGCGGCGGCCCTGCGCCCGCACGCCGCGGCGGCCCTGGCCTCGGTCGAGGCGGGCGTGCGGGCGGTGACCTCGGTCCGCGAGGTGCTCACCGGGACCGTGCGGTTCGGGGTGTTCAACATCGCGCACTACTACCTGGGCGCCGACCTGGTGGCCGACGTGCTGGAGCGGCATCCGGGCGTGCGGATCGAGATCACCTGCCAGAACTCCGCGGCGACCATCGACGACCTGCGCAAGGGCCGGCTGGAGGCGGCGTTGATCGCGTTGCCGCTGGACGACGAGGCGCTGACGGTGAGCCAGGTGCTGCGCGACGAGTTGGTCTACGTCGGCACCGACCCCGACCGGCTGCGCGAGCCGGTCACCGCCGCGGCCCTGGCGGAGGCGACGCTGGTGCTGCCGGACGTGAGCTGGCGCGAGGAGGACTCCACCCGCCGCCAGCTCGCCCGGCTGGCCGAGGGGGCGGGCCGGGTGTTACGCACCCGGGTCGAGGTGGACAGCGTGGAGATGGCGCTCGACATCGCCGCCCGCGGCCTGGCCGACACGGTCTGCTGGCGGCTGGTGCTGCAGCGGCTGGGCAGCCGGCTCCCGGCCAACCTCCGCTGGGTGCCGCTGAGCCCGCCGATGTTCGAGCGCTTCGCCATCGCGCACCGGCCGCTGGGCGAGATCTCCCCGGCCACCCGCGTGGTGGTGGAGCTCGCCGCCGCGCGCATGCGCGCCCTCGACACCGGGCTCAGGAGCTGAGCCGGGCGCTGCCCAGGACGTGCGCGGTGCGCGGGATCATCGGCTGCGGCGCGAAGCCGAACCGCTCGGCCGTCTCGACGCGGAAGCCGGCCCGCTCGATCTCGGCCTGGGTGGCCCGGTTGGGGTGGCAGCCGGCCGCCGCCTTGCTCCAGAGCGGGGTGATCAGGTCCTCGAAGAGCCCGAGCAGCGGGTTGGCCGAGCGTACGTGCTCGTAGAAGCGCAGTTCGCCGCCCGGCCGCAGCACCCGGGCGAGTTCGGCCAGCGCCCGCGGCACCGACGGCACGCTGCACAGCACCAGCGAGGCGACGGCGGCGTCGAACGGGCCGTCCGGCAGCGCCTCGGCGTGCCCGTCGACCACGGTGACCGGCACGGGCGCGCGCGCCGCGGCCCGCTGGGCGAAGCGCCGGAGCGTGTCCTCGGGCTCGACCGCGACCACCTCGGTGACCGCCGGGGGATAGTGCGCGAAGTTGCGCCCGTCCCCGGCGCCCACCTCGACCACCCGCCCGGCGAGCCCGGCCAGGAGCCGGGCGCGGTGCTTGCGGCCGCCGCGCCGGTCGGCGGTCTCGGCGGCCTGCACGTACATCTCGGCGAAGCGCGGGTGCTGGAACTGCTCGCTCATCCGGGGCCCCCTCCAGTCCTCCTCCCGTTCTACCCCCGGGACGAGGCGGGCGCGGGCCCGGGGCGGCTAGCGCAGCTCGCGCTTGAGGATCTTGCCGGTCGCGGTCATCGGCAGCGCCTCGCGGAACTCGATGATCCGCGGGTACTTGTAGGCCGCCATGTTCTCCTTCGACCAGGCGATCAGCTCCTCCTCGGTCACGCTCACGCCGGGGGCCGGGATGACGTACGCCTTGACCTCCTCGCCGTGCGAGTCGTGCGGGACGCCGACGACCGCCACCAGCGACACCGCCGGGTGCGTCATCAGCACCTCCTCCAGCTCGCGCGGGTAGACGTTGAAGCCGCCTCGGATGATCATGTCCTTGGCGCGGTCGACGATGGCGTAGTAGCCGTCGGCGTCGCGGGTGGCGATGTCGCCAGTGCGGAACCAGCCGTCCTTCATCACCTCGGCGGTGGCCTCGGGCCGCCCGTAGTAGCCCTTCATGATGTTGTGGCCGCGGATGGCGATCTCGCCGGGGCCCTCGCCCTCGATGGTGTTCCAGTCGCCGTCGATCAGGCGCATCTCCACGCCCCAGATCGGGAAGCCGATGGTGCCGGGCTTGGTGGGCCGGCCGAGCTGGTTGAAGCTGGCCACCGGCGAGGTCTCCGACAGGCCGTAGCCCTCCAGGATCGGGATGCCGAAGGTCTTCTCGAAGTCCTTGAGCACCTCGACCGGCGAGGAGGCGCCGCCGGCCACCGCGACCCGGAGCGTGTCAGGCACCTCGACGCCGTCGGCGTGGATCTTCGACAGCAGCGCCCAGTACATCGTCGGCACGCCGGCGAAGATGGTCACGCCCTCCTTGCGCATGATCTCCAGCGCCTCGCCGGGCTCGAAGCGCGGCTGCAGCACCAGGGTGGCGCGGCGGCGCAGGCCCATGTTCATCACGCAGGTCTGGCCGAAGGAGTGGAAGAGCGGCAGCACGCAGAGGGTGACGTCGCCGTCCGGGTTGCCGGGGAACATCTCGTCGCTGACGATGGCGTTGGTCAGCATGTTCATGTGGGTCAGCTCGGCGCCCTTGGGCTGGCCGGTGGTGCCCGAGGTGTACAGGATCACCGCGGTGTCGTCCGGCGCGGTCTGCACGGTCTCGAACTCCGCCGACATGCCGCCCAGCGCCGCCCAGATCGACTCGCCGTGCACCGACTCGGTGGCCAGCGGCGTGGCGGGCAGCACGAAGAACTGCTCGCAGCCCTCGGCCGCGTCGAAGCCCTCGCGCCCGCGCGCGCCCATCGGCAGCTCTGGGGAGCCCTCGAAGCAGAACAGCGCCTTGGCGTCGCTGTCGGCCAGGTGGTAGGCGATCTCGCGCGGCTGCAGCAGCACGTTGAGCGGCACGACGGTGGCGCCGGCCTTGAGGATGCCGTAGTACACGAAGGGGAAGTACGGCAGGTTCGGGCAGAGCAGCGCGACCTTGTCACCCTTGCCGATCCCGCGCGCGACCAGGAGGTTGGCCACCTGGTTCGCCACGGAGTTGACCATGGAGTACGGCAGGCGCATGTCCCCGAAGACCACCGCGGCGCGGTCCGGAGCGTTCCGTGCGCTGTCTTCCAGGATGATCGACAGGTTGAGCATCGCGGCCCTTTCCTCGGTGCGTGGTACGAGCCACATCTTTGCAGGACCCTCATACTGACCGGTAGGTAACAATGGTTACGAAACCGTATGGACGAGGTCGGCATCCCGGCGTATGCAAGTAGCTAGTTACCTGCGCCGGGAGGCCCCATGGAGTACGACTACGTGATCGTCGGAGCGGGATCGGCGGGCTGCGTCCTGGCCAACCGGCTGTCGGCCGACCCCGCCGTCGGCGTCGCGCTCGTCGAGGCCGGCGGGCCCGACGACAAGCTGGAGATCCGCATCCCCGCGGGCTTCCCCAAGCTCTTCAAGACCGCCTACGACTGGGACTACACCACCGCCAAGCAGTCCGAGATGCTCGGCCGCGAGCTCTACTGGCCGCGCGGGCGGATGCTCGGCGGCTCCTCCAGCCTCAACGCCCAGATGTGGGTGCGCGGCTGCGCGCTCGACTACGACCAGTGGGGCCTGCCCGGCTGGACCTACGAGGACGTCCTGCCGTACTTCCGGAAGGCCGAGCGCCGCGTCGGCAGCAACCACGGCGGCGTGTACGGCGAGGCCGGCCCGCTCTACATCTCCGAGCAGCGCAGCCCCAACGTGATGACCGGCGCCTTCCTGCGTGCCTGCGAGGAACTGGGCATGCGCCGGCTCGATGAGCTGAACGGCCGCTCCAACGAGGGCTGCTGCCAGACGCCGGTCACCCAGAACCGGGGCCGCCGCTGGAGCGCCGCCGACGCCTACCTCAAGCCGGTCGCCAAGCGCCCCAACCTCAAGGTGATCAGCGGCGCCGAGGTGGAGCGCGTGCTCTTCGAGGGCGGCCGCGCGGTGGGCGTCCGGCACGGCGGGACCACGCTGGGCGCGCGGCGGGAGGTCATCCTCGCCGCCGGCGCGATCGGCTCGCCCCTGCTGCTGCTGAAGAGCGGGGTGGGACCGGCCGAGGACCTGGCCGCCGAAGGCGTGGAGGTGGTGCACGACCTGCCCGAGGTGGGCCGCAACCTCCAGGACCACCTGGCCAGCGGCGTCCTGCTGACCACCCGGCAGCCGCTCTCCATCGCCACCGCCGACTCGCTGCCCAACCTGCTGCGCTTCGTGGTGCTCCGGTCGGGGCCGTTCACCACCAACGTGGGGGAGGCGGTGGCCTTCATCAGGACCACGCCGGACGAGCCCGCCCCCGACATCGAGCTCATCTTCGCGCCCGGGCCGTTCGTCAACCACGGCCTGGACAAGCCCACCGGCCACGGCCTGACCGTGGCCGCTGTGCTGCTGCAGCCGGAGAGCCGGGGGCGGGTGACGCTGAGCGACGGCAAGGCGGTGGTCGACCCCGGCTACCTGACCGCCCCGGCCGACGTCGAACGGCTGGTCGCCGGGCTCAAGACGGCCAAGAAGATCCTGGCCACCGACGCCATGCGCCCCTACGCGGGCGGGCCGTACCCGCCCTACACCAACCCGCGAACCGACGAGGAACTCGCGCAGTGGGTGCGGGAGAAGGGGGAGACCCTCTACCACCCGGTCGGCACCTGCCGGATGGGCGCCGACGCGGCCTCGGTCGTCGACCCGGAGCTGCGCGTGCGCGGCGTCGACCGGCTGCGGGTGGCCGACGCCTCGATCATGCCGACGCTCAACCGCGGCCACACCCACGCCCCGGTGATCATGATCGGGGAGAAGGCCGCAGACCTGATCGCGACCTGAGCAACCCCGGCGGCAACAGGGCGCCCACCCAGCGCCCGGCCGCGCTCAGGGCCCCTCGAGGTGTGGCCGTGCCGTACAACGCCGAGGCGCCCACGCCCTGCACCCGCGGAAGAGGGTGAGCACGAGGGCGTCGGGGGCCAGGGTGAAGACCACCAGCACGATGGTGAGGCACGCGAGCGCAAGGACCCATCCCCGTCGCATAGGCCTCTTTGGTACGCCCGAACCGGGACGAATGCTAGGTTTCCCCGCTATGGAGATCAGGACCGTCCACGCCAACGGGGTGGAGTTCGCCTACCTGTCCCTAGGCGACGGCCCCCTGGCGTTGTGCCTGCACGGCTTCCCCGACACCGCGCACACCTGGCGCCACCTCATGCCGGAACTGGCCGGGCGCGGCTACCGCGCGGTCGCGCCCTTCATGCGCGGCTACGCGCCCACCGAGGTGCCCGACTGCTTCGAGCTCGGCGCGCTGGCCGCCGACGTCGCCGCGCTGCACGAGGAGCTCGGCGGCGACGCCGACGCGGTGGTCATCGGCCACGACTGGGGCGCCTTCGGCGTGTACGGCACCGCCGGCCGCTTCCGGCGCGCGGTGGCGATGAGCGTCATGCCGATGGCGCACCAGGCCCGGGTCTTCCTCCGCTACGAGCAGCTCAAGCGCTCCTTCTACAGCTTCGTCTTCGCCACCGGCCTCGGCGAGCTCGCCGCCACCCAGCCCGGCTTCTGGGGGTCGCTGTGGGCCGACTGGTCGCCCGGCTACGACGCCCGGGCCGACCTGGAGTTCGTCCGGCGCAGCCTGGGCGAGCCGGCCAACCTGAGCGCCGCGCTCGGCTACTACCGGGCGCTGCTCGGCACCGCGCCGCCCTCCGGGCGCTACGCCGCCGAGCAGGCCGCGGTCCAGGCCGGACCGGCCGGGGAGATCCTCTACCTGCACGGCGCCCAGGACGGCTGCATGGGCGCCGAACTGGTCGAGGGCCTGGACCAGGCGCTCCCGGCCGGTTCACGGATCGAGCTGGTCGCGCAGGCCGGTCACTTCCTCCACCTGGAACGACCCGCCGAGGTCAACCGGCTCATCCTCGACTGGATCTCATAGATCGTCACCAGCCGGCCGGACAGCCGCAGGCCGTGCCGGGCCCGCACGCGCAGCCCGAAGCGCTCCTCGAACGGCTCGTGCAGCAACGCCACGATCCGGCCGCCGGGCCGTACCACCCGGGCCAGCTCGCGCCAGAGCAGCTCGGGCCGCTCGGCCAGCCGGCCACGGGCCGGCACCTGACGGTTCCACGGCGGGTTGACCAGCACCCCGTCGACGCTCCCCGTCGCCAGCGGCAACGCGCCCGCGTCGGCGCGCGCCCACCAGCCCGCCGGGTCGTTGACCCGCGCGGCGGCGGGGTCCAGGTCGAACCCGACGTAGGCGGCCGGCCCCTGCCGGGCGGCCTCGATCAACGTCGTGCCCGCCCCGCAGCACGGGTCGAGCACGGTGCCCTCCGGGCGCACCAGCCGGGCCATCGCCGCCGCGACCGGCGGGTGCAGCGTCCCGGGCACCGAGGCCAGCTTGTACGGCCGGCGGTGCGCCGGCCGGCCGCCCGGCCGCCAGGCGAGCACCGCCTCGTCGCCCTCCACCGTCACGCGCCACGCCATCGTGCCCTCCGGCGGCGCCTGCCCGCCGCGGCGGCTGTGGTACGGCAGGCCGTACACCCGGGAGAGCGCGGCGCCCGCCGCGTCCTCCAGGTCGTGGCGGGTGTAGGCGCGGCGCCCCACGAAGGAGGCGCTCACGTCGAGCCCGCGGCCGGCGGGCGGCAGATCGGGCCGGAGGCCGCGCAACCGGCCGAGGTCGGCCCGGGCGGCGCCGACTCCGGTGACGATCGCGCCCACCACCAGCACGTCGTCGGCGGTGTGCAGCTCGGGTGGCGCGCCGGCCTCGAACCAGACCTCGCGGTGGCGCACGCGGCGCACCGGTCCGGCGATCTCCTGGCAGGCGAAATTCTCAAGTCCCCGGACAGTCCGGGCGAGCAACAGCATGGGTTCTCTTCCACGTCGCGACCCGGGACGGCGGCCGGCCGTCCCGCATCGCCGATGGCGGGCCCGTCGGCCTCGCCCCACCGGCGGGTCGTCAGCGTCGGAAGAAGAACGTCATGGAGCCAGGATATCGGGCGGGGTCTGGACGTAAGTCCTTACTTCCCGAATCCTGTTCTTATGGACGTGATCGACTTCGACCTCTCCGCGGCGGAGTTCTGGGCCCTGCCCATGGCCGAGCGCGAAGAGGCCTTCCGCAAGCTGCGCGCGCTCGACCGCCCCGCCTTCTTCGAGGAGATGGAGATCTCCTTCGCCCCGCGCGGACCGGGCTACCACGCCCTGGTCCGGCACGCGGACATCCTGGAGGCCAGCCGCCGCCCCGACCTGTTCTGCTCGGGCGACGGCGGCGCGACCAACATCCCCGACATGCCCGCCGAGTTCACCGAGTACTTCGGCTCCATGATCAATATGGACGACCCCCGGCACGCCCGGCTGCGCCGCATCGTCTCCCGCGCCTTCACCCCGCGGATGATCAAACGCTTCGAGGCCGACGTGGACGCCGCGGCCGCCCGGATCGTGGACGAGCTGATCGCGAAGGGCCCCGGCTGCGACTTCGTCACCGAGGTCGCCGCCCGGCTGCCCCTGAAGATCATCTGCGACATGATGGGCATCCCGGAGGAGCACTATCGCTACGTCTTCGACCGCTCGAACATCATCCTGGGCGGCTTCGACCCCGAGTACACCGACCTGGACAACGTCGCCGCCAACCTGCTCAACGCCGGCCTCGAACTGCAGCAACTCGTCCAGGACCTGGCCGCGCACCGGGCCGAGCACCCGGGCGACGACCTGATCACCGCGCTGACCACCGCCAACCTCGACGGCGAGCAGCTCACCCTGCAGGAGCTCGGCTCCTTCTTCATCCTCCTGGTCGTCGCGGGCAACGAGACCACCCGCAACGCCATCTCCCACGGCCTGCTGCTGCTCACCCGCAACCCCGGCCAGCGCGCCCTGCTGCTCGACGACCTCGAGGGCCGGCTGCCCGGCGCGGTGGAGGAGATCGTCCGGCTGGCCGCCCCGGTCAACTTCATGCGCCGCAAGGTCACCCGCGACTGCGAGATGAACGGCAACCCCTACCGCGCCGGCGAGAAGGTCGTGCTCTTCTACTGGGCGGCCAACCGCGACGAGGCGGTCTTCGCCGACCCCCACCGCTTCGACATCACCCGCAGCCCGAACCCGCACGTCGGGTTCGGGGGACCGGGACCGCACTTCTGCCTGGGCGCCCACCTGGCCAGGCGGGAGATCACGGTGATGTTCCGCGAACTGCTCACCCGCCTGCCCGGCATCGAGAGCGGCCGGCCCGACCGGCTGCACTCCAGCTTCATCAACGGGATCAAGCACATGGAGTGCGCCTTCTAACGGCGGCTTACCGGCCGGCGGTCACCATGATCCGGAGTGCGCCTTCTCGCTACTGGCCGGCGGTCACCTTGATCGAGCGCATGATGGTGTTGACGTCCGGCAGCAGCGACTTGCTGTCGCCCGGCACCTGCATGTACACGATCGCCGGCACCTCACCGCCGGTCGGGACGGCGGCGACCACGACGGTCGCCTTCGACTCGCCCGCGGTCAGCTCGTAGGCGTTGATCTGCGCGCCGTTCTTCAGCGTCTGCCGCGCGGTCGTGCGGACCGTGTTCGGCTTGGCGAAGAAGCGGTTGCGGGCGTTCAGCACCACCTGGCGGATCACCGGCTGGAGATCGTCCGGGGAGGTGTAGGCGGCGGCCAGCTTCGCGGGCAGCGGGCCGATCAGGACCTGCGCGAAGACCGGCTTGCCCAGCGCGTCGGTGCCGGTCTGCACGTACTGGCGGGTGGTGTAGCCATACGTGGACTGCACCACCGCGCGCTGGTCGAGCAGCCAGCGCCCGCCCAGCCGCGACACGCTCAGCCCCGCCGCGGTGTCGGCCAGCGGGCCGAGCACCGGCGAGGCCTGGCCGGGGTAGCGCGGCAGGCGCGGGAAGCGGTTGGCCGGCTTGGCGCTCGCCGACGGCTTCGCGGAGGACTTCGGCGTCGGCTTGGCCGCCACCGGGTCGCTCTCGCCGGCCAGCGGGCCCGCGACGAACGCCCACACCAGCGCGATCACCAGCGCGACCGCGACCGAGGCGCCCAGCGCGTACATCCACACCGGCTTGCCGCGCTCCTCGTCGTCCAGCGGGTCGCGGCCGTCGTCGTCGCCCTCGGAGAAGACGGCGTTCCACAGCTCCTGCTGGCGCTCGGGGGGCGGGGTGCGCGAGCCGCTGATCTGGCCCGCGGTCACGAAGGGACGGTCGGGGTCGGACGGGTCACGGCCCAGGTCACCGCCGGGCCGCTGGCCGAACTGGTCCCCACCCGGCTGGCCCGGCTGACCCGGCTGACCGGGGTGCCCCGGCTGGCCCGGCTGCCCGGGCTGGCCCGGCGGGAGCTGGTCCTGGGCGGCGGCGAGCTGGTCGGGGGTGAGCATCGCGTAGTTGACCGTGCGCTCCATCGGGTCGCCCGGCGGCTTCGGCGGGACCACCGGCGGGCCGACCTCGTCCGGCCACTGCGCCACCGTCGCCGGACCCTCCTGCGGCGCCCACGCGGGGGCGACCGGGGGCTCCTGCGCGGCCCGGCCCTGCGGCTCGGGGTTCCACGCCGGCGGGCGGGTGTCGGGCGACCAGGCCGGGTGCACCTGGGTGTCCTGCAGCGGCTGCGAGGTGTCCAGCGGGTGCCCCTGCCACTGACCCTGCTGGCCCTGACCCTGCTGACCCTGACCCTGCTGACCCTGACCCTGCTGACCCTGACCCTGCTGGCTGGACTGCCCCTGCTGCCCTTGCTGGCCCGCCGGGCTCTGCTGGGTCAAGGGGTTCTGCTGGTTCAGCGCGTTCTGCTGGTTCAGCGGGTCGTGCCCGGTCTGCTGCGGCCAGCCGCTCTGGGGCGCGGAGGAGGCGTCCGGCGACTGGGGCCAGCCGACCGGCTCCTGCTGGGCCGGCGGCCACGTGGCCGGTTGCTGGGTGGCGTTGTCGCGGGGCGGCCAGGGCGCCGGCGTCGACAGGTTCCCCCAGCCGCTGTCTCGCGCGGGCGCCGCCGGAGGCGGTCCCGGGTCGGCGGGGCGCGGGGGCTCGGCCCACGCGGGCACCGGCTCCTGCCTGGAGACTTCCGGCCAGGACGTGGGGACGTCCTGGGGCGGCAGTTCCGGCCACGCCGGTGGCAGGTGTGATGCCTCGGACTTCTCCGTCGCCATGGCTGCCGTACCTCCCGATGTTATGTCCGGCAATGCCGCATTGCGCATGATCTCACGCGGGGCTGGGGGGTTCGCAGCAAAACTGGGGAAGCTTGAGTGAATCCGCAGCCCAGTGGGGTCGGTGGGGGGATCCTGCCAGGGCAGGCCGGCCTCCGACTCCTCGGGCGTGCGTGGTTCAGTCATAGCGACGAGAGTAAACTAAAGGGACATAAGTGGTCACAACGGATGTATCACCATCCGATGTCGCGAACCTGAAGCGCCCATTGTGCCGGTCCCCCTCGATCGACGACCGGAAATCTCTTGAAGAGGTGCGGTAGGCTTGGTGTATGCGTACCGCGACCCTGCTTCTTAGTGGGCCGCGACGGCCTTAGGAAGTCCTCCGCCGTCGCGGCTGCCCCTCGTTGTCAGAACGGGGGGTTTTCTTGTGGGGTCAGTCGACAAGCCGAAGGACAACAGCCGTGAGTGAGTACGACCCGCAGGCGCTGCAGGCCAAGTGGCAGCCGCGCTGGGAGGAGATGGACCCGTTCCGGGCCAGCGACGACCCCGCCGATCCCCGTGAGCGGCGCTACCTGCTGGACATGTTCCCCTACCCGTCGGGCGACCTCCACATGGGCCACGCCGAGGCGTGGGCCTTCGGCGACATCATCGCCCGCTACTGGCAGCAGCGCGGCTACAACGTGCTGCACCCGGCCGGCTGGGACTCCTTCGGCCTGCCGGCCGAGAACGCCGCGATCAAGCGCAACGCGCACCCGGCGGAATGGACCTACGCCAACATCGAGACGCAGGTCAACTCGTTCAAGCGGTACGCCATCTCCTTCGACTGGTCGCGCCGGCTGCACACCAGCGACCCCGAGTACTACAAGTGGACCCAGTGGCTGTTCCTGCGCTTCTTCGAGCGCGGGCTGGCCTACCGCAAGGGCGGCCTGGTCAACTGGTGCCCCAACGACCAGACCGTGCTGGCCAACGAGCAGGTCGTCCAGGGCCGCTGCGAGCGCTGCGGCGCCGAGGTCGTGCGCCGCGAGCTGACCCAGTGGTACTTCAAGATCACTGACTACGCGCAGCGCCTGCTGGACGACATGGACCAGTTGGAGGACGGCTGGCCCGACCGCGTCCTGGCCATGCAGCGCAACTGGATCGGCCGCTCCGAGGGCGCCGACGTGCGCTTCGTCATCGAGGGCCGCGAGGAGCCGGTGACGGTCTACACCACCCGGCCCGACACCCTGTTCGGCGCGACCTTCTTCGTCGTCGCGCCCGACGCCGCGCTGGCCGACGAGATCGTCTCGCCCGAGCAGCGCCAGGCCTTCGAGGACTACCGCGCCGAGGTCGCCAAGCTGAGCGACATCGAGCGGCTGTCCACCGAGAAGGAGAAGACCGGCGTCTTCCTGGGCCGCTACGCGATCAACCCGGTCAACGGCGAGCGCATGCCGGTCTGGGCGGCCGACTACGTGCTGTCCGACTACGGCCACGGCGCGATCATGGCCGTGCCCGCCCACGACCAGCGCGACCTCGACTTCGCGCGCCGGTTCGGGCTGCCGGTCAAGGTCGTCGTGCACACCGGCCTGGCCGATCCCGGCGAGACCGGCATCGCCACCCCGGGCGAGGGCCAGCTGGTCAACTCCGGGCCGCTGGACGGCCTGACCAAGACCGAGGCGATCCGCAAGATCATCGAGGTGCTGAGCGCCGACGGTCTGGGCCGGGGCACGGTCAACTTCCGGCTGCGCGACTGGCTGCTGTCGCGCCAGCGCTTCTGGGGCACGCCGATCCCGATCATCCACTGCGCCGACTGCGGCGAGGTGCCCGTCCGCGACGAGCAACTGCCGGTCGAGCTGCCCGACCTGCGCGGCGAGGCCCTGGCGCCCAAGGGCGTCTCCCCGCTGGCCGCCGCGACCGACTGGGTCGAGGTCGAGTGCCCCAAGTGCGGCGGCGCCGCCCGGCGTGACACCGACACGATGGACACCTTCGTCGACTCCTCCTGGTACTTCCTGCGGTACTGCTCGCCGCGGTACGAGGACGGCCCGTTCGACGTCGAGGCGGTCCGCCGGTGGAGCCCCGTCGACCAGTACGTCGGCGGCGTCGAGCACGCGGTCCTGCACCTGCTGTACTCGCGCTTCTTCACCAAGGTCCTGCACGACATGGGCATGCTGGACTTCACCGAGCCGTTCCTGCGCCTGCTGAACCAGGGGCAGGTGATCAACGGCGGCAAGGCCATGTCGAAGTCCCTGGGCAACGGTGTGGACCTGGGCCAGCAACTGGAGGCCTACGGCGTCGACGCGGTCCGGCTGACCATGGCCTTCGCCGGGCCGCCCGAGGAGGACATCGACTGGGCCGACGTCTCCCCGGCCGCCTCGCAGAAGTTCCTGGCCCGCGCCTTCCGCGTCTTCAACGACGTGACCAGCGCCCCCGGCGTCTCGTTCGACACCGGCGACCTGGAGCTGCGCCGCGTCACCCACCGCACGGTCGACGAGGTCACCCGCCTGATCGACTCGCGGCGCTTCAACGTCGCCGTCGCGCGGCTGATGGAGCTGACCTCCGCGGCCCGCAAGGCCATCGACGCCGGTCCCGGCCCGGCCGACCCCGCCGTCCGCGAGGCCGCCGAGGCGCTGGCGATCATGCTGTCCCTGGTGGCGCCCTACACCACCGAGGAGGGCTGGGAGCGGCTGGGCCGCACCGGCAGCGTCGCCCAGGCCGGCTGGCCCGTGGCCGACCCCGCCCTGCTGGTCCAGGAGTCGGTCACCTGCGTCGTCCAGGTCGCCGGCAAGGTCCGTGACCGGCTTGAGGTCTCGCCCGACATCTCCGACGCCGACCTGGAGGCTCTGGCCCTGGCCTCGGACAAGGTCGTCCCGCTGCTGAACGGCACGCCGAAGAAGGTCATCGTGCGGGCTCCGAAGCTGGTCAACATCGTCCCCTGACGCTGGTCGCGCGACGGCTCCGCCGTACCGGTTCTCCGGTACGGCGGAGCCGTCCGCATGTCAGGAGGCCTTCGGCTTCCTCGGTCGGGCGCGGATGTGCATGCGCTCGCCCTGGCGGCCGAAGAGGCTGAGCAGTTCGGCGGGTTCGGGGCCGGCGCTGCCGAACCAGTGGGGCAGGCGGGTGTCGAACTCGGCGACCTCGCCGGCGGCCAGGACGAGGTCGTGCTCGCCGATGATGAGCCGGAGCCGGCCGGAGAGCACGTAGATCCACTCGTAGCCCTCGTGGGTCTTGGGCTCGGGGGGCTCGCCGGTGGCGGGCGGGACGATCATCTTGAACGCCTGCAGCGGGCCGGGGGCGCGGGTGAGCGGGACGACCGTCTGGCCGTTCATGCTCCGAGGGGCCAGGTGCACGCGGGGGTCGCCGGTCTCGGGGTGGCCGACCAGCTCGTCCAGCGGCACCCGGTAGGCCTGGGCGATGGGCAGGAGCAGGTCGAGGCTGGGGCGGCGGTGGCCGGACTCCAGGCGGGACAGGGTGCTCTTGGAGATGCCGGTCGCCTCGGCGAGCGCGCCCAGGGACAGGTCGCGCTCGGCGCGCAGGCGGCGCAGCCGGGGGCCCACCTCGGCGAGGACGGTGGCGAGTTCCATGTCCCGAAACTAGCAACCCCCGATGCCGGAACCGCGCGGCGGTCGGCGGCGGGTGGTCCGGAGATGGTGACCGGTGGCGGGTAGCTCGGTGGTGGCCGCCGTTGGCCGGTGGCGGGCGTCGGCCGGGGGGCGTCGTCGGTCGGTGGGGCCGGGGGTGTTCGCTGCAAGCGAGCCTGATCGACCCCCGCAGCACCCCGCCCCCCGCAATAGGGTGCTTTTGTGACTAATGGCGCATATCTCAGGTACCCCCACCTTCATGGTGACCTGGTCACCTTCGTGGCCGACGACGACGTCTGGGTGGCCCCCCTCGACGGCGGACGCGCCTGGCGGTTCACCGCCGACCGCGTCCAGGTCTCCCACCCGAGGTTCTCGCCCGACGGCGAGCGCATCGCGTGGACCAGCACGCGAGAAGGCGACCCTGAGGTGTTCGCCGCCGCGCTGGACGGCGCCGAGGGCGAGCGGCTGACCCACTGGGGCAACGCGACGACCGGCGTCCGCGGCTGGAGCGAGGACGGCCGCGTCCTGGCGGTCACCGCCGCGGGGGAGGGCGGGCGCAGCCGCGTGTGGGCCTACGCGGTCCCGCTCGACGGGGGACCCGCCGAGCGCCTGCCGTACGGGTGGGTGAGCGACGTCGCGGTCAGCGGCGGCAAGGTCGCGACGATCTCCTCGCTGTGGCGCGAGGCGTCGCAGTGGAAGCGCTACCGGGGCGGTACGGCAGGCAAGATCTGGGTGGACGCGGACGGCGAGGGCGAGTTCACCCGGCTGTTCGCCGACAACCCGGCCCAGCACGCGTCGATCATGTGGGTGGGCGGGCGGATCGCCTTCCTGGCAGACACCGACGGTGTCGGCAACCTCTACTCCGCGCTGCCCGACGGCTCCGACCTGCGCCAGCACACCACGCACACGGAGTTCTACGCGCGGCACGCCGCCACCGACGGGGAGCGCGTGATCTACAGCCACGCGGGCGACCTGTGGCTCACCGACCTGGACGGCGAGCCGTACAAGCTGGACATCAAGCTCGGCGGGCCGCGCCCGGCGCGCGCCAAGCGCCCGGCGCCCGCCCGCGTGGCCGGCTTCGCCCCCGACAAGGGCGGCCGGGCCAGCGTGGTCGAGATCCGTGGCACCGCCCACTGGGTCACCCACCGCGACGGCCCGGCCGGCGTGCTGCGGGCCGAGCCCGGCGTGCGCGTACGGCTGCCGCGCCCGCTCGACAACGAGGGCAAGGCGATCTGGGTCTCCGACGCCGGCGGCGAGGACGCCCTGGAGATCGGCACCCCCGGCGGCGAGATCCGCACCATCGCCGCCGGCGAGCTGGGCCGGGTGCTCGACCTGGCGGTCGCGCCCGACGGCAAGCACGTCGCGGTGACCAGCCACGACGGCCGGCTGCTGGTGGTCGACGTGGAGTCGGGGACCCTGCGCGAGATCGACCGCACCGACTCCGGCGACATCGGCGGCCCGACGTTCTCGCCCGACTCGGCGTGGCTGGCCTGGTCCTTCCCGCAGCACGGCTTCTACCTCAGCCAGATCAAGATGGGCCGGACCGACGGTTCGTCGGTGATCGAGGTGACGCCGCTGCGCTTCACCGACAGCTCGCCGGTCTTCACCAAGGACGGCAAGCACCTGGCGTTCCTGTCGGAGCGGACCTTCGACCCGGTGTACGACTCGCACGTGTTCGACCTGTCGTTCCCGCAGAGCTGCAAGCCGTACCTCGTGCCGTTGAAGGCGACCACGCCCTCGCCCTTCGCGCCCTCGCTGGAGGGGCGCGGGTTCAACGGCGAAGACGCCGACAAGTCCGAGAAATCAGGAGATGCGGCCCCGGTCACCGAGGTGGACGTCGAGGGCCTGTCCGCCCGTGTCGTCGCCGTGCCCGTCCCCGCCGGCACCTACAGCAACCTGCGCAGCGCCAAGGACGCCCTGCTCTGGCTCCGCCACCCGCTGCCCAGCCAGCTCGGCGACGGCACCGACCGCCCCGAGCCGGTGCTGGAGCGCTACGACCTCGCCAAGCGCGCCAAGAGCGAGATCGGCAAGGAGATCCGAGCTTTCGAGGTCAGCGGCGACGGCTCCCGGCTGGTCCTGAACGGCAAGTCCGGCCTGCAGACCCGCTCGTCCGGCGACGGCGACGAGGTCGTTCCCATCGACCTCGACCGCGTCAACGTCACCATCGAACCGGTCGCCGAGTGGCGCCAGGCCTACCGCGAGGCCGGCCGGCTCATGCGCGACCACTTCTGGCGCGAGGACATGAACGGCGTCGACTGGGCCGCCGTCCTCGACCGCTACGAGCCGCTCGTCGAACGGATCGGCGCCTACAGCGAGCTGATCGACCTGCTGTGGGAGGTCCAGGGCGAGCTCGCCACCTCCCACGCCTACGCCCGGCCCAACGCCGTCGGCGTCGACCCGCGCCGCCGCCAGGGCCTGCTCGGCGCCGACCTCGCCCGCGACGAGGACGGCACCTGGCGGGTGGCCCGCATCCTGCCCGGCGAGTCCTCCGACCACAAGGCGCGCTCGCCGCTCCTGGAGCCCGGCGTGGCCGTCCGCGAGGGCGACGCCATCGTCGCCGTGGCCGGCCGTCCCGTCGACCCCGTCCGCGGCCCCCTCGCCCTCCTGTCCGGTACGGCGGAGCATCCGGTCGAGCTGACCATCCGCCCGGCCTCCGGCGGCGAGACCCGGCGGGTCGTCGTCACGCCCGTCGCCGACGAGACCGCCCTGCGCTACCACGCCTGGGTGGAGGGTCGCCGCGCCCGCGTCCACGAGCTGTCCGGCGGGCGGCTCGGCTACCTGCACGTGCCGGACATGGTCTCCTCCGGCTGGGCGCAGTTCCACCGCGACCTCCGGACCGAGATGGCCCGCGAGGGCCTCGTCGTCGACCTCCGCGAGAACGGCGGCGGGCACACCTCCGAGCTCGTCCTGGAGAAGCTGTCCCGCCGGGTCACCGGCTGGGTCCGCTCGCGCGGCTACGAGCCCATGCGCTACCCCGTCGACTCGCCGCGCGGCGCCATCGTGGCCATCGCCGACGAGTTCGCCGGCTCGGACGGTGACATCGTCAGCTCCGGCATCAAGGCCCGCAAGCTCGGCCCGCTCATCGGCACCCGCACCTGGGGCGGCGTCATCGGCATCGACTCGCGCTACTCCCTGGTGGACGGCACCGTCGTCACCCAGCCCCGGTACTCCCACTGGCTGGAAGGACAGGAGTGGGGGGTGGAGAACTACGGCGTCGACCCGGACCTCGAGGTCGTCACCACCCCGCAGGACCGCGCCGCCGGGCGTGACCCGCAGTTGGACAAGGCGATCGAGCTCGCCCTCGCCGCCCTCACCGACACCCCCGCCGCCACCGCCCCGCCCCTGCCCCCGCTGACCTGACCCCGGAGACGAGAGGAAGGGGCACGGGCACCCGCCCTGCCCCTTCCCGGGTCCTGAGCCCGGCTTGGGGAGCCGCCGCGCCCAGTTCATCCATCCGGTTCGCCGGCCGGAGGCCTTGGGCTCCTGAGCGGACGCGGCCCGTTCTCTAGAACTCCACGGACGAGATCCGCCCGACCAGTTCCTCCAGCACGGGCAACGAGGTGGCGAAGTTGAGCCGCGCGAAGTTCTCCCCGCCGGGCCCGAACTGCTCACCCCCGCTGAGCAGGACCCCCGCCTCCCGCTCCAGCCGCTCGGCCGCCCCCGGCCGCCCGAAGTCGAGCCACGCCAGGTAGGTGGCCTCAGGCACCCGATACCCGACCCCGGCCGGCAACCGCTCGGCCAGCATCCGCCGGTTCCGGTCGAGCAGCCCGAGGATCTCGGCTAGCCAGGGCTCCCCGTGCCGCCAGGCCGCGACCGTCGCCTCCACCCCGAACAGGTTCGCCTCGCCGTACAGGAACTTCGGCGCCGACCACACGGCCTTCCGCGTGGCCTCGTGCCCGAAGTGCGCCACCGCGCACCGGACCCCGCCCAGGTTGAACGCCTTGGACGCGGAGGTCAGCGTGATCGTCCGTTCGGGGAGCAGTGTGGCGAACGGGATGTGCCGGTGCGGCTCGTACACCAGGTCGGCGTGGATCTCGTCGGAGATGACCACCAGGTCGTGCCGCTCCGCCGCCTCGGCCAGCTCGGTCAGCTCGGCCCGCGTGAACGCCCGTCCGGTCGGGTTGTGCGGGTTGACCAGCAGCAGCACCTTGGCCCGGGCCAGATCCGGCACCTCGAACCGCCACCCGTCCCCGTCCGTGTCCGCCTGTGCGGCGATCGGCAGGATGGGGCGGTTCATCTCGGTCAGCGACGCCACGAACGCGTTGTAGGCCGGTGTGTGCACCGCCACCGGATCGCCGGGCTCGGTGGTCGTGTGCAGGATGACCTGGAGGGCCTGGTTGAGGTCGCTGAACGCCCTGACCCGGTCCGGTCCCGAGGGCCGCCAGCCGTACTTGCCCTCCGACCGCTCGGCGAACGCCTCGATGAGCGGTGCCGGGGCGTACTGCTCGTCCCAGGTCGGATACCCCAGGTCGGTGACGATCCGCCGTTCCAGGGCCTCCCGGATCACCGGGGCCACCGGGAAGTCCATGTCCGCCACCCAGGCGGGAATCACCCCTGGGCCCGCTTTGGACCACTTAACCCCGTCGCGTAGCGCTTTGAGGTCTTCCGCCCGGAAAGTGTCGTTCACCCTTTCAGTCTAGATCACCCCCTCTTTTCGCCCCAGCCCCGCTTCCTGGCACCGCCTTGGCGGGGCTCGGGGGCTGCTTTGCGGTGAAGAGGTCCGCCTGTACGGGAGCGTGGGCGCGCCTGAACCGGGGCCCGGCCGGCCCGAGCAAGTGGCCGACCATCCAATCCAGCCGACCCACCGAAGTGACGGGGAGCCCGGGACGCCGGACGCCTCAGCAGAAGCGGCGGCCAGGCTCAAGGCGCGGCGGCTCAAGCAGCGGGGGCATGAGGCGGCAAGGAACAGGCCAGGGGGCGGGTCTTAGGAGCCGGCAAGTAGCGGGGCACTCAGGGGGCTCAGAAGGTAGCGAGGCGCTCACCGGGTGAGGCTCAGGAGGAGAAGGCGAAACGACTGAGGAACCAGGTGGGGGCCGGTCGGCCGCCCGTGTGCGGACGGGGGCCGACCGGTCGGAGGGGGTTTCAGAGGCGGCGAAGCACCGCCACGACCTTGCCCAGGACGCTGGCCTCATCGCCGGGGATCGGGTCGTAGTTGGGGTTGTGCGGGACGAGCCAGACATGCCCGTCCTTCCGCTTGAACGTCTTGACGGTCGCCTCACCGTCGATCATCGCGGCCACGATGTCGCCACTCTCGGCCACCGGCTGCTGCCGTACGACCACCCAGTCGCCGTCGGCGATCGCCGCCTCGATCATCGAGTCACCGCTGACCTGGAGCAGGAAGAGCGTGCCCTCGCCCACGAGCTGCTTGGGCAGGGCGAACACGTCCTCCACGCTCTCCTCGGCCAGGATGGGCCCACCGGCGGCGATCCGGCCGACCAGCGGCACGTACGCCGCCGTCGGGCGGCTCACCGGCGACTCGACCTCGTCGCCGTCCGGATCCACCCACAGCACCGGCTCACCCGGCAGCCGGACCTCCAACGCGCGCGGCCGGTGCGGATCGCGCCGCAGGTAGCCCTTTCGCTGCAAGGCCGTCAGCTGGTGCGACACGCTCGACGTGCTGGTCAGCTGGACCGCCTCGCCGATCTCGCGCATGGAGGGCGGGTACCCGCGCTGCTGCACCGAGTCGCGGATCACCTCCAGGATCTTGCGTTGCCTGGGTGTCAGACCCAGTGAGTCACGCCTGCGCAACGCGAGGTCGCTGACACCGTTGGAGTCATCGTGCTCGCTCATGCCCTGTTCCTCCTCACCGGCAGACCTTCCGGTCCGTGGTTCGTGTGTCGCACACAGCGACGATATCGCCGTTGAAGATCATCCTCAAACAATTGTTCGAGTGTTCCTCGAAAATGTCGGGTCCCTGTGGTAGACCATCGTACGGGAGTTCGATCGACATCGTGTTCGATACGCCGATCTTTGTTCGGCCATTTTCGGTCGTGACGGGGCGGGAGGCCATTCATGCGGACGACCACAATCGCAGAGACCACCGACAATCTCACCTTGATCGCCGACGCCACCCGGGAGCCCCGTCATTCGAACACGCCCCTGCCGCGTCCCCGCCGCCCGGGCACCCCACCTCTCCGCCTCGTCCCCGCGCCCCGCTCCGACCCCGGTACGGCGGAGCTTTCCGGTCCCGGGGTTCCGCGCTCCGCGGGAGTCGGTGGGGGAGGGGGGACGGGGTCGGAGGGTGGCGTACCCGCTCGGGAGGGCCGCCCTGCACGCCGTCCAGCGAGAGGGCTCTGGGGGTGGCCGGGGAGCAGCGACCGCGCGGCGCACTCGAAGAGCAGTGCGGGCGGGGGCGAAACGCTCGGTGTCGGTGTCGGTGTCGGTGTCGGTGTCGGTGGGCCAAGTGACCCTCCTGGAGCGGTCGAGGGTGATGGGCCGGCCTCGGAAGCGGCTGCCGAGGCCGTACGCCTGGCGAGCGTCACCGACCTCCGGGCGTTCCGGCAGGTAACTGGGCGGGCCCAGGCTGCGGGACGGCCGGAGGGGCGGCGGCCGGCTGAGCAGGTGGCACCCGTGGGGGACGAGGGGCGTCCGGAATGGGACAGGCCAAGAGTGTTTCCGGCTCGGGGTGGAACGGGAATCCGTCCCGTGGCCGGGGGTAGTACTACGGGGACGAGACGGCGGAGCTCGGGGGAGCGGCCGAAAGGGGGCGTAGTGGTGGCGGTGAAAGGCAACGGCACCCGGACGACACCGTCCGGCACGGGACGCAAGGGCCGGACCAAGGGCCAGACACGGCGACGGGGCGCAGGCCGTGACGCGGCCCCCAGCGTGCCCCACCCGCGCGTGGGCAGCATCGTCCAGGGCGGCCTGTCCGACGACGGCACCGGCGGCGGCACCGGCACTGGCAGCGGTGGCGGTGGCGGTGGCCGTGCCGGGACCGGCCGCGTTGGGACTGGCCGTGCCGGGACAGGCCGTGTTGGAACTGGCCGTGCTGGGGCTGGCGGTGCGGGCGGTACTGGGGTCGGCGCTCGCCGGGCACGTAGGGCTCGCACGTCGTTCCGTCTCACCCGCCGGGGCCGCATCGTGGTGGCCGCGTTGATCGTCCTACTGGCCGTAGCGGGTTACTGGCTGGGCACGCTGGCAAGCTGACGCTCAGCCACTGTCACTCCGCTCACGCTGATGCTCGGCCGGTGCCACTTCCCTCAAGGTGACGCTCGGCCGCCGTCACTTCATTCAATGGGCGCCGCCTACAACCGGCGCCCATTCGTGGTCTCCGGCCGCAGGACCTCGGGCTTGGCGGGAGGGCGGGCGCAGAATCCAGGGTCGGGCCGCGGCCGGGTTGGCAGCGTCCCACATGGGCCCGGAGGGGAATCAAGGCGCGGGGCCCCGACGGGGGTCGGCGGGATAGGGGCGGCGGGGAAAGCGAGACCCGGGGCCGGCCCGACGGGGCGGCGGAGGGGCGAGACGGGGAAGCACGGCAAGCCCAGGGAAAGCGGCTGAGGCGTGGCGCAGGGGAGTCGGTCAAGGCGGGCTGAGGTGTGGCGCGGCGAAGTCGGGGCCAGGCGGACTGAAGAGGAGAGTCCGACCGGCTGGGGACCAGGGCTGAGAGGGCGGCGGAGAGCGGGAATTCCCTGGTAGTCAGGAGTGTTTCCGCAGGTCGGGAAGCCCTATACCAGACCCGCCCACCCCCCGGAACCCGGCAGAATCCCTTCCTCGGAACACCCGCACCACGCCCCCCACCGGCGACACGCCGACTGATCAGCCACTTCGCTGGGAAGCCGCCCGGCAAGTTGCGATCACGGCCCGGCAGTTCTACGGTTGGACCACAACATCTAGTACTTACACCGATGTAGTTCACCACAAATTGTGTTTCCGTGACCCTGCTTTGGCGACCCTTGAAGGTCGGGAAACGCGTGTGTCAAGGAGGCGTGGCGTGCACTGTCCGTTCTGTCGCCACCCGGACACCAGGGTGATCGACAGTCGCTCCACGGACGACGGGGCCGCCATCAGGCGACGCAGAACCTGTCCGGAGTGCGGGCGGCGGTTCACCACGCAGGAGACGGTCCTGCTGATGGTGAGCAAGAGAAGTGGCGTGACCGAACCGTTCTCGCGGGACAAGGTGGTCGCGGGCGTGCGGCGGGCGTGCCAGGGCAGGCCGGTGGGCGAGGACTCGCTGGCGCAGCTCGGGCAGCAGGTCGAGGAGGCCATCCGGGCGAAGGGCGTGGCCGAGATCCCGTCCAACGAGGTGGGCCTGGCGATCCTCGGCCCGCTGCGGGAGCTGGACGAGGTGGCGTATTTGCGGTTCGCGTCGGTCTACCGGGGTTTCGAGAGCCTGGCGGACTTTGAAGCGGAGATCGAACAGTTGAAGGCGGAGAAGGGGGACAAGCAATGACGGAGACGGTGTCATCGCGCAAGCGCAGCAAGGGCCTGAAGATGAAGAGGATCTTCACCAAGCCGGGCGTGCACCCGTATGACGAGATCACCTGGGAGCGCCGGGACGTCGTGATGACGAACTGGCGCGACGGCTCGATCAACTTCGAGCAGCGTGGTGTGGAGTTCCCCGACTTCTGGTCGGTCAACGCGGCCAACATCGTGACGACCAAGTACTTCCGGGGCGCGGTCGGCACCCCGCAGCGTGAGTGGTCGCTCAAGCAGCTCGTGGACCGCGTGGTCGGCATGTACACCCGGACCGGTGTCGAGAACGGCTACTTCGCCTCCGACGAGGACGCCGAGATCTTCGACCACGAGCTGAAGCACGCGCTGGTCCACCAGATCTTCGCCTACAACTCGCCCGTGTGGTTCAACGTCGGCACCAAGTCGCCGCAGCAGGTCAGCGCCTGTTTCATCCTGTCGGTGGACGACACCATGGAGTCGATCCTCGACTGGTACAAGGAAGAGGGCGTGATCTTCAAGGGCGGTTCTGGCGCGGGGGTCAACCTGTCCCGCATCCGCTCGTCCAAGGAGCTGCTGTCCAGCGGCGGTACGGCCAGCGGCCCGGTGTCCTTCATGCGCGGCGCGGACGCGAGCGCGGGCACCATCAAGTCCGGCGGCGCGACTCGCCGGGCGGCCAAGATGGTCGTGCTCGACGTCGACCACCCCGACATCGAGGAGTTCATCGAGACCAAGGCGCGCGAGGAGGACAAGGTCCGCGCGCTGCGTGACGCCGGTTTCGACATGGACCTCGGCGGCAAGGACATCGTCAGCGTCCAGTACCAGAACGCCA
Organism: Nonomuraea sp. NPDC050310; assembly: GCF_040655795.1. NCBI lineage: Bacteria > Bacillati > Actinomycetota > Actinomycetes > Streptosporangiales > Streptosporangiaceae > Nonomuraea > Nonomuraea sp. NPDC050310. The sequence goes on along the minus strand of NZ_JBFAKP010000003.1, from coordinate 667,566 downwards.
ACAACTCGGTCCGCGTCTCGGACGAGTTCATGCGCGCGGTGGACGCGGGCGAGAAGTTCGGCCTGCGCGCCCGCCTGACCGGCGAGATCATCGAGACGATCGACGCCAAGGACCTCTTCACCAAGATGGCCAAGGCCGCGTGGGAGTGCGCGGACCCGGGCGTGCAGTACGACGACACGATCAACGACTGGCACACGACGCCGGAAACGGGCCGGATCACCGCGTCCAACCCGTGTTCGGAATATGTCCACCTGGACAATTCCTCGTGCAACCTGGCGAGCATCAACCTGCTGAAGTTCCTGAAGGACGACAACTCCTTCGATGTCGCCAATTTCGTGAAGCTGACCGAGCTGATCATCACCTCGATGGACATCTCGATCACTTTCGCCGACTTCCCGACCGAGAAGATCGGCGAGACCACCCGCGCCTATCGCCAGCTCGGCATCGGCTACGCCAACCTCGGCGCGCTGCTGATGGCGACCGGCCACGCCTACGACTCCGACGGCGGCCGCGCGGTCGCCGGGGCGATCACCAGCCTGATGACCGGCGTCTCCTACCGCCGCAGCGCGGAGCTGGCGAGCGTCGTCGGCGCCTACGACGGCTACGCCCGCAACGCCGAGCCGCACAAGCGGGTCATGCGCAAGCACGCCGCCGCCAACGACAACCTGCTGACCATCGGCGGCATGGACGCGAAGATCCACGCCGAGGCGTCGAAGCAGTGGTCGGAGTGCCTCAAGCTCGGCGAGAAGCACGGCTACCGCAACGCGCAGGCCTCGCTGCTGGCCCCGACCGGGACCATCGGCCTGATGATGGACTGCGACACCACCGGCATCGAGCCCGACCTGGCGCTGGTCAAGTTCAAGAAGCTGGTCGGCGGCGGCTCCATGCAGATCGTCAACCAGACCATCCCGCGCGCGCTCAAGCAGCTCGGCTACCAGCAGGAGCAGATCGAGGCGATCGTCGAGTACATCGCCGAGAACGGCCACGTCGTCGACGCTCCCGGCCTGAAGCAGGAGCACTACGAGGTGTTCGACTGCGCCATGGGCGAGCGGGCCATCGCGCCGATGGGCCACGTGCGGATGATGGCCGCCGCGCAGCCGTTCCTGTCCGGTGCGATCTCCAAGACCGTCAACCTCCCCGAGAGCGCGACGATCGAGGACATCGAGCAGGTCTACATGGAGGGATGGCGCCTCGGCCTGAAGGCCCTGGCCGTCTACCGCGACAACTGCAAGGTCGGCCAGCCGCTGTCGGTGGCGGGCAAGAAGACCGAGGAGAAGGCGGAGGACAAGGCCGTCGAGACCGTGGCCGTCGAGCCGCAGGTCAAGGTCGTCGAGATCAACCGCCCGACCCGCCGCCGGATGCCCAACTCGCGGCCCAGCGTGACCACCCGCTTCACCGTGGGCGGCGCCAAGGGCTACATGACCGCCTCGTCCTACCCGGACGACGGCCTGGGCGAGGTCTTCCTCAAGATGTCCAAGCAGGGCTCGACCCTCGCCGGCATCATGGACGCCTTCTCGGTGGCGATCTCGATCGGCCTGCAGTACGGCGTGCCGCTGGAGACCTACGTCAGCAAGTACGTCAACATGCGCTTCGAGCCGGCCGGGATGACCGACGACCCGGACGTGCGCATGGCGGCCTCGGTGATGGACTACATCTTCCGCCGCCTGGCCCTCGACCACCTGCCCTACGACGAGCGGGCGGCGCTCGGCATCTTCTCCGCCGCCGAGCGCGCCGCCCAGCAGCGTGGTGAGGACCCCGCCCCCGTGGTGGACAAGGAGGCGCTCGCCCAGTCCGCGCCGATCGAGGTGAAGCCCAAGCCGGCCGCCGACGCTCCCGCCGAGGCCCAGCCGCCGGTCAAGGAGCTGACGCTGGAGAGCCACGCCCGGTTCGTGGCCGACGCCCCGCTCTGCATGACCTGCGGGACGAAGATGCGCCCCGCCGGTAGCTGCTACGTCTGCGAGGGCTGCGGCTCCACCTCCGGCTGCAGCTAGGAGTCACGACGAGGCGGCTCCGGAACACCACTCCGGGGCCGCTTCTTCGTGTCCGGCGAAAGAAGGAGCGGCCTGCTCAGGAGACGGGCTGGACGCGGTCTGTTCCAGGAAGCGGCGCAAGGCCAGGCTGAGCACCCGCGGCTGGTCCTCCGGGATGAGCGTGGCGCTGTCGCCGATCTCCACCAGCCGCCCCTGCGGCAGCAGCGCGGCCAGCCGTACCCCGTGGGAGAGCGGCCGGCCCCGGTCCTCGAAGGCCCACACGACCAGGGCGGGCCGGTCGAAGGCCCGCAGCCGCTCGGTGGCCTCGGCCACCGCCCCCGGAGTCGTCGACAGCAGGTAGCTCCGCAGGTCACGCCGGTTCCGCCAGGAGGACCGGAGCGGACGGAACCACCCGTCGGTCACCGAGGCCGGCGCCCGCCGCGACCACGTCCCGAAGGGCGGCATCCGCCGCAGCCCGCGCACCCGCAGAGCCTGGAAGAGCAGCCACAACCCGCCGGGCGCCTGCGCGGCCCGGTTGAGCAGCCGTCGCGGCGCACCCCGGTAGGCCTCGCACGACACCAGCACGAGCCGCTCGACGAGGTCGGGCCGCGAGGCGGCCAGGGCGAGCGCGACCGGGCCGTCGTTCTGCACCACGGTGACCGGTCCCACGCCGAGCCGCTCCACGAACTCGGCGACGATCCGCGCCTGCCCGGCCAGGGACAGGTCGGCCCCGGCCCGCATGGGCGTGCGGTGCGAGCCCAGCGGCAGCGTGGGCACGACGCAGCGGTAGCCGTCCCGCAGCGCGGCGACGACGTGCCGCCACAGGGCGCCGTGCACGGCCAGGCCGTGCAGGAACAGGAGCACGGGCCCGTCGCCGCCGGTGTCCTCGTAGTGGATCCTTCCGGCTCGGACGTCGATGAAAGGCATACGCCAGTTCTAGAACGGCGCACTGAACATCCGCTTGATTCTCACTGGGAGGCGATGTCGGCGAGCTGCCGGGAGAGCCCCTCGGCGTCGGAGACGACCCAGTACTCGGCGAACCGGTCGCCCTCGGCCCGCAGGATGTCGTGGCCGCTGAAGGAGATCGGCGTCCCCACTGGAGCCGCCACCCCGGGCAGGCCGCCGCGGTACTTGCCGGCGAAGGTCCACCGGGCGGCGACCAGGTCGCCGTCGACCAGCGGCCCGACGTCGAGGGTGACGACGACGTCGGAGAAGGGCTCGTGGCCCTGCCGGAGCGCCCCGGCCAGGCCGTCCGGCCCGCGCACGTCACCGTGCGGCCAGTGGCCGACGAAGCCGGGCGTGACCAGCTCCTTGGCCAGGGCGAAGTCGCCCTGCCACAGCTCCAGGAGCCAGCGCCGGTAGAGGTGAGCGATGTCCATGCGGGCCACCTTCCCGGCGGGGCCGGGCCTACTCCTGCACTAATCTCCGAAGGCATGAACCTTGCGATCGTCAACGGATATGTCGTGCCCATGGACGGCGACCCCATCGAGGGCGGCACCGTCCTGATCGAGGACGGGAAGATCACCGCCGTGGGGAGCGGCCTCGCCGTACCCGAGGGGGTGACCACGGTCGACGCCGGCGGTCAGTGGGTCCTGCCCGGTTTCGTGGAGGCGCACGGGCACATCGGCGTGTACGAGGAGGCCGAGGGCTGGGCGGGGCAGGACACCAACGAGATGACCGACCCCAACGGCGCCCGGCTGCGCGCGCTCGACGGGATCAACCCGGCCGACCTCGGCTTCCAGGACGCCCTGTCCGGCGGCGTGACCACCGCCGTGATCAAGCCGGGCTCCGGCAACCCGATCGGCGGTCAGACCGTCGCGGTGAAGTGCTGGGGGCGCACGGTCGACGAGATGCTGGTCCGCCAGCCGGTGAGCGTGAAGAGCGCGCTGGGGGAGAACCCCAAGCGGGTCTACGGCGACCAGAAGAAGCTGCCCTCCACCCGGCTGGGCGTGGCCACGGTGATCCGCGACGCCTTCCGCCGCGCGCAGGACTACAAGGCCGACACCGACCGCAGGGAACGCGACGCCACGCTGGAGATCCTGGTCAAGGTGCTGGACGGCGAGCTGCCCTGGTGCCAGCACGCGCACCGGGCCGACGACATCGCCACCGCCCTGCGCCTGGCCGACGAGTTCGGCTACAAGGTGATCATCAACCACGGCACCGAGGGTCACCTGCTCGCCGACGAGCTCGCTGCCCGGAACATCCCGGTGATCATCGGCCCGCTCTTCACCTCGCGGTCCAAGGTCGAGCTGCGCAACCGCTCGCTGCGTAACCCCGGCATCCTGGCCCGTGCGGGCGTCGAGCTGGCGATCACCACCGACCACCCGGTGGTGCCGATCCACTTCCTGGTGCACCAGGCGACGCTGGCGGTCAAGGAGGGCCTCGACCGCGAGACCGCGCTCAAGGCGCTCACCGTCAACCCCGCCCGGATCATGGGGCTCGACGACCGGGTCGGCGCGCTCAAGCCGGGCCTGGACGGCGACGTGGTCATCTGGTCGGGCGACCCGCTCGACGTCTTCAGCCGGGCGATGCGCGTCTTCGTCAACGGGCGCGAGGTCTACGCCTACGGTCCCGACGGCGGCACGGTGACCGACCCTTACTACCGCGAGGCGCGCTGACGTCAACTCACCTGCAAGCTTCCGGCTGCATAGTGAGGGGATGACCACTCTGGGACACCGCCCCCCTGTCCTGCCGCCGCGCCCGGCGCGCGGGCTGATCGTCGCGCTGGTGCTGTCGAGCGTCTGCGTCCTGCTGGTGCTGGGCATCTTCCTGTTCAGCGGCGGCACCCTCGGGTTCGGCCTGGCGCTGGTGCTGGCCGTCGCGCCGCTGCCGGTGCTGCTGGCCGCCGTGCTCGCGCTCGACCGGCTGGAGCCGGAACCGCGGCTGAATCTGGTGTACGCCTTCACCTGGGGCGGCGGGGTGGCGGTGGTCCTGACGCTGGTCATCCAGAGCATGGGCGAGGCGGCCATCTCCGGCACGGTGGACCAGTCCGTCCTCGACGGGCTGGGCACCGTGGTCTTCGCGCCGGTGATCGAGGAGGCGCTGAAGGGCTCGGTGCTGATCCCGCTCCTGCTGCGGCGGCGCCGGGAGATCCACGGGCTGACCGACGGCATCATCTACGCCTCGATGGCCGGGCTCGGCTTCGGCGCGGTGGAGAACGTCGGCTACTACGTCATGAACTACACCGAGAACGGCGCGGGCGCCGCCGCGGGCCTGTTCGTCTTCCGCGGGCTGATCGCCCCGCTGGGCCACCCGGTCTACACCTCGATGATCGGCCTGGGCGTCGCCTACGCCGTCACCCGGCGCGGGCCGGGCCGGTTCGCCGCCGTGCCGCTCGGCTACCTGGCCGCCGTCCTGCTGCACGGCATGTGGAACGGCATGGCCACGCTCGGCTCGCTGCCCGGCCTGGCGGCCGTCTACCTCGTCCTGATGGGCCTGATCGGCCTGCTGATCGCCATCACCGTGCGCGAGCGCCGCCGGCTGGTGGCCCGGATGGGCCCGGTGCTGGCCGGCTACCTGCCCACCGGCCTGGTCACCCCGCAGGACATCACCATGCTCGGCTCCCTGCTGGCGCGGCGCGACGCGCGCCGCTGGGCCAAGCGCACGGGGTACGGCAGGGCGATGGCCGACTACCAGCAGGCCGCCACCGAACTGGTGCTGGTGCACGAACGCGCCGAACGGGAGGGCATGCACCCGGCCGAGTTCGTCGCCGAGCGTGACGCCCTGCTGCACCTGATGGCCGGCGCCCGCCGCTGGTGAGGGGGGCGGCGTCAAGCGCTCCTCCGTCGATGGTCAAGAATGGGCAATCCCGACAGAGAGGGTTTTTCCATGACGTGGACGGAGATCCAGTCCGAGGCCGAACTCCGCGAGCTGCTCGGCGAGGTCATGCCCCGCGCCGCGACGAAGGAGCGGACGCGGTTGCACGAGCGGGACCGGGAGTGGCTGGCCCTGTCGCCGTTCTGCATCCTCGCCACCTCGGACGCGGCGGGCAACTGCGACGCCTCGCCCAAGGGCGACCCGGCCGGGTTCACCCACGTCCTCGACGACACCACGATCGCCATCCCCGACCGCCCGGGCAACCGCCGCGCGGACGGCTGGCTCAACGTCCTGGCCAACCCGCACGTCGGGCTGCTCTACCTGATCCCCGGCCGCTCGGAGACCCTGCGCATCAACGGCCGGGCCAAGCTGGTGCGCGAGGCGCCGTTCTTCGACGAGATGATCGTCAAGGGTCACCGCCCGCACCTGGCCCTGGTCGTGGAGATCGAGCAGATCTTCTTCCACTGCGCCAAGGCGTTCCTGCGCTCCTCGCTCTGGAAGCCCGAGACCTGGGACGCCGGCGCGCTGCCCTCGCACGCCAAGCTGGTCAAGGAGATCCAGAAGGTCCCCGAGTCGGTGGAGGACCTGGAGCGCTACTACGCCCCGGAGAACTACGAGGTCAAGCTCTACCGCGCCTAGGCGGCCGGAGCCGGTCCGTCGGGGAACGGGATGACGTTGCGACCGCTGTAAGCGTGCAGGTCGACGACCTTGGGGTCGGGAGCGGCAGGCTTGTGGCGGTCGGCGGACCTGATGTCACGAACCTTGTGGCGCGCGACGCGCGGTGGTACCACCACCAGCCTCTTCATCCTGAACCCCCCGACGTGATGTATTTGTGACAAGAGTCTATCTACCGGACTACTTGTAGGTTCAGCGTAAACCAGCGACCAGTGTGACTTCCGGTCGGGTTACCCGTCAGTACGGCAAGCTCTTGCCGGACGGCGTTCTGAGGTCGAGGTCGGCGGGGCGGATGGGGCGCTTCTTGACCGGGGTTTTGGCGATCCTGATGCGTCTCATGATGGGCAACCTAGTAAGCCTGGGCCGATCGCTCAACGTATTTCTACGACTACGCCGACAAATCTCCGGATCGTTGTTACCCGATCGCCGGACGGCCGACGGCTCGCCGCAGGACGAGGCCCCGATGCTGGGCCTCATGAAGAAGACCGTCACCCTGCTGTCGCTGTCCGGCGTCCTGCTCGCCGGAGGTCTCCCCTTGACCGCCACCCCGGCCGCCGCCTCGGCGTGCGCCTTCGACCCGAACAAGGTCGAGTACGCCGACGACGCCAGGATCGCGCGCAAGCAGCACGCCTACTACTGCCGCCACCGCCTCATCTCCGCCCGGGGCGCGCTGACCGCCAAGGGCGCCGCCTGGTTCGACCTGCGCAACGGCACCACTCCACCGGCCCGCACCGACAGGGCCGCCGAGCGGCAGCTCCGCGGCTACCGCGACCTCGGGCTCTGGAACCCGAACCGGATCGAGTACGCCGACGCCCCGAGGCCCGCGTTGCGGCAGTTCAAGTCCTGGTTCAAGAAGGGCTACATCAGCCCGGAGGGCGCCTGGACGAAGAAGGGCAAGGCCCGCTTCGCCTGAGTTTCCGGCATGATCGACCCCATGCCGTTGATCCTGGTCTGCGCCGCATGGGGAGTGTTCTGGGGATCGTGGGGCGCGCTGCTGCCGGCGATCCGCGAGCAGATCGAGACCGGCTCGGCGGGGCTGGGCCCGGCGCTCGCCGTGGTCCCGCTCGGCGCGATCCCGGCCATGGCGCTGGCCGGCCGGCTCGCCCGGGGGCGCGAGCGGACCGGGCTGGCGCTGTCGTCGGCGGCCTTCGCGCTCAGCATCCTGCTCATCGCGACCGCGCGCAGCCCGCTGGCCCTCGGCGCCTGCCTGCTGCTGGTGGGCGCGACCAGCGGCGCCCTCGACGTCACCCTCAACCAGGCCACCGGCCGGGCCGAGCGAGACACCGGCAAGCGGCTCTTCCAGCCGGTGCACGCCGCCTTCCCGGTCGCGGTGATCGCCGCGGCCCCGGCCACCGGGCTCGCCCGCGAACTGGGGCTGAGCACCTTCACCGTGCTCGCGGTGATCGCCGTGATCGTGCTGGCCGCCACCGCGTCGCTGCTGTTCCTGCCGATGCCGAGCGGCCCGGCCGCGCCCAGGCCCGACGGCGCGGCCAACCCCTGGCGGGCCGGGTTCGTGCTCGGCGCGTTGGCCGCGTGCGTGCTCATCATCGAGAACTCGGTCGAGCAGTGGTCGGTGCTGCTGCTGGAGGACCACCGCGGCGCCTCGGCCCTGCTGGCCAGCATCGCGCCCGCCGCCTACATGGGCGCGCTCACCCTGGGCCGGCTGCTCGTCCAGGCCATGCCGAGGCTGCGGCTGCGCACCCTCTACCTGGTGTCGGCGCTCGGCGGCGGCACGGGCATCGTGCTGGCCGGGCTGGCGACGCAGCCGTGGCCGGCCATCGCCGGGTTCACCCTCACCGGGCTCGCCTTCGGGCCGGTCGTCCCGGCCATCCTCAGCCGCGCGGCGGCCGACGACCCCCGGGGGGCGCTGGTCTCGGCGGTGTCGGTGATCTCCTACACCGGCTTCATCGTCAGCCCGCTGCTGGTGGCCGGGCTCTCGCTGCGGGTCGGCCTGCCGTACGCGCTGGCGTTGCTGGGATTGTTTGCCCTGCCCCTGGGCTTTCGCTGGCTCGCCGAGGGTATCTCGGTCCGGAAAGGGAGGACCTGATGGCTGTCTGCGAGACCTGCGGAAACGACTACGACCTGAGCTTCGAGGTGCACGCCCAAGGGGCGGTCCACACCTTCGACTCCTTCCAGTGCGCGATCCAGGCGATGGCCCCGATCTGCGAGCACTGCGGGACGAGGGTGATCGGCCACGGGGTGCAGGTCGACCTCGACTGGTACTGCTGTGCCCATTGCGCGCGGGCGGCGGGCTCAAGTGCCATCGTCGACCGGGTTCCCGCCCAGGCTTCGGCATAGCACACTGACGACGTGGCCGATTTTGACATCCTTGTCGTAGGTTCGGGGCCCGGTGGGCAGAAGGCGGCCATCGCCGCCGCCAAGCTGGAGAAACGCGTCGCGCTCGTCGAGCGGCGGAACATGATCGGCGGCGTCTGCATCAACACGGGCACCATCCCGTCGAAGACGCTGCGCGAGGCGGTCCTCTATCTCACCGGGCTCAACCAGCGCGAGATGTACGGCCAGAGCTACCGCGTCAAGGACGAGGTCACCGTCGCCGACCTGGGCATCCGCACCCAGCACGTGATCGGCCGCGAGGTGGACGTGATCCGCTCGCAGCTCTCGCGCAACCACGTCGCGGTGCTGACCGGCTCGGCCCGCTTCGTCGACCAGCACACCATGGACGTCCTCGACGAGTCCGGCCGCGACGCCAAGGTGACCGCCGAGAAGATCATCCTGGCCACCGGCACCCGGCCGGCCCGGCCGGACTCGGTGGAGTTCGACGAAGAGACGATCATCGACAGCGACGGCATCCTGAACCTGCCGGAGGTGCCCGACTCGCTGGTCGTGGTGGGCGCGGGCGTGATCGGCATCGAGTACGCCTCGATGTTCGCCGCGCTCGGCACCAAGGTCACCGTGGTCGAGCGCCGCGAGCGCATGCTGGACTTCTGCGACCTGGAGATCGTCGAGGCGCTGAAGTACCACCTGCGCGACCTGGCGGTCACCTTCCGCTTCGGCGAGAGCGTCGCCGCCGTCGAGAAGCGGCCCCGCGGCGCGATCACCTTGCTGGAGAGCGGCAAGAAGATCCCCGCCGAGACCGTCATGTACTCCGCGGGCCGCCACGGCATGACCGACGACCTGGCCCTGGAGGCCGCCGGGCTGGCCTCGGACGAGCGCGGCCGGATCAAGGTCGACGCCTTCTACCGTACGGCGGTGCCGCACATCTACGCGGTGGGCGACGTGATCGGCTTCCCGTCGCTGGCCGCCACCTCGATGGAGCAGGGGCGCATCGCCGCGCACCACGCCTGCGACGAGCCGCTGCCCGCGCTGTCGATGCTGCAGCCGATCGGCATCTACACCATCCCGGAGATCTCCTTCATCGGGCAGACCGAGGACGAGCTGACCCGCTCGCATGTGCCGTTCGAGGTCGGCATCTCGCGCTACCGAGAGCTGGCCCGCGGGCAGATCATCGGCGACACCTACGGCATGCTCAAGCTGCTGGTCTCGCCGGAGGACCGCTCGCTGCTGGGCGTGCACGTCTTCGGCACCGGCGCCACCGAGCTGCTGCACATCGGCCAGGCCGTGATGGGCTGCGGCGGCACCATCGACTACCTGGTCGACGCCGTGTTCAACTACCCGACGCTGGCCGAGTCGTACAAGGTCGCCGCCCTCGACGCGATGAACAAGCTCCGCCGGGTCGCCCGTTTCGAGCTGTAGCTCGAAAAATAGGAAAATATCCCTACGTATGAGCCCAGCAAGCTGACTACCCTGCTGCCCCGTGCACATCTCAAGCGCGGCGCGCTGGTTGCCCGCCTACGTCCTGCTCGCCTTCATCTGGGGCAACAGCTTCTTCTTCATCAAGAACCTGGTCGGCGTCCTGCACCCGCTCCAGGTCTCCTTCGGCCGGATGGTGGTCGGCGCCGCCGTGCTGCTGGCCGCGCTGGCCGTGGCCCGGCTGCGCCTGCCGCGTGACCCTTCGCTGTGGGGTCACTTCCAGGTCGTCTCCGTCGTCGCCACGACCATCCCCTTCACCCTCTTCGCGTACGGCGAGCAGTACGTCTCCTCGATCGTCGCCTCGATCTGGAACGCCACCACCCCGCTGTGCACCCTCGCCTTCACCCTGCTGCTGCGCAGCGAGAAGGCCACCGCGGGCCGCGCCCTGGGTCTCGGTCTCGGGTTCGCCGGCGTGATGGTCGTGCTCGGCGTCTGGCAGCCGCTCGACGGCGGCCAGCTCCAGGGCAGCCTGGCCTGCTTCGGCGCCGCGGCCAGCTACGGCATCGGCGGCGCGTACATGGGCCGCTTCCTGGTCGGCCGGCGCCCGGAGCCGACGATGGTGCTGGCGGCGGGCCAGTTGCTCAGCGGCACGGTCCAGCTCCTGGTGATCACGCTGATCGCCGGGGTGCCGCTGGTGAACACCGACGTGCCCGCGCTCACCTGGTGGAACCTGCTGGCGCTGGGCGGGCTCGGCACCGGCGTCGCCTACCTGCTGCTCTACTGGATCCAGGCGCGGGCCGGGGTGACCACGACCTCGACGGTCACCTACACCTTCCCGGCGGTCGCCGCGCTGTCCGGCGTGGTGGTGCTGGGGGAGAGCCTGACCTGGAACCAGCCGGTGGGCGCCGTGATCATCCTGGTCGCCATCGCGATCACCCAGCGGGCGGCGGCCAAGCAGCGCGCCGCCGCCGCACTCGCCGAGCCCGTCTGACGCCCATCGGCGCGGCTACGACTCGGTCTTGCGCGGGCGGCCGGACGGCTTGCGGCGGCCCGCGACGAGGGTGTCGCCGGCCGGCGGCTGCTCCGGGTCCGGCGTCCGCTCGGGCACGGGATGCGGCGCGGTGTCGTCCAGCGAGGGCTGTTCGGCGCGGAGCTCGCCGGGGTCCTCCTCCAGCGCGGGCCGCCGGGGCTCGTCCGGATCCCGGAGCGAGTGGATCACCCGGTCGGCGTCCCGGTCGGCCTCGAACTCCGCCTCGGCCTCCGACTGCCGGCGCCGGATGACCACCATGTGATCCACCGACACCCGGCCGGCTCCGACCACGGCCAGCAGGATCGCGGCCGCGCCGAGCAGGATGATCTCGTTGATGTCCACCGGGTTGAGCGGCCGGGCCAGCAGGAACACGCCCAGGGCCTCGACGAACAGCACCAGCCCGGTGACGGAGACGACCAGCCCGGCGATGAGCAGAGCCCCGCCGAGCAGCTCGGCCATCATGGTGATCGTCGCCCACGCGTCCGGCAGCGGCGCGCCCTGGGCGGCGAACTTCTGGCTGGTCAGCCGCAGGCCGTCCTCAAGCTTGCGCCAGCCGTTGGCGAAGAAGATGCCGCCGACCCCTAATCGGGCGACGAGCGCGGCTAAGTCGTAAAAGGCCTGCTTCACGGGGATTCTCCTGCCCTTGTCCGGACATCTCAATCGCGCCGCAAGAGCATCGCCACGGCGACGGCCGTGGCGCCCAGCAGCACCACGCTGACCGCCACCGTGGTGTGCAGGGCGTTGACGAAGGCCCAGCGGGCGGCCTCTAACAGGGCGTGCCCGGGGGTGCCGCCGACCTGGTCGGCCACGTGCTTGGCGCTGGCCAGCGACTGCCTGGCCTGGTCGAGATCGCTCTGCCGTACGCCGGGAACGGGTTTGAGCGCCGGGGCGTAGGCGAGCGTGGTGATGGTGCCGAGGACCGCCACGCCCAGGCCGGCGCCGAGCTCGTAGGCGGTCTCCTCGATCGACGCCGCGCCGCCCGCCCGCGACTCCGGCACCGAGGACATGATCGTGTCGGAGGCGGCCAGCAACGCCACCTGCACGCCGAAGCCGATGCCGACGAAGCAGACGGCCAGCATGACCGGGTGGCCCTCGACGCCCCAGCCGAGCGTGGGCGTGAGTGACAGAGCCACCAGGGCCAGGCCGCCGCTCATCGTGGTGCGCAGGCCGAGCCGGGGCAGCAGGTGCGCGGCGATCAGCCCGCCGGAGATGGCCGAAAGCACCAGCGGCAGCATGCGCACGGCCGCCACGGGCGGGCTGTCACCGAGCACGAGCTGGAGGTACTGGGCGAGCATGAGCTGCAGGCCGACCAGGGCGAAGACGCCGAGCAGCACGCCGGCCACGCCGGTGCTGAAGGCCCGGCCGCGAAAGAGCGACAGGTCGAGCAGCGGGACCGCCAGGCTGCGCTGGCGGCGCACGAACCAGGCCAGCGCGAGGCCGCCCGCGACCATCACCGCGAGCGCGGCGGCGGGCGGGAGCAGGTGCCCGGAGCCGGCCTCCTTGAGGCCGAAGGCGACCGCCATGATGCCCGCGACCGACAACACCGCGCTGAGGGTGTCCCAGGCGGTGCCGGGGCGGCGGGCGGAGTCGGGCAGCAGGCGCGCGGCCATCGGCAGCAGCACCAGCAGGATCGGCACGTTGATCAGGAAGACGGCGCCCCACCACAGCCCGACGAGCAGGCCGCCGATCAGCGGGCCCACCGCCGCGCCGGCGGCGGCCACGGCGCTCCACACGCCGAGGGCCAAGGCCCGTTCGCGGCGGTCGGTGAAGACCTGGCGGATGATCGAGAGCGTGGCCGGCATGATCATGGCGCCGCCGATGCCGAGCAGCGCGCGGGCGGCGATCAGGCTGGCCGCGTTGGGCGCGAACGCCGCGGCCGCGGAGGCCACCCCGAAGACGCCCAGCCCGGCCAGGACCAGCGGTTTCCGCCCGTACCGGTCGCCGAGCGCGCCGAAGAGAATGAGCAGCGGGGCGACGACCAGCGAGTAGACGTCGATGATCCACAGCAGTTGCACGCCGGACGGGGTGAGCGCCGCGGTGAGCGCCGGGACGGCGATGTGCAGGACGGTCGCGTCCACGGTGATCAGCAGCAGGGCCGTGCAGAGCAGCGCCAGAACCGCCCAGCGCTCTGGTGGCCGGGCGCTCTGGAGACGCCGCCTGGTCGGGGCGGCGGCGGCGATGGTCACGGAGACGCCCCGGGCATGGCTGGCAGCTTAGGCGATGGCCCTGCCCCGGCACAGCCGGATCCGGTGATCCACCTCTCTAGAGAGATACAGGCATATGTCCGGATCTATCAATGCCGGGGGCGGGCGGCGATCATGGAACTCATGGGCGAGGAGGACGACGAACCGGAAAACCCTCGTGCCTGGTGCGAGCTCGCCGTCGCCCACCTCGCCGCCGGCCGTCCCGAGGCCGCCCTGCGCGCCGCCACCGCCGCCGCCGAGCTCGACCCGCTGAGCGAGTGGGCCCACCGCCTGGTCAGCCTCGGCCACTCCCGGATCGGCGACGACCGCGAGGCCCTCGCGCCCGCCCGGGAGGCGGTACGGCTGGCGCCCGGCTCGTGGCCCTCCCGGGTACGGCTGGCCGAGGTGCTCCGCCGGACTCCGGGGAGGTGGGGCGAGGCGCGCGAGCAGGCCGGACTGGCGGCACGGTTCGCGCCCGAGGAACCCGAGCCCCAGGTGGTGCTGGGCGACCTCGCCCTGCTGCGCGGCGCCCACCGGGAGGCGGCCACCCACTACCGCACCGCCCTGTCCACGAGCCCGCCCGCCCGGGAGCCCGATGCGGGCGGGCAGGAGCGGGGAGCTAGAGGGCAGGCGCGGATCAACCTGGGGCTGGCGCTGTTGCGGTGGGACCGCCCCAGGGCGCACCACGACCCGGCCTGGCCGGTCGACCCGAGGGAGACCGGCCGGGCCAGGCGGGCCCTGGAGGTGTGGTCCCGCCAGGTGCGGCTGCTGCTCGCGGTCACCACGCTGGCGGTGGCCGGCGCCGCGCTCGCCCTCGACCGGGGCGGGGAGGCCCGCCTGGCCGGGGTGGCGGTGCTGCTCGCGGTGGTCCCGATCACGGTCCGGCAGGCCCGCCGCGTCCGCCTGTGGTCGCACGTCCCGGCGATGCTGGCCCGCGACCCGTGGCTCGGCACGGCGGTGGCCTCGGCCGTGCTGTCGGTGGCCGCCTTCACGCTCTGGCTGGTGCTGCCGGTCGTCCCCGCGACGCCCGGCCTGGCCCCGGTGCTGGACCCGCTGTGGGCGGGCCTGGCCGGGGTCGTGGTGCTCGGCTGGCCGGCGCTGGCGGGGGTGCGGCTGTTCGCCGAGGTGTGGCGGGGCCGTCCGGTCCTGGCGCTGGAGCAGTTCGCCGCCGCCGCGGGGGAGCGGGTCGCCCGGCGGGACGTCGTGGTCGCGCGCTGGCTGCTGGTGGGCCGGGCGTGGTCGGCGCAACTGGCGCTGGCCGTGGTCGCCCTGGCGGTGGATCCGCGGGGCGCGGTGCTCGGGCTGGCCGTGCCGTACCTGCTGCACCGGGCGAGCCGGCGCGGTGGGCCGGTGGCGGGGGACCGGTGGCTCGGGGTGGCCTTCGCCCTGGTGCTGGCGGGGGCGGTGGCCTGCGCGACCGGCGGGCTGACCGGCTGGGTGTGGGCCTGGCGGGCGGGCCTGGGCGCCAAGCTCGCCGTGGTGCTGGTCTTCGCCCTGCGGGCGGTGCGCGCCTGGTGGCGCGGCGCCCCCGGGCCGGGCCGGGCCTCGCTGCTGATGGCCGAGGACCTCCTGGACGCCGAGACGCGCCCGCCGGTGGCCCTGGACCCCGAGGTACGGCAGGCGCTCGCCTACGCCCGCGGCGTCGTCGTGGCCTTCGGCGACGAGCGCGGCCCCCGCGTGGCGGGCGTGATCGGCACCGTCAGCGCCCTCGGCGAGCTGCGCCTGATCGCCGGCGAGGAGGTGTGGGCGGCGATCGGGACCGACCCCCGGGTGGCCGTCTTCGCCGCCGACGCGTTGCGCCGGAGGTACTGGGTCGAGGTGCGCGGCGTGGCCTGGGC
This sequence comes from Nonomuraea sp. NPDC050310, assembly GCF_040655795.1. Lineage (NCBI taxonomy): Bacteria > Bacillati > Actinomycetota > Actinomycetes > Streptosporangiales > Streptosporangiaceae > Nonomuraea > Nonomuraea sp. NPDC050310. The sequence continues at coordinate 652,343 of NZ_JBFAKP010000003.1, read as the reverse complement.
CGAGGGCGACCTGGTGCGCGTCACCCCCAAGCAGGTGCTCGTGACCGAGTTCCCCGGACGCCACCAGCGCCGCTGAATCCCGGCGCCTCGGGCTTGCCGGCCGGTGACATTCCCGTGCCCGAGGCCCCGCGCTTCCTCCAGGAGGACGCCGGAGCCGAACTAGGGTGGCGTATCGCCGGATTCCTGGCCGAAACGGATTGACCGTGCCGCTTGGGCGTGTCTCTGGGCCGTGGCTCCGCCGTACGGTATAACCGGGGGCGGCGGACGCGAGGGGGACCGAGGACGTGAGGCCAGATCTTGCGAGACGCGCGGGTCGCACCCGGCGCGTGCCACGCCGGCCCGAGGCGGCGCGGCGATGAACGCGACCGCGGGGCGCGCGGTCGCACGAGACCGGTTCGAGCAGGTCCGCGAGCGCTACTTCCGGCTTCCGCCGGCGTTGCGCCGGGTGATGTTCGGCGTGGTGCTCGTCGGGATGGTCGGCCTGGGCGTGGCCCTCGACTGGGACCTGCCGCGCACCTTCTTCCTCACCCTGGTCGCGCTGGGCTTCATCGGGCTGACGCTGAGCTTCCCGCGCGCCGCGGCGACCGTGCTGGTGGTGGTGGGCTGGGGCGCTCTGCTCGGGGTGATGGTGCAGGACGCCACCGCGCTGACGCTGATGGCGCTGCTGGGCGTGCTCACCGCGGTCGGCGCGCACCTCATCCGCTGGGTGCCGCCCTGGCTGACCACGTTGCTGGCCCTGGTCCCTGCGGGGGTGCTGGCCACGCTGCTCACCCCCGTGCTCGGGCTGGCCGCCGTCTCGGTCGCCTACGGCGCGGCGGTCGCGGTGCTGATCTACCGCTTCGTGGTGGCCCGCAAGGTCCGCCAGGAGCTCAACGCCGAGGAGCAGGTCCGCGTGCGGGTGCGGGAGGGGCGGCCCGAGCAGCAGCACGACCCCTCGCTGCCGCCCCCGCCGCTGTCGGCCGCCGAGGCGCTGAGCGAGCTCGACACGATGATCGGGCTGCAGCCGGTCAAGGAGCAGGTGCGCTCGATCGCCGCCTCCATCGAGGCGACCCGGATGCGCGCCGAGGCGGGCTACACCACCGACCGGCCGATGCGGCACTTCGTCTTCGTCGGCCCGCCGGGCACCGGCAAGACCAGCGTGGCCCGCACCCTCGCCAAGATCTTCTACGCCTTCGGCCTGCTGGAGACGCCGTACGTGGTCGAGGCGCAGCGTGCCGACCTGGTCGGCGAGTTCCTGGGCGCGACCGCGATCAAGACCAACGAGCTGGTGGACCGGGCGCTCGGCGGGGTTCTCTTCATCGACGAGGCCTACTCCCTGCTCAACGCCGGCGACGGCCAGCCGGACCGGTTCGGCGCCGAGGCGGTGCAGACGCTGCTCAAGCGGGCCGAGGACGACCGCGACCGGCTGATCATCATCCTGGCCGGCTACGAGCAGGAGATGACCACCTTCCTGGCCTCCAACCCGGGCCTGTCCAGCCGCTTCGCCACCCGGGTGCGCTTCCCCGGCTACTCGCCCGCCGAGCTGCTGGAGATCACCGACCTGCTGCAGCGCCGCCGCGGCGACCGGCTCACCGCCGACGCGCGCCCGGCGCTGCTCGGGCTGTACGAGGACGTGCAGCGCCGCGGCCTGGTGGACGAGCTGGGCAACGCGCGCTTCGTGCGCAGCCTGGTCGAGGCCGCCGCGCAGGCCCGCGACGTGCGGGTGGTCGGCGCGGGCGGCACCCCCGCCACCGAGGACCTGGTGACCACCACGGTCGCCGACGTGACGAAGGCCTTCAACGAGCTGACCTCGCGCTTCCGCGGCTACCAGACCACGCCGTCGCTGGAGGAGGCGCTGGCCGACCTCGACCGCATGGGCGGCCTCGAACCGGTCAAGGAACGGGTCCACGCCATCGCCGCCCAGCTCAAGGTGGCCAGGATGCGCCAGGAGCGCGGGCTGCCCGCGCCCGCGCCGATGCGGCACTTCCTGTTCGTCGGCCCGCCGGGCACCGGCAAGACCACCGTGGCCCGCATCCTCGGCCGCATCTTCGCCGCGCTCGGCCTGCTGGCCCGCCCCGACGTGGTCGAGGCGCACCGGGCCGACCTGGTCGGCCAGCACCTAGGCGCGACCGCGATCAAGACCAACGAGCTGGTCGACCGGGCGCTCGGCGGGGTGCTCTTCATCGACGAGGCCTACTCGCTGGTCAACCCGGGCTACTCGGGCGGCGACGCCTTCGGCGCGGAGGCGGTCCAGACGTTGCTCAAGCGGGCCGAGGACGACCGCGACCGACTGGTGATCATCCTGGCCGGCTACGAGCGCGAGATGACCACCTTCCTGGGCACCAATCCGGGCCTGTCCAGCCGGTTCAACCAGTGGGTGCGCTTCCCGAGCTACTCGCCCGCCGAGCTGTCGCAGATCGCGGTGCTGCTCGCCGAGCGCTCCGGCGACCGCTTCGACGAGGCCGCCCGGGCCGACCTGGACGAGGTCTTCCGGGTGGTGTGCGCCGAGCGGCTGATCGACGGGCTGGGCAACGGCCGCTTCGCCCGCTCGCTGTTCGAGCGCGCGGCCATGCGGCGCGACGTCCGGCTGGCCGCGACCGCCGGTTCCGCCAGCTCCGCCGAGGAGCTCACCACCATCACCCGCGACGACGTCCGCGAGGCCGTCGACGAACTATCCGGACGCTAATAACACCCCTCTTTGAATCCAGACCCCTCCGCAGTGGTTACATGGTGTAGCACTATGACTACTGAGCGGAGGTGCGATGGCGGGGTTCCTGTTCCGGCGACTGGTCAACTACGTGGTGCTGACCTTCGTCGCCACGAGTCTGGCGTACATGCTGGCCGCCAGCGCCCTCAGTCCGAGGGCCAACTACCTCGGCCGCAACCCGCCGCTCCCCGCGGCGGCGATCGACGCCCGGCTGGACGAGCTGAACCTCAACGACAAGACCCCGCTCCTGGAGCGCTACGGCACCTGGGTGAGCGGGGTCGCGCACGGTGACTTCGGCCTGACCGTCCAGGGCGACTCGGTCAACGAGGACCTCAAGCGCCGTGCCGGGGTGACCTTCCGCCTGATCATCATCGGCGTCTTCTTCGGCAGCTTCCTCGGCGTCGCCATCGGCGCCTACGCCGCGGTCAAGCAGTACGGCTGGTTCGACCGGCTGACCACCGTGGCCTCCTTCTTCGTGCTGGCCGTCCCCACGGTCGTGCTGGCCACGATCCTGGTCATCCTCGGCACGCAGTTCAACAACCTGCTCGGCATCCCGGTCGTCTACGTCAGCGGCGAGGCCACGCCCGGCCTGACCGGCGGCTTCTTCGCGCACCTGCTCGACCGGGTGCAGCACCTCATCCTGCCGACCATCTCGCTGTCCATCGGGCTGATCGCCACCTTCAGCCGCTACCAGCGCAACATGATGCTCGACGTGCTCGGCGCCGACTTCATCCGCACCGCGATGGCCAAGGGCATGTCCAGGCGGGCGGCGCTGACCAAGCACGCGCTGCGCACCGCGCTGATCCCGGCGGTCACCTACTTCGCCTTCACCTTCGGCTCGCTGCTGGTCGGCGCGACGATCACCGAGAAGGTCTTCAACTGGCCCGGCCTGGGCCAGCAACTGGTGAACTCCATCACCACCAACGACGTCAACACCGTGGCCGCCATCGCCTTCCTGACCGCCATCGCCGTGCTCTTCGCCTCGCTGCTGGCCGACCTGCTGACCGCGGCGCTCGACCCGAGGGTGCGGGTCTCGTGACGCTCGCCGAGGAGGAGATGGCGGAAGAGCTGGAGGCGGTCCAGGTCCCGTCCCGCTTCCGGGTGGTCGCCCGGCGCTTCTTCGGCATGCGGCAGGGCCTGATCGGCTTCGTGCTGCTGGCGCTGATGTTCGTGCTGGCCTTCTTCGGGCCGCTGCTGGGCCACTGGAGCTACACCGACAAGGACTTCACCGCCTTCCTGGCCCCGCCGTCGGCCTCGCACTGGTGGGGAACGCTCCAGACCGGGGCCGACGTCTACGCGCTCACTCTGCGCGGGATGCAGAAGTCGTTGCTCGTCGGCCTCCTGGTCGGCGTGATCAGCACCGCCATCGCGGCCGTCGTCGGCGCCTTCGGCGGCTACTTCCTCGGCTGGACGGACCGGGTGCTGCAGTGGGTGGTCAGCCTGCTGCTCGTGCTGCCCAGCTTCCTGATCCTGGCGATCATGTCGCCGCTGTTCTCGGGCGGCGCGTGGGTGCTCTTCGTGATCATGCTGGCGCTGTTCATGTGGATGATCACCTCTCGGGTGGTGCGCGGGCTGACCATCTCCATCAAGGAACGGGAGTTCGTGGCCGCCGCCCGGTTCATGGGCGTGCCCGCCTGGAAGATCATCTTCCAGCACATCATCCCCAACATGTCCTCGCTGCTCATCGTGGACGCCACGCTCAACGTCAGCGCCGCCATCCTCACCGAGACCGTGCTGTCCTACTTCGGCTTCGGCATCCAGCCGCCCGACGTCTCCCTCGGCAGCCTCATCGCCGACGGCTCCAAGACCGCGACCTACGCCCCCTGGACCTTCTGGTTCGCCGCCGGCGTGCTGGTCGTCACCGTGCTGGCGGTCAACCTGATCGGCGACTCCCTGCGCGACGCCTTCGACCCGACCTCGAAGAGGGGAAAATGAACGAACCGGTGCTCCAGGTCACCGACCTCCACGTCCGGTTCGGCGAGGTGCACGCGGTCCGCGGGGTCTCCTACGCGGTACGGCGGGGCGAGGTCCTGGGCATCGTGGGCGAGTCCGGCTCCGGCAAGTCGGTCACCTCGCTCGCGGTGATGGGCCTGCTGCCGCCGCACGCCAGGGCCGAGGGCTCGGTCCGGCTGCACGGCACCGAGATCCTCGGCGCCAAGGAGCGGACGCTCACCGCCTTCCGCGGCAAGACGATCTCCATGGTCTTCCAGGACCCACTCTCCGCGCTCACCCCGGTCTACCGGGTCGGCGACCAGATCGCCGAGGCGGTCCGGCTGCACCAGAAGGTGTCGAAGGAGCGGGCGGCGGTGCGCGCGGTCGAGCTGCTCGACCTGGTCGGCATCCCCAACCCGGGGGTGCGGGCGCGGCAGTTCCCGCACGAGTTCTCCGGCGGCATGCGGCAGCGGGCGGTCATCGCGATGGCCGTCGCGAACGACCCCGACGTGATCATCTGCGACGAGCCGACGACCGCGCTCGACGTGACCATCCAGGCGCAGGTCCTCGACGTGCTCAAGAAGGCGCGGGAGGAGACCGGGGCGGCGATCGTGATGATCACGCACGACCTCGGGGTGGTGGCGGGGATGGCCGACCGGGTGCTGGTCATGTACGCCGGCCGGCCGGTCGAGGTGGGGACGGTGGACGACATCTACTACCGGCCCCGCATGCCGTACACGCTGGGGTTGCTGGGCTCGATCCCGCGGCTCGACCAGGGGGCTGGGCAGCCGCTGGTGCCGATCGAGGGCAGCCCGCCCTCGCTGGCGGCGCTGCCGCCGGGCTGCCCGTTCCATCCGCGCTGCCCGATGGCGATCGACGCCTGCCGTACCGCGGAGCCGCTGCTGGAGGTGGTCGACGGGCTCGGCCACCGCGCGGCCTGCATCCGCGCCGGCGAGATCGCCGACCGCGACCTGTCGCCGGTCGAGGTCTACGACGTCGAGAGCGTGCCGGCCGGCCGGCACGCGCGGCCCGAACCGGGCGACGCGCTTCCCGAACCGGAGCCCTCCGGCCCGGCGGTGCTGGCGGTCGAGGATCTGATCAAGCACTACCCGCTGATGAAGGGCGCGATCTTCAAGCGCCGGGTCGGCACGGTCCACGCCGTGGACGGCATCAGCTTCGCCATCCGCGAGAGCGAGACGCTCGGCCTGGTCGGCGAGTCAGGATGCGGCAAGACGACGGCGCTCATGGAGGTGCTGGAGCTCAGCCGCCCCCAGGGCGGCTCGATCAGCGTGCTCGGCAAGGACGTCGCCCGGCTGACCGCCAAGGACCGGGCGGGCCTGCGGCGCGACATGTCGGTCGTCTTCCAGGACCCGCTGGCCTCGCTCGACCCCCGGATGACCGTCTACGACCTGCTCGCCGAGCCGCTGCGCGCCCAGGGCGTCAGGAAGCCGGGGCCGCGCATCCACGAGCTGCTCGACCTGGTCGGGCTCGACCGGTCCCACGCCGCCCGCTACCCGCAGGACTTCTCCGGCGGCCAGCGCCAGCGCATCGGCATCGCCCGCGCGCTGGCCCTCGAACCCCGCCTGGTGCTGCTCGACGAGCCGGTCTCCGCGCTCGACGTGTCCATCCAGGCGGGCGTGATCAACCTGCTCGACGACCTGAAGAAGCGGCTGGCGCTGAGCTACCTGTTCGTCGCGCACGACCTGGCCGTGGTGCGGCACCTGGCCGATCGGGTGGCGGTGATGTACCTCGGGCGGATCGTCGAGCTCGGCGAGGTCGGGCAGGTCTACGACCGGCCCCTGCACCCCTACACGCGGGCCCTGCTGTCGGCCATCCCGTTGCCCGACCCGGACAAGGAGCGGACCAGGAAGCGGATCCTGCTGGACGGCGACCTGCCCAGCCCGGCCGACCCGCCCTCGGGTTGCCGCTTCCGCACCCGCTGCCCGCTGTTCAAGACCCTTTCCGAGCCGGAGCAGTCGCGGTGCGTCCAGGACGACCCCGCCGTCCGGCAGCTAGACACCGATCATGGCGTGGCATGCCACTACGCCGAGAAAACGGAGGGATTGTGAAGAAGCTCCTGATCCTGGCGGCGGCCGGGGCGCTGGCCCTGTCCGGGTGCGGCGGGGGAGGCGGCAGCTCGGGCGGCAGCGGCGGCGGGAGCGGCGGCGGGGGCTCACCCCAGGCGATGAAGGCCTACGACATCAACCCGGTCGCCCGGGACCAGGTCAAGGACGGCGGCACGCTGCGCTGGGGCATCAACGACTTCCCGACCCAGTGGAACATGGGCCACACCGACGGCAGCAACGCGATCACCAAGAAGGTCATCGACGCGCTGATGCCCGCCCCCTTCCGCTCGGACGAGAAGGCGGTGATCACCCCCAACCCCGACTACCTGGTGGACGGCAAGATCACCGCGAAGAACCCCAAGCAGGTCGTCACCCTCACGCTCAACCCCAAGGCCAAGTGGTCCGACGGCAAGCCGATCACCTGGGCCGACTACGAGGCCCAGTGGAAGGCGCTCAACGGCAAGGACCCCGCCTTCCGCGGCGGCAGCGTCACCGGCTACCAGGACATCGAGAGCGTCAAGAAGGGCAAGGACGACTACGAGGTCGTCATCACCTTCACCCGCAACTTCACCGACTGGCAGAGCCTGTTCGCCCCGCTCTACCCCAAGTCCGCCACCGGTACGGCCGAGCAGTTCAACACCGGCTGGGTGAACAAGATCCCGGTCACCGCCGGGCCGTTCAAGTTCGGCAGCATCGACAAGACGGCCAAGACCACCACGCTGCTGCGCGACGACGCCTGGTGGGGGGAGAAGGCCAAGCTCGACCAGATCATCTTCCGCTCCATGGAGAGCGACGCGCTGATCTCGGCCTTCGCCAACGGCGAGCTCGACACCTTCGACATCGGCCCCTCCGCGCCCGACTACGCCCGCGCCAAGGGCACCTCCGGCGCGGTCGTCCGCCAAGCCGCCGCGCCCGACTTCCGGCACGTGCTCTTCAACGGCGAGAGCGCGCTGCTCAAGGACGTGAAGGTACGGCAGGCGCTGCTCAAGGGCATCAACCGCCAGGCCATCGCCCAGTCCGACCTGCAGGGCCTCGACTGGCCGATCACCCTGCTGAACAACCACTTCTTCATGAACACCCAGGAGGGCTACCAGGACAACGCCGGCGACCTCGGCGTCTACAACGCCGAGCAGGCCAAGCAGCAGCTCGACGCGGCCGGCTGGAAGCTGTCCGGTCAGACCAGGATGAAGGACGGCAAGGAGCTCAACCTGCGCTTCGTCATGCCGTCCGGGCTGCAGCTCACCAAGTCGGAGGGCGAGCTGCTGCAGAGCATGCTCGGCCAGATCGGGGTGAAGGTCACGCTCCAGGCGGTGCCTAGCGAGGACTTCTTCACGAAGTACATCATCCCCGGCAACTACGACTTCACCGCCTTCGCCTACACCGGCACCCCGTTCCCGGTCTCCAGCAGCTACTCCCTGTACGCCAACGCCGCCAAGGGCGCCGGCGGCGAGCTGCAGTGGGGCAACAACCTCGGGCGCATCGGCTCGGCCGAGATCGACGCGGCGATGAACAAGGCCACCGCCGCGCTCGACCCGGCCACCGCGCGGGCCGACACCAACGCCGCCGACAAGCTCATCTGGCAGGCGGTCAACCTGGTCACGCTCTACCAGCGGCCGCAGAACGTCGCGGCCAAGTCCACCCTGGCCAACCTGGGCGCGCGCGGCTTCTACGACCTGAAGTACCAGGACATCGGCTTCACCGCCTGATCTCCGCCCGCACGCCGAGGACCCCCGGGACGCCTGCCCGGGGGTCTTCGCCTGTCGGTGGCAGGGTGTAGAAGTGGTGCCGTGACGATTGAGCTGACCTGGCCCCAGATCCTCTCGTGGCGACTCGACCGGCAGTTCGTGAGCGCCGCCGACGCTCCCGACGCGGTCGCCGTCGCCCGCCGGCTGTGCGGCGTGCAGGCCCAGGTCGCCTCGGCCGCCCGGCTGGCCGTGGCCGTGCGCGGCGCCTCCGGCGTGGAGGAGGCCCTGTGGGAGCGGCGTGAGCTGGTCAAGACCTGGGTCATGCGCGGCACGCTGCACCTCGTGCCCGCCGACACGCTGGCCGACTACTGCTCGGCCCTGTGCGCCTACCGGGCCTGGGAGAAGGGGGCCTGGCAACGCGGCCACGGCGTCACCGCCGCCGAGATCGACAAGATCATCGAGGCCGTGCCCCGGGCGTTGTCCGGCCGGGTCCTGACCCGCGAGGAGCTCGTCGAGGCCGTCGTCGAGGTCACCGCCGACGCCCACCTGCGCGAGGCGCTCTCCTCCGGCTGGGGCGCGCTGCTCAAACCGCTCAGCCGGCTCGGCGAGCTCTGCTACGGCCCGCCCCGCGACGGCAAGGTCACCTTCGCCTCGCCCCGCGACTGGGTCCCCGGCTGGCCCGCCGAGCTGCCCGACCGCACCGAGGCGGGGGTACGGCTGGCGCGCGCCTTCCTCGGGGCGCACGGCCCGGCGAGCGCCGAGATGTTCGGCTCCTGGCTGTTCGGCGCCGGGGTGGCCAAGCCCGCCGTCAAGTCGTGGTTCCGCGCGCTCGCCCCCGAGCTCACCGAGGTCGAGGCCGGCGGGCGGCCACTGCTCGCGCTCACCGCCGACCTCGACTCGCTGGCGGCCACGCCGGTCTCCGAGGCGGCGCACCTGCTGCCGGGCTTCGACCAGTACATCCTCGGCGCGCCGCGCGACCTGGAGCCGCTCATCCCGGCCGGGGCCAAGGCCAAGGTCAGCCGGCAGGCGGGGTGGATCTCGCCCGTGGTGGTCTACCGGGGCCGGGTGGCCGGCGTCTGGGAGGCCAAGGACGGCGCGATCGTGACCGACCTCTTCGAGGACGTGCCGGCGGACTCCCTGGAGCGGGCGGTGGCGCGCCTCCGCGCCCTGTGAGGCGCTGGCGGGGAGTTCTGCCAGACTCGAAACCATGAAGCGTGCATTCCGGCAAGTCGATGTCTTCACCGCTGTGCCGTACTACGGCAACCCGCTGGCCGTGGTGGTCGACGGGGAGGGGCTGAGCCAGGAGGAGATGCAGCGGTTCGCCCGGTGGACGAACCTCTCCGAGACCACCTTCCTGCTCCCGCCGGCCGACCCCGAGGCGGACTACCTGGTGCGGATCTTCACCCCGGCCCAGGAACTGCCCTTCGCCGGACACCCGACGCTGGGCAGCTGCCAGGTCTGGCTGGAGGCCGGCGGGCGGCCCAAGACCGAGGGCGTCGTGGTCCAGGAGTGCGGGGCCGGGCTGGTGCGGATCCGGCGTGAGGGGGCGAGCCTGGCGTTCGCCGCGCCGCCGCTGATCCGCTCGGGGGAGCTGCCGCCGGAGCTGCTCGACGAGGTCGCGCGGGCGCTGGGGCTCGGGCAGGAGGACATCGTGGCGGCGGCCTGGGCCGACAACGGGCCCGGCTGGGTCGCGGTCGAGCTGGCCGACGCCGAGGCGGTGCTGGCGTTGCGGCCCGGCTACCTGGAGCAGAAGATCGGCGTGGTGGGGGCCTGGCCGCCGGGGTCGGAGACCGACTACGAGGTGCGGGCGTTCTTCCCGGTGGACGGGGTGATGCGCGAGGACCCCGTGACCGGCAGCCTCAACGCCTCCGTCGCCCAGTGGCTCCTCGGCAGGGGCCGGGCCGCTACGCCGTACACCGCCAGCCAGGGCACCGTGATGGGGCGAGCCGGGCGGGTCCGGGTCTCGACCGACGAGCAGGGCACCATCTGGGTCGGCGGCGAGGTCGTCACCTGCGTGAACGGCGAGGTCAACCTCTAACGCTCAGCCCGACCACCCCCCACCACCTGCCCCCCACCACCTGCCCCCACCACCTGCCCCCCACCACCGGCCACTTACTACCTGGCCCCGGCCGCCGTCCCTCGGCCCACGACCACTGCCTGGCCCCGCTCCCTGACCCGCCACCAACCGACCCCGCCCACCAACCGACCCCGGCCACCGGCTGCAACCCGCCACCCGCCACGGGCCACCTGAGCTCCGGCCGCAGCCCGTCACCCTGCGACCGCCGCCCCCCGTCACCCCGCTTACCCGCCACCACCCCGCTGCCACCCGCCACCACCCTGCTCCCACCACCAACCGGCCCCCCGCCGCCGCCTAGCTCCCGGGAGACCGGGGGGCTGGGAGACGGGGGGCAGGGTGTCGGGGACTGGGCCGCTGAAAGCCGGGGGTGCTCGGGAGGCGGGGGTGCTCGGGAGGCGGGCTGTCCGGGAGGCGGGGGTGCCCGGGAGGCGGGGGTGCCCGGGAGGCGGGGCTGCCCGAGAGGCGAGACTGCCCAGGAGGGGGAGGTGCTGGGGACGCGGGGTGCTGAGGGAGGTGGGGCGTCGAGGACGGGGCTGCCGGGGATGGGGAGCTGGGAGGGCGGGTGGCGGGTGATGAGGGCGGGAAGGCGGGGGTCTAGGGCTCGGCGGGGGAGATGGCGGTGGTGAGGTCGGCTGCGGCGGCGAGGGGGGCGGCGAGGCGGGTGCGGGTGGTGGGGTCGAGGGGGACGGCCAGGGCGCGGGCGAGGAAGGTGCGGGCCTCGTCCGGAGAGCCGAGACGGCCGGCGAGCTCGGCCCGGTAGAGGAGGACCTCCACCAGGTCACCAGCCGGCGCATCGGCCTCGTCGGTGCGGCGCAGGACGCCATCGAGGATCAGCGCCGCCTGTCGCTCGTCTCCCCGGGAGTCGCCCTGGACGACGGCGTTCTGCAGGGCGATCCCGAGCTTGGTCGCCGACGACGGCGGGGCGGCGGCGTCGTCCTGGGCGGGGAAGAAGCGGATCCAGTTCCCCCCGGGATCCACGACGCTGAACCCGGCCAGGCCGTCGACGTTCTTGCGCCGCCGCGGCGTGGTCATCCGCGGGATCCCGGCCACGAGCACCTTCCCGTAGGCGGCACGCATGCCGTCGGCGAAGGCCCGGTGCAGCACGCCGGTGTCCGGCACCCGCACGACACAACTGCCGTACGACTGCTCGGGGTCGAAGCCCGGGATACCGGCGAAGTGCAGTTCGAGGTCCTCGCGCCGGACGGCGAGGTAGGGGTTGGGGCGGAGCTGCCGGTAGGTGGTGGTGAAGCCGAGCACCCCGTAGAAGGCGGCGATCTCATCGATCGAGACGCAGGGCAGCAGGGGAATGGTCACCTCGTTGGCCAAGACGGCACCTCCAGCTAATCAAATTTGACTACTGGAAAAGAGCATAGCCCGCACAGTAGTCGACGTTGACTAGTCGGCCATCTCGTAGCGCCCGGACTCCAGCCGCTCGATCAGCCCCCGCGTCCACTCCGCACTGCCCGTGGAGTAGTGCACCCACAGGCCCATGATCTCCCCGACCGTGCCCCACTCCCGCGCGTCGGAACGCTCGGCGGACCAGTGCCGGTCCACCTCGGCCCGCCACGCCTCCAGCGCCGCGAGCCGGGTCCGGAGCAGCCCGACGGCCTCGGCGCGCGGCAGCGCGGTGAGGAAGCCGACGCCCGCGGTGAGCAGGTCGATCCGCTGGTCGGCCCGGGAGAGCGCCTCCCGCAGCAACGCCAGGAACTCCTCCTCACCAGGCCCGGTGAGCTCGTACTCCACCCGCGGCGGCCCCCCGGCGTCGCTCGGCGCGACGTCGTGCGCCAGCAGCAGGCCCTGCCTGGCCGACTGCTTCAGCGCGTGGTAGATCGAACCGGGCTTGGCGGTCGACCATTCGTGCGCGCCCCAGCTCTCCAGGTCGCTCCGCACCTGGTAGCCGTGCGCACGGCCACGGGCGCGCACCGCGCCGAGCACCAGCAGCCGGATCGCCGACACGTCCCTCCCCTTCGCCGAAGCCTCCCCTCGTAGAAGCCCCCCTCGCGGAAGCCTCCCTCTCGGAGAAGGTCAGGGTATCGAGGGCCGCCGGGTCACAGGACGTGCGAGATCCCGCGGGCCGCCAGGTGGGCGGGGTCGGCCGCGCGGGCCGGGTCCACGATCGCCACCGGGCCGGTGCCGCGCCGCCGTACCCACTCGGTGTGGAAGGGGCTGCCGGGGGCCACCTCCGCGCGCCGGTGCGGCTCCGCCCGCAGGTCGGCGGGGCAGCGGAGGGCGGGCCGCAGGCCCGGCCGGGGCCGGGGCGCGGCCAGGTAGGCGGCCAGCTCCTTGGCGGCCGGCTTGGCGACGTGGTCCACGGTGAACAGCCCGAGGTCGTACTCCCGCTCGGGGAAGTCGGCCAGCGCCCGGTCGAGGTCGTGCGAGCACCACCAGGTCACCCCCCAGAGCGCGGGGTTGGCGCCGACGCTCTCCAGCAACCCCCGCGTGTACGGCGCGGCATCCTCGGCCCCGATGTCCGGCCGGGGCGCCCCCACCTCCTGCAGCCAGACCGGCCGCCCCGGGTCGGCGGAGGCGGCCGCGGCCAGCTCGATCAGGTAGTCGGCGTGCGTCACGGTGGCCGGCCCCAGCGGCCCGTCGAGCGCGGAGACGCCGTTGAACACCCACGAGTGCACGGTGGTCAGATCGCCCAGATCCACGTTGTCGGCCGGGTGGAAGGGATGGCCGGGGGCGTACCAGGTGTCGTCGTAGAGCGAATGCAGGACCGTCAGCCCGGGAGCGGCGGCGCGGGCCACGCCGAGCAGCTCGGCCGCCCAGGCGCGCGAGTCCTCGGGCGTGGTGGGGTTGCTCGGCCAGAGGTTGTTGACCTCGTTGCCCAGGGTGAGCGCGAAGACGTTGTCCTTGGCCGCCACGGCCCGGCCGAGGGTGTCCACGTAGGCGGCCAGGCCCTCGCGCACCTTCGGGTCGGTGAACAGGCTGCGGCTGTGGTGGGTGAGCACCCACGAGGGCAGGAAGTCGAAGCTCGACAGGTGCCCCTGGAGCAGGTCGACGGCGACGCCGAGCCCGAATTCGGCGGCGACGTCGATCAGGGTGAGCACGTCCTCGACCGCGCGGGGCCGGATGAGCGTACGGTTGGGCTGGATCCACGGCCAGATCGGAAAGATCCGGACATGGTCGAGGCCCAGCCCGGCCAGGTCGGCGAGGTCGCGGCGGGCGGCGTCGGCGGAGAAGTCGAGCCAGCTGTAGAACCAGTTGGCGGAGGGGACGTAGTTCGCGCCGAAGCGGATGCGCCCGCCGTCCTGAGTGTCGTGTCTGATGATGCTCTCGTTCCACTCGGTCCGGCATGGATCGGCGCGAGCCTAAACCGATTTAGTGCCGTCTGCCAAGGGTGCGGTACTCTCCCGCACGGTCAGCCGGGGCGTCTGGGTCTGGACCTCGCGCGGCCGGCCCGGCTCGGCGATGGTCTCCAGCAACGTGGCCGCGACCTGCTGGCCGAGCGCGAAGGTGTCGCGCGAGAGCGCGGTCAGCGCGGGGTGGACGATGCGGGCCAGCACGGAGTCGTCGAAGGCGACGATGGAGACCTCGCGCGGCACCCCCACGCCCATCTCGCCGGCGACGCCGAGCCCGGCGACCGCCATGACGTCGCTGTCGTAGATGATCGCGGTCGGCCGGTCGGGCCGCGACAGCAGCGTACGCGTGGCCGCGGCGCCCTCGGCGTCGCTGAAGTCGGTCGGCACCGAGAGCAGTTCGACCAGGCCCAGCCGGCGGGCGGAGTCCTTCAGCGCCCGGATGCGCCGCTGGGTGTGCCGGAAGGAGGGCAGGCCGGAGACGTGCGCGATGCGGGTGTGCCCGAGCGCGGACAGGTACTCCACGATGGAGAGCATGGCCTCGCGGTCGTCGGCCCACACGCTCGACAGCGAGCCGTGCCTGCCCGGCCCGCCCAGCACGACCGAGGGCAGGCCGAGCTCCTCCAGCACGGCCACCCGGGGGTCGCGGACCTGCAGGTCGACCAGGATGAAGCCGTCCACCCGGTGCTCGGAGGCCCAGCGCCGGTAGACCTCGATCTCGGCCGCGGTGTCCTCCACCACCAGCAGGTGCAGCGCCACCGCCCGCGCCGACAGGCCCGCCTGCAGTCCGGACAGCAACTGGGCGAAGAACGGCTCGACGCCGATGGTCCGCGCGGGCCGGGCGATGACCAGCCCCACGGCCTCGGCCTTCGCGCCGACCAGGGCGCGGGCCGCGCTGTGCGGACGCCAGTTCATCTCCTCGGCCACCTGCAGGATCAACGCCCGCGTGGCCTCGCTCACGCCGGGCCGGCCGTTGAGCGCGAAGGAGACGGCCCCCTTCGAGACACCGGCCCGCCGGGCAATGTCGGCGATCGTCGGTCGCGCCACGGATCCCCCTTGACACCAGAAGTTTGATGGGTAGATAGTCCCGACAACTAGAGCGGTTTAGCAAGCGGCAGGAGACAGAACATGCGAAGGCACTGGACGGCGCCGGCCTTAACCGTGGCCGCGGCGCTGGCGATGTCGGGCTGCGGCCTCGGCGGCACCGAGACCCCGCCGCAGCAGCAGGCCGCCCCCACCACCACCTCCGGACAGGTCACCGGCAAGGTATCGCTCCAGACGTGGGCGTTGAAGCCGAAGTTCACCGACTACGTCCAGGGTGTCATCGACGGCTTCGAGAAGCAGCACCCCGGCGTCGAGGTCGAGTGGCTCGACCAGCCCGGCGACGGCTACTCCGAGAAGGTGCTCACCCAGGCCGCCAGCGGCACCCTGCCGGACGTGTCCAACCTGCCGCCCGACTTCGCCCTCCCGCTGGCCAAGCAGGGCCTGCTGCTCGACATCGCCAAGGCCGACGCCAAGGCGATGGAGGAGTACGTGCCCGGCGGCCTGGAGGCCTACCGGTTCGCCGGACTCGACGGCACCTTCGGCTACCCGTGGTACCTCAACACCGACGTCAACTACTGGAACTCCGAGCTGCTCACCAAGTACGGCCTCGACCCGAAGCAGCCGCCGGCCGACCTCGACGCGCTGATCGAACAGGCCAGGACGGTGAAGGAGAAGTCGGGCGGCAAGGTCTACCTGATGAGCCGCAAGCCCGGCCTGAGCGACCTGGCCAACGCAGGGGTCAAGCTGATGGCCGACGACGGCTCGGCCTTCACCTTCAACACCCCCGAGGCCGCCGCGCTGCTGGACAAGTACGCCCAGGCCTACAAGGACGGCCTGCTGCCCAAGGACATCCTGACCGACACCTTCCAGGGCAACGCCAAGCTCTTCTCCGAGGGCAAGGCCGCCTGGACCACCGGCGGCGGCAACCACATCACCAGCCTGCAGACCGACAACCCCTCGCTGGCGCCGAAGGTGGTCTCCTCGGCGGCGATGGGCACCCCGCCGCTGTACGTGCAGGGCCTGTCGGTCTCGGCCAAGAGCAAGAACCTGCCGGCCGCGGTCGCGCTGGCCCGCTGGGTGACCAACGCGGAGAACCAGGCGGCCTTCGCCCACCTGGTCGCGATCTTCCCCAGCACCAAGGCCTCCGCCAGCGACCCGTTCTTCAGCAAGAGCGACGGCACCAACGCCGGCGACGCCAAGGTGACCGCCTTCACCTCCCTGGCCAGCGCCAAGATGCTGCAGCCCGTGCAGTTCAACAGCGCCATGGACAAGATCGTGAACCAGCAGTTCGCCCTGGCCATCAGTGGCGACGCCACTGCCAAGGAAGCCCTCGACACCGCCGTGGCGAAATGCAACGAACTTCTCAACCAGTGATCAGCCGCCCCGCTGACCGGGCGGTCCCGGCCGCCCGCCGCGGCGGGATCGTCCACCAGCGCTGGTTCACGCCGTGGGTGCTGATCGCGCCCGCGGCGGCCTGGCTGCTGATCTTCTCCATCTGGCCCGTGATCAACACGATCATCCTGTCGTTCACCAACGCCAAGCCGCTCAGCGGGGGCCGCTTCACCGGGCTGCAGAACTTCGAGCGCGCGCTCAACGACGACCAGCTCGCCGACGCCCTGCTCAACAGCGTCGTCTACATGGTGGTCTGCGTGCCGCTGCTGACCTTCCTGCCGCTGCTGCTGGCCGTACTGGTGGAGAAGCGGCTGCCGGGCATCACCTTCTTCCGCACCGCCTTCTACACCCCGGTGATCGCCTCCGCGGTGGTGGTGGCGATCATCTGGAGCTGGATGCTCAACGAGCAAGGCATGCTCAACGGCCTGCTCCAGCAGTTCAGGGTGATCCAGGAACCGCTGCCCTTCCTGACCGACCGGTGGTTGCTGCTGTTCAGCGCGATCAGCCTGACGGTGTGGAAGGGCCTCGGCTACTACATGATCATCTACTTGTCGGCGCTCGGGAACGTCCGCCGTGACCTGCACGAGGCGGCGGCCGTGGACGGGGCCGGGCCGATCCGGCGCTTCTTCCACATCACCGTGCCGGGGGTGCGCAACACGATGCTGCTGGTCTCCGTGCTCATCTCGGTCAACGCGCTGCGCGTCTTCTCCGAGCTGTACGTGCTGTCCAACGGCACCGGCGGGCCCGGCGGGCGCGACATGTCGGTGGTCATGCTGATCCAGCTCTACAGCCGCGGCTTCACCGGCCACCTGGGCTACGCCTCGGCGCTGAGCCTGCTCCTGCTGGTGATCACCATCGGGCCGATGCTCCTGCTCACCCGCCTCGGCCGCGACGATCGGAAGGGGACCTGATGCCGGCGCGCGAGAAGATCCTGCGGTACGGGCTCCTCCTGCTGGTCCTGCTGATCACCGTGGGACCCTTCCTGCTCCAGCTCTCCACCTCGCTCAAGAGCGCCGACGAGGACGTCTTCACCGCCACCCCGCAGTTCCTGCCGAGCAAGCCGACGCTGGACAACTACGTCACCGTGATGGAGACCCTGCCGGTCCTGAAGTACGCCAGGAACTCGCTGATCGTCGCCTTCCTGGTGGTGACCGGCAACGCCATCGGCGCGACGCTGGCCGGCTACGCGCTGGCCCGGTTGCGCTTCCGCGGCGGCAAGCTGGTGCTCGGCGCCTTCGTGGCCACCCTGGTGCTGCCGGAGGAGGTGACGATCATCTCCAAGCTGGTCACCATCCAGAGCATGGGGCTGTCCGACACCCTGCTCGGCGTCGCCCTGCCCGACATCATCGGCATGCTCAACGTGCTGCTGATGCGCACCGCCTTCGCGGCCATCCCCAAGGAGATGGACGAGGCCGCGATCGTGGACGGCGCCAACGCCTGGCAGCGCTTCCTGCGGATCGGGCTGCCCAACGTGCGCGGCATGCTCAGCGTGATCACGATCTTCGCCTTCATCGGCGCGTGGGACAACTTCCTGTGGCCGCTCATCGTGCTGACCGACCCGGAGAACCTGACCCTCACCGTCGGCCTGAACTACCTCAACGGCACCTTCAGCGCCAACCCGCGCCTGATCACCGCCGGGACGATGATCGCCTTCATCCCGGTCGTGATCGTCTTCGCCACCCTCCAGCGCTTCTTCTTCCGCGGCGTGGAGGAGGGGGCGATCAAGGGCTAACCAGGGGGCTGGGCGGCACCCGCAGCAGGGTCGCGGCCCAGCCCGGCAGCCACCAGTTCCAGCGGCCCATCATCGCCACCAGCGCGGGCAGCAGGACGCCGCGGATCAGGGTGGCGTCGATCAGGATGCCGAGGGCCAGGCCGCCGGCGAAGATCCGCACGTCCATCTCGGGTGTCATGGCCAGTGCGGCGAAGGAGACGATCAGGATCAGCGCCGCCGAGGTCACCAGCCGGCCGGTCCTGGACACGCCCTCGACCACCGCCCGCCGGCTGTCGCCGCTGCGGTCGTACTCCTCGCGCATCCTGGCCAGGATGAACACCTCGTAGTCCATGCTCAGGCCGTACAGGAAGGCGAAGATCGTCAGCGGCACGAACTCGCCGATGCTCATGCCGCCGCTCTGCCAGATCAGCACCATCGCGCCGATCACCGCGCCCAGTGACAGCAGGTTGAGCACGATCGCCTTGATCGGCAGCAGCAGCGAGCGGAAGGCGCGGGCCAGCAGGACGAAGGTGACCAGGGCGATGAGCCCCAGCATCCAGGGGAAGGCGCCGTAGGCCCGGTCGCGGAAGTCCATGCTCTGGGCCACGTTCCCGCCGACCTGCGTGCCCTCGGGTACGGCGGCGCCGAGGCGGGCGACGGTGGCCTCGCCCTCGGCGCTGCCGTTCTCCGCGACCGGCAGGACCGACAGGATCGCCGTGCCGTCCCGGCGCCACTTCGGGGTGTCCGGCGCCAGGACGGCATGCACGCCCGCGACCTTCGCGAGGCTCTCCGGCTTCGGCTGCCCGGTCACCAGCACCTCGATCGGCGTGATCACCCCGGTCGGGATGCCGGCCCGCTCCAGGGCCGCCACGCCGGGCGTCCCGGGTCCGCGCAGGTCGCGGCTCTCCGGCAGGCCGAGGTCGACGCCGAGCCCGGCCCAGGCCAACGCCAGCAGCAGCCCGCCGGTCAGCACGGCGGCCGGGATGCGGCGCCGTACCACCCAGCGAGCCCAGACCGCCCACGCGCGCGGCTCGCGGCGGCTCACCCGCGACCGGCTCCGGGCCAGCAGCACCGGCAGCACGGTCAGCGTCGTGACCACGCTGACCGCCGCGATGATCATGCCCGCCAGCCCCAGGCTGCGCAGGAACGGCACCGGCAGCACGATCATCGTCAGCAGCCCGATCGCCACCGCGACCCCGCTGAACAGGATCGACCGCCCGGCCGCGGCCATCGCCCGATGGACCGCCTCGTCCCCGGCGAACCCGCGGGCCCGCTCCTCCCGCCAGCGCGCGACCAGCAGCAGAGAGTAGTCGACGGCGATGCCCAGACCCAGCAGCGGCATCGTGGTCAGCGCCACGTCGTGCACCGTCATCACCAGCGTGAGCAGCAGGATCACCAGGAAGGACAGGAAGACGGCCAGCACCGAGACCAGGACCGGCACGAAGGCCAGCGCCGAGCGGAAGACCAGCAGCAACACCACCACGGTGGCCAGCAGCCCGACGAGGATCTTGCTCGGCACGTTCACCCCGCCGGCGTCCGCGCTGGGCACCAGGCGGTCGAGCCCGGTCACGTGGACCACGCTGCCCGGCGGCAGGTGCGGCCGCATCGTCTCGGAGATCAGCGGCCCGTCGTCCGGCGTCTCGCCCAGCCCGCCGCCGGGCGGGCTGCCGTCGGAGTAGGTGCCGGGGAAGACCAGGCCGAAGGTGGTCCGCCCGTCGGAGCCGACCAGGCGGGGGTCGTGGGTGTCGGCGTAGGAGACCACGCGGGCCTCCGGCAGCCGCGCGGCCACGGCGGCGAAGGCCGCGCCCACGGCCTCCGGCGAGCTGCCCTCGGGCAGCACGACGACCGGGATGAAGGGCCGTTGGTAGCCGCCGTTCCCGTAGATCCCGGTGATCTCCTTGTTGACCTCGAAGACCGTGTAGTCCTCCGACAGCCGCTGGACGGCCAGCGGGGTGGCCCCGAGCCCGGCGAAGAACCCCACCAGCGCCAGCAGGGCGACCAACCGCCGGCGGCGCAGAACGAAAGCCGAAAATCTCTCCATGTCCGCCAAGTCGACCAAAATGATCTTCAGATACTCGGTGAGGCTTCACAGAGCTCTCCAAGAACCCGCAGGGCAGACTTGAGCCGTGACCCGCATCCTGGTCGTCGACGACGAACCCTTCCTCGCCGATCTGGTCTCCACCGCCCTGGGCTACGAGGGCTACGAGACCTCCGTCGCCGGCTCGGGCGCGGCCGCGATCGCCGCGGCGGCGAGCCTGCGGCCGGACCTGATCGTCCTGGACGTCCTGCTGCCCGACCTGCGCGGCACCGAGGTCTGCCGGCGCATCCGCGCCTCAGGCTCGACCACCCCGATCATCTTCCTGACCGCGGTGGACGACACCCCCGACAAGATCGCCGCGCTGCGCTCCGGCGGCGACGACTACGTGACCAAGCCGTTCAGCCTGGAGGAACTGGTCGCCCGGGTGCAGGCCGTGCTCCGCCGCAGCCTGCCCGGCCGCCGCGAGCTGGTCCTCGCCGACCTGACGGTCGACGAGGCGGCCTACGAGGTACGGCGCGGCGGCCGGCTGGTCGAGCTCACCCCGACCGAGTTCAAGCTGCTGCGCTACCTGCTGGTCAACGCCGGCAAGGTGGTGACCAAGCGGCAGATCGTGCAGCACGTCTGGGACTACGGCAACGACGGCGTCGTCCAGACCTACATCAGCTACCTGCGCCGCAAGGTCGACCACACCGGCCCGCAGCTCATCCACACCGTGCCGCGCGTCGGCTACGTCATGCGCCTGCCCAGGGACGCCTGATGTCGCTGCGCAGCCGCCTGACCGCCACCGTCGTCGGCCTGCTGGCCCTGGCGCTCGTCCTGGTCGGCGGTGCGACCTTCGGCGCCCTCCAGGACTGGCGCGGTCCGGACGACGCGCGGCTCCGCGCCCTGGGCGGCGGCCCGGAGCTGCTGGCCGCCGCCGACGAGCTCACCCACCGGGTGGCCATGGTGCTGATCGGCACCTCCGGGTTCGCGCTGTCCGGCCTCACGTTGCTGGCCGCCTGGCTGGTCCGGCGGGGGCTGCGCCCGCTCGACCGCATGGTGGCCGCCGCCGGGGCGATCGGGGCCGGTGACCTCGGCCGCCGCGTCGAGCCCGCACCGCCGGAGACCGAGGTCGGCCGGCTGGCGCGGGCGCTGAACGCGATGCTCGGCCAGCTCGAAGGGGCCTTCCGCGAGCGGGCCGAGTCGCGTGCGCGGCTGGAGCGGTTCGTCGCCGACGCCTCGCACGAACTGCGCACGCCGATCGCGACCATCCGGGGCTACGCCGAGCTGTTCCGCCGGGGGGCGCGCGTGCGGCAGGACGACCTGGCCAAGGCGATGAGCCGGATCGAGTCGGAGGCGGCCCGGATGGGGGCGCTGGTCGAGGAGCTCCTGCTGCTCGCCCGGCTGGACCAGGGGCGGGTGGCCGAACGCCAGGTGGTCGAGCTGGACGTGCTGGTGGCCGAGGCGGTCGCCGACACGTTGGCCGTCGAGCCGGACCGGCCCCTGGACCTGCTCGGCGACGGGCCGGTCCGGGTGGACGGCGACGCCGCCCAGCTCCGGCAGGCGGTCGGCAACCTGCTGGCCAACCTGCTGCGGCACACCCCGCCCGGGACCGAGGCGAGCGTCCGCGTCGCGGCCGTGGACGGGCGGGCCGTGGTCGAGGTGGCCGACCGGGGGCCGGGGCTGGAGCCGGGGGCGCGGGTCTTCGAGCGCTTCCACCACCGCGCGGGTGGGGGAGCGGGGCTGGGGCTGTCGATCGTGGCCGCGGTGGCCGAGGCACACGGCGGCCACGCCACCGCCGGACCCCGCCCCGGCGGCGGCGCCATCTTCCGCCTCAACCTCCCCGAGAGCACCGGACTGCCCGAGCGGCCCCCACCCTCCGAGAGTCCCGCACCCTCCGAAAGGCCACCGCCCCCCGAAAGCCGCAGGCCGTCCGAGGGTGGCCCTGGGGTCAGTCCCGGCTGACGACGAAACGGAGCCGGTCGCCCGGGCGGGCCTGCGCGGCCATCGGGAGGTCCCGTGCCGCCACCACCCCGATCACCGGGTACCCGCCGGTCGGCGGGTGGTCGGCCAGGAAGACGATCGGCTGCCCGCTCGGCGGCACCTGCACCGCGCCCAGCACCATGCCCTCGCTCGGCAGCTCACCCGCCCGCGCCCGCTTGAGCTCCCGCCCGCGCAGCCGCACCCCGACCCGGTTGCTGTCCTGGCTCACCTCGTACGGCTCGGCCGCCAGCTCCTCCAGCGCCGCGGGCACGAACCAGTCCGCCCTCGGCCCCGGCAGCACCCGCACCACCGGCTCACGCCGCGCCGGCTCCGGCGCGAGGTCCACGGTGATCTCCCCGTCCGGCCGCCCCACCGGCAGGCACGTCCCGGCCCGCAACGGCGCCGGGCCCAGGCCGGACAACGAGTCGGTCGAGCGGCTGCCCAAAACGGGTTCGGCCGCGACGCCGCCCCGCACCGCCAGGTAGGTCCGCAGGCCGTACCAGGGGAGACCCACGCGCAGCTCGGCCCCGGGCGGCGCCCAGAACGGCGCGCACCGGCCGGGCCGCCCGCCGGGCAGCGCGAGTGGGCAGGGCGCGCCGGTGAGCGCCAGCCACGCCCCGGCGGGGAAGCGCAGCCGTGCCCCGCCGAAGGTCAGCTCCAGCCCGGCGGCGCCCTCGGCGTTGCCCACCAGCCGGTTGGCCAGCCGCAGCGCGTCCGGATCGGCCGCGCCCGAGCGCGGCACCCCCAGGTGGGCGTAGCCGGGCCGGCCGAGGTCCTGGACCGTCGCGTACGGCCCCGGCGCCACCACCTCGATCATGCGGCCTCGAAGCGCACCCGCAGGCCCGGCCGGAACCGGGTGGGCGGGTCGGCGCGCACGTCCCAGACGGTCGTGGCGGTCCGCCCCAGCAGCCGCCAGCCGCCGGGCGAGGCGGTGGGGTAGACGGCCGAGTAGGGCCCGGCGACGGCCACCGACCCGGCCGGGACGCCGGTCCGCGGCGTGGCCAGGCGCGGCAGGTGCAGCCTGGGGTCCAGCCCGGTGAGGTAGGCGAAGCCCGGCGCGAACCCCAGCCAGCCCACGACCAGCTCGCTGCCGGTGTGCCGGGCGATCACCTCGTCGGTGCTCAGCCCGGTCTCGGCGGCCACCCGGGGCAGGTCCTCCCCGTCGTAGACGACCGGGATGACGAGCACCTCGCCGGACCCGTCCGCGCCCGCGGCCTCCGGCTCGGCCTCCGCGGCGGCCAGCAGTCCGGCCAGGTGCGCGCGCAGCGGGGCCAGGTCGGCCGCCTCCGACACCACGAGCACCGTCTCCGGTCCCGGCACGATCTCCACCACCCCGGCCGGCGGCTCGGCCCGCAACCGGGCGTCGAGCCGGTGCGACAGGGCCAGTTCCCCGGTCTCGACCAGCAGCCCGCGCTCACCCACCCGGCGGATCATGTGAACGGCTGGAGCACCACACCGGCCTCCAGCAGCCGATCACGTACGGCCCGCGCCAGCCCCACCGCGTCGGGTGTGTCCCCGTGCACGCAGATCGAGCGCGCCGGCACGGCCACGTCGCTGCCGTCGGCGGCGCGCACCCGCTGCTCCACGGCCATCCGCACCGCGCGGGCGGCCACCTCCTCTGCGGTGTGCAGGACCGAGCCGGGCTCGCGGCGCGGCACCAGCGTGCCCTCGGCGGTGTAGGCGCGGTCGGCGAACGCCTCGCAGACCGTCGGCACCCCCTCGGCCGCGGCGGCCTGGTGCACGGCCGAGCCGGGCAGGGTCAGGACCGGCAGCGAGGCGTCGTAGTCGGCCACCGCGTCGATCAGCGCGGCGGCCTGCACCGGGTCGCGCACCACCCGGTTGTAGAGCGCGCCGTGCGGCTTGACGTAGGAGACCCGCCCGCCCATCGCCCGGGCGATGCCGTCGACCGCGGCGAGCTGGTAGAGCACCTCGGCGCACAGCTCCTCGGGCTCCACCTCCATCTCGCGCCGGCCGAAGTGGGCCAGGTCGCGGTAGGACACCTGGGCGCCGATGGTCACGCCCCGGTCGATCGCCGCGGCGCAGGTGCGCCGGATGGTGACGGGGTCGCCGGCGTGGAAGCCGCAGGCGACGTTGGCGCTCGTGACGATGTCCAGCAGTGCCGTGTCGTCGCCCAGCCGCCAGATGCCGAAGCCCTCGCCGAGGTCCGCGTTCAGGTCGATCACCATGGCCCCATCCTCCACCGCATCCGCTACCGGGGCGCGACGAAGAGCGTCTGGGTCGCCACGCCGACCTCGCCGGCCCGGTCGAACAGCCTGGTGCGCACCAGGCCGCGCCCGGCGGGACCGATCACGGTCTCGGCGCCGAGGCACATCCACTCGCCCTCGGGGGCGCGGAAGAGCGAGATCGTCAGGTCGACGTTGACGAAGACGTGGGTGGCGAAGTCGAGGGCGTGGCTGACGCCGTTGCCGCTGTCGGCCAGGACCGCCAGGCGCTCCAGCGGGGTGGGCTCCTCGCCCTCCACGAGCACCGCGCGCGAGCGGCCCCAGACCGTCGCCGGGCCGGTCTCGTCGGGCGAGCCCGCGGCGAACCGCCAGTCCATCGCCCTGCCGTACCCGAAGCCGGAGGTCAGCCACGACTCGCCGGGCGGCGGCGTGGGCCCGGCCGGCAGCGGGGGCGGGCCGGCGACCGTGGTCGGCGGGGTGTTCGCCTCGCGGATGCGCCAGGCGGTGGCCCGCACGTACTCGCGCCCGCCGGAGGAGACCGAGGCGCCCAGGCACTGCACCCGCTTGCCGTCGCGCAGGACCGAGGTGGCGACCTCGACCTCGGCCAGCGGCACCGGGCCGAAGATCTCCACCACGAGCCGGGCCAGCGGCAGCTCCGAGGTGCCCAGCTCGTGCACGATCAGCGCGGTGACCGGCCCGAGGTGCTGCATCGCCGGGTCCCAGGGGCTCTGGGTGTGCTCGGTGGCCAGGTAGCGGCCCCCGCCGAGCGGCCGGTACATGAACATGGACGGGTCAGATCTCATCCGGGATCTCCGCGATGTCGTCCAGGGCGGCGGCCAGCTCCTCGGGGTCGCCGCCGATCCGCTCGACGATCTCGATCAGCACGTGGAGCACCTCCTCGCGGTCGTGCCCCAGGTCGAGCAGGCGCTGCGCGGCCTCCCACATCTGCGGCGGGTCGCCCTCCCACAGCCGGGTGGCGACCTCCTCGTGCCAGGCCAGGTGCTGCTCGTCCAGGCCGCCGGAGTGGTCGAGCTCCAGCAGGGTGCGGCGGTCGGCCGGGTCGGCCGGGTTGAGCCGGTCGAGGTTGACGTCGCCGTGCCGGCCCTGCAGCAGCGGGAAGGCGAAGATCCGCCGGGCCAGCGCGGACAGGTCGCCGTCCGGCAGCAGCCGCTCCAGCAGCGAGCGGTCGAGGCCGAAGGAGGTCGGGTCGCGGTAGGCGTCGGGGAACTTGGCCATCGCCTCCCAGACCGCGTCGAGCGTGGCGGTCAGCCCCTGCTGGGGCAGCGCGGTCTTGCGCGCGGAGAAGCGCGCCCAGGCCGACAGCACGTGCGGCATGGCCTCCTGCTCGGCCTCGCTCAGCATGACCTTGCTCGGCAGCCAGGTCAGCAGGAAGGTCTCGCACTTGGCCGGGCTGACCCGCAGCGGCCGGTTGAAGTCCTGGGCGCAGCCGTAGTCGATGATGTGGTCGGCGCAGCGCGAGGCGGCCGAGCGGTCCGACAGGTGCTCGGCCTCGTCGGAGGCCAGGAACTCGGCGGCCAGCATCGCGCGGCGCTCGCGGCTGTAGGGGGCCTCGCTGTGCAGCGGGGCGGGGCGCGTGCGGCCCGGCGGCAACGCCTTGAGCCGGGAGCGGGCGAAGGCGTGGTAGGCGCTGTAGCTGTCGCTGACCGGCGGCCGGGTGCGGGGCTCGCGGGCGGCCTTCATCGCCGAGTCGAGCAGCGCCCTGGCCTGCTGGGGCTCGATCTCCTCGAACAGCAGCATCGGGTTGGCCTCGGCCTCGGCGCGGGCCTGCTCCAGCAGCTTGTCCACCTCGGAGGAGACCCAGGCGTCGCGGGCCATGCCGCGCATGTTGTAGTCGACCACGAGCACCAGGGCGTGCCGGTCGAGACCGGAGTAGGCGAAGGTGCACACCACGGTGTCCTGGTCGCCGTAGGCGTCACGGGAGACGAAGCAGCCGGTCGGCTTGACCGCGCCCACGCGGTCGGCCCAGCCCGGCCGGGCCACGCCCGACTCCATCATCGCCAGCGCCGCGCCCTCGGCCTTGGCGCCCTGGCGGGCCGTGCCGAGGTAGGCCAGGCAGATCAGCAACGTCAGCGCGGCGGGCGTGCCGGCCTTCGCGGCGTAGTCGACCAGCCCCTCGCCCAGCACCTGCTCCACGTCACCGCCCTTGACCCGCCGCCCCCACCAGGCCCCGACCATGTCGGAGACCATGAGTTCGGCGTCCAGCGGGCTGCGTACGGCGAGCAGTTCGCGCGCCGCCTGGAGCAACTCCTTGAACACGTCGTCGGGATTGGTTCGTTGTCGGCGCACGCCCTCACTCTCTCGCATTTCGGCGGAAGCGTTGCCCTGATGGTGCTAACGGGGTAGATGCTAACGTCCCAGCCGCGGAGGTGGAGCGGAGTTCACGATCGCCAGGAGATGCTCCCGGGCTATGCGCTCGATGACGTCGGCCGTCGCCTCGATCCCGAGGTGGTCGGCGCAGGCGCAGACGTCGGCGACGCAGCGGTCGATGGTGTCGACGGGCACCGTCAGGAACTCTTCGGCCAGCCGGAGGCTGACCGGCTCCCGCAGGAAGCGGGTTGCCAGTGCGAGCATAGGAGTCAGATTCCTCTGCAGACCTAGGGGTAAACCGGTGCGAGGGTGACTTGCGCTCCAATTCCACCGGTTATCGGCCGGGTGTCAACCCTCCCGGCCGTCTGTCTTCCCTTCACCGCCGACCTCCGAACGCCCTTTCGTGGGAAGCTGGCCTCATGCGAATCCAGCTCGCCCAGCGGGCCGAGGCCGACGAGCTGCTCGGCCGCAGCCCGCTCGCCCTGCTCGTCGGCATGCTGCTCGATCAGCAAATCCCGATGGAGTGGGCGTTCACCGGCCCGCACACCATCTCGGAGCGGCTCGGGCACGACCTGACGGCCGAGGAGATCGCCGCCTACGATCCCGAGGCCTTCGCCGCGTTGCTGGCCGACAAGCCCGCCGTGCATCGGTACCCGAAGTCCATGGCGACGCGTGTCCAGCAACTGGCCGTCTATTTGGTTGAGCACTACCAGGGTGACCCGACCAGGTTGTGGGCGGACGTGGACAGCGGCAAGGAGCTGCTCAGGCGGCTCCAGGCACTGCCGGGGTACGGCAAGCAGAAGGCCCAGATCTTCCTGGCGCTGCTCGGCAAGCAACTGGGCGTCCAGCCCGCCGGGTGGCGCGAGGCGGCCGGGCCGTACGGTGAAGAGGGATCCTTCCGCTCGGTGGCCGACGTGGTCGATCCGGAGAGCCTGGTCAAGGTCCGGGAAACCAAGCAGGCTGCCAAGAAAGCCGCTGAGTAGGCTGATTTGACAGGATGCGTTGACGCCAATGACGACGTGCTTGCTGCGGGGGCTTCCGTCCGCACGTGCCCATCGCCGATGATGTACAGCAGAATCCGGTCGCCCGGAGCTGCGCTACACCGATACACAGTTTTGGAGATGTGCCGCGTGGGAGACCCTGGCACGCGACGGAGGTGCCGAGCATGAGCGCCGAGACCTCCGTCCCACGTCCCCGGGAGTCGGGTGTGGACATCTCAGACTCCGCCCTGTTCAAGGGCCTGTTGTCCGAAGCGGAGTTCGCCTTCGCCTTCTTCGACGCCGACGGCCGCATCCGGCGCGCGAACGACGTCTTCACCGACGTCGTCGGCGTGCCCGCGGACGAGCTGCCGGGCAAGCTGCCCGGCGAGGTGCTGCCCGCCGACCTCAGCCAGCTCATCACGCATGCCGTCCAGGCGGTGATCGAGAGTGACGCGCCGACCCAGGAGGGCCGCGTGCGGGTGCGCTCGGCCGAGGGCGACACCCGGCACTGGTCGTTGTCGTTCTCGCCGGTCCACGACGAGGAGGGCGTGCTCAAGGCCGTCGCCCTGGTCGGGGCGGACGTGACCGAGAGCCGCCAGACCGAGGAGGAGCTGCGCCGCAGCGAGGAGCGCTACCGCTCGCTGGTCGAGGCGCAGTCCCAGCTCGTCTGGATCACCTCGCCGGCCGGGGCGGTGATCGAGGACGCGCCGCAGTGGCGCGCGATCACCGGCCAGGGCCTGGAGGAGTACCTCGCGCACGGCTGGCTCGACGCGGTCCACCCGGACGAGCGCCGGCAGACCGACGAGGCGTGGCGGGAGGCCCTGCGCGGCCGGACCATGTTCGAGTGGAACTACCGCGTGCGCACCCGCGCCAGCGGCTACCGGCACTTCGAGGTGCGCGCGGTGCCGATCATCCGGCACGGGCGCGTGGTGGAGTGGGTCGGCGCGAACACCGACGTCACCCCGCAGAAGGAAGCCGAGGAGATGCGCGGCCGGCTGACCGACCAGCTCGGCGCCGCCGCCCTGCGCACCGCGCGGCTGCAGGGCGCCACGGCCATGCTGGCCGAGGCGCTCACCGTCGAGCAGGTGGTCCAGGTCATCATCGACGTGGGCCGCACCGCGCTGGCCGCCGACCGCTCGGCGGTGGCGCTGCTGGACGTGGAGCGCGCGTCGCTGAAGCTCATCAACGGCGAGGGCATCCCGGAGATTCCCGGCGCCTCCGGCGAGGAGATCCCGCTGTCGCACTCGAGCGTGATGACCATGGCGGTCAACAGCCGCCGCCCGGTCTTCGCCGAGTCCGCGGAGATCCTCAAGTCGTTGCTGCTGGAGGCCGGCGGTGACGAGGAGGTGGTCGGCACCTACCTGGCGCACAGCGACGAGCGGGCCTGGGTGGGCCTGCCGCTGCTGGCCGCGGGGCGGGCGCTGGGCGCGTTGCGCTTCTCGTTCACCAGGCCGCAGAAGATCTCCCAGGAGGACGGCGTCTTCCTGGAGGCGCTGGCCGGGCAGTGCGCCCTGGCGGTCGAGCGGGCCACGCTGTTCGAGCGCGAGCACAAGACCGCCGAGACGCTCCAGCGCTCGCTGCTGCCCGACCGCCTGCCGGTGGTCAAGGGGCTGCTGCTGGCGCAGCGCTTCCGGTCCGGCAGCCGGCACGTGCAGGTCGGCGGCGACTGGTACGACGCCTTCGTGCTGCAGGACGGCCGGGTCGCGGCCGTGGTCGGCGACGTCATGGGCAAGGGCGTGAAAGCGGCCGCCGGGATGGGCCGCATCCGCAACGCCATGCGCGCGCTGGCCCTGACCAACCCGCCGCCCGCCTCGGTACTCACCGGTCTCGACCGGGTCTTCGAGGCGACCGAGGAGGAGGAGCAGGTCACCACGCTGGCGTACATGGTGGTCGAGCCGGGCACCGGCGAGGGCACCCTGGCGCTGGCCGGTCACCCGCCGCCCGTGCTGGTCTCGCCGCAGGGCACCGCCGTGCTGTGCGAGGCGGAGCCGGGCACCCCGCTCGGCTGGCCGACCTCGCGGCGGCAGTTCCGGTTCGTGGTGCCGCCCGGGCACACCGCGGTGCTCTACTCCGACGGCCTGGTCGAGAACCGCAAGCGCGGGCTCGATGCCGGACTCGCGGAGCTCTGCTCCGTTGTTCGGGAAGCGCCCCAGGAAGTCGTGACATCTCCGCACATGCTGCTGGATTTCCTCGTAGATCGGATGCTGTCGGGCTATGAGCAGGACGACGACGTGACCGCGCTCGCGATTCACGTCCCTCCTGCCACGAAGAGTGACTGAATGAAACAGTCATAAGGGTTGCTTTCGGGTATCAGTGCCTCGCTTCCGTACGCACTACTGTTCCGGTCGGCCTAGGGTGGAGGTCAACCGCCGGGAGGTGGCCGTGTGGAGTGCTGGGTCGTGTCAGAATGCTGGATGGCCCGTCGCATTCCAGCGCGGCCCCCGCATTCTCCAAGAGAGGCAACAGCCCCCCAGCGGGCACATGGGTCCATTGTCGCCACGCGATCGTTCGAGAGGTGTTCGTGTCGCCTGCAAGTTCGACTCGCTCGAAGCCATCTGAGCTGAACGAGCCCGTCATTCAGCGACTGCTCGAGCGTGGGCGCTCGCAGGGTTACCTCGAGTCTGAGGATGTCCGTAAGGCCTTCGAGGAGGCCGACATCCCGATGTCGCAAGCCGCTGGAGTCCTCCGGACTCTCAGCAAGGAGGGCGTCATCGTCCGGTTGACCGCCGCTGACTCGGCGCCGCCGAAGAAGTCTCGTGGTCCAGCAAAGCGCCGCACCGCTGCCCCCGTCAAGACGAAGAGCGCAGCGGCCGCCAAGGAGCAGCAGCCGGAGACCGTGACCGCCGTCGTCCCCGACGAGGTCCGGCCCGAAGCAGAGGCTGCCAAGAAGCCCAAGAAGGCTGCTCCTGCCAAGAAGGCGGTCGTGAAGGACGAGGTGCCCGCCGCGGCGCCCGTCGCCAAGGCCAAGGTCTCCGACGAGGCCGACGGCGAGGAGATCGAACTCGACGGTGACGTCGAACTCGACGACCTCGAAGACCTCGAGATCGAGGACGAGGTGGTCGTCGAGGAAGAGGTCGAGGAGGAGGCCGAGCCGGACGAGGAGCCCAAGGTGGCGGAGGTCGCCGCCGTGGAGGTCAAGTCCGACGACGAGGTCCTGATCCTGTCCGACGACGACGATGACGCCCCGGTGGCCCAGGTCGCCGCCGCCGGCGCCACCGCCGACCCGGTGAAGGACTACCTCAAGCAGATCGGCAAGGTCCCCCTGCTCAACGCCGAGCAGGAGGTCGAGCTGGCCAAGCGCATCGAGGCGGGCCTGTTCGCCGAGGAGCAGCTCGGCAGCGACAACGACGCGCTGCCGGTCGACGTCCGCGCCGAGCTGGAGTGGATCGCCGAGGACGGCCGCCGGGCCAAGAACCACCTGCTGGAGGCCAACCTCCGGCTCGTGGTCTCGCTGGCCAAGCGCTACACCGGCCGCGGCATGCTCTTCCTGGACCTGATCCAGGAGGGCAACCTGGGCCTGATCCGCGCGGTCGAGAAGTTCGACTACACCAAGGGCTACAAGTTCTCCACCTACGCCACGTGGTGGATCCGGCAGGCGATCACCCGCGCCATGGCCGACCAGGCGCGGACCATCCGCATCCCGGTCCACATGGTCGAAGTGATCAACAAGCTGGCCCGGGTCCAGCGGCAGATGCTGCAGGACCTCGGCCGCGAGCCCACGCCGGAGGAACTGGCCCGCGAGCTGGACATGACCCCCGAGAAGGTGGTCGAGGTCCAGAAGTACGGCCGCGAGCCGATCTCCCTGCACACCCCGCTGGGTGAGGAGGGCGACTCCGAGTTCGGCGACCTGATCGAGGACTCCGAGGCCATCGTCCCGGCCGACGCCGTCTCCTTCACGCTGTTGCAGGAGCAGTTGCACTCCGTTCTCGACACGCTGTCGGAGCGCGAGGCGGGCGTCGTGTCCATGCGGTTCGGCCTCACCGACGGCCAGCCCAAGACGCTCGACGAGATCGGCAAGGTCTACGGGGTCACGCGTGAGCGGATCCGGCAGATCGAGTCGAAGACGATGTCGAAGCTGCGTCACCCGTCGCGCTCGCAGGTGCTGCGCGACTATCTCGACTGATCTTCCAGTCACCGAGAAGAGGTACGGCTCCGCGGAGCCGTACCTCTTTTTGTTGCGCTCGTTTGTTGCGGTTTGGCGCTACTGATCGGTTGGGGCTAGCGGGACTGGGGTGGTCTGTCCTACCGTTTCCGAACATTTCACACTGAAAAGTTTTGGTTCGGAAGGACCGCCGATGACTTCCCCCCGCCATGCGGCACCCGATCTCGCGCAGTTCGGGTACACCCAGGAACTGAAGCGCACGCTCAGCTTCACCGACCTGCTCTTCTACGGCCTGATCTTCATGGTGCCGATCGCGCCCATGGCCATCTTCGGCGGGGTCTTCCAGGCCTCGGGCGGCATGATCGTCCTGGCCTACATCGTCGGCGTGATCGCGCTGTCCTTCACCGCCGCCTCCTTCTCGCAGATGACCAAGGCCTTCCCGATCGCGGGCAGCGTCTACAACTTCGCCAGCCGGGCCATCCACCCCTCGGTGGGCTTCCTGGCCGGCTGGGCGATCCTCCTGGACTACCTGCTGGTGCCCAGTCTGCTCTACCTGGTGGCCGCGATGGCGATGAACGGCATCATCACCGTGGTCCCGGTCTGGGGCTGGCTGCTGCTGTTCATCGCGGTCAACACCGTGATCAACCTGACCGGCATCCGGATCACCGCCCGGGTCACCAAGATCTTCATCGTCGGCGAGCTGATCGTGCTGGCGATCTTCCTGATCATCGGCATCACCGCGATCATCGGCGGCAAGGGCAACGGCTGGGGCTTGGAGCCGCTGTTCAACTCCGAGACCTTCAGCTGGTCCCTGATCTTCGGCGCGACCTCGGTGGCCGTGCTCAGCTTCCTCGGCTTCGACGGCATCGCGATGCTCTCGGAGGAGAACAAGGAGAGCGCCAACACGGTCGGCAAGTCGATGATGGCCGCGCTGGCCCTGGCCGGCCTGCTCTTCGTCGCCCAGACCTGGGTCGCCGCCCTGCTGGTGGAGAACCCGGGCAAGCTGATCGCCGAAGGCGACGGCACCGGCACCGCCTTCTACGACGCCGCCGCCCTGGCCGGCGGGCAGTGGATGTTCTACCTCTGCGCCGGAGCCACCGCGCTCGCCTGGGGCTTCGCCGACGCCATGGTGGCCCAGGTGGCCACCTCCCGGCTCCTGTACGCCATGGGCCGCGACGGCGCCCTGCCGCGCTTCCTGGCCAAGGTCTCGCGCAGCTACTCGGTGCCCTACAACGCCATCCTGCTCGGCTCGGTCCTGGCGATCGTGCTGCCCGGCAGCCTCCTGATCTTCCTGGAGAACCCCGGCGACGGCGTGGCCGTGGTGGGCACGCTGATCAACTTCGGCGCGATGATCGCCTTCATGACGCTGCACGTCTCGGTGGTGTGGCACTTCGTCATCAAGCGGCGCTCGTCCGACCTGCTGCTGCACCTGGTCTCGCCGATCATCGGCTTCGTCATCCTGGGCTTCGTGGTCTGGAACGCCAACCTGGCCGCCCAGATCGTCGGCCTGATCTGGCTCGGCGTCGGATTCGTTATCATGCTTGTCCTGCTGGCGCTCAAGCGCAACGTCAGCCTCGTGGGCATGGACTAGACGATCCGAACGACGGCCGCCCGGCCACCGGCATCCCCGGTGGCCGGGCGCCGGCTCTCCGGCGGAGATGACTGAGATGAACGACCTGGCCCTGCCGTACGACCTGTTCCTGCTCGCGCACAGCGAGGCCGGGATCAGGCTGCCCCACAAACCCGCGCTCTGCGCCGGACTGGCCGGGGCGCTGGTCTCCCAGCTCCTCATCGACGGGGCGGTCACCCTGGTGGGCGACAGCCTCGCCGCGGGGCGGGAGGTGCGGCACACCGACCCCTCGGCGGCCAAGCTCGCCGGGGCGGTGGGGGTGCGGCGGATGCGGGTGCGGGAGTGGCTGCCGCTCGTGGCCGCCGACCTGTACGAGGAGACCGCCGCCCAGCTCGTCGCCCAGCGGGTGGTGGCCGAGGAGCGGCGAGGGCTCTTCCGCAACCAGCGGAGCTATCCTCCGGTCGGGACCACGCCTCTCGTGCGGGCGCGCTCGCGCATCCGGCTGCCGCTGACCGGCGGGAAGGTGCCGGAGGCGGGGGACCTGGTGTTGTGCGCCCTGGTGCCCATGCTGGGGCTGGAGGAGACCCTGTACCTCTCCGAGAGCCCCGGGCAGATCCGGCCCCGGCTGGCCGTGCTGGCGGCGGCGGCTCCTGCGCCGCTGCGAGCCGTCATGCGGGACGTGGAGGACTACATGGGGGACCTGGCCACCGCGGTCTACCGCTGACCGTCCCCCGGGTCAGGGGCCAGTTCGACGTCGAGCTTGCCCGGGGCCTGCCGTACGGCGTAGCCCAGGGTTTGGAGGATCTTGGCCAGCTCGTCCGGGGAGGACGGGTCCTGGCCGCTTTCCAGCAGGACCCGGGCGATCTCCCCACGGGTGGCCTTGGCCATGTGGCTGACCACCTTGCCCTGGTTGAACACCCGCACGGCCACCGACCGCGCACCCGGCTTCCAGGCCCCGGCGTAGGTGGCCGACCGCATGTCCACCACCAGCCCCGGCAGCCGGTCGAGCTCGGCGGTGACCGAAGGCCGCCAGAACGCGGCCAGGCCGCCGAGCGGAGGCAGGGTGACCCCCATCGACAACCGATAGGGCGGGATCCGGTCGGTGATACGGACGACGCCCCACAGCCCGGAGAAGATCAGCACCTGCTCCTCGGCCCGCGCCCGGGCCTCCGGGCTCAGCGTGGCGAGACCGAGGTTGTCGTACAGGACGCCGGTGTACAGCTCGGCGGCCGGCAGGGCGGGGGCCTCGCGCAGGGCGAGGTTCTTGTCCAGTTCGCCCCGCTGGCCCGGGCTCAGGCCCAGGACGTCGAGGGCGTCACGCCGCTTCGAGGCCTTCAGGAGCGCGCTCAGCACCCGCTTGCGGGGGCGGTCGAGCTTGGGGAAGGACAGCTCGCCGAGGCTCGGGCCGTCCCCCACGGACGCCTTGCCCTCGGAGGGCGGCAACAGGATGAGCACGATTCCGCAGCTTATCGGGGCCGGGCCTCTCCTCGGTCCCGCCCCTGCCCCCAGCCCGGCCCCGGTTCGGGGAGGACTCAGGACAGACCCGGACCTTCGGCCGGAAGCTCAGGACGGGTCCGTGGCGAGGGCCGGTGGGACCCCAGATCGGGACCAAGCGGGAGCGATGGCCGGGCGAACCCGGCATCCCGTCCCGGGTGGAGACGTGCGAGAGCGGCGGCCCGGGCCTGCCGGGACGCCGCTCTCGCAATATCGATCAGCGCTCGTCTTCGACCGCTGTAGCCTTCGTCTTGCTCAACTTGGCGGATTCATCAAGGATTTCCGCGCCTTTGTCCCTCAGGGCTGCTATGTGCTGGCGACCGTGGTGGGCGCAGAACAGAAGCTCCCCGCCAACGGGCAAGGTCGCACGGATGTAGGCCTGGGCGCCACAACGGTCACAACGGTCGAGGGCCGTCAGCGGCTTAACGGGGGCGAGTGCTCCAGTCACGTATCGCCTTTCGGGTCACCCCCACCGGAGCGGGGATCTGGCGTCAGTCACTTGGGACAACATCTAACCGGATGCGAACGTTCCCAATCACTCCCCGGCTACGCCGAGAGCGGAATGTGGCCAAAAGTAATGGACAGCCAGCTCACAGTCATGCGAAACGTGTCCAGGAGGCAAGGTTGTCCCCGCCCCACCGGGAAGAACGGTAGGCTAACGCACACGTGTTCGATGCTGTCCCAGAGGAGTCAGAGTGACGGTAGTGGAGGCGGGTTACACAGCTCGTCACCTGTCGGTGCTTGAGGGCCTCGAGGCCGTCCGCAAGCGACCCGGCATGTACATCGGGTCCACCGACAGCCGCGGGCTGATGCACTGCCTCTGGGAGATCGTCGACAACGGCGTGGACGAGGCGCTGGCCGGTCACTGCACCCGGATCGAGGTCGAGCTGCACGCCGACGGCTCGATCGAGGTGCGCGACGACGGCCGCGGCATCCCCGTCGACATCGAGCCCAAGAGCGGCCTGCCGGGCGTCGAGCTCGTCTACACCAAGCT
The DNA here is from genome assembly GCF_040655795.1 of Nonomuraea sp. NPDC050310. NCBI lineage: Bacteria > Bacillati > Actinomycetota > Actinomycetes > Streptosporangiales > Streptosporangiaceae > Nonomuraea > Nonomuraea sp. NPDC050310. The sequence goes on along the minus strand of NZ_JBFAKP010000003.1, from coordinate 616,800 downwards.
CCACGCCGGCGGGAAGTTCGGCAGCGGCTCCTACACCGCCTCAGGCGGCCTCCACGGCGTCGGCGCCTCGGTGGTCAACGCGCTGTCCTCCCGGCTCGACGTCGAGGTCGACCGCGACGGCCAGGTCCACCTGATCAGCTTCCGCCGGGGCGTGCCCGGCCTCTTCGACGGCGACGGCCCGACCGCCAAGTTCAAGAAGAAGTCCGGCCTGCGCGACGGCGGCAAGGCCAAGCGCGGCGTCACCGGCACCCGGGTGCGCTTCTGGGCCGACAAGCAGATCTTCCTGCCCGACGCCGAGGTCGCCGTGGACGAGATCCACGTACGGCTCCGCCAGACCGCCTTCCTGGTGCCCGGCCTGACCCTCGTGCTGATCCAGGGCGAGACGGTCGAGGAGTTCCGCTTCGACGGCGGCATCTCCGAGTTCACCGAGTTCCTGGCCCGCGACGAGGCCGTCTGCGACGTGCTCCGCCTCCAGGGCCTGGGGCACTTCCACGAGACCGTGCCCGTCCTGGACGACCAGGGCCACATGACGCCCACCGAGGTCGAGCGCGAGCTGACCGTCGACGTCGCGCTGCGCTGGGGCAAGGGCTACGACTCCACCGTCCGCTCCTTCGTCAACGTGATCGCCACCCCCAAGGGCGGCACCCACATCACCGGCCTGGAGCGCGGCCTGGTCCGCACGGTCAACGAGCTGCTGCGCGAGACCCGGCTGCTCAAGAACGGCGACGACGCGGTGACCAAGGAGGACATCCTCGAAGGCCTCACCGCCGTGGTCACCGTCCGCGTGCCCGAGCCGCAGTTCGAGGGACAGACCAAGGAGGTGCTCGGCACCTCCGCGGCCACCCGGATCGTCTCCCATGTCGTCTCGCGCGAGCTCAAGGCGCTCTACGCCAACCCGCCGCGCGGGTTCAAGCAGCCGCTGCGGGCCGTGCTGGAGAAGATCGTCGCGGCCGCCAAGGCGCGGATCGCGGCCCGTGAGCACCGCGACAACCAGCGGCGCAAGAGCGCCCTGGAGAACTCCTCGCTCCCGGCCAAGCTTGTCGACTGCCGGAGTGACGACGTCGACCGGAGCGAGCTGTTCATCGTCGAGGGTGACTCGGCGCTGGGCACGGCCAAGCTGGCGCGTGACTCGGAGTTCCAGGCGTTGCTGCCCATCCGCGGCAAGATCCTCAACGTGCAGAAGGCGTCTGTCGCCGACATGTTGAAGAACACCGAGTGTGCGTCGATCATCCAGGTCGTCGGGGCTGGGTCGGGGCGGTCGTTCGAGCTGGAGTCGGCTCGGTACGGCAAGATCATTTTGATGGCGGACGCGGATGTCGACGGTGCGCACATCCGGTGCCTGTTGCTCACGCTCTTCCATCGGTACATGCGGCCCATGATCGAGGCTGGGCGGGTTTTCGCCGCCGTTCCGCCGTTGCACCGGATCGAGCTCACCAACCCGGGGCGGGGGCAGGACAAGTACGTCTACTGCTATTCCGATGCCGAGTTGCACAAGGTGCTGCGTGACCTTGAGCGGCGGGGGAAGCGGTGGAAGGACCCTGTGCAGCGGTACAAGGGTCTAGGGGAGATGGACGCGGATCAGCTTGCGGAGACGACCATGGATCCGCGGCACCGGATCCTTCGGCGGGTTCGGATCGAGGACGCTGAGTCGGCTGAGCGGATCTTCAGTTTGCTCATGGGGAGTGATGTTGCTCCTCGGCGGGAGTTCATCGTCAACAGCGCGGCCGAGGTTGATCGGGACCACATCGACGCCTGACGTCTTTCCGTTTGGGTCTGGCTTGTTGGGTGGGGCTCGGACAGGATCATCTCCCGCCGTACGGGTGCTCGCCGCATAGGTGGGGCACGGGTGGGGGCTGGCGGCGGCGGTGGGGTGGCCGGTCTGGCCGGGCCGGCTGAGACCGGGCCTTCCGCCCCGGCCTTCACTGTCACGGCCCTTCGCCGCTACGGTCCTTTTACCGTCACGGTCCTTCACCGTCACGGGCCTTCGCCGCTACGGTCCTTCGCCGGCACGGCCCTAGGTCACGAAGCTCCGCCGACCACGGCTCCTCACCCGGCGCACCAACCTCTGCCGCCATCGGCCGTCGCCGCCGCGGCCCTCCGTTACGGCCTCTCGCTGCTACGGTCCTCCGCTACGGCCTCTCACCCGCCCTCTGCTACGAGCTCCCACCGCCGCCGCCCTCCGTCACCGGTCCCCACTGCTGCGGTCTTTCGCCGTTGCGGTGCTGCACCCGTTCGGGCCTTTCGCCGCTGAGGGTGCGCAAGTCTCGCGACGCCCTTATGGCGGGTTCGTCGCGGCACTGCGGCAGCCGCTGGTCTTCGGGGTGCCGGGGTTCGCCTGTCACCCGGCGGATCCCTCCACCGACGCGGAGAGCGCAAGGCGTCCAGGTGTCAGTGTTGTTCCTGGCGGGGGAGGGTTACCTCGTGGAGGACCAGTTGGACGGCGGCGGCCACCGGGATGGCCAGGAGGGCGCCGACGACGCCGAGGAGGGCGCCGCCGATGAGGGCGGCGATGATGGTGACGGCGGCGGGGACGTCGACGGAGGACAACATCACCCGCGGAGCGATGACGTAGTTCTCGACCTGCTGGTAGACGATGAAGAAGATCAGGCAGGCGATCCCCACCGGAAAGGACACGAAGAGGCCGACCAGGGTGACGACGGCGGCGCCGATGGTGGCGCCGACCAGGGGGATGAGGTCGGTGATGGCGACGATCAGCGAAAGGGCCAGAGCGTACGGCACGCCCGCGATCGACAGGAACAGGAACGTGGTCACCCCGGCGATGAGCGAGATGAGCAGGTTCCCCGCCACGTAACCGCCGATGCGCTTGATGATCTCGTCGCCCAGGGCCCGGACGCGGTCGCGGCGGCTGGCCGGGACGAGGCGGTAGCCGAAGCTGGTGATGGACGGCAGCGAGGCCAGGAAGTAGAGCGAGAGGATCAACACCGTCAGCGCGTTGAACAGCGCCCCCGCGACCATCCCGGCGGCCCCGAGCAGCCCGCCGAAGACCTGCTTGCCCAGGTCGCCGCTGGCGAGGTACTGCTGCAGCCGGTCGAGAAGCTGGAACTGCTGATCGAGCGCCCGCACCTGAGGATGGTTCTGCAGCTCGTTGACGTAGGCCGGGAGCTGCGCGGCGAAGTCGGCCGTCTGGGTGGTCAGGGGCGGGACTATGGCCAGCCCGAACCCGACGAAGAAGGCGATCACCAGCAGGAACACGACGGTGATGGCCGCGGGGCGCGGCAGGCCGCGCTTGCCGAGCCAGACGACCGCCGGGTTGAGCCCGACGGCCAGGAAGAGCGAGACGACGATCAGGATGAGCACCGAGGCGGCGGAGGTGAGCGCCTGGACCAGCATCCAGGCGCTGAGCACGCCCAGGGCGGCGGTGAAGCCGAAGACGAACGGGTGGTTGGCCAGGGCCCGTCCCGGCTTGCCGTACGCCAGCTCCCTGCGGCCTTCGGGCGTGGCGGTGGGCGCGCTCGGGTCGAGGGGCAGCTCGACGGCCTTGCTCGAGGCCGGCGCGGGCGACGGCCGGGGGGTGGATGAATCGGTCACGGACACCTCTCAGGCGGGAGTTGTCCGACCAACTGCCCCAGACGGGCTTGAGCACGCCACTTCTGATGGGGGAGCAGCCCGAAGTCCGGCCGGCTCGGTCAGGTGTCGTCGTCCGGGGCGTAGTCGCCGATGGCGACGTCCCAGAGGACGGAGTTCCAGAAGCTGTTCTCGTCGGTGAGGGCGGTGGGGTCGAGGGCGGTGAGGGCCTCGCCGAGGAGGCGGGCCTGGGTCTCCGATTCGTCCTCGTCGCTGGAGGAGGCGGGGGCGAGGCGGAGCTGGCGGGTGAACTCGGCCAGGCAGGCGGCGAAGGTCTGCGGCGAGCTGTTGACCGGCAGGACGGCCGCGTCGATGGTGCTGCGCGAGACGACGGCGCCGGTGCGGCAATTCACGCAGAATTCGTCGAAATCCCCTCCGTCGCCAATCTTGAGGAATTCTCCGGAAGGCTGCGGTTCGGTGGCGGCGGCGAAAAGGAGGTGGTCCTGGGGAAGCCCGGTGTCGAGCAGAAATCGGCGAGCCTCGTCGTGCTGAACCGGCGCGAGATAGGCGCTTGGATAACGGTGGTTCAAGGGGAACTCCGTGGCGTGTCCGGGGAAAAGGGGCCGCTGGGTGGAGAACGGGCCGGCCTCCCCGCCGGAATGGCGGGGAGGCCGGGGTCAAGCGGGGACTTTACCAGCGCCCGGCTATCGCGTCGGCGAAGAGGGAGGCGATGGCCTTCTTCTTGTCCGCCCGGGCCGTGGCCCCGGCGGCGGAGGTTGACCAGTCCCAGGTGTAGGAGGTCGGGATGCCCGCGTCGGCCAGGGCTTTTCGGCACTGGTTGGTCCCGGTGCACGGGCGGAACTCGGAGTAGGCCTCCTGGATGGCGTCGCCGAACTGCCGCATCAGCTTGAGTTCGGCGTGGTTGCCCCGGCCCTTGGAGGAGAAGGCGACCTCGATCCGGTCGGTCCCGTCGGCGTTGCGGACCCGGACGGCGGCGGCGTTGTTGCCGCGGTTGCCGGTCCGGAGCCGTTCCTGCAGGACGGCCCGGCTGAGGTCGTTGCCGCCGTAGTCGACCTGGCAGTTGTGGACGAGGAGGGGCGTGCCGCGGGTGACGACGTAGTAGGTGTGCAGGTCGGCGACGGTGAGGTTGTGCACCCGCTGCCGGGCGTCGCGGCGTTCGACGGCGGCGAGCTGGACGTAGGTGCCCGCGCTGGTGCGCAGCCACATGCCGGGCCGGAGGTCGCCGGCCTTGACCCAGCGGCCCTTGCCGCTGCCGCGAGCGTCCTTGCGGTCCTTGTCGGCGACCCAGAAGGGGTGCCCGTCGGTGGCCACCAGCTCCCCTGAGCTCACCACCAGCCGGACCAGGCGCTTGTCGCCGTCTCCGGTGATCTGGCCGACGACCGGCTTGGCGACGGTCTCCCCGGTCGCCGGGTCGGTGGCCAGGACGGTGTCGCCGAGCCGTACCGACTCGATCGGCTTGGCGGTGCCGTCGCTGAGCAGGACCAGCGTGCCCGGGGTGAAGCTGTTGCCGGTCTTGCAGGAGTCGCCGATGGACGGCCGGGAGGACGGGTTCTGCGTCTTGGTGCTGGCCTTGGCCCGGGCGGCCTGGGCTCTGGCGCGTTCGGCGGCCTCGGCGGCCAGGCGTTTGGCCTCGGCCTCGGCCGCCGCCCTGAGTGCGGCCTCCTTCTCCGCGGCCTCCCGTGCCGCCCTGGCCGCGGCGGCCTTGGCGGCTTCGGCCGCCTTCTCGGCCTTGGCGAGGATGGCGCGGGCCCACTTGAGTTCCTGGAGGAAGGAGACGACCGCCTTGCCGGCCCGCCAGATCGCCCCGATGATCTTCGGTGCTTTGAAGATCTTGCCCCACGGGAGCGAGCCGACGACGGCCGAGACGCAGGCGCCGAGGTCGCCCTGGAGGCAGTTGATGATGTCGTTGATCCCCAGGACCTCCATGAGGATCTGGCCGCCCGCCTCCAGGATCACGTCGAGGATCGACTTGCTCTGGAGCTGCTGGGCCTTGGCCACCTCCTCGGGGCTGGGCCCGGTCTCGATGGTCGCCGGGTCGCCGCCGCCGGTCGCGCCCGCGTCGGGCACGGCGCCGGTGGGGTCGGTGTAGACCATCGGGTTGTTGGCGGCGTAGGTGTAGGGCGAGGTGGCCGCCAGGCCGCTGGGCTGCGGGTCGGTCGAGGTGAACCGGCCGGTGCCCGGGTTGTAGGTGCGCTCGCGCAGGTAGTAGTTGCCGGTCCCGCTGCTGTCGTCCTGGTAGGCGCCGTGGAACTTCATCGGGTTGGCGGGGCCGCCTGCCGTACCGGACAGAGTGGTTCCGGTGCGCGGGTTGCCGAACGGGTCGTAGTCGTAGCCGGCCTCGACCTCGCCGGACGGCGAGAGCAGGTTGGCCACGCCGCCGAGCCAGTCGTGGGTGTAGGCGTGCGCGGCGCCCCCGGTCAGCAGCGCCAGCGGCTCGTCGCCGGGACCGTAGGTGAAGCCCTGCCGCGACATGACCGAACCGGCCGCGTCGTAGGTGGTGTCCAGGGCGATCTGCGGGATCGAGCCGTTGGTGTCCCAGCTCCAGCGCTGGGTGCCGGTGGCCCCGGTGGCGCTGAGCCGCAGGCCCTGCGCGTCGTAGGTGAAGGTGGTGCTCTTGCCGTTGACCGTCGCCGAGGCGAGCTTGTTGTCCAGCGTGTAGGTGAAGCGGTCGGCGCCCGCCCGGACCTGGTTGCCGTTGACGTCGTAGGCGAAGTCGCGGCTGACGACGCTGCCGGGCTTGCTGACCGTCTCCTTCGTGAGCTGGTTGGCGGCGTCGTAGGTGTAGGTGGTGGTGTCGTTGCCCGCCGTACCGGACCGCTTCTGGCTGAGGCGGTTGCCCATCAGGTCGTAGGCGTAGTCGATGCGCCCGGCCATCGGGCTGCCGGTGGCGCAACTGGTGGCCGAGTAGCAGGCCGAGGTGATCCGGTTGACGTTGTCGTAGGTGTAGGCGACCGACTCGTTGCGCTCGCCGCGGGTGGTGACGACGCGCGTGGGGTTGCCGAGCGGGTCGAGGGTGAGCTGGAAGGCCGAGACCGGCGGCTGGCCCTCGCGGCCGGTGACCAGGCTGGTCAGCCGGCCCGCCGGGTCGTAGGCGGCCTCGGCGGCCAGGCCGTTCGGCAGCGTGGTCCTGGTCCGGCGCCCGGCCGGGTCGTAGCCGAACTCCCACTTGGCGGCCGAGCCGGCGACGCCGCCGCCCACGGTGTGCGAGGTGACCCGGCTGTCGGCGTCGTAGGTCGCGGTGACCTTGGTGCCGTCGGGGTACTCGCGGGTCGCGATGTTGCCGCGCTCGTCGTAGGTGTAGGCGAAGCGCTCGTCGGCCAGGCCGGCGGTCTTGCGCAGGACCGAGGTGATCTGGTCCTCGTCGTCGTAGGCGACTTCGCGCACGCCGGCCGGGTCGCCGTACCCGACGGTCCGGTCCTTGGCGTCGTAGGCGAAGGTGTAGACCGGTCCCTCGGAGCCGAGGGTGGACTTCACCCGCCGGTTCAGGATGTCGTAGGTGCTGGTGACGGTCCGCTTGGCGCGCTCCTCCGGCGAGAGCCACTCGGGGCCGTTGATCGCGATGGCGGAGACCGGGTTGCTCTCCGCGTCGTAGCTGATCTCGATGCGGCGGCTGAGCGCGTCGGCCCTGGTGATCAGGCGGCCGGCGTCGTCGTAGGCCATCCGGACGTAGCGCCCCATCGGGTCGCGGACGGCTTCGAGCAAGCCGTCCACCCCGTAGGAGTACACCGTCGAGCGGGCCGCCGGGTCGGCCGGGTTGTACGGGCTGTCCGGGGTGTGCAGGGTCGCCGGGAGGTTGTCCTCGCGGTAGGTCTGGTGCGTGGTGCGGCCCTTGGCGTCGGTGACCGCGACGACGCGGTTGCTCGCGTCGTAGGTCAGCGTCGTCGCGCCGCCGAGCGGGTCGATCGTCTTGACGTGGTTGCCGGCCGCGTCGTACTCGTAGCGGACGGTGTAGCGGTCCGGGTCGGCGCCCTCGACGTTGCCGCGCGGCTCGGTCATCGCGATCGGCCGGCCGTCGTCGTCGTACTTCCAGGTGGTGACGCCGCCGGTGGCGCTGATCTCCTTGATCCGGTTGCCGGCCGCGTCGTACTCGGTGCGCGTGGTCTCGCCGCCGGCGTCCGTGGTCGAGGTCTGCCGGCCGGCCTTGTCGTAGCCCGCCTTGGTGGTACGGCCCAGCGAGTCGGTGACCTGGGTGAGCTGCCCGGCGTCGTCCCTGGTGAAGGACTGCTCGTTGCCGAGCTCGTCGACCTTGCCGGTGGTGCGGTCGAGCGGGTCGACCTTGACGTCCTGGTCGACGAAGCCCCCGCCGGGGTACGGCCGGCGCATCCGGACGAGGTTGTCGTTGTAGTCGTAGAAGTAGGTCGTGGTGAAGTCGGCCTTGTTCGCGCCCGGCTCGTTGCCGCGCGGGGAGACGACCGTCTTGAGCAGGCCCTTGGCGTCGTAGCCGTAGCTGGTGACGATCGGGGCGCGGGTCCGCAGCAGCACCTGGGTCGTCAGGCGGCGCCCGGCCTCGCTGTAGGTGATGACGCTGGTGCGGCGCTCGTTGTCGACCTTCTGCAGCAGGCCGTTGGCCAGGTAGAAGTAGTTGGTCGTCTGCCCGGTCGGGGTCTGCTTGCGCACGACCCGGCCGGTCTCGTCGAACCCGGTGCGCCAGGCGCCGGCCTTGCCGGGGTCGAGGGTGCTGACCAGGTTGTCCTGCGCGTCGTAGCCGTAGCGCGTGGTGTAGGCGTTGCGGTTGCCGCCCGGCGCGGTGCCCCGGCCGTCGATCGCGGCGATCTGGCGGCCCGTGGTGTCGTAGACGCGCTCGTCGCGCCGCCCGGTGGGCAGGATCGTGGACTTGAGCTGGCCCTGGGCGGTGTACTCGTAACGCGTGACCTTGCCGCGCGGGTCGGTCGTCGACACGCGCAGCCCGCGCGAGTCGTACTCGTGCCGGACCTCGTTGCCCTCGGGGTCCACGCTGCGGACGAGCTCGTTGTACTCGTTGTAGGTGTCCTTCCACACCTCGCCGTTGGCGTCGGTGTGCTCGGTCGGGTTGTTGCGCTCGTCGAACCTGGTCTTCTCGGAGAAGCCCTGCGGCGCGGTCGAGGCGGTCCGGTTGCCGTTGGCGTCGAAGGTGGCCTCGTGCTGGTGCTGGCCGGCGTTGACGACCAGGTTGCGGTTGAGCGAGCGGTCGTAGCGGTGGTTGTCGGAGTCGCCGGTGCCGCGCTGGGAGTAGACCAGGGTGTTACCGCGGTAGCCGTCCCACACCACCACGCCGTCGGCGTCGGTGGTCTTGGCCTCCTGGCGGCCGGCGTTCCACTCGAAGCGGGTGGGCTTGCCCAGGCCGTCCTTCTGCTCGGTGACGCGGCCGTCGGCGCCGTAGACGTTGCTGACGATGGCCACGTTGTGCGGGTCGATCACCGAGGCCAGCAGGCTGTTGGCGTGGTAGGTGTACTTCCACGTGAAGCCGCGGGGGTCGATCACCGAGCTGAGCAGGCCGCCGGTGTAGAAGTAGGAGACGTGCCGGCCGTCGGGCAGGCTGATCTGGCGGATCAGCCCGCCCTCGACGCGCACCTCGACGACGCGGCCGGAGGCGTCGGTGATGTTGACGCCCAGTCCCTCGTAGGCGAGCTTGACGCCGACGCCGCGCGCGTTGCCGACCGAGGTCAGCCGGCCCTGGGCGTCGAAGCCGAAGCGGACCTGCCGGGGCGTGGTGAGCACCCAGCCGTCGCCGGACTTCGCCAGCGTGCTGCGCACGCCCGGCGGCCGCTTGTAGCCGTTCCCGTCGGGGGTGTACTTCGCCTGCGCGCCGTCCTCCGCCCGTACGGTGACCACGCCGTCCTCGCCGGGGGTCACGCGCATGTCGTAGGACCACGCCCAGCCGGGGCCGAACGGCCCGGGCCCGCGGTTCATCGAGGAGTAGGTGCGGCTGGAGGCGAAGACCGGGCCGAAGGAGTCCATGGCCAGGTCCTGCTCGGTCCGCACGTAGGCGCCGGTGCCGGTGTTGACGCCCTGGGCGCGTCCGGCCTGCCCGGCGGCGGTGAGCGCGAGCGCGTTGCCGCAGCCGCAGCCGGCGGCCTGCTCGTTCGGCACCGGCGGCGGGTCCTCGGTCAGCCGGGGACCGGCCTGGCCGGAGGGCGGGGAGGCGACCTCGCGCCCGTCGCCGTAGACCGCCGAGACGGTGACGAAGTACTCCTTGCCCACCTCCAGCGTCCAGCCGTCGGCCGTGCCGAAGGAGCGGCAGAACTCGCCCGCCCCGCCGCAGGTGGGGGAGGGGGGAAGGTCGGCGCGCGGGATCAGCGTCGAGGCCTGCTCGGTCTGCGAGGCCGCGTCGTAGAGCCGCACGCGGGCTCCGGTCCAGGACGGGTCCACCTGGCCGGAGGAGAAGTACAGGACCAGCGAGGTGTCGCCGATCACGAAGCCGGGCCGGAGCGACAGCCCGGTGAAGGCGTCGTCGGCCGCCTTGGCGGCCTTCTTCGAGGTGAGGGCGCTCCAGCGGGCCTCGGCCACCTCGGCCGGTTCGCCGTCCGCGGCGGCGCCCGGGGGAAGCACGGGCGGCCGGTGGGCTGGGTCGACGGCCTTGTCGGGGCGGACTCCGGGCGGCATGGGCCGCTGCGCGGGTGCGCCGGTCTGCTGGGTCTGCGCCGCGGCCGGGGTTTCCGCCTTCGCGGGCAGGGCACGGACGGGCCCCAGGACCGAGGCCAGAAGTGCGACGGATAATAAGGCGCCCGTTATTCGGGCACGCCGAAATCGACTGAGTAACATTGCAGGTCACCCCCGTTTGTGATCGGCAGGCTTTCAAGAAAGCAGCCGATCGGAAGCGCTGCAACCAGGATTATGTTCGGTCGCGGGAAAAGTGAATAACCGATGCACCGTTCCAGCCAGGTGAAAGCCGTGACAATGGCCCGGGGCATAGTCCGGTGTTATGGGAAAGACTTATGCCTTGCGCTTCATCTCGCCCAGGACGTTGCGCAACTCGTCGAAGATCGGCGTCATGTCCGCGACCCGGCGCGCCGCGCGCGGTTTGTTGGTCAGCAATCCGTCCACGCCCGCGGCCAGCATCCGGCGCATCACCCTCGGCCGGTTGACCGTGTAGGCCATCACCTTCAGGCCGAGCCGGTGGGCGGTCTTCACGTAGGCGGGCGTGACCGTCTGGTGCGGGACGTTCACGTAGTCGGCGAAACCCGCCACGTACGGTAGGCGTGCCGCCGGCACCGTGCCGAGCACCGCCCGCAGCGCGTGCGTCTGGAGGCGGCGGACGAACTCCCAGTCGAAGCTCTGCACGATCGTGTCGGAGGGCGCCTCGGCCAGGACGTCCGCCAGGCGGGGCTCGATCTCGGGCGTGGGCTTCTTGACCTCGACGACCACGGCGGCCGGGCCGGTGCGCATGGCCTCGATCGCCTCGGCCAGCGTCGGTACGCGCTGGCCGGCGAACCTCGGCCCGAACCACTTGCCGGCGTCCAGGCGGCGGATCTCGGCGAGGGTGAAGTCGCTGACCCGCCACGGGGCGCGGTCGGGGTAGAGCTCCTCGGCGTCGGTGGTGCGTTCCAGGGTGGAGTCGTGGAGCACGACGAGCTCGCCGTCCTTGGTGGTGCGGACGTCGAGCTCGTACATGTCGGCGCCTGCCGTACCGGCTGCCTTGAAGGCGGCGAGCGTGTTCTCCGGCGCCACCGCGGAGGCGCCGCGGTGCGCCACGACGAGGAGATCGAGCGTGACCAGGAGTGATACGACAGCTAGCACAAAGTGACTATATATCTACAGACTGTAGCCGTCCGGTGCGGACGTCGTAGATCGCGCCGCCGACCGGCAGATCCTCGGGCAGGAAGGGGCTGGTGCGGATGCGGGTCAGGTCGTGTCGCAGCGCGGCGTCCTGGTCCGGGACGGTGTGGAACTCCAGGCTGCGCGTGTCCACCCCCCGCGCCTGGGTGAGGGCGTGCACGTCCTCGTCGGTCACCTTGGACATGCCGCAGTCGGTGTGCGGCATCACCAGCACCCGTTCCACGCCGAGCAGGTAGACGGCCAGGACCAGGGTGCGGAGGACGTCGTCGGTGACCCGCGCGCCGGCGTTGCGCAGGATCTTGGCGTCACCCGGCTTCAGCCCCAGCAGGCCGAGGGGGTCGATGCGGGAGTCCATGCAGGTCACCACGGCCAGGCCTCGCGCGGCCCGGCCGGTCAGCCCGGATTCCCCGAAGAAGCGGGCGTAGTCGGCGTTGGCGGACAGCACGTCGTCGAATGCGCTCATGGAGAGATGATCCCCCATGCACGTTTCCTGACGGTTGCCGGGGCTCCCAGGTTTGGAAAGCTCTCACCTGGGAGCATGACGATGCGTGAAGATATGTTGCCGTGAGTAGGACTCAATCGCTGGCCGCCTGCCTGCGGGCGCACGCGCGGCGCAGCCTCGACCGGGTCGAGCCCCGTGACGACGGGCGCAACGCCCGCCGCGCCCTGGCGTTGCTCGACGCCGCCTGTTACGCCGAGAGCCTGCCGGAGGACGACTCGCTCCTCCTGCTGCTGCGGGAGGCGGGCCACTTCGGACCGCACGGCCTCGACGACTTCGAGCCCGACGAGCAGGCCCGCCGCCGGATCGCCGAATGGACCGGCGGCGAGCCCGCCGAGCTCCTGCTGGACCTGGCCGGCCGGCTCCCGCAGGACGCCGCCTCCGACTAGTCCGCGGGCCTGGAATTGTCGGTGCCACCAGGCAGGATAGGGGTCATGAAGGACGCGCCTCCCATCACCGTGATCGCCGACGAGACCGCCTACGCCGAGGCGGTCCAGCTCGCCCTCGACTCGTCGGCGGCCTACTACGCCGACGGCACCTCCACCCTCGACGACGACTCCTACGACCGCCTGGTGCGCGGCATCGAGGCGTACGAGCGCGACCACCCCGAGCAGGTGCTGCCGCAGTCGCCGACGGGCAAGGTGGCCGGCGGCGCGGTGGTGGGCGACGTGCCCCACCTGACCCCGATGCTCAGCCTCGACAACGTCTTCGGCGCCGAGCAGCTCGCCGACTGGGCCGCCTCGGTCGAGCGGCGCATCGGCCGGCCGGTGACCGCGTGGGCGGTGGAGCCCAAGCTCGACGGCCTGGCGATCTCGGCCCGTTACCGGCGGGGCCGCCTGGTCCAGCTCGTCACCCGCGGCGACGGTGTCGCGGGTGAGGACGTCAGCCACGCCATCGGCACCATCCTCGGCCTGCCCGGCCGCCTCACCGACCCGGTGACGATCGAGCTGCGCGGCGAGGTCATGATGACCACCGCCCAGTTCGAGGAGGCCTGCGCCAAACGCCAGGCGCACGACGGCACCACCTTCGCCAACCCGCGCAGCGCCGCCGCCGGCTCGCTGCGCACCCGCGAGCGGCCCTACGTCTGCGAGCAGACCTTCTTCGGGTACGGCGCGCTGCCCCACCCCGACGACACGTCCGAGCTGGCGGCCGGCCTGCGGGAGTGGCCGCACAGCGAGGTCATGGCCTGGGTCGCCGGGCAGGGCGTGCAGACCACGGCCGTCACCCCGGTCGCCGGCACCGTGGTGGCCACGATCGCGGAGGCGCAGGTCCGGGTCGAGCAGATCGCCGCCGCGCGGCCCGACCTGGAGTTCGGCATCGACGGCATCGTCGTCAAGTGCGACCTGGCCGCCGACCAGGCCGCCGCCGGGTTCAGCTCGCGGGCGCCGCGCTGGGCGGTGGCCTACAAGCTGCCCGCCACCGAGAAGATCACCAAGCTGGTCGGCGTGGAGTGGAACACCGGCCGCACCGGCGTCATCGCCCCGCGGGCCGTCCTGGAGCCGGTCGAGCTCGACGGTTCGATCGTCACCTACGCCACCCTGCACAACGTCGCCGACATCGGGCGGCGCGGGCTCATGCTCGGAGACTCCGTGACCGTCTACAAGGCGGGCGACGTCATCCCGCGGGTCGAGGCGCCCGTGGTGCACCTGCGCACCGGCGACGAGCGGCCGATCCCCATCCCCGAGGTCTGCCCGTCCTGCGGCGACGCCATCGACACCAGCCAGGAGCGCTGGCGGTGCGTGCGCGGCCGGGGCTGCCGGGCCATCGCCTCGATCAGCTACGCCGCCGGGCGCGACCAGCTCGACATCGAGGGGCTGGCCGACAACCGCATCAAGCAGATGCTCGACACCGGGCTGATCGCCGACTTCGCGGACCTGTTCTACCTCACGCGGGAGCAGTTGCTTGGGCTGGAGCGGATGGGCGCGGTCAGCACCGACAACCTGCTGGCCGCCTTCGAGCGGGCCAAGGCGCAGCCGCTCAGCCGGGTCTTCTGCGCGCTGGGCGTCCGGGGGACCGGGCGGTCGATGAGCCGGCGGATCGCGCGGCACTTCGGGACCATGGCGGCCATCCGGGCCGCCGACGCCGCGGCCATCCAGGAGGTCGAGGGGATTGGGCCGGAGAAGGCGCCGGTCGTGGTCGCGGAGCTGGCCGAGCTGGCGCCGCTGATCGACAAGCTGGTGGCGGCGGGGGTCAACATGACCGAGCCCGGGGTGCCTGAGGGTGGGCTGGCCGCCGCTGCCGCGGCCGGTGCGGACGTGGGGGCGGGGGAGCTGGAGTTGCCGCTGGCCGGGATGTCGGTGGTGGTGACCGGGGCGATGTCCGGGGAGCTGGAGGCGTTGTCGCGCAACGAGATGAACGAGCTCATCGAGCGGGCCGGGGGGAAGGCGTCGTCCGGGGTGTCGGCCAAGACGTCGTTGCTGGTGGCGGGGGAGAAGGCGGGGTCCAAGCGGGCCAAGGCGGAGTCTTTGGGCGTCCGGATCGTCAGCCCGGAGGAGTTCGCCGACCTGGTCCGGCCCGTCCTCTGAGCCTCGGCCCAGGCCGGGTCGGTGAGGGAGGGCGGCGGCGTCCCGGCCCCGGGTGGGGCGCCGCCGCCCTCGGTTGAGAGAGCAGAGAGGGTCAGGTCAGGAGGGCGAGGGCTCGGGTGAGGTCGCCCTGGGCCAGAGCCTGGTCGGCCAGGGCCTGGCGCGGGTAGGGCACGGAGCCGGCCTGGGCGAGGTCGCGGGCGACGGAGACGATCGCGTTCCCCTGGGCGAAGGTGCCGGTCCGCGACCGCTCCAGGAGGGCGGCGGCGGTGCGAAGGCCGAGGACGACCTTGCGGGAGTCCCGCACGGCCCCGTCGGCGGTCCACCACGACCGGTGCAACGCCACGGTGAGCGCGGCGGCGGCGGCCTTGGCCGGTCCGTCGCCCCGGGCGAGGGAGTCCCGCGCCGCCACCAGCCGGTCACGCGCCCGGTCGGTGCGCAACCCCCAGCCGTAGGGGAAGAGCGGCGCGTAGGTCGCGTCCCCCACGTTGATGGGCAGCTGCTCGACCGAGCTGAACCAGGTGAACGGCAACCGCCCGGTGTACGGCACGGCCCCGAACAGCGGGTCGGCCACCCCGTCGCCCTCGCTGCCCGGCAGCCAGGCCGCCACGACGGCCTCGATCCCGGACAGCTCGCCGAGCAGCAGCGGACGCCCGGACACCACGACGACCACGCACTTGACCGCCCCGCACACCTTGTCGATCGCCGCCCGGTCGGCGGGGGACAGGTCGAGGGTGCGGCCCTGGCGGCCGACGTCGCCGAAGCCTTCGGCGTAGGGCCGCTCGCCGACCACGACGACGCCGGTGGCGGCGGGGTCGATGGGGGCGGAGGCGTCGGGGGAGTGGGTGACGTCCGGCGCGCGCTTCTTGATCGCTTGCAGGATGGTCGTGCCCTCGGTGATCGGGCCGGAGCTGCCCTGCCAGGTGATCGTCCAGCCGCCGGCCTGGTTGCCGAGGTCATCGGCGTTGGATCCGGCGACGTACAGCTTGCCGCCGGGCTTGAGCGGCAGCAGCCCGCCGTCGTTCTTGAGCAGCACCTGCGACTTGGCGGCAGCCGTACGGGCGACCGAGCGGTGGGCGGCCGAGCCGACGGCGGCCAGGCCCGAGCGGTCGGCGTAGGGCCGCTCGAACAGGCCGAGCTCGAACTTCTTGGTGAGGATGCGCGAGACGGCGTCGTCGATGCGCGCGGCGCTCACCCGTCCGGCGGTGGCCTCGTCGGTGAGGGTCTGGGTGAACTGCACGTACGCGTGCGGCACCATGATCATGTCTAGTCCGGCGTTGATCGAGGTGCGCACGTCGGAGGCGTAGTCGCCGGGGATCTGGTCGATGGCCTGCCAGTCGCTGATCACGAAGCCCTTGAAGCCGAGCCGGCCCTTGAGGGTGTCGGTGATCAGTTCGCGGTGGGCGTGCATCTTGGTGTCGCCGACGCTGGAGAAGCTGGGCATCACGGTGCCGACGCCGCGCTTGACCGCCTCGGCGAAGGGCGCGAGGTGGATCTTCTCCAGCTCGTCCCGGCTGCCGGTGAAGACGCCCTGGTCGATGGTGTAGTCGCCGGTCGTGGAGGAGCCGTAGGCGGTGCCGCCGTCGGCGACGTAGTGCTTCGCGGAGGCCAGCACGCCGTTCTTCTCCAGCCCGTCGATGATCGTCGTCATGCGGCTGACCAGGTGCGGGTCCTCGGAGAAGGACTCGTAGGCGCGGCCCCAGCGGTCGTCACGGGAGACGCACAGGCAGGGCGCGAAGTCCCACGGGATGCCGGTGGCCTTGACCTCCTTGGCGGTGATCGCGCCGGTCCGCTCGACCAGCTCGGGGTCGCGGGTCGCGCCGAGGCCGACGTTGTGCGGGAAGATCGTCGCGCCGACCACGTTGTTGTGCCCGTGCACGGCGTCCACACCGTAGATGATCGGGATCTGCAGGCGGGTCTGCATGGCACGGAGCTGGAAGGCGTCGACCATGTCCGCCCACGCCTCGGGCGTGTTGGTGGCGGGGGTGGAGCCGCCGCCGGACAGCAGCGAGCCGAGCAGGTAGGTGGCGATGTCGTCCTGCTTGGCCAGGGCGCCGCGTTCGGCCTGGGTCATCTGCCCGACTTTCTCGGCGAGCGTCATGCGGCTCAGCAGGTCGGCCACCCGCTGCTTGACCGGCCGCTTCCGGTCGAGGTACGGCAGGCCGTGCGCGTCGATCACGATCGCCGGTTCGTCGGCGGGCGGGCTGACGCCTTCGCCGTCGAGCAGGATCGGGATCGTCTCGGCGGTCTCGGCGTCGCCGTCGCGCAGGGTGCGGACGGTGAAGGTCTTGGCCGTGCCGGAGGCGGTCCCGGCGGGGAAGGCGAGCGTGCCCTCGGCCGGCTCGTAGTCCTGGCCGGCGGTAGCCGTACCGGCTCCGGTGCGGTAGCGGACGGTGGCGTCGGCGGGCAGCGGCGCGCCCGTGGCGGTCGAGACGCTGACCCGGACGGTGACCGTACCCGCCTCGTCCACCTGGTAGACCGGCCGGTCGGTGGCCAGCCGGGCCGGGCGCGGCGGCGCGGTGCCGAAGGCCTGGACGTCGTCCCAGAGCAGCACGCCGCTGGCCCCGGCGGGCAGGCGCATCGAGTAGCCCCACATCGCGACCAGGTCGAGCTGGCCGTCGGTGGGCGCGCCGCCGGGCTGGTAGTCGCCGCGGCGGACGAAGTCGGTGAACCGGGTCTGGACCTGCTTCCACCCGGCGGTGTCGTCGACGAAGGAGGACTCGAACAGCTCGGAGCTGCCCGCTCCGCCGCCGCCGTCCTTGACCTCGAAGAAGATGCGCTGGCCCGAGGCGGTGCCCTTCACCCAGAAGGAGAAGCCTTCGTACGGTGACCAGTCCTGGGTGGCGCTCAGGTCGTGCGACCAGCCGCCCCACTGGCCGACGGAGTAGGTCGTCTTGAGCACCCGGCCCTGCCGTTCGGCGTCGGCCTCGACGCTGAGCGCGGGGGTCGAGGCGGCGTCGTTGCCCCAGCCGACGACCCCGGCGGGAACGGTGTCGCTCTCGAAGTCGGTGATGGTGAGCGGCGCTGCCGCCTGTGCGGGGGTGGCGACGAGCGCCGTGGCTAACACGAGGACAGTAGTGAGGATCTTCACGGGACCTCCTTTGGAGCGGTTATCTGCCAGAGAGCGCTCTCTGTCAACCCTTCAGCGCGCCGTGCATGATGCCCTGGATGATCTGCCGCCCGAACACGGCCGCCACGACCAGCAGCGGAAGCGTCCCGACCGTCGTCGCGGCCAGCACGAACGAGTAGTCCACGGAGTAGCCGCTGGACACCGTGGAGAGCGCTACCTGAACCGTCGGGTTCTCCGGGCTGAGTACCACCAGCGGCCAGAAGAAGTCGTTCCAGGCGTTCATGAAGGTGAGCATGCCGAGCACCGCGGCGGCCGGGCGGGCCAGCGGCAGGATGACCCGCCAGAAGAGCCCGAAGGTGGTGCAGCCGTCCACCCGCGCCGCCTCGATCAGCTCACCGGGGATCGCGCCACTGAGGTACTGCGCCATGAAGAAGACGCCGAAGGCGCTGACCAGGCTGGGCGCGATGACCGCGTAGAGGGTGTCGATCCACCCGATCTCGGCCATCATCATGTACAGCGGGATGATCCCGAGCTGCGTCGGCACCATCATCGTCGCCACCACGCCCAGGTAGAGCCCGTTGCGCCCGCGGAAGCGCAGCTTGGCGAAGGCGAAGCCGGCCAGCGTGGAGGAGAGGATCTGGCTGAACGTGATCGCCCCCGCGACCACCGCGGTGTTGAGCAGCGCCAGGTCGAACGGGACGGTGGCGAAGACGCGCTGGATGTTGCTCAGCAGGTTGGGGCCCGGCAGCACCGGCGGGGGCACCTGGCCGAGCGCCGAGTTGTCCAGCGAGCCGACCACCACGCTGTAGTAGAGCGGGAAGGCCGAGAAGAAGGCGACCGCGGCCAGCGTCAGGTAGGCCAGCCGGCCGGGCCGGCGCACCCGGCGCCGGGCGTGCCGTACCCGGGCGAGCGTGAGGTCCATCATGTGCTCCTGATGCGGCGGATGAGCAGGTAGTTGACCGCCGCGGCGACGAGCACCAGGGCGAACATCACCCAGGCGGTCGCGCTGGCGAAGCCGAGGTCGAAGCGGCCGAACCCGGCCTCGAACAGGTAGAGCGTCAGCGTCTGGAACTGGTGGTCGTTGCCGCCGCCCGGCTGCCCGCCGCCGAACAGCAGCGGCTCGGCGAACATCTGCATCCCGCCGATGGTCGAGACGATGACGGTGAAGATGATCGTCGGCCGGATCGCCGGGATGGTGATCTTCCGCAGCCGCTGCAGGCTGCTCGCGCCGTCGATGATCGCCGCCTCGTGCAGCGACTGCGGCACCGCCTGCATCGCCGCCAGGTAGATCAGCGCGTTGTAGCCGGTCCAGCGCCAGATGACCATCGCGGAGATGGCCGCGTGCGAGCTGGCCGTGCCGGCCGCCCAGTCGATCTGGCCCGCCCCGAACACCCCCAGCACCCAGTTGACCAGGCCGTAGTCCCGGCCGAAGAGCTGGCCGAAGATGATCGCGACGGCGGCGACGCTGGTCAGGTTGGGCAGCAGCAGGCTCAGCCGCCAGAACGTCTGGCCGCGCAGCCGGCCGCTCAGCAGGTGCGCCAGCAGCAGGGCCAGCAGCAACTGCGGCACGGTGGACAGCACGAGGATCGACACCGTGTTGAACAGCGCGTTCCAGAAGGCCGGGTCGGCCAGGAGGGTCAGGTAGTTCGCCGCGCCGAGGAAGGCGTGCTCGTCCTCCAGCAGGCTCCAGTCGTGCAACGACACCCAGCCGGTGTAGAGCAGCGGGAAGGCCGACAGGGCGGCGAACAGGGCGAAGAACGGCAGGATGTAGAGGTACGGGGACGCCTTGGTGTCCAGGCGGTAGAGCCAGGATCGCAACACCTGGGGTTCCTCCTGTGGTGGGGGGCTTCGGGTACGGCAGGCCGCCCGGCGCTGGTGCCGCGACCGGGCGGCCTGGGTCCGGACGAGGGGGTCAGAGGATCTTCTTGACCTCGGTCATGGCCTGGTTCCAGGCCTCGTCGGGCGTCTGCTTGCCCTGCTCCACCCGGGTGAGCGCGTTGTTGATCGCGGTGTTGATGTCCCCGGCCTTCGGCCCGAGGTACTGCGCGTTCATGGTCGCCACCGACTGGGAGAAGATCTTCCCGACCGGCGCGTCGTTGAAGAACGGGTTGACGAAGTCGGTGATCACCGGGTCGCTGTAGAGCTTGTTGGTGGAGGGGAAGTTGCCCTTGGCGCGGAAGACCTTCGCCTGCTGTTCCGGCGCGGTCAGCCAGGAGGCGAGCGCGAAGGCGGCCTCGGGGTTCTTGCCCTGCTTGGGCAGGGTGAGGAAGGAGCCGCCCCAGTTGCCGGTGCCGCCGGGGATGGCGGCGATGTCCCACTTGCCGGCCGCGTTCTTGGCCTGCTCCTGGATGTAGGCCATCATCCAGGCGGGGCAGGCGATGGTGGCGAAGGAGCCGCGCTGGAAGCCCGCGTTCCAGTCGGCCGACCAGGCGGTGATCTTCGCGGAGAGCCCGGCGCCGATCGCCTCGATGGTCTTGTCGAAGGCGGCGCGCACCTCGGGGTTGGTCTCGACGACCACGGTGTCGTCGGTGGCGTAGAGCCCGGTCGGCGCCTGGCCCAGGATGGCGCGGTACATCACGATCGGGCCGTCGAAGAAGGCGGTCTTGGGCAGCTTGGCCGCGGCGAACTTCTTGCCGGTCTCGATGTAGCCGTCCCAGGTGGACCAGAGTCGCGAAACCTGCTCGCGGTCGGTGGGGAGCCCGGCCTTGGCGAACAGGTCGGTCCGGTAGCACATGGCCAGGCCGCCGACGTCGGTGCCGAGGCCGAGCTGGCGGCCGTCCTTGGACTGGGAGGTCTTCCACTTCCATTCCGGCCACTGGCTCGCCAGCTTGTCCGCGCCGAGCTCGGTGAGGTTGTGGAACTTGTCGGGGTTGGCCTTGAACTGGCCGATCCAGCCTTCCTCGATGGCTTCGATGTCGGCCGCGCCCTTGCCGGTGGCCAGGTTGGTGGCCACCCGCCGGTGGTGCTCCTCGGCGGCGGCCACCCGCTCGACGATGTCGATCTCCGGATGGGCCTTCTCGTACTCCTGGTAGAGCGACTGGTAGCCGAAGTCGTTGAAGGTGCCGATGACGATCTTGGTCTTGGCGCCGCCGCCGGCCGCGCCGGAGGCCGCCGGGGTGGTGCCGCCGCTGCCCGACGTGCCGCCGCCGCAGGCCGTCACGGCGAGAAGGAGTAAGGGCACGAGCAGCCCGCGCTGCAAACGCATAGAACCGCACCTCCGTAGGTCCTGGGATTGCCCAGACCCTACGGCGGCTTCTGACGGACTTCAATATAAGCCTTAAAAAAAGTGGCAACAGCTCGGCAACGCCGTGCTCATCCCGGCGTCACACGCCCTGCAGGGCTCGCTGGCTGTCCAACAGGAAGCCGTCGACCACCAGCGTCGCCGCCCCCCGCGCCACCGCGTCCGGCCCCAGCAGGCCGAGCTCGATCCCGGTCCGCTCGTACGGCAGGGCCAGCGAGTGCGCCCGCGCGGCCTCCCGGATCTCCGGCAGGAACCGCCGGC
This sequence comes from Nonomuraea sp. NPDC050310, assembly GCF_040655795.1. Lineage (NCBI taxonomy): Bacteria > Bacillati > Actinomycetota > Actinomycetes > Streptosporangiales > Streptosporangiaceae > Nonomuraea > Nonomuraea sp. NPDC050310. Next base: position 595,906 of record NZ_JBFAKP010000003.1, on the reverse strand, counting down.
CCAGCAGCAGCCCGGCCCAGCCGCCCAGCACGATCCGCTCCGGGTTGAGCAGGTTGATCAGCGTGCCCAGCCCCGCGCCCAGGTAGTGCACGGTCTCGGCCAGCACCCGCCCGGCCTCCGGCGAACGATCGGCCAGCAACGCGGCGAAGGCCGGCTCCTCCTCGCCCTCCTCGCCCGGCACCAGCTCGCGGTAACGGTCCAGGACCGCCTCGGCCCCCGCGTACGCCTCCAGGCAGCCGCGGTTGCCGCAGCGGCAGGTCCGGCCGCCGGCCGCCACCGTCATGTGCCCCCACTCGCCCGCGCTGCCCGACGCGCCACGGTAGATGCCGCCGTCGGTCACCAGGCACAGGCCCACCCCCGAGCCGACCAGCGCGACCGCCGCGGTGCTCGCCCCGCGGCCCGCGCCGAACCACAGCTCGGCCTGGCCCATCGTCTTGGCGCCGTTGTCCACGAAGAGCGGCAGCTCGGTGCCGGCGCGCAGCAGCGTGCCGAGCGCGACGCCCTGCCAGCCGTAGGTCGGGGCGTGGATCACCGCCTCCGGGCCGGGCTCGACCAGGCCGGGCACCCCGACGCCGAGCCCCAGCACCCGCTCGCGCGGCACGCCGGCCTCCGACAGCACCAGGTCGGCCCCGGCCAGGATGTGCCGCACCACCAGCTCGACGTCGTGCCGGGCCGGGCGCAACGCGTAGTCGGTGCGGGCCAGCTCGTTCATGCCCAGGTCGAGCAGCTCGACCCGGACGTGCGTCTCGCCGACGTCCACGCCGATGGCGTAGCCGTAGTCGGGGTTGACGCGCAGCAGCACGCGCGGGCGCCCGCCGTCCGACTCGACCTGGCCGGCCTCGGCGATCACCCCGTCGGCCAGCAGGTCGGCGGTGACGTTGCTGACCGTCGCCGCGCTCAACCCGGTCTGGGCGGTCAGCTCGTGCCGGCTGGCCGGGCCGCCGAAGAACAGCGCGCGAAGGAGGGTCTCGCGGTTGCCCCGGCGCAGGTCTCGTACCGTTCGCCGTCGTGCCTGCATCATGGCGAGCATCTTAGGACAGAACGCGAAATAAGGCAGGGAGAGGGCTTGAGGGAGGGCGATCGCTGTGCAAGCCTGCTTAGTACACGTCGTAAAATAACTCTCGGGAGCGTGAGCGTGGCCATCGAGGTCCGCGACGGAGTCACCGTCATCGACGGAGTGCCCACGGCGCTCGTCACCGCCGACTACCCCTACTACCGGGACCACCCCTCGGTCTGGGCCGACCGGCTGCGGGCGATCCGCGACGAGCTGGGGATCGAGATCATCACCTGCTACCTGCCGTGGCGCCACCACCAGCCCGCTCCCGGCCGCGAGCCCGACTTCACCGGCCGCACCGACCCGGCCACCGACGTGCTGGGCTTCCTGCGCCTGTGTGCGGAACTCGGGCTCAAGGTCGTGGCCAAACCCGGCCCGTTCATCCACGCCGAGGTCGACTACGGCGGCCTGCCCGACTGGGTCTGTCCCACGGCCGACCCGCGCATCGAAGCCCTGCTGGACGCCGACGGCAGGCCCTCCACCTGGGGCGGGCGGGTGCTGCCCGCGCCGCTCGGCCCCGCCTTCGCCGCGCACGCCGAGCAGTGGCTGGCCGCCGTCGGCAAGGAGGTGCTCGACCCCGGCGGGCCGGTCGTCCTGGTGCAGATCGCCAACGAGGGCCTCTACACCAACGGCGCGCTGCCGCTGACCGCCTACGACTACAGCCCGTCCGGCCTGGCCTTCTACCGGGAGCGGCTGCGCGAGTGGTACGGCACGCCGCAGGAGTACGCCCGCGTGCACGGCCACTCCTGGGACCAGCCGCCCTCCGCCGAGGGACTCGCGGCGGCCGCCGACTGGGGGCGCTTCCACGCCGCCTACCTCGCCGAGGTCTACCGCCGCTGGAGCGAGGCGACCGGCACCACCCTGCCGATCGTGGTCAATCTCAACCCGCCCACCATCGCCCACCTCGACGACTGGCTCGCCCGGGTGCGGCCCCGCGACTGGACGGGCATCCACTACGGCTTCACCAACTGGATGGGCGTCGTCTCGGCCGACCCCGAGGCGCACGCCCGCTATGTGATCGCCGCCAAGCTCTTCCCTGGGCCGAACCTGGAGGAGAACTGGGGCTTCTCCGAGCTGTACGACCGGGCCTACGCCGACGCCGCGACCAGCTTCCACCAGTCGCTGCTGGCGCTGGCGGCCGGGGCGACCGGGGTGAACGTCTACACGGCGGCGGCCACGTCGGGGTGGAGCCGAGCGCTGGACTCGGTGCATGCTGCGCCGTACCCGGACTGTGCGCCGATCGCGGCCGACGGGAGCGCGACCGGAAAGGCGCCGGTCGTGCGGGCGATGGCCGGCTTCCTGGCCCGGCACGGCGGCGAGTTCCTGGAGGCGAAGCCGGTGACCGGCGGGGCCTTCGGGCTCTACGCGCCGCAGGCCGCCGTCGCGGCGGCGGGCGTGGCCGGGCACTCGTGCGGGCGGTCGTTGCTCGCCTACCACGCGCGGATGCGGGCCGCGGGGCTCGACTACGCGCTGGTCGACCTGGAGCACGCCGACGCCGCCGAGCTGGCCGGGCACGCCTCGATCACGCTGCCGGGCGGGACGTTCCTGGGGCGGGCCGCGCAGGAGGCCCTGGCCGGCTACCTCGGCCAGGGCGGCGTGGTCGTGGTGGAGGGGGAGGTGCCGGTGCTGGACGAGCACTTCCGGCCGTGCACGCTGCTCGCCGACGCCTTGGCCGGGAGCTCGGCCGGTTCCTCGTCGGGGGAGTCGCCGGTGCGGGTGGTGCGCGGGGTCGCCGACGCCTACCTGCGGGTGCATCCGAAGCTGGACGTGCGCTACCTGACCGTGCTGGCCGCCGACTCGCACGAGGGGGTGGTCGAGGTCGAGACCCCCGACGGGACGGTCTCGCTGGTCACCTGCCGGGGCGGGGCGGCGATCATCCGGCTCGCCGGGGGACGGCTGGACGACGTGCTGGTCAAGGGGACCAACGCCTTCCTCGGCTCAGCGGTCGAGGCCAGCGTGACCTACGGGAGGGACACCCGCACCGCAGGCCACCCCGCCGACCTGTTCCACCTGACCTGACCCCCGTGCCGGCCGGGTCTCCTCCCCGCAGGAGACCCGGCCGTCCGTTCGTCAGCCCTGCTCGGCCGGTTCGCCGAGCTGATCGGGGGCCGCGGGCTCGGCGGCCGGGGCGCCGGCGGCCAGGGAGCCGCCCACCGCGCCGATGGTGTGCGTCAGGCGCATGCCCGACCCGTCGCGCCGCCCGATCTCCTCCGGCAGCGGGATCGGCTTGCCGGTCGCCGAGACCGCCTTGGCCGGCGCGGGACCCGCCCAGGCCAGCAACAACACGTCCTCGCCCTTCAGGAACCGCTGCGCCCGCACCCCGCCGGTCGCCCGGCCCTTGGGCGGGAACTCGGCGTAGTCGGAGACCTTGCCGCCGCCGACCTGCGTGCCCGGCAGCGCGGTGGAGGACCCGGCGACCGTGACGACCTGGGCCGGCCGGGCCGGATCGACGACACCGAACCAGACCACCCGGGCGTCCCCGTCGAGCCGGATGCCGGCCATGCCGCCCGCCGGCCGCCCCTGGGGGCGCACGACGGAGGCGGGGTACCGCAGCAGTTGCGCGTCAGAGGAGATGAACACCAGGTCGTGCTCCTCCGACTCCAGCTCGACCGCGCCGACGACGGTGTCGCCGTCCTTGAGGGTGATCACCTCGAAGTCGTCCCGGTTGACCGGATACTCGGGCACCACCCGCTTGATCACGCCTTGGGCGGTGCCGAGGGCGAGGCCCGGCCCGGCCGGGTCGAGCGAGCCGAGCCCGACGACCTTCTCCTCCGGGGCGAGCACCACGTACTCCGAGACCGGATGCCCGCCCGACAACGACGGCGGGTTGGCCGACGGCGGCAGGATGGGCAGGTCGAGCACCGAGACCCGGATCACCCGGCCCAGCGAGGTGACCACGCCGACCTCGGCCCGCGCGGTGGTGCGCACCGCGGCGACCAGCACGTCGTGGGCCGACCGCTCGCCCTCCCCGGCCAGCGGCGAGGCGTCGGAGGTGCGGGCCAGCAGACCGGTCGAGGACAGCAGCACCAGGCACGGGTCGTCGGCCACCTCCAGGGTGACCGTGGCCGAGCGCGTCACGCCGGAGGCCTCCAGCAGGACCGTGCGGCGCGGCGTGCCGTACTTCTTGCCCACCTCGGCCAGCTCGCCGGAGACGACCTCGCGCAGCTTGGCGTCGGAGGACAGGATCGCGGTGAGCGCCGCGATCTCCTCGCTGAGCTGCGCCTTCTCGCTGTCGAGCTCCAGCTTGTCGTACTTGGTGAGCCGGCGCAGCGGGGTGTCGAGGATGTAGGCGGCCTGGATCTCCGACAGGTCGAAGACCTCCATGAGGCGCGTGCGCGCCTGCGCGGAGTCGTCGCTGGAGCGGATGACCTGGATGACCTCGTCGATGTTGAGCAGCGCGACGATGAGGCCGTCGACCAGGTGGAGGCGCTCCTCGCGTTTGCGGCGCCGGAACTCGCTGCGCCGCCGGACGACCTCCAGCCGGTGCTGGACGTAGACCTGGAGCAGCTCGCGCAGGCCCAGCGTGCGGGGCTCGCCGTCGACGAGGGCGACGTTGTTGATGCCGAAGGTCTCCTCCATCGGCGTCAGCCGGTAGAGCTCCTCCAGCACCGCCTCGGGCACGAAGCCGTTCTTGATCTCGATGACCAGGCGCAGGCCCTTGTGCCGGTCGGTGAGGTCCTTCAGATCGGCGATGCCCTGGAGCTTCTTGGCGTTGACCAGCTCCTTGATCTTCGTGACGACGCGCTCGGGGCCCACGTTGTAGGGCAGCTCGGTCACCACGATGCCGCGCCGGCGCGGGGTGATCTGCTCGATCGCGCACTTGGCGCGCATGCGGAAGGTGCCGCGCCCGGTCTCGTAGGCGTCGCGGACGCCTTCGAGGCCGATGATCGTGCCGCCGGTCGGCAGGTCGGGGCCCGGGACGTAACGCATCAGCTCGTCGAGCGTGGCGTCGGGCTTCTTGATCAGGTGGCGGGCGGCCGCGACGACCTCGACGAGGTTGTGCGGCGCCATGTTGGTCGCCATGCCCACCGCGATGCCGGTCGTGCCGTTGACCAGCAGGTTGGGGAAGGCGGACGGCAGGACCGTGGGCTCGGTCTCCTGGCCGTCGTAGTTGGGCTTGAAGTCGACCGTGTCCTCGTGGATGGACTCGGTCATCAGCATGGCCGCCTGGGCCAGCCGCGCCTCGGTGTACCGCATCGCGGCGGGCAGGTCGTCGGGCGAGCCGAAGTTGCCGTGCCCGTCGACCATGGGCAGCCGCATGGAGAACGGCTGGGCCATCCGGACGAGCGCGTCGTAGATCGCGCTGTCGCCGTGTGGATGGAGCTTGCCCATCACGTCGCCCACCACGCGCGAGGACTTGACGTGGCCCCGGTCGGGGCGCAGGCCCATCTCGCTCATCGAGTAGAGGATGCGGCGCTGCACCGGCTTGAGACCGTCGCGCGCGTCGGGCAGGGCCCGCTGGTAGATCACCGAGTAGGCGTACTCGAGGAAGCTGGTGCGCATCTCGGAGGAGACGTCGATGTCGACGATCCGCTCCTCGAAATCCTCGGGCGGGGGTGTGGTGGTGCGTCGGGCCATGTCGAACATTGTGCCGAAGAATTGGCGGTGCCCGCGACCGCCGGAGCATTATGTACGGCTTGCGCCGCCTGTCACCCCCGGCTCACCCCCGCGCGCCGGGCCACGGGCCGGGCGTGGGGCCCTCGGGACGGTCGCCCGGTTCGTTGAGCTTCTCCTGGTAGACGCGGAAGCCACGGGCCCGGTAGTTCGCCAGCGCGTGCGGCCCGTCCAGCGTGCAGGTGTGCAGCCAGACGCGGCGCGTTCCGGGCAGGCCGGGCCAGCGCGAGGCCAGGTCCCAGGCGCGTGCCGTACCGGTGTGCAGCAGGTGGCCGCCGAGCCCCTGGCCGATGGCCCAGGGGAGCAGGCCGAAGCTGGTGATCTCCACCTCGCCCTCCGGGTGCGCCTCCAACTCGGCGAAACCGGCGGGGGTGCCGCGGTGCCAGGCCACCCAGGTCTCGAAGCCGGGCCGCTCCAGCAGGGCGGTCCAGCGGTCGTAGCTCCAGGCCAGCCGGTCGGTCCAGTGCCAGTCGCCGCCGACGGCGGTGTAGAGGAAGCGGCTGAACTCGGGGTTCGGGATCTCGGCCCGCACCACCTCGATCTCCAGGCGGGGCGGCTTGGCCGCGACCAGGTCGCCGGGGGAGGTCTGCTCCAGGTACCAGGTGGTGACGTCCATGGCCCTCATCCTAATCTTGACCAAGCAATTGCTTGGTAATAGCGTCGGTGCATGATTGAGTTCCATCCCGTGACCAAGCACATCGGCGCCGAGGTCACCGGCGTCGACCTGCGCAAACCGCTGTCGGCCGAGGAAGTGGCGACCCTGCGTGCGGGGTGGCTCCGGCACCTGGTGCTGTTCTTCCGCGACCAGCACATCGACGACGATCAGCACCTGCAGTTCGCGCTCAACTTCGGCACCCTCAACCACCCGGCCTTCAAGAAGGACTCCGCCAGCCCCATCCACGTGCTCGACCAGACCGACCCCAAGGGCGAGGGCGGCGACGAGTGGCACAGCGACAACACCTTCGAGCCCACCCCGCCCATGGGGTCACTGCTGAGGTGCGTGCAGTTGCCGAGCGTGGGCGGCGACACCTGCTGGGCCAACACCTACCTGGCCTACGAGTCGCTCTCCAAGCCGCTCCAGCGACTGTGCGACGAGCTGACCGCGGTCCACGACATCACCGCCTCGATGAAGAAGGCGATCTCCAAGGGACACCCCTTCGTCCTGGAGGAGATCCAGGCCAGGTGGCCGCCGATCGAGCGGCCCGTGGTGCGCGTGCACGCCGAGACCGGGCGCAAGGCCTTGTTCGTCAACCGGGCCTCGACCACCCGGCTGGTGGGGCTGAGCGACCGCGAGAACGAGGCGCTGCTGCCGATGCTCATCGACCACATCCGCTCGCCGGAGTTCCAGTGCCGGCTGCAGTGGCGGCCCGGCACGCTGGCGTTCTGGGACAACCGGCCCACCCAGCACTACGCGGTGGCCGACTACACCGAGCGGCGGCGCATGCACCGGGTGACGGTCAACGCCTTCCCGGAGCATCAGGATCGGTGAGCCCCTGCTAGATTCCCGAATTAGGAAAGTTTCCTAACGTCTGGAATCTTGGAGTGCCACTGTGAAACTCGCCGTTGTCGGAGGCGGCTCGACCTACACCCCCGAGCTGATCGACGGGTTCGCGCGCCTGCGCGACGACCTGCCCCTCACCGAGATCGCCCTCATCGACCCCGACGCCGAGCGCCTCGACCTGGTCGCCGGCGTCGCCCGCCGGATGCTGGCCAAGGCCGGGCATCCGGCGAAGGTCGTCGCCACCGCCGACGTCGCGGCCGGCGTCAAGGACGCCCAGGCCGTGCTGTTCCAGCTCCGCGTCGGCGGCCAGGCCGCCCGCAACGTCGACGAGACCCTCCCGCTGCAGTGCGGCTGCGTCGGGCAGGAGACCACCGGCGCCGGCGGCCTGGCCAAGGCCCTGCGCACCGTCCCGCTCGTGCTGGAGCTGGCCGAGCAGGTGCGCACGCACGCCCCCGACGCCTGGATCGTCGACTTCACCAACCCGGTCGGCATCGTCACCCGCGCCCTGCTCGACGCCGGCCACCGCGCCATCGGCCTGTGCAACGTCGCCATCGGCTTCCAGCGCCGCTTCGCCGCCCGCCTCGGCCTCACCCCCGAGCAGATCCAGCTCGGCCACGTCGGGCTCAACCACCTCACCTGGGAGCGGGCCGTCTACGTCGACGGCGAGAACGTGCTGCCCAAGCTCCTGGCCGACAGCGCCCAGGAGATCGCCGACGACCTCAAGCTGCCGGTCGAGCTGATCACCCGGCTCCAGGTCGTGCCCTCCTACTACCTGCGCTACTTCTACGCCCACGACCTCGTGGTCGAGGAGCAGAAGTCGGCTCCCTCGCGCGCCGCCGAGGTGGCCGCGATGGAGGAGGAGCTGCTCAAGCTCTACGCCGACCCGGCCGTCGACACCAAGCCCGAGCTGCTCGGCAAGCGCGGCGGCGCCTTCTACTCCGAGGCCGCCGTGGCGCTGATCGCCTCGCTGCTCGGCGACCGCGGCGACGTGCAGGTGGTCAACACCCGCAACAACGGCACGCTGCCCTTCCTCGCCGACGACGCGGTCATCGAGGTGCCCGCGAAGATCACCGCGACCGGCGCCGTCCCGCTGCCGGTCGAGCCGGTCGAGCCGCTGTACGCGGGCCTCATCGCGGCCGTCTCCGCCTACGAGGAGCTGGCCCTGGAAGCCGCCCGGTACGGCGGAGCCGACCGGGTGCGCAACGCCCTGCTGGCCCACCCCCTCGTCGGGCAGGAGGCGATCGCCGCCGAGCTGACCGGCCTGCTGCTGGAGGCGAACGGGAAGTACCTGAAGTGGTGAGGCTGCTGGCCGTCGACGGCGGCAACAGCAAGACCGACGTGCTGCTCCTGGACTCCTCCGGCGAGATCCTCGCGCGCGGCCGGGGCGGCCCGTTCGTCCCGCAGAGCGAGGGCGTCCAGGCCGCCGCCGACGTCATCGACGGCGTCGTGCGGCAGGTGATGGGCCTGACCGAGCCGGTGGAGCAGCTCGTCGCCTTCCTCGCCGGGGCCGACCTGCCGGAAGAGGAGGAGGCCCTCGCCGCCGAGATCGGCTCGCGCGGCCTGGCCGGCGAGGTCGTCGTGCGCAACGACACCTTCGCCCTGCTGAGGGCCGGCGCGTCCGGCCCGTGGGGCGTGGCCGTGGTGTGCGGCGCGGGCATCAACGCCGTCGGCGTCGCACCCGGCGGCGAGACGGCGCGGTTCCTGTCCCTCGGGCCGATCAGCGGCGACTGGGGCGGCGGGCAGGGCCTGTCGGGGGAGACCCTCTGGCACGCCATCCGCGCCGAGGACGGCCGCGGCGAGCCGACCGAGCTGGCCGAGCTGGTCAAGACCCACTTCGGCGCGGCCAGCGTCGAGGAGGTCGTGCTGGACGTGCACTTCGGCCGGCTCGACCGGGACCGGCTCCTGGAGCTGACCCCGGGGCTGTTCAAGGTGGCCGCCGGGGGCGACCCGATCGCCCTCGGGCTGGTGCGGCGGATGGCCGACGAGGTCGTCGCCATGGCCGGGGTCTGCCTGCGGCGCCTCGGCCTGCTCGGTGAGCCGGTCGAGGTGGTGCTCGGGGGAGGGGTGCTGCGGGCTCGTGACCCGTTGCTCACCTCGCTGCTCGACGAGCGCTTCGCCGAGGCCGCGCCGCTGGCCCGGCAGGTCGTGGCCGAACTGCCGCCGATCGCGGGGGCCGCCCTGGCGGCGCTCGACCGGATCGGGGCGACGGAGCAGGCCAAGGCCCGCCTCCGCGCCCAGTTCTGAGCCGCACGACCAGGTGAGGCCGGCGCCCGGGCCAAGGAGGGGACCCGGGCCCGCCCGCCCTTTCTCCCTTTCCGTAGGGAGCTCTTGACGCCGCTCGACCTGCCCTCCTAGAGTCAGCCGCTAATCGTCTGGAAAGTATCCAGACGGTTAGCGCTCAGGAGGAGCCATGTCCCCCAACCGCCGCGACGTCCTGCGCGGGCTCGGTCTCGCCGCGCTGGCCGCCCCCCTCGCCGCCTGCGCGACCGCCAGCCGTACCGCGACTCCTGCCGCCACCGCCACGGCCGCCGCGACGTCGGCGGCCAACCCGCTCGGCGTCCAGGCCGCCGCGCCGCTCGAAGTGGTCATCTTCAGCGGCGGCAACGGCGACAAGTACGCCGTGGACCTGCACGAGGCCGCCTACAGCAAGGCCTACCCGAACGCCAGGATCAAGCACGTCGCCACCCAGAAGGTCGGCACGCAGCTCCGCCCGCGCTTCATCGCCGGCGACGTCCCCGACGTGGTCAACAACTCCGGCCCCGAGGCCCTCGACCTGCAGGCCCTCGTCCAGGAAGGCCACCTCGCCGACCTCACCCCGCTGTTCGAGGCCCCCTCGCTCGCCTTCCCCGACAAGAAGGTCAAGGACACCCTCGTCGGCGGCGTCTACGAGAACTCCCTGATCGACGGCGTCCCCCGGGTGCTGCAGTACACCGTCGCCCACCGCGCCCTCTGGTACAACGCCAAGCTGTTCGAGGCCAAGGGCTGGACGGCGCCCAAGACCTGGGCCGAGTTCAACGCCCTCGGCGAGGAGGCGAAGAAGGCGGGCATCGCCCTGTTCGCCTACCCCGGCCAGGTCGGCCCCTTCTACCAGCTCTGGAACCTCGTCTACAGCGCCGCCAAGATCGGCGGCAACCAGGTCATCCTCGACATCGACAACCTGGCCGACGGCGCCTGGACCGCCGACCCGGTACGGCAGGCCGTGGCCGCCTGGGCGCAGGTCCAGAAGGACTTCGGCGACAAGGCCTACTTCGGCCTCGACCACACCCAGACCCAGATCAAGCACCTGCAGGACAAGGTCCTGTTCTACCCGTGCGGCTCCTGGCTGGAGAACGAGATGGCCAAGGACCGGCCGGACACCTTCGAGTACGCCATCGCCCCGGTCCCCAGCATCACCGCCGCCGACGCCATGCCGTACGAAGCGATCTTCGTCGGCGTGTCCGAGGCCTTCTTCGTCGGCGCCAAGGGCAAGAACCCGCAGGGCGGCCTGGAGTACCTGCGGATGATGCTCTCCCGGGAGGGCGCACGCGGCTACACCGAGCTCACCAAGAACCTCACCGTGGTCAACGGCGTGGTCGACGGCCTCCAGCTCACCTCGGCGGTCAACAGCGCCGCCAAGGCCCAGGAGGCGGCCGGCCGCGACACGATCACCGACGCCCGCTTCGAGACCTGGTACAAGGAGCTGTTCGACCACGCCCAGACCCAGACCAACTCGGTCATGGCCGGACGCAGCACCCCCGAGCAGTTCTGCGCGAACATGCAGAAGAAGGCCGACGAGCTCAAGAACGACCCGGCGATCGCCAAGCAGACCCGGAGCGTCTGACCGATGCGGCGGCACGGCTTCGTCGCGGGGTTCCTGCTCCTCCCCGTCGCGCTCTACCTCGTCTTCGTAATCAGCCCGTACGCGCAGGCGTTCCAGATCGCGCTGACCGACTGGCGGGGCGTGTCGGCCGGGCTCCACTACGTCGGGCTCGACAACTTCCAGCGGCTGTTCGGCAACGACGCCTTCTGGGAGGCGATCCGCAACCACGTGGTCCTGCTCGTCGCCATGCCGCTGGCCACCATCGCCCTGGCCCTGGTCTTCGCCTACCTGCTCAACGCGCAGGGCGGGGTCAGGGGCTCGGGCTTCTACCGGGTCGTCTTCTTCCTGCCGCAGGTGCTCGCGGTCGCGGTGGTGGGCGTGCTGTTCAAGGCCGTCTACCGGCCCGACTCCAGCGGCGTGCTCAACGGCGCGCTGATGAAGGTCGGGCTGGAGCCGGTCGGCTGGCTGACCGACCAGCGGCTGGCGCTCTGGTCGATCATCGCGGTGATGGTGTGGCAGGCCGTCGGCTTCTACATGGTGCTCTTCTCCGCGGGCATGGCGGCCATCCCGAAGGACGTCTTCGAGGCGGCGTCGCTCGACGGCGCGGGCCGGCTGACCCTGTTCTTCCGGATCACGCTGCCGCTGATCCGGGACACCGTCCAGGTCGGCTGGATCTACCTCGGCATCGCCGCCTTCGACGCCTTCGCCCTGGTCAACGTGCTCTCCATCGAGCAGGGCGGCCCCGACGGCGCGACCACGGTGCTGGCCACCGAGATCTACAAGAACGCCTTCGGCTACTCGCGCTTCGGCTACGCCTCGGCGATGGGCGTGGCGCTGTTCTTCCTGACCCTCACCTTCGCCGCGGTGACGATGCGGGTCACCAGGCGAGAGAGGATCGTGTACTGATGCGCCGCAGGCTCTTCGGCGGCCTGTCCCAGGCCGTGCTGGTGGTGTGGGCGCTGCTGATCATCGGCCCGCTGATCTGGACGCTGCTGGCCTCCTTCAAGAGCAACGCCGAGATCTTCGGCGACGCCCTGCAACTGCCGGGCGAGCTGCGCTGGGACAACTGGCTGCGCGCCTGGGAGAAGGCGAACGTCGGCACCTACCTGCTGAACACGGTGGTCGTGGTGTTCTTCGGGGTGCTCGGCACGATGCTGCTCAGCTCGATGGCCGCCTACGTGCTGGCGCGCTACCGCTTCCCCGGCAACCGGGCGATCTACTTCCTGTTCGTCTCCGGCATGGCCTTCCCGGTCTTCCTGGCGCTGGTCCCGCTCTTCTTCGTGGTCGACGGGCTCGGGCTGCTCGACTCGCACGTGGGGCTGGTGCTGGTCTACATCGCCTACTCGCTGCCGTTCACCGTGTTCTTCCTGACCTCCTTCTTCCGCGGCCTGCCGGACGCGGTCGCGGAGGCGGCGATGATGGACGGCGCCTCGCACACCCGCACGTTCTTCCAGATCATGCTGCCCATGGCCAAGCCCGGACTGGTCAGCCTGACGATCTTCAACGTGCTCGGCCAGTGGAACCAGTACCTCCTGCCGCTGGTGCTCCTGCCCGGCGACAAGAGCAAGTGGGTCATCACCCAGGGCATCGCCGACATCTCCACCATCGCGGGCTACGAGGCCGACTGGCCCGCCCTGTTCGCCGCCCTGAGCATGACCGTCCTGCCGGTCGTGGTCGCCTATATCGTCTTCCAGCGACACATCCAGTCCGGGCTGACCTCAGGAGCCGTGAAGTAAGCATGTCCACCGGGAATCCCACGGTCTTCCGCACCCTCAACGAGCGCGCCGCCCTCGAACTGCTGCTGCGCCACGGCACCCTCACCCGCGCCGAGCTGGAGCTGCACACCGGCCTGTCCAAGGCGTCGGCCGCCGAGGTGCTGCGCCGCCTGGAGAACGGCGGGCTGGCCCGCAAGGCCGGCACCAAGCCGGGCAACGCCGGTCCGGCCGCGCAGATGTGGGAGCTGGAGGGCGGCGCCGCGCTCGTCGCCGGAGCCGACCTGACCGCCGACGCCGTGGAGGTCGCGGTCGCCGACCTGACCGGCACGGTCCTCGGCCGGCACCGCGCCCAGGCCCCCGGGCCCGGGGCCGACGCCGTGGAGTTCCTGACCGCCGCCGTCGCCGCGGCCGCCGCCGAGGCCGGACTCGGGTTCGACGACCTCGACCAGATCGTGCTCGGCGTGCCGGGCATCGTCGAGTCCGGCGGGCAGCGGCTCAGCCAGGCGGTCCAGCTCTCCGGCTGGTCCCACCTCGACGACCTGGCCGACCTGCGCGACGCGCTCGGCCCCGAACGTTTCCGGCTGGAGAACGACGTCAACCTCGTGGCCATCCGCGAGCTGGCCGACCGCGAGGGCCAGAGCTTCGTCCTGCTCTGGATCGGCGGCGGCGTCGGCGCGGGCGCCGTGCTCGACGGCTCGCTCTGGCGGGGCGTCACCGGGCGTGGCGGCGAGGTCGGCTCGGTGATCGTGCCGGACCCGGTCGGCCGCGGGCGGCTCTACGGACCCGAGGGCGGCCCGCTCGGCGCCCTGCTCGGCGCCGCCCCGCTGGCCGCACTCGCCGCCGCCCACGGCCTCTCCGCCACACCGGCCGCCTCCCTGGCCGAGGTGGCCGCCCTCCTGCGCGAGGACTCCACGGAATCCTTCCTTGACGACGTCGCGGCGCGGGTCGCGGTCGCCGTGACCGCCGCCGTCGGTGTGCTCGACCCGGGCTGCGTCGTGCTGAGCGGCCCCCTCTGCGTGGCCGGCGGCGAACCCCTGCGCGCCCGCGTCGCCGCACTGCTCGCCCCCACCGGCCTGGCCCCGGTCACCGTGACCGTGGGCCGCGCCGGCGGCGGCAGCGTGCTCGAAGGCGCCGTCCGCTACGCCCTCGATCTGGCCCGCGAGCGGGTCTTCCAAGCCGGTACGGCAGGCCGTACCGGCGAGCAAATCCCCTGACGAAAGCTGAGACATGTTGCGCACCCTGGTGATCGCCGCCCATCCCGACGAGCCCGAGATCTACGCCGGCGGCACCGCCGCCCTGCTGGCCCGGGCCGGGCACGCGGTGAAGTTCCTGACCCTCACCAACGGTGACGCCGGGCACCACGAGATGGAACGAGCTCCCCTGGCCCGCCGCCGCGCCGAGGAGGCCTGGCGGGCGGCCGACGCGCTCGGCGTGACCACCTACGAGATCTTCGACGACGTGCACGACGGCTTCCTCGAACCCACCGTGGACCTGCGGCTGCGCGTCCTGCGGGAGATCCGCGGCTGGCGGCCCGACCTGGTGGTCGCGCTGCACGCCGACGGCGGCGGCCACCCCGACAACCGCGCGGCCGGCAAGCTCGCCGGGCAGGCGGTGGAGTTCTCCACCACCCGCAACGTCGAGTGCGGCAAGCCGGCCCTGGACCGGCAGCCGGTCTGCCTGCTGATGACCGACTACGTCTCGCGGCCCGTCCACCGGGACGACGTCGTGGTGGACGTCGCCCCGGTGCTGGAGGCCAAGCTCGACGCCTGCCTGGCGCACGCCTCGCAGTTCCTGGAGTACGCGCCGTTCCAGCGCGGGCTGCTGGCCAAGGTGCCCGACGCCGCCGACGTGGCGGCCTGCCGTACCTTCGTCAGCGAGCACTGGGCCGAGCACATCGGGCCGGAGACCTTCCAGCTCGCCCCGTACGGCCGGCGGCCGGCCGAGGGCGAACTGCTCGACCTCCTGCCCTTCGCCACGCTCCGAGCCCGCTGACCTCCGGGCGCAGGGTCGCCCCCAGGCCCGCCGGCCTGGCCGGGCGCCGCGCCCGGCGTCAGGCCGCGCGGCCTCGGCGGCGGGCGACCAGGCGCAGCCCCACCCCGGCGGCGATCAGCCCCACGGCCCCGGCCACGCCCAGCGCCACCGGCGCACCGGTCATGGGCAGCACGTCCCCGTGCGGCCGGTGCCTGGGTCCGTCACCCGCATGCCCGCGCTTTCCCGGCCCGTCGGTTGACGGGCCGGGCTCGCTGGACGTGGGCCGCGGCGTCGGCGAACCGGAAGGCGAGGGCGTCGGCGACGGGCTGGGAGCTGGCCCGTCGATCTCGGTGCTCACGCACTCCGCCCCCCGGCCGCCCCGGTTCGCGGTGGTCGTCGTGCCCACCGCGCAGTTGCGGATCACGTCCCCGTCGCCTCCCGAACTCACCCGCACGCCGAAGGTGAGCGTCCTGCTCTCGCCCGGCGCCAGATCGCCCACCGAACACCGGACCGTCCCCCCGGCCAGCGCGCACCCCGGCGGCAGGTCCGCCACGGTGAGCTTGCCGTCGACCAGGTCGGTGACCACCACGTTCTCCGCCGTGGCGTCACCGTCGTTGGCGATGACGACCGTGTACTCGTAGGTGTCACCGGGCCGGGCGACCGCCGGACCGCTCTTGTCCAGGTCGAGGTCGGGCTCGCCGCCCGTGATCGGGGGCGGCGGCTGCACGACGGTCGACACGCAGGAGACGTTGTTGCCGGTCTCGTTCTCGCGGCTGCCGGTGTAGACCGTGGCGCAGTTGTCGATCTGCGTCCCCCCGGGCGCCCGCACCCGGACGGTGAAGGTGAACTCCCGCCGCTCGCCGGGCTTGAGCCTGCCCAGCGGGCACGACACCGTCAGGCCGCTCGCGGGGCACTCGGCCGGCAGGTCGACGATCTCGGTGAGGTTGCCGTCGGTCGGGTCCTGGACCGTCACGTCCACCGCGTCCGAGGGGCCGTGGTTGACCACGACCACGGTGTAGGTGATCGTGCCGTCCTGCTCGACCGTGGCCGGGCCCGACTTGGTGATCTCCACGTCGGTGACCGTCCGGGTCTGCGAGATGAGCTGCCCCGTGGCGGGGGCGGTGTTCGAGCCGTCCGCGGTGAAGCCGTTGCGCAGGTTGGTGCCGTCGGCGAGGGCGGAGTCCACGGTGACCGGGATGCTCAGCGTCAGCTCGCCGCCGGGCGGGATGGCCGTGCCTGGGCCGCCGCAGGTCACCGTCTGCCCGCTCGCCGTACAGCCGGCGGGCAGCGCGCCCGGTGTCAGGTTCGGGTCGAGGGTGTCGGTGACGACCACGTCCGTGGCCGGCGTGTCGCCGGTGTTGCGCACGGTCAGGGTGTAGACCGACTCCGCTCCGATGATCATCGGGTCGGGCGACACGGTCTTGGTGACCTGGAGCTGGGCCGCCCGCGCGCCCCCGCCGAACGGCAGGACCGACAGGGCCAGCACCACCAGGATCGCGACAGTCATGAACCGACTCTCCGACCCGCCTGACCTGCGACGATGGAACGACACAGGGGCAGGCGACAGCTTTTCCCAGCCTTGGCCGGGGCGAAGCGTCGGTCAGACCTGGTAACAAAGGAGCCATGGACGAAGCGGCGCTGATGCGCGAGGAGGCCGAGGAGCGGCTGAGGGCCCTGGCGGGCGAGCACGCCCGGCTCCGGGACGACCAGTGGAACGCCATCGCGGCCCTGGTCATGGAGCGCCGCCGGGTGCTCGTGGTGCAGCGCACCGGCTGGGGCAAGTCGGCGGTCTACTTCGTGGCCACCGGCCTGCTGCGCGACCTCGGCGAGGGGCCCACGGTCATCGTCTCGCCCCTGCTGGCGCTGATGCGCAACCAGATCGCCGCCGCCGAGCGGGCCGGCATCCGCGCGGTGACCATCAACTCGGCCAACCCCGAGGACTGGGCCCGCGTCTACGAGCAGGTCGCCGAGGGCCTGGTCGACGTGCTGCTGGTCAGCCCCGAACGGCTCAACAACCCCGACTTCCGCGACAACGTCCTGCCCGAACTGGCCGAGAGCGCCGGCCTCGTCGTGGTCGACGAGGCGCACTGCATCTCCGACTGGGGCCACGACTTCCGGCCCGACTACCGCCGGCTGGCGCGGCTGTTCGAGGAGCTGCCGCCGGGCATCCCGGTGCTGGCCACGACCGCGACCGCCAACGCCCGCGTCACCCACGACGTCGCCGAGCAGATGGGCGAGGACACCCTGGTCCTGCGCGGGCCGCTGGAGCGCGACAGCCTCCACCTCAGCGTCGTACGGCCCGCCAGCGCCGAGCAGCGGCTGGCCTGGCTCGCCCAGACCCTCGACGAGCTGCCGGGCTCCGGCATCGTCTACACCCTGACCGTGGCCGCCGCCCAGGAGATCGCCGCCTACCTGCGCGACAAGGGCCACGAGGTGCGCGCCTACTCCGGGCAGACCGACCCCGCCGAACGCCTGGAGGCCGAGGAGGCGCTGCTCGCCAACAAGATCAAGGCGCTGGTGGCCACCAGCGCGCTCGGCATGGGCTTCGACAAGCCCGACCTGGGCTTCGTCATCCACGTCGGCGCCCCGCAGTCCCCGGTCGCCTACTACCAGCAGGTCGGCCGGGCCGGCCGCGGCGTCGAGCGGGCCGAGGTCATCCTGCTGCCCGGCGCGGAGGACAAGGAGATCTGGGCCTACTTCGGCTCCCTCGCCTTCCCGCCCGAACCCCAGGTCCGCGCCACGCTGGCCGCGCTGGAAGGCGGCGTGCTGTCCACCCAGGCCCTCGAGAGCCGCGTCGACCTGAGCCGCACCCGCCTGGAGATGATGCTCAAGGTCCTCGACGTGGACGGCGCGGTCCGCCGGGTCAAGGGCGGCTGGGAGTCCACCGGCGAACCGTGGTCCTACGACGCCGACCGCTACGCCCGTGTGGCCGAGGCCCGGCGGAGCGAGCAGGAGGCCATGCTCGGCTACCTCACCACCACCGGCTGCCGAGAGGAGTACCTCCGCCGCTGCCTCGACGACGACGCCGCCACCGCCTGCGGGCGCTGCGACAACTGCACCGGCGCCCACCGCAGCGCCGACGTGCGGGCCGAGGCGCTCGACGACGCCCGCGAGCGGCTGTCCAGGCCCGGCATCGAGATCGAGGCCCGCCGGCAGTGGCCCACCGGGCTGGCCGACCTGTCCGGACGGATCAAGCCCGAGCTCGGCGCCCAGCCCGGGCGGGCGCTCGGGCGGCTCACCGACATCGGCTGGGGCAACCGGCTGCGCGACCTCTTCAGCCAGCCCGACGGGCCGCTGCCCGACGAGGTCTTCCAGGGCGTGGTGCAGGTGCTCAAGACCTGGGGGTGGGCCGAGCGGCCGGTCGCGGTGGTCTCGCTGCCCTCCGGCTCCCGGCCGCAGCTCGTCCGCAGCCTGGCCGAGCGGCTGGCCCAGATCGGGCGGCTCGACTACCTCGGCGAGCTGGGCTACCGCGCCGGGTCGCCGGGGAGCCAGTTCAACAGCGCCAAGCGGGTGCAGGCCATCCGTGCCACCCTGGCCATGCCGCGCGAGCTCGGGGGGCGGATCGCGGCTTGCGGCGGGCCGGTGCTGCTGGTGGACGACCGGATCGACACCGGCTGGACCATGACCCTGGCCACCGCCCTCGTCCGCCACGCCGGCGCCCCCGCCGTCCTCCCCCTGGCTTTGGCCGCCACCTCCTAACCGCAGCCCTACCTGGGCGGGGGCCGCTCCTTGGGACCCACCCAAGATGTACGGCTAGCCGCCCCGGCCACCGGGGCTGCGGGCCGTACAGACGACCGCATCGGGGGCGCGCGCCCGAGCGGGACGCGGGCCGTACAGGGGGCCGGGTCTGGGCGGGCCGCCCGAGCGCGCCGGGCAGGTGGGGGAGTGGGTGGAGTGGTCAAGGCCGCCAGCAGACGGACAGCGGCAGCCGAGGGCCGGTTCACCCAACCAAGCCGCACCGGCCGCACCGACCGGGCCAACCCGGCCAACCGGAAAGAGGCTGGGCCGGTTAGAGGCGCGCTGGGTAGGGGCGGGCCGGTTAGAGGCGCGCCGGTTAGAGGCTGGTCCGGTTACTGGCCGGTCCGGTTAGAGGTCGGGGCGGTTAGAGGCGGGGGCGGTTAGAGGCGGGGGCGGGCGCCGAGGTGGCTGATGGCCTGGGCGGCGAGGTGGCAGCCGGCCGCCAGCGACTCCGCCGGCGGCTTGCCGGCCAGCCAAGGCGGCAGCATCCCGGCCACGAAGGCGTCACCCGCACCGGTGCCGTCGACCACCCGGTCCACGGGCACGGCCGGAACCTTCACCGGCTCGCTGCGCCCGTTGGTGAACCAGAGCGCCCCGTCCTTGTTGAGCTTGATCACAACCTGCGGGAACCAGGCGGTCAGCACCTTGGCCGCCGCAGCCGGGTCGTCCCGGCCGGTGAGCAGCTTGGCCTGGTCGGCGTTGGCGAAGAGCAGCTTGGCGCCGTTGGTCCACTCGAGGTACGGCTCGGCGCCGATGCGCTCCAGCGGCGCGGTGGAGGCGCAGTCGACCGAGATGGACATCCCACCCCGCCGAGCCATGTCCAGCGCCGCGAACCCGGCCTCACGTGAGCCCTCGTTCATCAGCGTGTAGCCGGACAAGTGCAGATGACTGCCCTGGGTGAACAGGTCACGCGGCAGGTCCTCGGGGGAGAGCGCCGCGTTGGCCCCGGGGTCGGACAGCTGCGTGCGCTCGCCCTTGTGCGTCACCAGCACCACGCAGGTGCCGGTGGGGCGTTCGGGGTCCATGACGAGCCGGGCGTCGACGCCGTAGCCCATCAGTTCCATGTCGCGGTTACGCCCGGTGATGTCGGCGCCACGACGGCCGATGAAGGCCACCTCCGCGCCCTCGACCGCGAGCCACGAGGCGACGTTGGCGCCGGAGCCGCCGCCGTGCATCGTGACCGTGGCGGGAGTGTCACTGGCGCGGGCGAGGGCATAACGGGCGCGCGCCAGCGCGTCGGTCATGAGATCGCCCACCACGACGACCCGCGTCATGATGCCACCACCTTGCTGCCTTCAGAACGAGCCCGGCCTTGGCGAAGAACCTATCGTCGCCAAGGCAAAAAGTAACAGCTTCCCGGCGGCTCGTGGGGGAGAGAGCCAGTTCGGCGATGCAGTCGATGCACAAGCGTTGCCCAGCGGAGGCGCACGTGAGGCACGGGACTACGCTCGAGACTGTGGAGGCACCGCACAGCCCTTACCCCGCCCACTGGGAGGCGGACGTCGTCCTGACCGACGGCGGGACCGCGCATGTCCGCCCGATCCGCCCGGAGGACGCCGGCCTCTTGCGCGCCTTCTACTCCCGGCTGTCGGACGAGTCGATCTATTTCCGTTTCTTCGGTCCCCGCCCCAAGCTGAGCGACCGCGAGGTGGAGTGGTTCACCAACGTGGACTACACCGGCCGCGTCGCGCTGATCGCCACGATCGGCACCGAGATGGTGGCGGTCATCCGCTACGACCGGATCGATCCGGGGGAGGCGGAGGTCGCCTTCCTGGTCGAGGACGCCCATCAGGGCCGGGGCGTGGCCAGCGTGCTCCTGGAGCACCTCGCCGCCACCGCCAGGGAGAACGGCATCGAGCACTTCGTCGCCGACGTGCTGCCGGCCAACATGAAGATGATGGCCGTGCTGCGCCAGGCCGGTTACACCGCGCAGAGCCGGTTCGCCGACGGCGTGGTCCGCATGACGCTCGACCTCACGCCCACCGAGACCTCCGCCGAGGTGACCGCCGCCCGCGAGCACCGCGCCGAGGCCCGGTCCATCGCCCGGCTGCTGTCGCCCGGCTCGGTCGCGGTCATCGGCGCCTCGCGCGAGCCCCGCGGGGTCGGCCAGACCGTGCTGCGCAACCTGCTGGCCGCCGACTTCACCGGCCCGGTCTACCCGGTCCACCGCGAGGTGCGCGCGGTCGCCGGGGTGCGGGCCTACCCGAGCGTCACCGCGATCGACGACGAGGTGGACCTCGCCGTCGTGGCCGTCCCCGCCGACAGCGTCATCGACGTGGTCAAGGAGTGCGCCGAGAAGGGCGTGCACGGCCTGGTCGTGGTCTCCTCCGGCTTCGGCGAGACCGGTGCGGCCGGCAAGGCCCGCCAGGACGAGCTGGCCAGCCTCGCCCGCGCGTACGGCCTGCGCGTGGTCGGCCCCAACTGCCTGGGCATCGCCAACACCGACCCGGCGGTCCGGCTCAACGCCACCCTGGCCGCCACCGTTCCCGGCCGTGGCCGGGTCGGCTTCTTCAGCCAGTCCGGCGCGCTCGGCACCGCGTTGCTCCAGCGGGTGGCGCAGCGCGGCATGGGCATCTCGTCCTTCGTCAGCGCAGGCAACCGGGCCGACGTCTCCGGCAACGACCTGCTGCAGTACTGGGAGGAGGACCCGGCCACCGAGGTCATCCTCCTCTACCTGGAGTCGCTCGGTAATCCGCGCAAGTTCACCCGGCTGGCCAGGCGCATCTCGCAGAGCAAGCCGATCGTGGTGGTCAAGAGCCTCGGCGCGCCCAAGTCCCACTCCGGCACCGAGCTGGGTCTGCCCGACTCGGCGATCAGCTCGCTGTTCGAGCAGTCCGGCGTGATCCGGGTGGACGACCTCATCCAGCTCTTCGACGTCGGCCAGCTCCTGGCGCACCAGCCGCTGCCGCGCGGGCCGCGCGTGGGCCTGGTGACCAACTCCGACGCTATGGGCCACCTCGCGGTGGACTCCTGCCTGGGCGCCGGGCTGGAGCCGGGCCGCCCGGTCAACCTGGGGGCCGCCGCCGGGGCCCAGGAGTACGGCAGCGCCCTGGCCGGCCTGCTCGGCTCCGGCGAGGTCGACTCCGTGGTGGTGATCTACATGCCGCCCGTGCCCGGCGGCAGCGACGCGGTCGCCGCCGAGCTGGCCCGGGTCGCGGCCGACAGCGGCAAGCCGGTCGTGGCCACCTTCGAGGGCTACCTCGGCATGCATCCCGCGCTCGCGCCCATCCCCTCCTACGCCGCGCCCGAGGAGGCCGTGCGCGCGCTGGCCCGCGCGACCGCCTACGCCGCCTGGCGCGACCGGCCCGCCGACTACCCGCCCGAGCTGGACGACCTCGACCCCGAGCGCGCCCGCGCCCTCGTCGAGGCCGCCCTCGAAGACCCTGCTCCCGGCGACTCTGCTCCCGGCCACGCTGCTCCCGGCGGCTCCGCTTCTGGCGATCCGGGGGACCGCTCCGGGCGGGCCGACGCGCCCGAACGCCGGGTGGAGCTCGACCCCACCGACCTGCTCGCCTGCTACGGCCTGTCGGTCTGGCCGTCCGAGCCGGTCTCCTCGCCCGAGGAGGCCGCCTTCGAGGCCGAGCGCATGGGCTGGCCGGTCGTGCTCAAGCTGACCGGCCCCGGCGCCTCCCGCCAGGCCGGCACCGTACGGCTCGGCCTGTCCGGCCCGGAGAGCGTGCGCCACGCCTACGAGGAGTTCGTCGCCCGCTTCGGCCCCGACGCCCCGCTCGCCGTCCAGCGCATGGCCCCGCAGCCGGCCGTACCGACCGTGGTCAGCGTGGTGGAGGACCCCGCCTTCGGCCCGGTCGTCTCCTTCGGCCTCGGCGAGGTCACCGCCCGGCTGCTCGGCGACGAGAGCTTCCGCCTGGCCCCCCTGACCCGCCAGGACGCCGCAGAACTGGTCCGCTCCGTGCGCGCCGCGCCGCTGCTCCTGGGCGAGTACGGTTACCCCCCGGTCGCGGTCGGGGCGCTGGAGGACCTGCTCGTCCGCGTCGCCCGCCTGGCGCACGACCTGCCCGAACTGGCCCGCCTCGACCTCGACCAGGTGCTCGTCGGCGAGTCCGAGACGATCGTGCTCGGCGCGCGGGCGGTCCTGGCCACCCCCGACGCCCCGCGCCTCGACGGGGGGCCACGCCGCCTGTTGTGATCCCGCGGCAGTGTGAGACGAGGCCCCGCTCCTGGCAGGATGGACCCATGAGGGAAACCCGAGTCTCAGCCGCGGGCCTGCGTGAAGCGATCGAGCGCAGCGGCTACTACCCCGACCTCGTCACCGATGCGGTCGAATCCGCGCTGGGCAAGGAAGCCGTGACCGCCTTCGTGGTGCACCACGAGGCCACCTTCGACCCCGCCATGGAGGTCCGCCGGCACGTCACCGTCCTGGTGCTCACCGCCGGGCGGCTGCTGGTCTGCCACACCGACGAGCATCCGGCGGTCGAGGGCGTCTCCGCCTCCCACGCCTCCACGACCACCGAGGCGGTCCGCCTGAGCCGCATCCAGTCGGTCGCGGTGACCCGCGTGGTGCCCGACCCCGCCGCCTACGCGCCGGGCGTCGCCCCCACCGAGGTCACGCTGACCATCGGCTGGGGCGCCATCTCCCACGTGGATCTCGAACCGGCCACCTGCGGCGACGAGAACTGCGAGGCCGACCACGGCTACACCGGCGCGATCACCGCCGACGACCTGTCGCTGCGCGTCAGCGAGGCCGCCGACGGGCCGGAAGCCGTCTCGCACGTGCTGGCCTTCGCCAAGTCCCTCTCCGAGGCCACCGCCCGCGCCGCCTCCTGAACCGAGCCGCCTCCGACGCCGAGGCAGCGAACCCAGCCGCCTCCTGACCCTCCAGAGGTGCCCATGCGGCATGAGCCGCTCCTGCCCGCCTACGGCGGGTCCACGCTGGCCGAGCTGCCCGGTTCGGTGCTGGCCGCGCTCGGGTTGCCCGGCCCCAACCCGCTCGGCCTCGAACCCGTCCGGCGCGTGGTCGTCCTGCTCGTCGACGGGCTGGGCGCCGATCTCCTGCGCGCCCATCCCGAACGCGCGCCCTTCCTGTCCGCCGCGGCCGGCCGTACGCTCACCTCGGGTTTCCCCGCGACCACGGTGACCAGCCTGTGCACGCTCGGCACCGGGCTCGCGCCGGGCGAGCACGGCATGCTCGGCATGGTCCTGGCGGTGCCCGGCACCGGCCACCTGTTCAACTGCCTGCGCTGGACGCTGCCCGGCGGCCTCGACATGGACCCGCTGGAGTGGCAGCCCGCCCCCACCGTCTTCCAGCGCGCGGCCGGGGCCGGGATCGCGACCAGCTACGTCGGCCCCGCCGAGTTCGAGGGCACCGGCCTGACCCGCGCGGTCTACCGCGGCGCCCGCTACCTGGCCGCCAACACCGTGGACGAGCGGGTCGAGGCCACCCGCCGCGCCCTGGCCGAACCACGCGCGCACGTGACCGTCTACTACGGCGACCTCGACGCCTACGGGCACCTGTGCGGCTGGGGCAGCCCCGAATGGCTCGACCAGCTCGCCGTCGTCGACGAGCTGGCCCGGCGGCTGGCCGAGGCGCTGCCGCCCGGCTCGGCGCTCTACGTCACCGCCGACCACGGCATGGTCAACGCCACCGCCAAGGCCGACGCCGACACCGACCCGGCGCTCACCACCGGCGTGGCCATGCTCGGCGGCGACTCCCGCGCCCGGCACGTCTACGCCGAGTCCGGCGCGGCCGGGGCCGTGCTCGACTCGTGGCGCGAGCGGCTGGCCGGGCAGGCGTGGGTGCTCTCGCGCGGCGAGGCGGTCGAGGCCGGCTGGTTCGGCCCCCGAGTAAGATCCGAATGGCTCGGGCGCATCGGCGACGTGGTCGCGGTTCCCTACGGTGAGCTGGCCATCGTCGCCTCGCGGACCGGTTCGCTGGAGGCCACCTTCACCGGGTACCACGGCTCGCTGACCGCGCTGGAGCAGCACGTCCCGCTTCTGGAAGTGAGCACCCGATGAGTCCGTTGATCACCCTGGCCGAGCTCGACGCGCTGGGCGAGGTGACCCTGCTCGACGTGCGGTCGCGGCTGGGCGGCCCGCCCGGCGTCACCTTCTACCGCGAAGGCCACATCCCCGGCGCCGCCTACTGCGACCTCGACGCCGACCTCGCCGGTCCGGCCGGCGCGGGCGGCCGGCACCCGCTGCCCGAGACCGAGGCGTTCCAGGCGGCGATGCGGCGGCTCGGCGTCTCGAACGACCGCCCCGTGGTGGCCTACGACGACGCCGGCTCCACCATCGCCGCCCGCATCTGGTGGACGCTGCGGTACTTCGGCCACCAGGACGTGCGCGTGCTCGACGGCGGCCTGGCCGCCTGGACCGCCGACGGGCGGCCGGCCACCACCGACGAGCCGCAGGTCGAGCCGGGTGACTTCGTCGCCAAGCCGGGCGCGCTGCCCGTCCTCGACGCCGACGAGGCCGCCGCCCTGGCCCGTTCCGGGATCCTCGTGGACGCCCGGTCCGCCGAGCGCTACCGCGGTGAGACCGAGCCCATCGACCCGGCGGCCGGGCACGTCCCGGGGGCGGTCAACGTGCCGACCACCGGGAACGTCGGCCCCGACGGGCGGTTCCTGCCCGCCGAACAGCTCCGGGCCCGTTTCGACGCCGTGGGGGTGCGGGACGGGGTCCCGCTGGGGGCCTACTGCGGGTCCGGCGTGACCGCCGCGCACGAGCTGATCGCCCTCGAACTCGCCGGTTACCCCGGTGCGGCCCTGTACGTGGGCTCGTGGTCCAACTGGTCAGCCGACCCGTCCCGCCCGATCGAGACCGCCTGACCCCCGCCCCAGCCTGACCCGGCCAGGCCGACCTGCTCAGCCTGACCGGCCGGCCTGGTCTCGCTCAGCCGGTGATCTGGCGGCCGAGGGGGCGGTCGCCCGCGCCGAAGCAGACGAACCCGCGGGCCCCGGTCTCGGCCGCCGCCGCGGCCAGGGCCCGCTCGGGCGTCTCCCGCCCGGCCAGCCGCCGGTGGAAGGCGTCCATCAACGCGGCGGTCTCCTCGTCCGGCACGGGCACCATCCCGGCCACCACACAGCTCGTCCCCTGCGCCAGGAACGCCCCGGCCAGCCCCAGCGCCGCCCCCTCCGCCGGGACGTGCGCCATCCCCGAGTCGCACGCCGACAGCACCACCAGCCGCGGCGGGCCGGCCACCCGCAGCAGGTCGTAGGCCATCAGCGGCCGATCCTCCAGCGTCAGGCTCGACAGCAGCGGGCTGCGCGCGTGGAAGGTGCCGTGCGCGGCCAGGTGCACCACCTCGGCCCGGTCGAGCGCCGCCAGCACCTCCGCCACGGTGGCCGGGACCCGCGTCGCGCCGGCGTGGTGCCGCGCGACCGTCTCCGCCTCGCGCTCGGCGTGCCGCAGCCCAGGACCCGCGCAGACCGCGACCTCGCCCTTCCCGGCCCGCCGCGGCCCCACCCGCGCCGCGTACCAGGCCCGGGCGCTGGACGCCACGCTCACCGGCCGCCCCCGCAGGTACGGCAAAGCCGCCCACGGCACCGTGTGCAGCGGCCCCGCGGGCACGATGACCAGCGGCGACTCCCCGATCCCGGCGGCGAGCGGCGCGAACAGCAGCTCCTCCAGCTCCCCGGCCGCGGCCGCCAGCGCGTCGAGGTCCTGGGCCGCCTCCACCCCGAGCCCGCCGTCGGCGAGGTGCACCCGGCGCAACGCGTACCGCACCCGCACGACGGCCTCGCCGATCTGCTGGACCGGTCCGAGCCGCCGCAGGACGGGCCGTCCGGGACCGGCCAGGAGGGCGACGAGCTCGCCGTCGTCGATCAGGAACTCCACCAGCGCCCGGCCGCCCAGCGCGGTCCGGACGGCGGCCAGCCGTACCGTCTGGGGGCGGCCGGTGGCGGTCACCGCCCGCCAGCGTTCGGCCCAGGCGAAGACCTGCTCGGGCCGGCCGTCGCCCAGCGCCAGCCGCAGCCCGAAGGCGGCCAGCCGCTCCCCGGCCCGAGCCGTATGGGCGCGGATGGCCGGATCGTCCAGCCGTCGCACCTGGTGCCCGATGCCGGCCAAGCCGTCGAGGACCGCGCCGAAGGCCGTCGCGGGATCGCCGTCCAGCGCCGCCTCCAGCGCGAGCGCGTGCTGGTGGATGACCGGCGGCACGCTCCGGCCGGGCGCGGCGGTGAGCCGGGTGAGCTGGGCCGCGGCCGTCTCGGTCGCCCCCAGCTTCAGCGCGGTCTCGGCCGCCAGCAGCCGCGTCCCGGCCCCGCAGGTCGCCGAGGCGGGACCGCGGTCGAGCTCGTCGGCGCAGGCCAGCAGCTCGTCGACCAGCTCGGGGGTGGGCGGTTCGAGGGCGAGCCTGGCCCGCAGCAGGGTGTCGGTGGCCACCGGCGCCCAGACGTGCCGGTCCTGCCCGGACAGCTCGTCGCGGGCCCGCCCGGCCAGCTCGGCGGCCCGGCGGGCGTCGCCGGTGAGCAGCTCGACCTGGGCGAGCTTCAGCCGCGCCTCGGCCAGGGCCGCCCCGGCTCCGGCCGCCTCCAGCTCGGGGAGCGCCAGGCTGAGCATCACCCGCGCCTCGCCTGGCAGGTGGGCGGCCAGCAGGGCCCCGGCGAAGTCGGTGCGCATCGTGGCCAGGCGCTCGGTGAAGCCGAACAGCGTGTCCTCGGAGGCGCGGTAGTGGGCGAAGGCGGCGGCGATGTCGCCCTGCCGTACCGCCACGAAGGGCAGGTTGGCGGTCGCCAGCCGGGCGAGGTGGTCGAGGCGGTGCCGCGTGGACAGTTCCCGGCAGGCGGTGATGTCGCGCACGGCCTCGGGCCATTCGGCGCGGTAGGCGTGGACCAGGCCCCGGTTGAGCAGGCCACCGGCCAGGAAGCGCTGGTTGTCGAGGCTGTCGTCGGCGCGGGACAGCTCGGCCACCGCGCGGTCGCAGGCGGCCACGGCCTCCTGGCAGCGGCCGAGGTGGGCCAGCGCGACCGCGCGCTGGGTCTCCAGCTTGGCGCGGTCGAGGCGGGGCAGATGGGCGTAGGCCAGGGCGGCGATGCGCAGGGCTTGGAGCGGATGCCCCCGCTCGGTCCGTACGGTCACCAGCGACAACCGGGCCTGCGCCACCCGGTGGGCGGGCACGCCGGGCAGGGCGATGGCCCGGCGCAGGCAGTGCTCGGCCATCCGCAGATCGCCCAGCTCCCGCGCGGCCAGTGCCATGGCCCGCAACGACACCGCGGCCATCTCGGGAGCCGCCGCACGCAGCTCGGGGTCGTCAGGAGGGTCCTCGTGCGCTGCGGGTTCGGGCGCCGGCCAATGGCTGGCGAACGAGCTGCGCGGCTGCCCCGCGCCGAGCCGTTCGGCCAGGGCGAGCAGGCCACGGCCCGTGGCCAGGGCGGCCGCGGGATCGACCACCGAACGGATCACCGCACCTTCGGCCCTGGCGAGGAGCTCGTCGCGAGGGCCGGGCGCGGCGGCGCCCGGCCCCGGCTCGCTCAGGAGCGGATCCGCAACCATCGGGTGACGATCGGGGCGTGCCCGGTCCGGTGGCAGACCAGGCTGAACCACCCGGGGGGCAGTCCGGTGGCGGCGAACTGCCCTGACGCGGCCACCTCGCGGCGGACGGTCAGTTGCAGGGTCCGGATCTCGATGCGGCAGCCGTCGGGCGGGCAGGGGAAGACCCGCCCGGCCAGGTTGATCAGCCCGTCCCCGATCGTGACCTCCACGTCGAACGCGAGCTCGGGCGTGGCGAAGCGGACCAGCCGCGGGCCGTCCTCCCCTCGGACGCCGCGGGCGGCGGCGGACTCGACGGGGGTGGCGGTGACCGCGTCTGGCACCCGCAGGTTGTACGCCTCACGTGCCGCCGCGGACACGTGAGCCGGGATCGGGTCGTGGCCCGATCCGAGACGGAGGGCGGCTAGAAGGTATTCGTCGTCGGTCATTGCACCTTTTCCTCGAGGGAGATCCGGGTGCGCAGTTTCTGCAGGCAGCGAGCTCGGGTCGGACCCACGCTGCCGGGTGGGATGCCCATGCGGACGGCCACCTGCCGCGGTCCCGCCTGGGTGGCCAGGAGCTTGAGCAGCGTGCGGCACGGCTCCGGCAGGTCGGTGACCTGCTGCCAGAGCAGCCGGACCGAGTCCGCCTCGAGGAGCGTGGACTCGGGGCTGGGATGAGCCGGCGGGGTGAACGCGGGGAACGTCGTCGGTCCCCGCCTGAGCAACTGGATCGCCTCGCGCCTGGCGGTGGTGACCAGCCAGGCCCCGACGCAGGAAGGTTCCCTGATCCGGTCGAGACTCTCCAGCAGGCGGAGCCAGGCGCCCTGCACCGCGTCGGCGGCGTCGGCCTCACCCAGCCCGCAAGCGCGTGCGACGGCCCACATCCGCGGCCCGAAGAGGGCTTCGAGCCCGGCCCAGGCCGACTCGTCCCCTTCTGCCGCGGCCTTGAGCAGGAGCGCCGCATCGCTCATGTTGCCTCCCCGTGGTTGGACGAGGACTGAGCGTAAACTCTACCGAGTCGCCGGGACGACAGCCCCCAGATCGGGAATTTGCCTTTCCTTGAGCACCGCTTGGGCCGCCTCGTGCGGCGGCAGGTCGGCGGCGGCGCGGGCGATGGCCCCGCTGACCAGCGCGGCGGCGAAGGAGGTGCCGCTCCAGGAGGCGTAGCCGGCGAACTCGCCGGTGCGCAGGTAGGCCGAGGTCAGCCACTCGCCGCGGGCCCAGGCGTCGATCCAGCTCCCGTGCGCGGAGAACGGCGCCCGGCGTTCCTCGGCGGCGTCGAGCGCGCCGACCCCGATGACGCCGGGCAGGGCCGCGGGCCAGAACGGCCGGTCGGAGCCGGTGTTGCCGGCGCAGGCGACCACGACGGTCTCGGTGAGGGCGGAGACCGCGTCGGCCAGCAGCGGCGAGGGCTGGTCGTCGTGGGTGTGGCCGCCGAAGGAGAGGTTGAGCACGTGCGGGCCTCCGGCCAGGTCGCCGGGCCTGGCGCCCTCCTGCTCCCGCTGCCGCAGCCGGCGCAGGGCGCGGACCACCCCGGCCTCGTCCCCGAGGCCGTCGCCGTCGAGGACGCGGGCCACGCGCAGCGAGCTCTCCGGGGCCTGGCGCAGCAGCAGGCCGGCGATGAAGGTGCCGTGGCCGGCCTGGGCGCCCTGGACCGCGTCGGCGGCGGCCTCGGGCAGCCCGCCGTACCACGTGCTGCCGGCCCACCAGGGGTGGGCGGCGACGCCGGTGTCGAGCAGGGCGACGGTGACGCCGGAGCGTTCCCGGCCGATCTTGGCCTTGACCGGATCGGCGGGGAACGGGCGCGAGGCGGGCCCGCCGAAGAACAGCGGCTGGCCGGCGAACACGTGGTTGGGCGAGGCTCGATGGCCCTGATCGCGCAGCTCGGCAACGAGCTCGCAGGGGTCCACCCCTGGTGAGAGGCGTACGACGCAGACGCCGTCGGCCTCCGCGATGGCCTGGGTCCAGCGGGAGACGGCCGAGACCGTGCCCCGTTCGATCAGGATCTGGCCCGGCCGGATGAGCGAGTGACCAACAGCTTGGACGTCCATGTGGACGTATCTTTCCGTCTCAGGAGACGTGTCACGTGCCACATCCGCAACAACTTGGTATGGCCCCCCTCTGGTGCCGAGAAACGACGGACGGTAGTCTCTCCCTAGTCACTTGTGATCATCCCAGGACGAGGCCGTTGGGGAAGGCGCACCTCGTACCGAAACGGGAGGTCCGGTGTCTGCTCGTGGCGTGCTGTACGTCCACTCGGCTCAGCCCGCGCTGTGCCCTCATATCGAATGGGCGGTCGCGGGTGTTCTTGGCGTGCCTGTCGACCTGACCTGGACTCCCCAGCCTGCCGCGCCCAATGTCGTGCGGGCCCAGGCCGAGTGGGAGGGGCGCCCCGGCATCGCCGCCGCGATCGCCTCCTCGTTGATGGGCTGGCAGCGCATCCGCTTCGAGGTGACCGAGGACGCCACACCTGGCGTGGACGGCACCCGTTACGCCTACACCCCGACCTTGGGGGCCTTCCACGCCGTGGTGGGGGCGACCGGCGACATCCTCGTGCCGGAGGACCGGCTGCGGACGGCCATGATGCTGGCCGCGCAGGGCCGGTGCGTGCTGGAGGAGGAGCTGGACAAGCTGCTCGGGCGCGCGTGGGACGAGGAGCTGGAGCCGTTCCGCTACGCCGGCGACGGCGCCCCGGTCCGCTGGCTCCACGCCGCGGTGTGATCCGCGCCGGGTCTGCCCGGCGGCGGTCCAGCGCGGGCTTTCCCCTGCGCGCCCGGATTCTTTCGCGGCGGTCTAGAGCGGGATGTTGCCGTGCGACCCGCGGGCCGGAGTGGCCTGGGCCAGCACCCGGGCGATGGCGCCCCGAGTCTCCTCGGGCTTGACGACCTCGTCGATGACGCCGAGCTCCTGGGCACGTTCCAGGCCGCCGGCCTGCTCGGCGTGCTCCTCCGCCAGCCGCCGCTCCAGCTCGGCCCGCTCCTGCCCGGGAGCCGCGGCCAGCTCGCGCCGCTTCAGGACGCGTACGGCGGCCACGGCGCCCATCACGGCGACCTCGGTGGTCGGCCAGGCGAAGACCTTGGTCGCGCCCAGCGCCCGCGAGTTCATCGCGATGTAGGCCCCGCCGTACGCCTTGCGGGTCACCAGGGTGACGCGCGGCACGGAAGCCTCCGCGAAGGCGTGCAGCAGCTTGGCGCCCCGGCGCACCACGCCCTCGTGCTCCTGCGAGACGCCGGGCAGGTAGCCGGGCACGTCCACCAGAACGACCAGCGGCACCCCGAACGCATCGCACATGCGCACGAACCGGGCGGCCTTCTCCGCCGAGGTGGCGTCGAGGCAGCCGCCGAGCCGCAGCGGGTTGTTGGCCACGACGCCGACCGTACGGCCGCCGAGCCGGCCCAGCGAGGTGACGACGTTCGGCGCCCACTTGGGGTGCAGCTCCAGGCCGGGCTCGTCCAGCAGCCCGTTGACCAGCGGCTTGACGTCGTAGGCGCGGCGCGGCGAGTCGGGGAGCAGCGAGGAGAAGTCCACCTCGGCCACCTCGGCGGTGCGGACGCGGCCCTGGTGTCCCAGGAGGACGGCCAGCCGCCGGGCCTTGAGATAGGCCTCCGGCTCGGTGGGGGCGACCAGGTGCACGACGCCGCTGAGCTTGCTGTGCGGCACGGGACCGCCGAGCGAGGCGGCGTCCACGTCCTCGCCGGTGACGCTGCGGACCACGTCGGGCCCGGTCACGAAGATGCGGCCGGACTCGGCCAGGATGACCACGTCGGTGAGCGCCGGCCCGTAGGCGGCGCCTCCGGCGGCCGGGCCGACGACGACGGAGAGCTGCGGCACGACGCCGGAGGCCTTCGTCATCGCGGCGAAGACGCGGCCCACCGCGTGCAGGGAGTCGACCCCTTCGGCCAGCCGGGCGCCGCCCGAGTGCCAGATGCCGATGACCGGCACCCGCTCGCGGACGGCGACGTCGTAGGCGTGGACGATGTGCTCGCAGCCCTCGGCACCCATCGCGCCGCCCTGGATGCGGGCGTCGCTGCAGAAGGCGACGACGGGCACGCCCTCGACGCGGCCCGCCGCGGCGTAGACGCCACTGCGGTCCTCGGGCGCGAGCAGGCGGACCGAGCCCTCGTCGAGGAGGGCGGTCAACCGGACGAGCGGGTCGCGGGGATCGGCGGGCTCCTCGTCGGAGCCCGCCGGGAGCACCCGGCTGCCCGCGACCGTCACGTCAGGCGCCCTGGAAGACGACGGTGACGTTGTGGCCGCCGAACCCGAAGGAGTTGTTGATCGCGGCGAGGTCGCCGTCCGGCAGCGCGCGGCTCTGGCCGTGGACCAGGTCGACCTCGATGCCGTCGTCGGGGTTGTTCAGGTTGATGGTCGCCGGGACGATGCGCTCGCGCAGGGCCAGGACGGTGAAGACCGACTCGATGCCGCCGGCGCCGCCCAGCAGGTGGCCGGTCATCGACTTGGTCGAGGTGACCAGCGGGTGGGTGCCGATGGCCTTGGCCACCGCCTGCACCTCGATCACGTCACCGGCCGGCGTGGAGGTGCCGTGCGCGTTGAGGTGCTTGATGTCCTGGCCGCTCAGCCCGGCGTCCTTCAGGGCCATCGTCATCGCCATGCTGATGCCGCGGCCCTCGGGCTCGGGCTGGGTGATGTGGTGGCCGTCGGAGGAGTAGCCGACGCCGGAGGCGTAGGCGTGGATGCGCGCGCCGCGGGCGCGGGCGTGCTCCTCGGACTCCAGGACGACGATGCCCGCGCCCTCGCCCAGGACGAAGCCGTCCCGCTCGCGGTCCCACGGGCGGGAGGCGCCCTGCGGGTCGTCGTTGCGGGTGGACATCGCGCGCGCCGCGGCGAAGGCGGCGATGTTGAGCGGGTGGATGGCCGCCTCGGTGCCGCCGGCGACGACGACGTCGGCACGGCCGGAGCGGATCATGTCCATCGCGTAGCCGATGGCCTCGGCGCCGGAGGCGCAGGCCGACACGGTCGCGTGCACGCCCGCCATGGCGCCCAGGTCGAGCCCGATCCAGGCGGCCGGGCCGTTCGGCATGAGCATCGGGACGGTGAAGGGCGAAAGGCGGTTCCAGCCCTTCTCCTTGAAGACGTCGTAGGCCGAGAGCGTGGTGCCGATGCCGCCGATGCCGCTGGACACCACGACGCCGAGCCGCTCGGGGGCGACCTCGGGCTTGCCCGCGTCGGCCCAGGCCTCACGGGCCGCGACCAGGGCGAACTGCTCGCTCCGGTCGAGCCGGCGGGCCTCCGGCCGGGGGAGCACCTCGGCCGGGTCGACGGCGGCCATGCCCGCGAACTTCACGGGGACGCTGTCGACCCAGTCCTCGGTGATGCTCTCCACCCCGGACCGACCGGCGAGGAGCGCCGACCAGGTCGAGGTGACGTCTCCGCCCAATGGCGTCGTCGCGCCAAGCCCGGTGACGACGACTCGTGCCCGGTTCGCACTCACGTGGTTACGCTCCTTGCTGGTCAGAAATGGGGTTGATCAGGCGTTGATGAAGTTGATGACGTCCTTGACCGTCTTCAGGTTCTTGAGCTGGTCGTCGGGGATCTCGACGCCGAACTCGTCCTGAGCGGCCACGGCGATCTCGACCATGGACAGGGAGTCGATGTCGAGGTCGTCCACGAAGCTCTTCTCCGGGGTGACCTCGGACGCCGGGATCCCGGTGATCTCGTTGACGATCTTGCCGAGGCCCTCGAGGATCTCCTGCTCGCTGACTGCCATGTCGGTGGTTCTCCTTTGGTTGAATATTCGGTCCGTACGGCATGCGTCGCCGTACGAAGCCTAGGGAATCTCGATCACTTGCCCGGCGTAGGTCAGACCCGCGCCGAACCCGAGCAACAATGCCAGACCTCCGGACTGGACCTCACCCCGCTCGATCATCCTGGAGATGGCCAGCGGGATGGAGGCGGCCGAGGTGTTGCCCGCGAGCACGATGTCTCGGGCGATCACCGCGTCATCGGCGCCGATCTTGCGGGCGATCGCCTCGATGATGCGCAGGTTGGCCTGGTGAGGGACGAAGGCGGCCAGCTCCGACGGGTCGACCCCGGCTCGCTCGCACGCCTCCTTGGCCACCGGGTGGAGCGAGGTGGTCGCCCACCGGAAGACCGTCTGCCCTTCCTGGTAGAGGAAGGAGTTGCGGTCCGCGACGCTGATGACCTCGGCCTTGTCGCCTGAGCTGCCCCAGACGACCGGGCCGATGCGCGGAGTGTCGGAAGGGCCGACGACCGCGGCGCCGGCGCCGTCGGCGAAGATCACCGCGGTGGCGCGGTCGGTCCAGTCGACCCACTGCGACAGCTTCTCCGCGCCGATGACCAGCACGTGCCGGGCGGCGCCGCCGCGCACCGCCGCCGAGGCGGTGGCCAGCGCGTAGCAGAAGCCGGCGCAGGCGGCGTTGACGTCGAAGGCGCCGGGGGAGTCGATGCCGAGGCGGTGGGCGACCGTGGCCGAGACGTTGGGGATCTGGGTCTCGCCCGTGCAGGTGGCGACGATGACCAGGTCGATGTCGGCCGCCGACAGGCCGCTGGCGGCCAGCGCCTTGGCGGCGGCCTGGGTGGCCATGTCGGCGAGGGACTCCTCGGGACCGGCGACGCGGCGTTCCTTGATCCCGACGCGGGACTGGATCCACTCGTCGTTGGTCTCCATGGTCTTGGCGAGGTCGTCGTTGGTGACGATGCCGGCCGGCTGGTAGCCGCCGAACGCCAGGATCCGTGCCCCTGCCGCGACGTCGGGAATCCTCACTTGACCAGCTCCTTAGCCGCTTCGAGATCGTCGGGTGTCTTCAGTGCCACGGTCTCGACCCCGCGCAGCCCGCGCTTGGCCAGACCGGTCAACGTACCGCCGGGCAGCAGCTCGATCATCCTGGTGACGCCGAGCGAGGCCATGGTCTCCATGCAGAGGTCCCAGCGGACCGGGTTGCTGACCTGGTCGATGAGGCGGGCGACGAAGTCGGCGCCGCTCTCCACGACCGTGCCGTCGCGGTTGGACAGGACCTTGATCCGCGGGTCGCGCGGGGTGAGCTCGGCCGCGGCGGCGCGGAGGTCGTCCACGGCGGGGGCCATGTGGCTGGTGTGGAACGCTCCCGCCACCTGGAGCGGGATGAGCCGGGCCCGGGCGGGCGGCTCCTCCTTGAAGGTGGCGAGCTGCTCCAGCGTGCCGCCGGCGACGATCTGGCCGGCGCCGTTGATGTTGGCGGGGGTCAGGCCGTGCTTGTCGATCGACTCGAGCACGTCGGTGCCGCCCAGGACGGCGGTCATGCCGGTCCGGGTGACGGCGGCGGCGCGGGCCATGGCCTGGCCGCGCTCGCGGACGAGGCCGAGGGCCTCCTCCGGGGTCAGGACGCCGGCCAGCGCGCCCGCGGCCAGCTCGCCGACGCTGTGCCCGGCCAGCAGGTCAGGGGTCGCGCCCTTGCCGTCGGCCGACAGGCTCAGCCCGAGCGTCTCGGCGGCGGCCAGCGCGGCGGCGACCAGCAGCGGCTGGGCGACGGCGGTGTCACGGATCTCGTCGGCGTCGGCGGTGGTGCCGTAGGCGATCAGGTCCAGCCGGACGATCTCCGACCAGGCGGACAGCCGGTCGGCGACCCCCGGCAGGTCGAGCCACGGGGTCAGGAAGCCTGGAGTTTGGGCGCCTTGGCCAGGCGCGACGATGACGAGCACAAAATCCACCATGCACTGTGGAAGTCCGACACGAGGATCACGATCCGTACGAACTTTGTCCCGTCGATTTTGTAGGGAACCTACAGTGGGGCTTGCTCGGGGGCTAGGTTAGTGACCGCCATGTTATGGGTTTGGCGCCCATGCTCCGTTGCGCCTCGGTCGGGGCGTTCTCGGCGAGTCGCCCGAGAATGAGACCCACCTGGAGGGTGAAGGCCGAGCGGCCCTCGGTCGGCTGGTAGCCGGTCAGTTCGGTGATCTTCTTGAGCCGGTACCTGACGGTGTTCGGATGCACGAACAGCAGCCGGGCGGTGGCCTCCAGCGAGGTGCCCTGCTCCAGGTAGGTGGCCAGCGTGTCGAGCAGCGGGGTGCCGGCCAGCGGCAGGTAGACGTTCTCCACGAGCTGCTCGCGGGCGTCGAGGTCGCCGTCCAGCGCACGCTCGGCCAGCAGGTCCTCGGCGTGCACCGGGCGCGGCGCGTCCGGCCAGCCGCTGGAGGCGCGCAGCCCCGCGATGGCCGCCCGCGCGCTGCGGGTGGCGGCGTGCAGGTCGGGCACCTCCGGGCCGATGACGATGGGTCCCGGCCCGAACTGCCGCACCACGTGCTTGGCCGCCTCGTCCACGCTGCCCGCGCCGCCCACGATCACGATCAGCCGGTCGGCCTGGACGCCGGCCAGCAGGTCGAGCCCGATGCGCCGGCCGCGCTCGCGCAGCCCGTCGATCACGGCGCGCGGGTCGTCGTCGGGCGCCTCTCCGGCGATCACCACCACGGGGGAGGAGGTCCAGCCGAGCGCCGCCGCCCACGAGTGCAGGCCGTCGTCGACCTCGCCGCGCACCAGCGCGTCCACGATCAGCGCCTCCAGCCGGGCGTCCCACGCGCCGCGCACCTCGGCCTCGCGGGCGTAGACCTGGGCCGCGGCGAAGGCGACGTCGCGGGTGTAGCGGAGCATGGCCTGCTCGAGCTGGTCGCGGCCGTCGGGCGCGGCCAGGTCGTCCACCTGCGCCTCGACCACCTCGACGATCATGCGGATGATGTCGACGGTCTGCTGGAGCGAGATCGAGCGCTTCAGCTCGCGCGGGGCCGTGCCGAAGAAGGCGATGCTCGGCGTCGGGCGGCCCTCCCCGGCGTGCTGGAACCACTCCACGAAGGCTGCGATGCCCGCCTGGGCCACCAGGCCCACCCAGGACCTGTCCTCCGCGCTCAGGGCGCGGAACCAGGCCAGGCGCTCCTCCATGCGGCCCATGGCCGCGGTGCCCAGGGCGCCCATGTTGCGCTCCAGGCGCCGGGTGGTGTCCAGGCGGGTCTGTTCTTGGTCCTTCACGCTACTAAGAGTGCCAGCCTGTTCGCGATGACCGGAACAGCGGTTACGGTCACGCCGCCGGGGCGGCTCAGATGACCGCGACCGCGGTGATCAGGCCGATCGCCAGGTGGGTGGTGGCCAGCAGCTTCGCGCCCGGCTGCAGCTCGGCCTCCGCGGCCAGCTCGCGGATCGAGATGCCGATCAGCTTGTCGAAGACCACCATGGAGATGGTCTGGACGGCGATGCCCACCAGGCCGAAGACCGCCGTCGCGGCCAGGCCCTCGGCCAGCCGGCCGCCGGAGGCGAAGATCGAGGCGGCCACGATCAGTCCGACCGCGGCCAGGCCGCTGGAGGTGAGCAGGGTGGCGTTGGGGTTGCGCTCGACCTTGATGATCTGGCTGAGCTTGCCGGGGATCGCCCAGTCGATGACGTAGAAGCCGATGATGAGCAGGATCAGGCCGACGGCGGCGTACGCGGCGATCGCGCCCGCACCCCGGGCGAGGGTCTCGAAGATGGTCATGGTTGCTCTATTCGATGGGGTACGAACGACGAGGTGTCATCGGTGATCAAACCACTGGTCTCACGGATTCCCAAGCCTGCGGACTCGTCGGCGACCATCCAGGCGCCCAGCACCGGGTGCTGGCCCTCGAAGTCGGGCAGCGGCTCGAAGGCCTGGTGGACGTAGCCCTCGACGCCGTAGGAGCCTGGCGTCTCGATCGTGCCCTGCGGGGTGACCACGCGCATCGACGCGCCCTCGCGGCCGAGCAGCGGCTTGGCGATGTACGACGACAGCTCGCGCGGGCCGTCGAGGTAGGCGGGCAGCAGGTTGGGGTGGCCGGGGTACAGCTCCCACAGGATCGCCAGCAGCGCCTTGTTCGACAGCAGCGTCTTCCACAGCGGCTCGATCCACGTGGTCGAGGCCGCGTGCCGTACGGCATGCTGGCCGAACCCGTCGCCCAGCATCCACTCCCACGGGTAGAGCTTGAACGCCGAGCGGATCACCCGGCCCTCCAGGTCGACGAAGCGGCGGTTGGCGGGGTCCCAGCCCACGTCCTCCATCGCGATCTCCAGCGCGTACAGGCCCGCCTGCGTGGCGGTGTCCTGGAGGTAGGCCACGGTCATGGCCTCCTCGCCGGTCTCGTCGCGGTTGGTCCAGGCGAAGTGGGTGGGGCCGGTGGGCAGCACCAGCTCGCCCCAGCGCTCGATCAGCCGCTCGTGGATGGAGTTCCACTGGTCGTCGGCGGGGAAGACGTCCTGCTTCCAGAACCACTGGACGACCGAGGCCTCCAGCAGCGAGGTCGGGGTGTCGGCGTTGTACTCCAGCAGCTTGGCCGGGCCGTCGCCGTCGTAACGCAGGTCGAAGCGGCCGTAGACGTGCGGGTCGCGCCGCTGCCACGACTGGGCGATCTCCGGGGCCGCCCACGCCGGGATGGCGAAGTCCTTGAACCGGTCACGCTCGATGACGTGCTCGACCGCGGCCAGGCACATCCGGTGGAGCTCCTCGACCTGCTCCTCCAGCGCCTCGACCTCGGCCAGGCTGAAGACGT
The DNA here is from genome assembly GCF_040655795.1 of Nonomuraea sp. NPDC050310. NCBI lineage: Bacteria > Bacillati > Actinomycetota > Actinomycetes > Streptosporangiales > Streptosporangiaceae > Nonomuraea > Nonomuraea sp. NPDC050310. Next base: position 557,583 of record NZ_JBFAKP010000003.1, on the reverse strand, counting down.
AGTGGACCGACTCGTCCCAGTACGGCCGGGGCGACCCGGTGGGGTGGGCGACGCGGTGGAAGGCCAGGCCCTGGCTCTCGACGATCTGCTCCCAGCCCTCGCGGGGGGCCGAGCGGGCTCTTCTCAACTGCCGCTGCCCCCGCGTCCGCCGAAGCCGCCGCGCTGGATCGTGGTGCCCTGCCGGGTGTTGATCGTCACGCCGGACGGGCGGATGGTCGTGCCTCTGGCCACCCGCGCGCCGATGCGCGTGCCGGCGTAGTACCACAGGAAGGCGCTGCCGGCCCCGCCGCGGTAGTGGGTGGTGTCGCAGAAGTCGTCGTCGACCACGGCGTAGGACCCGTCGGGCTGCATGGTGCTGGTGTCCACGCAGTCGGCCGTGACCTCTTCGTCGTCGTCCATCTGCGCGGCGCAGAAGCCGATGAGCAGCACGCCCACGGCCCCCACGATGGTCAGCTTCACGACCTTGGAGGACTTGCCGGACTTGGGCGGCGGCGGCTGCTGAACGGTCTGATTTGTCATCGTGCTCCCGACACTCTGTGCCTCAAGCCTACGCCTGCTTCAATGAAGGTACGGCTCCTGCTTGCATGGTGCTATGAGACCACTTGCGGCCCTTGAGGAGATCGCCCTCCTGCTGGAAGAAGCAGGTGAGGCGGCTCACCGGGTCCGCGCCTTCCGGCGCGCGGCCGCCGCCATCGCCGACCTGCCCGACGACGAGCTGGTACGGCTGGCGCACAGCGGCGAACTGACGGGGCTGGCGGGCATCGGCAAAGTCACCTCATTGGCTATAAACGAGGCACTCGACGGCCAGGTTCCCACCTACCTGCGCCGCCTGCGCGCCACGGCCGAGGTCGACCTGGGCTCCGCCGCGGGCGAACTGCGCGCGGCGCTCAAGGGCGACCTGCACAGCCACTCCGACTGGTCGGACGGCGGCTCGCCGATCGCCGAGATGGCCGCCGCCGCGCAGGACCAGGGGCACGCCTACCTCGCGCTCACCGACCACTCGCCCCGGCTGACCGTCGCCAACGGCCTGTCGCCCGAGCGGCTGCGCGAGCAGCTCCGCGTGGTGGCCGAGCTGAACGAGCGGCTGGCGCCGTTCCGCATCCTGACCGGGATCGAGGTGGACATCCTCGCCGACGGGCGGCTCGACCAGGAGCCGGAGCTGCTGGCGCGGCTCGACGTGGTGGTGGCCAGCGTGCACTCCCAGCTCCGGATGGACCGCGAGTCGATGACCCGGCGCATGGTCACCGCCATCGCCAACCCGCACGTGGACGTGCTCGGCCACTGCACCGGACGGATCGTCAAGGCCGGGAGCCGGCGGGGCGGGCTGCGGCCGGAGTCCGACTTCGACCCCGAGCTGGTCTTCGAGGCCTGCCGGCGGTTCGGGGTGGCGGTCGAGATCAACTCGCGGCCGGACCGGCTGGACCCGCCCAAGCGGCTGCTGCGGCAGGCGTACGAGTGGGGGTGCCTGTTCTCGATCGACTCCGACGCGCACGCGCCCGGGCAGCTCGCCTGGCAGCGGTTCGGGTGCGAGCGGGCGGCGCTGTGCGGGGTGGGGGCCGACCGGGTGGTGAACACCTGGGCGGTGGCCGACCTGCTGGCCTGGACCACCTCCTGAACCTCTCGCCGGAGCTCTGGCGGGCTGTACGCCCGGCGGGTTTGTACGGCGGGGCGGCCCGGCGGGGTGTCCGGGGTGTCCGGCGGGCTTGTACGGCGGGGCCGCGCGGCGGGTATCCGGTGGGGGAGAAGTGCCTGGCCACGGCTCCTGAACCGGGCAACTGTCGGTGGCGCGGCGTAGCGTCGCGCATGTGAACCGTACCGACCGGCTCTACGCGCTCGTCGAGGACCTGCGCGCGATCTCCCCCAGGCCACGCTCGGCACGAGAGCTGGCCGAACGTTACGGCGTGAGCGTGCGGACCATCGAGCGCGACATCATCGCCCTGCAGGGATCCGGCGTCCCCATCTACGCCGAGGCGGGCCGGCGGGGCGGCTACGCGCTGGACAAGGCGATGTCGCTGCCGCCGCTCAACTTCACCCCGGCCGAGGCCGTGGCCATCGCCCTCGCCCTGTCGCGGGCCGGTGACCAGCCCTTCGGGCAGCAGGCCCGCTCGGCGTTGCGCAAGGTCGTGGCGGCGATGCCGGGACGGGAGGGCGAGCTGGCCAGGGAACTGGCCCGCCGCGTGCAGGTGATGGCGCCCGCCGAGCCGGTCGAGGAGGTCCGCCCCCTGGGGCCGGCCGGGGTGTCCCGCTCGATCGAGGACGCTTTACTCCACCGGCGCGTCCTCAAGCTCGAATACGCCGACCGCAAGGGCATGCTGACCGTCCGCGACGTCGAACCCGGCGTGTTCCTGGGCGGCCGGGGCGGGTTCTGGTACCTCGTGGCGTGGTGCCGGCTCCGGGACGACGTGCGGGTCTTCCGGCTCGACCGGATCATGTCCGCGCTGGTCACCCCCGAGCGGGCGCCGGACCGGCCGTTGGAGGGCTACGTCTCGGACGTCCCGGAGATGCTCGTCCAGGGCGCGGTGCTCGACTAGATTCTCGAGAAGTCAATCGAAAACACCGACATAGTGCTGTCGCTTGGCCGTCATATCGTTCTCTTGTTCGAGGAAAGTCGTTCGTTCAAGAGGGAGGGACGGTCATGGACAACACCGTCACGTGGTTCGAGGTCGCCACCGATGACCCGGCCGGGGTCGAGCAGTTCTACGGCGACCTGTTCGGCTGGACGTTCGCGCCCGCCGACGGGCCGATCGACTACCGGACGATCAGCTACCCCGGCGGCGGGCAGCCGGCCGGAGGCCTTTACAACACCGAGGGCCGCTTCCCCAACCACGCCCTCTTCCACGTGCAGGTCCCCGACGTCGCCGCCGCCTGCGCCCGCTCGGAGTCACTCGGCGGGAAGGTCTTGTTCCAGGAGATCGGGGGCGAGGGGCCGGGCACCGACTTCGCCTACGTCAGCGACACCTCGGGCAACCTCTTCGGCATCTTCCACCAGCGCTCGTGACCCCCGGGCCTCCCGTTCCCCTCCGACCCAGCTCCCCCACGCTCCAAGCCCCGCTGCAACGGTGACCCGCTGCAACGGTGACCCGAGAGCACGGGTTCCCCAGCGTCGGTCCGCAGCCTTCTGACCCGCGACGTGGATGTCCGCCGGCCGGCGTTCCCCCGCCCGGCCTTCCCCCGGACCCGTTCGTCGCGTCCTGACCCGGGCTCGCCGCCCCCCGCCGAGCGGCGGCGCGCCCGGGTTAACCCCCTCGCCCCCATCCACCTCAGCCTCAGGCTCCCCAGCCTCAGGTTCACCCGAGCCCCCGGTCCACCCGAGTCCCGGGTCCCCCCGGCCTCAGGTCCACCCCATCACCCGGGCTCACCTCATCCCCCGGCTCCTGGGCGAGCGGCCTGGGGAAGCCGTCAGGCGGCGCAGGTGGTGGCGGCGGCGGGGACCTTGCCGTCCAGCAGATAGGAGTTGACCGTCTTCATCACGCACGGGTTCCCGCTCAGGTAGGCCCCGTGCCCCTCACCCTCGAAGGTGACCAGCACAGCGGTCTTGAGCTGCTCGGTGAGCTTGGGCGCCCACTCGTACGGCGTCGCCGGGTCCCCCTTGCCGCCGACGACGAGGATGGGCCCCGACCCGGTGGCGTCCACCCGCTTGGCCTCGTCGCTCCCCGGCACCGGCCAGACGCTGCACAGCGAGCCCGCCCCCGCACTGCCGAACAGCGGCGAGATCTTGAGCGCCGCCTCCTCGGTTCGGAGCAGCGTCTCCCGGTCCGGCCGCTCGGCGCTGTCCACGCAGGTGATCGCCGGGAAGGCGCTCATCTGGGTGTTGTACTGCCCGTCGGCGGTCCGCCCGGTGTAGGAGTCGGCCAGGTACATCAGGCCACCTCCGTCGCCCTGCGTGGCCTGCGCGAGCGCCTCCTCCAGCAACGGCCAGCTGTACTCGGAGTACAGCGCCGCGGCGATCCCGGTGGAGGCCAGACCCTGGGTGAGCTGCCGCCCGCGCACGGCCAGCGGCTGGCCGACCAGCTTGGTCATCAGCGCCGCGATCTTGTCGTCGGCGGCATCGACGGTCTTGCCGAGCTGGCAGCCCTCAGCCACGCACGCCTTGAGGAAGCTCTCGTAGGCCTGCTGGAATCCCTTGGTCTGGGCGAGGGTGCGCTCCTCGAAGCTGACCGTCGGGTCGAGCGGCGCGTCGAGCACGGTCCGCCCGACCTGGGCCGGGAAGAGCGTCGCGTAGACGCCGCCGAGCTGCGTGCCGTACGACATGCCGAAGTAGTTGAGCTTGGCGTCGCCGAGGGCGGCGCGCAGGCGGTCCATGTCCTTGGCGGCGTTCACCGTGCCGACGTAGGGCAGGACCTTGCCGGAGTCCTGCTGGCAGAGCCCGGCGAAGGTCTTGTTGGCCGCCTCGTTGCGGGTGCGGGTCTCGGCGTTGGCGGGCAGCGTGTTGAGCGCCATGAAGGTGTCCATCTGCTTGCCGTCGCCGCACCGCACCCCGTCGCTGCGCTCGACGCCCCGCGGGTCGAAGCTGACCAGGTCGTAGCGGGCGTTGAGCGGGCCGAAGGCCTTGGCGGCCTGGGCGAGGGTGTCGACGCCGGAGCCGCCCGGGCCGCCGAAGTTGAAGACGAGCGAGCCGATGCGCTTGCTCTTGTCGGTGGCCGCGACGCGGATGAGGGCCAGGTTGAGCTGCTCGCCGTCCGGCTTGGCGTAGTCGAGCGGCACCGCCAGCTTGCCGCACTGCAGGCTGGGGTCGGGCTTGGCGGGAGTGCCGCCGTCGGGGCGCGTGAGGTCGGTGCACGCGCCCCACTCGATCTGGCCGCCCTGGGCGGACGTGGCGGGCGGTTGGGTCCCGGCCGCCGACGGCGTGGGTGTGCCGCTGGTTCCGGCGCTGCTGCCGCAGGCGGCCACGGTGACGAGCACCGCGGTGGCGGTCAGGAGTCTGCGCATGGTCTTCCCCTCTCTCAGGGGGGAAGTTCTACCCACAATACGAGTGAGGCGGCGAGCACCCCTCCAGAACTCGCCGCCTCATTCCTCAAAGACGGAGCCCCCGGTTGTCTATGACGCGATTCAGCCACCGGAATTTTGCTGGCGGCGCAGATCGGCAAGCTTACGCTCAAGCTCGGCGATCTCCTGCTGACTCGGATCATAGGGGGACGGCTGGCGCCGCACGTACTGGGTCTGCACCGGCTGCTGCCCGGACTGCGGGTGGTCCGGCTGCGGCGGGTACTGCTGCGGGTACTGCGGCGGCTGCGGCTGGGAGTGCGGCTGCTGCTGGTAGGGCGCCGGCGGAAGCTGCCGCGCGGGCTGCTGCTGCAGCGGCGCGTGCTGGCCCGGCCCGCCCGGCACCTGCGGCGGCGACCACGTGCCGGGCTGCCAGCCGGGCGGCGGTCCCTGCACGACCGGCGGCCGGGCCGCCGAACGCCGGCCGCGGCGCTTGAGGATCATCAGGAAGAGCAGCCCGAGCACGACCAGCAGCAGGATGCCGCCGCCGAGCACGATCCAGAACCACATCGGCTGCGGCGTCTGGTCCTTGCCCGAGGTGATCGCGAGCTGGGTGTCGGTGATGTACTTGGCCACGTAGGAGTGGTTCGGCTGCAGCGCCTGGACCTCACGGAACTTCGGCAGCGCCGCCTCGTAGTGGTGGCGGAAGAAGTCGTCCAGCGCCTCGTTGTACTTCGTGGTCGTCGCCGAGACCGAGGGCTGGATGTTCTTCTCGTTCAGCTTCTCCTTGACCACGCTGACCGGCAGCACGAAGCTCTCCGACTCCGAGCTGGTGCCGTTGGCGTCCACGGTGCCGGCGATCAGCATGCCGATCACCTTGCCGTTGGCCGCGAAGACCGGTCCGCCGGAGTTGCCGTGGTAGGAGGGGGCCTGGGTCTGGATGTACGGCACGCCGGACTTGGTGGCCCGCATGGCGTTGAACGGGCCCTCCGTGAGCGCGGGCTCCAGGCGCGACTCCAGGCTGAAGAAGTCGGTGTTGGTGACCAGGCCGGGGAAGCCGCTGATGTAGAGCGTGTCGCCGGTGCGCACGTCGGAGTCCTCGCCGAGGGAGACCGTCGGCAGGTTCTTCTGCCCGTTGATCTTCAGCAGGGCGAAGTCCTTGCCCGGGTAGTCCTCACCGACCGAGACGAGCTCGGCGGGCACGAACTTGGCGCTCTTGTCCACGCCGCCGCCGGGGAGCGTCTGGACCACGTCCAGGCTCTGCTGCAGGCCGGTGATCTGCAGGTTGGTGGCGTTGAAGGTGGCGAAGATCTGCGCGGCGAGGTTGAGCAGCTCGGGGTCGGCGCTCTTGCCGAGGTCGGCGACGAGCGCCTTGGCGTCCTCGTCGTTGAACTTCTTCAGCGCCTGGGTGGAGAACTGGGTGGCCAGGGCGCGCTCGCTGAGCTGCACGCAGTGGGCGCCGGTGACCATGTACCCGTCCGGGGTGACCCACCAGCCGGTGCACATGCCGCCCACCTCGCCGTCCACGGTGCGGTACGGCTCGATGGCGGTGAGGTACTGGTCCGGGTTCTTGGCGATCTGCTGGAAGGCCCAGCGCATGATGCTCTGCTCGTCGGAGGGGATCTTCCCGGCGAGGGCCTGCTGCCCGGCCTGGGTGCCGATCTCCTCGAGGGCCGCCTGGTTGAACTGCGGCGTGGGGACGCTCACCTTGGCCGTGTAGGTGAGGCTGGTGAGCATGATGGCGGGGTGCGTCTGCGCGGCGATCCTGGTGCCGGTCGGGACCGGGGGCGGATCGTCGGCCATCGCGGGTCCGGCGGAGAGTCCGACGGTCAGGGAAGCCGCCAGGAGAATGCTGACATAACGGTTCACAGCCTCCAACCCTCGCGAAGACGACTTGGCGCTCGCTTGTGAGAGGCTTGGACGGCCCTTGGATCCAAGGGCCGTCCAGGTCAGCGCAGGTCAGACGCCCATCGACTCGGCGTCGTTGCTCTCGGCGCCACCGGCCTCGGTGACACCGTTCTTCAGGTGGTACTTCGCGATCGCCTCGCGCAGCACCTCGGCCTGCAGCTCGCCGCGCTTGACGAGCTGCGTGAGGACCGCGAGCGTGATCGAGGCGGCGTCCACGTGGAAGTGGCGGCGCAGCGCCGAGCGGGTGTCGGACAGGCCGAACCCGTCGGTGCCCAGCGAGCTCCAGTCGCCCGGAACCCACTGCGCGATCTGGTCCTGCACAGCGCGCATGTAGTCGCTGACGCCGACGAACGGCCCGCTCGCCCCGCTGAGCTTCTGCGTGACGTACGGCACGCGCGGCTCGGACTCGGGGTTGAGCAGGTTGTGCTCCTCGGCGGCCAGCGCGTCCCGGCGCAGCTCCGACCAGGAGGTCGCCGACCAGACGTCCGCGGAGACGTTCCAGTCCTCGGCCAGCATGCGCTGCGCCTCGACCGCCCACGGTCCGGCGACGCCGGAGGCCAGGATGTTGGCCTTCAGGCCCTCCTTGTCGCTGGGCGCGTAGAGGTAGAGGCCCTTGAGCAAGCCCTCCACGTCCAGGTTGGCCGGCTCGGCGGGCTGCACGTACGGCTCGTTGTAGACGGTGAGGTAGTAGAACACGTTCTCCGGCTGCTCGCCGTACATCCGCCGCAGGCCGTCCTTGATGATGTAGGACGTCTCGAAGGCCCAGCTCGGGTCGTAGGAGAGCGCGGCCGGGTTGGTCGAGGCGATCAGCGGCGTGTGCCCGTCCTCGTGCTGCAGGCCCTCGCCGTTCAGCGTCGTACGGCCGGCGGTGGCGCCCAGCAGGAAGCCGCGCGTCATCTGGTCGGCGGCCTGCCACATCTGGTCGCCGGTCCGCTGCCAGCCGAACATCGAGTAGAAGATGTAGAACGGGATCATGTGCTCGCCGTGCGTGGCGTAGCTGGAGCCGACGGCGGTGAAGCTGGCCATCGAGCCGGCCTCGTTGATGCCCTCGTGCAGGATCTGGCCCTGCTCGGACTCCTTGTAGCTGAGCAGCAGCTCCCGGTCGACGGCCTCGTAGGTCTGGCCGTGCGGGTTGTAGATCTTCGCGGTCGGGAACATCGCGTCGAGGCCGAAGGTGCGGGCCTCGTCGGGGATGATCGGCACGATGCGGTGGCCGATCTCCTTGTCCCGCATGAGGTCCTTGAGCAGGCGCGCGAAGGCCATCGTGGTGGCGACCGACTGCTTGCCCGAGCCCTTGGCGAACTGCTTGTAGACCTCGTCGCCGGGGAGCTTGAGCGCCTTGGCCCGCACGACGCGCTTGGGCAGCACGCCGCCGAGCGCCGCGCGGCGCTCCTTCATGTAGGCGATCTCTTCGTCGTTCTCGCCCGGGTGGAAGTAGGGCGGCAGGTCGCCTTCCAGCGCGGAGTCGGGGATCGGCAGGTAGAGCCGGTCGCGGAACTCCTTGAGCTCGGTCTTGCTGAGCTTCTTCATCTGGTGGGTGGCGTTGCGCGCCTCGAAGTCCTTGCCCAGCGTCCAGCCCTTGATGGTCTGGGCGAGGATGACGGTCGGCTGGCCGACGTGCTCGCGGGCCGCCTTGAAGGCCGCGTAGACCTTGCGGTAGTCGTGGCCGCCGCGCGACAGCTTGCGGATGTCGTCGTCGGTGAGGTGCTCGACCATCTTGCGCAGGCGGGGGTCGCCGCTGAAGAAGTTCTCGCGGATGTACTCGCCGGACTCGACGGAGTAGGTCTGGAACTGGCCGTCGGGCGTGGTGTTCATCTGGTTGACCAGCACGCCGTCGACGTCGGCGGCCAGGAGCGGGTCCCAGTCGCGGCCCCAGACGACCTTGATGACGTTCCAGCCCGCGCCGCGGAAGAACGACTCGAGCTCCTGGATGATCTTGCCGTTGCCGCGCACCGGGCCGTCGAGCCGCTGCAGGTTGCAGTTGATGACGAAGGTGAGGTTGTCGAGCTCCTCACGCGCGGCGATGCCGATGGGGCCGAGCGACTCGGGCTCGTCCATCTCGCCGTCGCCCAGGAAGGCCCAGACGTGGCTGCGGCTGGTGTCCTTGATCTTGCGGTTCAGCAGGTAGCGGTTGAACCGCGCCTGGTAGATCGCGCCGATCGGGCCGAGGCCCATGGAGACGGTCGGGAACTCCCAGAAGTCGGGCATGAGCCGCGGGTGCGGGTAGCTGGGCAGGCCGTGGAAGCCGTGCGACAGCTCCTGCCGGAAGGCGTCGAGCTGCGCCTCGTTGAGGCGGCCCTCCAGGAAGGCGCGGGCGTAGATGCCCGGCGCGGCGTGGCCCTGGAAGAAGACCTGGTCGCCCGACTCGCCGTGGTCCTTGCCGCGGAAGAAGTGGTTGAAGCCGACCTCGTAGAGCGAGGCGGCGCTCGCGTACGTGGCGATGTGCCCGCCGACGTTCGTGCGGGCGTTCGCGCGGGAGACCATGACGGCGGCGTTCCACCGGACATAGGCGCGGATGCGCCGCTCCACGTGCTCGTCGCCGGGGAACCAGGGCTCGCGCTCCGGCGGGATCGTGTTGATGTAGTCGGTGCTGCGCAGGCCGGGCACGCCGACCTGGTGCTCACGCGCCCTCTCCAGGAGGCGGAGCATCAGGTAGCGGGCCCGGGTTCGGCCCTCCGTCTTGACGACGTTGTCGAGCGACTCGAGCCACTCGTTGGTCTCGCTGGGGTCGACATCAGGTAGCTGGCTGGGTAGGCCGTCGCTGATGATCGAGAAACGCTGGCGTCCGGAAGCCACTGGGTCTCGCCTTCCGAGGTGGACGGATGTCTGCTTGTCGTGGGTCGTCTTCCATCCTGGTCTCTGGCTGCGGAAAGTGCGACTCTACTCACCGGTAACCAGAACGTCCCTGCTGGCAGGACCAGTAAGGTGGCCTAGACCACCGATGGTAGGACGAATCCCCGCAAAGGTTACACGTAGCCACCCGTTTAACAAGACCGCAAAACCTACGAAAATTCTCAACGTTCCGTATGGTTCGGCGGATCATGGTAGCTGTCGCATTTAGGGCCTTTCCTTCGGCCGCCTGCCGTACCAGATTGAAGAGATGAACGCGACGGTAGGAGACCGGCTCCTGATGCACGGCAACGTCGTCGGGCGGAAGGACCGAGCCGGGGAGATCGTGGAGATCCGCGGGCCGGACGGCGGCCCCCCGTACCTGGTGCGCTTCGACGACGGGCATACCGGGCTGATCTATCCCGGACCGGATGCCGTGCTGCAGCCCAGGTAGAATCGTCTTCGTGAGATCAGAGGTCGTCAGGCTGACCACGGGGTCGCACGAGGCGGTGCACGACATCACCGGCCGGTGCGCCGAGTTCGTGCGCGGTGCCGGCGACGGGCTGCTGCACGTCTTCGTGCCGCACGCCACCGCGGGCGTGGCCCTGATCGAACTCGGCGCGGGCAGCGACGACGACCTGCTCTCCGCGCTGCGCGACCTGCTGCCGGCCGACTCCCGGTGGCAGCACAGCCACGGGTCGCCCGGGCACGGCCGATCTCACGTGATGCCCGCCTTTATCCCCCCATACGCGACCGTTCCCGTTCTCGGCGGACGGCTCGCGCTTGGCACCTGGCAGTCCATCGCCGTCGTCGATCTGAACGTGGACAACCCTGAGCGTGAGGTCAGGTTGTCGTTCATCGGCGGTTGACCGTTGACGACTGAGGGTCACAGCGTGTGGACTGTCCCGAAGCGATAACCGCATACCAGGAGGGATACAAGTGAGCGCGACCGCGGGTCAGGCGCAGGGCGAGCGCGGCCTGGCCGAACGACTCGGACTCAAGCCGGGTCAGGTGGTGCAGGAGATCGGTTGGGACGAGGACGTCGACGACGAGCTTCGCGAGTCCATCGAGAACCTGACCGGCAACGAACTGCTCGACGAGGACACCGACGACGTCGTGGACGTCGTGCTGCTGTGGTGGCGTGACGGTGACGGCGACCTGTTCGACGTGTTGAGCGACGCCATGCGAGGTCTCGCCGAAGGCGGCCAGATCTGGCTGCTGACTCCGAAGGCCGGACGAGACGGCCACGTGGAGCCGAGCGACATCGGCGAGGACGCCGCCACCGCGGGTCTCTCGCAGACCAGCAGCATCTCCGCTGCGCCCGACTGGTCCGGCACGAGGCTGGCCACGCCCAAGGGGCGACGCTGACCGTCGCGCCCGACTTCGAGCTGAAGGACCAGCACGGCGCGCCCGTCCGGCTCTCCGGGCTGCGCGGCCGCCGTGTCGTGCTGGTCTTCTTCCCTCTGGCCTTCACCGGGGTGTGCCAGGGCGAGCTCACCGAACTCGCCGAACGACGCGACGAGTTCCCGGCCGACGTCGAGATCCTGGCCGTCTCGGTCGACTCGCTGTTCACCTTGCGTGCCTGGGCGGACCAGAAGGGCTTTCCCTTCCCGCTTCTCTCCGATTTCTGGCCACACGGACAGGTCGCGCGGGCGTACGGTGTGTTCGACGATGACAAGGGGGTCGCCCGGCGGGGGACCTTCGTCATCGACGGCGACGGCGTGATCCTCTGGTCGATCGTCACCCCGATCACCGAGCCACGTGACGTCGGCGCGTATCTCAAGGCCTTGTCGTAGGAGGTTCCCATGCCCTGCTATCGCTGCGGGGCCCGGCAGACGGACCCCGTGCGCGGCGCCTCGCCCTGGCGGCGGGGGGTGAGCAACGAGGTGCAGGTGCTGATCTGCCCCGACTGCCAACGGCTGCACGACCTTGCCCTCGACACCTGCTCCACCTGTGCCTCCACGGCGCTCATCTGCCGGCTCGGCGAGGTGGAGTGCCGGGGGTGCGGTGCGGTACGGCAGGCGTCGGGGGGCGCGGGGGAGCGGCGCGAACTGGTCACCACGGTGCCTGGGTTGTCGGCCGAGGTCGAGGCGGCCCTGGAGCGCGTCCTCGGCCGCCGCTGACGCTCTGCCGGCTTCCTGCGTGCCGCGGCCCTCGTGGGCCGGCTTCGACTTCGCGGGCTGGGCTCCTGGTGGGACCCTGGGGAAACGGGTGCTCAGCCCCATTTCGTGACATGCGCTATCTTCTGGTGTCGTGAGCGGACTCCTGCCTGGGTCCCTCGCGCGCCTGAAGGAGAGCACGTGAGTTCGTTCGTTGTCGCCCTCGATGTCGGTGGTACGTCCATGAAGGGCGGCCTGGTCGACGAGACCGGCGTCGTGTTGCTGACCGAGCGCCGGCCCACCCCCCGGGGCGAGGGCGGCCACGCGGCCGTCGAAGCGATCCGCACCTTCGTGAGCGACCTCGCCGCCTCCGGCGACGGCACCCCCTCCGGCGTCGGCGTCGCCGTACCCGGACTCGTCTCGCCCGGCACCGCCCACTACTCGGCCAACATCGGCTGGCGCGACGTCCCCGCCACCGCCTTCACCGCGCTCGACCTGCCGGTCATCCTCGGCCACGACGTCCAGACCGGCGGCCTCGCCGAGAGCGTCCTGGGCGCCGGACGTGGCGTCTCCGACTTCCTCTTCCTCCCCATCGGCACCGGCATCGCCGGCGCCATGATCCTTCGCGGGGCACCGTACGGCGGAGCCTCCGGCTGGGGCGGCGAGATCGGCCACATCCCCGTCTTCCCCGACGGCGAGCAGTGCGCCTGCGGGCAGTTCGGCTGCCTGGAGCAGTACGCCTCCGCCTCTGCCGTCGGCCGCCGCTACTCCCAGCGCTCCGGCCTCCCCGACGTCCGCGCCGAGCAGGTCGTCGCCTCGGACGACCCCCTGGCCATCGAGGTCTGGGACGAGGCCGTCGAGGCCCTCTCCCTCGCCCTGGCCACCTACACCCTCCTCCTCGACCCCTCGGTCATCGTCCTCGGCGGTGGCCTGGCCGAGGCCGGCCCGGCCCTCTTCGACCCGGTCCGTACCCGCCTCGTCAAGCGCCTCGCCTTCCGCGACGCCCCGCCCCTCGTCCCGGCCGCCCTCGGCGTCGACGCCGGCATGCTCGGCGCCGCCCTCCTCGGCTGGCGCGCCGCCGGCCATCCCGCCATCGGCGAGGGCTGGAGTTTGGATGTGCGATCGGGGCCTGTCGTGTCGTAAGGTGTAGTGCCGATCAGGGGACGGTTAGCTCAGCGGTAGAGCATCCGCCTTACAAGCGGAGGGTCACTGGTTCGAACCCAGTACCGTCCACCAGCGCATCGAAGCCCAGTAGCTTGACTGCTACTGGGCTTTCGCGTCATCGGCTCGCACGGGGCTGGTGGGTTTCTGGCCGGCTTCCCACGCAGCTCAGCTCGTGGCGTTGGCGGCCATGAAGAGCAGGACAACGCCGACGGCGACACCGGCAACGGCCATCGCGCCAAGGGTGCTGACCGGTTTGGACTCCTTCGTGTTCTTGCTCGCATGCTGGATCAGCGCAGCCAGCACGACCCAGCCAATCGCTGCGAAGGCCAAAAGGTAGGCAGCGCCGTAGGTATCGGTCAAGCTGCGGGTGATCTCATCTCTCATGGTGCGTGTGATCCTTTCGGAATCGCCGGCAAGGGACAAGACCGTGCCGACCCCCGCCGCCCTAGGGCGGTATCCGGCAATAGCGCTTTATGGCGGCGCGGCGAGCTGCGACAGGGTGTCCCCGGAGTGCCGTCGAGGGCTCTTCGTTGGCGTCCCAGATCCGGCACGGGGATGAACTGGACGTCGGCTGTCGTCATGGGACCGGGCAGCTCTCAGAATCAATGCGACTTGACGGTCTCCGGTGCACCGAGGCCCTTGTCGGAACGTGCCCGCGGGGGTGGTGCGGGAGTCCCCACACTCATAGGCTGCTGGTCTTGATCTTCGGAAGGTGCCAGGTGCGTAAAGTCGCTGCAGCCATCGCCATCGTCTTGCCTCTGGCGGGTTGTGTGCCATTGGGTGGGGTCGTGGAGCGGCGTCAAAGTGTTTTCGATTTACCTCCGAGCACACGGGCTCTTGCGGATCTCACGCAGGGGGTCAAGGGCAAGGTGCTGCTTCATCACATCGACGATCAAGGCATAAGCCAGGGCTGGACGAAAAGACTCAGGATGGGGACATCGTTTTGGGTCCAACTTGATTGCGTCGGGGTGACTGGAACGATGATCGTCCGCATTGGAGGGTCTCAGGTTCCTCATCGGTGCTCTTCAAAGGGACCCCGCGGTATACGGATCAGCGCATCCCCTGACACGGTTGCTCTTCGTGAGGTCACGGTGGAGGTGCCGGACAAGGCCAAGTGGGCCGTTCTCATTTGGAAGCTTCCGAAGGCCAGGTAGGGGCCAAGCGGTCGTTTTCTGAAGCCGGTGAACAGGGGTGGAACGGTCACCCTGTCGGGCTCCTGCAAGCTCCAAGGGTGGTCCGTGTGGCTTGAGTCGCTTGCCGTACAGATGGAAGAGCAACAGGTTCGTGCACGAGCTTCAGGGATGATGGGTTATCCAGCCGGGAATCGGATTGACCTTGGATGGCGGTTGGTGCAAGGACCGTGGGCTGAGGGCGCTACGTCGCGAGGGGCGTTTCCGGGGCTAGAGGATCTCGGACAACAGGGTTCGGCGTTGGTGGGGTGGCCAGTGATCACGACAAGGTCACCGCTCTTCTCAAGCGATGGAGAGACCTCAAGCGGTGAGTGAGGAGTTCCCGGCCGAGAGTCCGAGCGCTGGTCGAATACGGTTCCAGGCGGGTGTGGTGCTGCTCGTCGCGATCACCTGCCACCTGTGGAAGCTCTTCTGCGGTGCAGACGAGGGCGTGGAGCTCCCGGGAAATCACGGAACGTAGCGATACCATCACCGCATGAGCGGAAGAGTCGTGCACTTCGAGATTCCTGCTGACAACGTCGACCGGGCCAGTGCGTTCTATCGGGAGGCCTTCGGGTGGCAGCTTCAGCCGGTGCCCGAGATGGACTACACCATGGTCATGACCACGCCCATCGACGAGCAGGGCATGCCGACCGAGGCCGGGGGGATCAACGGCGGGATGTTCGATCGGAGCGGCGAGGGGGGCAAGTTCAAGACGCCGGTGATCGTGATCGACGTGTCGAGCGTCGATGAGGCGCTGGAGAAGGTCGAGTCACTCGGCGGCCAGGTCGTCTCGCCCAAGATGGCGGTCGGGGACATGGGCTTCGCCGGCTACTTCACCGACTCGGAGGGCAACATCATGGGGTTGTGGGAGTCGGCGCAGGGCTGACCTGTGAACGGTGGAAAGGCGATCTCCCTGGGTGGGAGGTCGCCTTTGGCGTGTCAGTGGTGGATCAGGGCCTCGACGAGGGGGCGGATGGTGGTTTCCATGTCCTGGCGGGCGGCGGTCGGGTCGGGGGCGGCGCTGATGTAGAGGGCGGCCTCGTCGGCGACGGCGAGGAGGAGGTGGGCCAGGGGCCGGGCGGGGAGCGGGGAGAGGGTTCCGTCGCGCATGCCCTGGGCGAGGACGTGCTCGATGAGGCCGAGGATGTGCGGCTGGCAGATGTCGCGCCAGCGGGCCCAGCCCAGCACGGAGGGGCCGTCGATCAGGACGATGCGCCGCACCTCGGGACGCTGGCAGGCGTCGAGCCAAGCCCGGAGGCTGGCCATCATCAGCGTGACGAAGTCGGCCTCGGCGTCGACGGCGGCGGCGAGCTGGGTGGTGACCTCGCCTTCCACGTCCGCGAGGACGGCGGCGAAGAGTTCGGTCTTGTCGCCGAAGTGGTGGTAGAGCGCGCCACGGCTGACGGCGGCGTCGCGGACGATGGCCTCGGTGCCGACGCCGGCGAATCCGTGCTCGGCGAAGAGCCTCCGGCCTGCGGCGATGAGGGCGGTGCGGGTGGCGGCGGTGCGGTCCGCTTGCGTGCGGCGGGATATTTGCATACAGTCTGTCCGTAAGTTACATGCAGGTTGTATCTTTCTGAGGATTCTCGCATGCCGATCATCGAGCTTCCGCAAGGACCTGTCAGTTACCGAATCGCCGGGCCGGAGAACGCGCCGGAAAAAGGTGAGGTGGCCGCGCCGCCGGTGGTGTTCGTGCACGCGTTCTTGGTGGACGGCTCGGTCTGGTCCGCCGTCGCCGAACGGCTGGCCGAGCAGGGGATCCGCTCCTACGCCCCCGACTGGCCCCTCGGGGCCCACCGCACCCCGCTCAAGAACGACGCCGACCAGTCGCCGCGCGGCGTGGCGGGCCAGATCCTCGCCTTTCTGGAGGCGCTCGACCTGCACGACGTCACCCTCGTCGGCAACGACACCGGGGGAGCGCTCTGCCAGTACGTGCTCGACCTCGACGCCCGGCGGATCGGGCGGGTCGTGCTCACCAACTGCGACGCGTTCGACACCTTCCCGCCCTTCCCGTTCAACGTGATCTTCCGGCTGCTCGGCGGGGAAGGCCGGATGTGGTTCAACCTGCAGCCCATGCGCTGGCGCCTCTTCCGGCACTCGCCGCTCGGCCTGGGGCTGCTCGCCAACAAGCTGGACCCGGTCCAGAGCAGGAGCTGGATGGAGCCGAGCCTGAGCAGCCGGGAGATCCGGCGCGACGCCACCCGCTTCCTGCGGGCCATCGATCCGAAGGAACTGCTCGACGTGTCCACCCGGCTCAAGGAGTTCGCCGGGCCGGTGAAGATCGTCTGGGGGATGGCCGACCCGGCGTTCAAGCCCGCGCTCGGCCGGCGGCTGCGGGCGGCCTTCCGTGACGCCACGCTGGTCGAGGTGCCCGGTGCGCGGACCTTCGTCCAGCTCGACGCGCCCGACGTGCTCGCTGCGGAGATCGCCGCGCTGGCTCCGCCGTACGGGCAGGAGACAGGGTACGGCGAAGCGCAACGGGCGGCGGCTCCGGCGAGTAGGGCGCGATCGCTGGGTTAGCGGGGTCGGGGGCCCTTCTTCTTGCCCTGGTTGCTCTGTCGGCCGGGCGGCACGGACCGGCGGTTGGGCGCGGGCTTGCGCTGAGCCGGCTTCTTCCCGGCGGCGGCCGGCGGGGTACGGCCGCGCGAGCTGTTGGCCGTACGGCCGCGGACGATCCCGATGAAGTCCTCCACCAGGTCGGTCGTCGCCTCGGCCGGCCAGGCGAGCGCGACCTGCGACTGCGGGCAGTCCAGGACCGGCCGGTAGGTGAGGTCGCGCCGGTGGTACAGCCGGGCCAGCGACTGCGGCACCAGCAGCAGCCCAGCCCCGGACGCCACCAGCTCGACCGCCTCGGCCGTGGTCTCGGGCCGGGTGAAGGCGGGCTGGCCCGGACGGGACGGCCACTCGATGGTGTCGTCCAGCGGGTGGAAGACGTCGTCGTCGGCCAGGTCGGCGACCTCCACCTCGTCGGCCGCGGCCACCGCGTGGTCCTTGGGCACGACGACCACCGTGGTCTCGACGTACAGGGGGATCACGCTGAGCCCCTCCCGGTCCACCGGCAACCGGACGAACCCCGCGTCGGCCCCGCCGTTCCGCAGCAGGTCGGCCACCTCGCCGACGGTGGCCGCGACCAGCGTGAGCGGCACGTCGGGCAGCCGCTCCGTCCAGACGTTCACCCATTTGGCCGGCGTCACGCCGGGCACGTACGCCAGCCGGAACGTCCTGCCGCTCTCCCCATCAGTCACCTCACCAGGGTATCGATGTCAAGGGGACCGCCTCCGACTGATTACCCTTGACCCATGACCTCGCTCAAGCCCAAGACGACCCAGACGATGAAGCCCGCGACCGCGGCCAAGAAGCTGGGTGTCCTCCTGTCGGCCACGCCGGCCGAGTTCCAGGAGGGCGTGGTCTCCCGGGACGAGCTCAACGCCATGCAGGCCACCCCGCCCGCCTGGCTCACCGACCTGCGCCGCAACGGCCCCCACCCCCGGCAGGTCGTGGCCGCCAAGCTCGGGGTCTCCATCTCCGGCCTGGCCCGGGCGGGCATCACCGAGCCGCTCACCACCGCCGAGATCGACGCGCTCAAGGCGGAGAACCCGGAGTGGCTGGAGCGCGAGCGGACCATCCAGGCCGAGGCCCGCAAGGAAGCACTCCGTCTCAAGGACCGAGCCTGACGAACCTGCCGGGCGGCCCTGGGAGGAGTCTGCGTAGACTCCGGTACATGGCCCCTGTGCTGGTGTTCGACGGTGATTGCGGCTTCTGTGCCACCTGTGTCCGCTTCGTCGAGCGGCGGTTGCGGACCTCGGCGCGGATCACCGCCTGGCAGTTCGCCGACCTGGGTGAGCTGGGCGTCACCGCCGAGCGGGCCACCTACGAGCTGCTGTGGATCGACGGCCCAAGGGTGTACGGCGGAGCCCAGGCGGTGGCGAAGCTGCTGATCGACGCCGGGCTGCCGTGGAGCCTGGCGGGCTGGGCGCTGCGGGTGCCGCCGCTGCGGTGGGTGGCGCACGCCGTGTACCGGCTGGTGGCGCGGAACCGGCATCGGCTGCCGGGCGGGACGCCGGCCTGCGCGTTGCCGCCGAGATGACTCTCCAGAGCGAGCAGAATTATGCTCTAAAGCGCTATGGTTATACGTATGAGCAACGATGACGCAGTCGTGGTCCCCACCGCCTCCGGCCTGGTCAAAGGGATGAAGACCACCCAGGGCGCGCGCTTCCTCGGCATCCCCTACGCGAAGCCCCCGGTGGGTGAGCTCCGCTTCGCGGCTCCCCAGCCGCCGGAGCCCTGGCAGGAGCCGCTGGAGGCGTACGAGTACGGTCCGACCGCCCAGCGCAAGCCGCTGTCGGAGATGACGATCATCCCCGAGCCCAGCATCCCGGGCGAAGGCATCCTCAACCTCAACGTCTTCACCCCGGACGTCACCGGCAAGCGCCCGGTCCTGGTGTGGATCCACGGCGGCGGCTTCGTCGGCGGCTCGGCCGCGAGCCCGTGGTACGACGGCGCGTCGTTCAACCGGGACGGCGTCGTGCTGGTCTCGGTCGGCTACCGGCTGGGCGTCGAGGGCTTCCTGCACCTGGAGGGCGCGCCGGACAACCGGGGCGTGCTCGACTGGGTCGCGGCCCTGGAGTGGGTGCGCGACAACATCGCCGCCTTCGGCGGCGACCCCGCGCAGGTCACCATCGCCGGGCAGTCCGCCGGTGGCGGCGCGGTGCTCACCCTGCTGGCCACGCCCGCCGCGCAGGGGTTGTTCCGGGCGGCGATCTCGGTCTCCGGCGCGGTCATGCACGAGCAGGACCGCGCCGCCGGGCTGCGGGTGGCCGAGCTGTTCACCAGGCGCACCGGCGTGCCCGCCACCGTCGAGGCACTGCGCGGCCTGACCGACGACGAACTGCTCGCGCTGCAGGACAAGCTGACCGCGCCCGGACCCGACAACGTCCTCCCGCTGACCGTCGCGCCGTTCGCCGACGGGCAGGTCGTGCCGGTCCCGGTCCGTGACGCCCTGCGGTCCGGGGCGGCCGGGCGAGTCCCGCTGGTGCTCGGCTTCACCAGGGACGAGTTCAGCATGATCCCGATGCCGGACGAGCACGCGTTGCCCGTCCTGGCCGGGTTCGGGCTGGTCGGCGAGCGGGCCGAGGCCTTCGCCGCGCACTACGGGCCGGGGCGGCTGCTGGGGCAGGCGCTGACCGACGGGCTGTTCCGGTCCTTCGGCGTGGACCTCGCCGACGGGCGGGCCGAGCAGGGGTTGCCGACCTGGCTGTACGAGTTCGACTGGAGCTCGGGGGAGGCGGGCGGGTTCCTGCCGGGGGACCTGGCGTTGCACTGCCTGGACCTGCCGTTCGCCTTCGACCTGCTCGGCGCGCCCGGTGTGGCGGCGGTCGCGGGGGGCAATCCGCCGCAGGCGCTGGCCGATGCCATGCACGGGGCCTGGGTGTCGTTCATCCGCGACCTCGACCCGGGGCGTTCGTGGCCGCGCTACACCGTGGAGGAGCGGGCCACCATGATCTGGGACGTCGAGCCTCAGGTCCGTCCCGATGCGCTCGGCGGGGTGCGGGAGCTCTGGGGGCGGTAGCCGTACCGGATCACCGGGCGGGCGTATCTTCGGGGCGAGTGGGCGGCGTATCATCCCGGTTAACGGGGTTCTAGGAGGGCCTGGATGGCGGCTGCGAGTCTTGATCCCGGCGAGGGGCTGGTCGATCTCACCCGGATGTCCCTGTCCGAGCTCGCCGAGCTGGACGACGACGTCGTGGCCCGAGCGGTGGACCGGCTGGTCGGCCGCTGCGACACCGGCGACCGCCTCTGGCAAGCCGACCCCACCCCGCCCCGTGACCGCCCCCAGGAAGCCGACTTCGCCCCGCCCGGCGGCCGGTGATCCACCGGCTCGACGAGACCGAGGTGACCGAGCTCGCCACCGGCCGCCCCTCCGTGGCGACCGTACGCAAGCTCACCCAAGCCCAGCGCAGCAAACAACGCCTGCTGCTGGAGGCCGTCCGCCGGGGCTGCCCGGCGGCCGAGCCCGCCTTCACCCTCCTGGCCGAGGTGGAACACACCGAACCCCGCCTGGTTGCCAAGCTGCTGGACCTCCCGCAACTAGGCCTCTGGGCGGTCGAGGGCCTGGCCCGATTACGCCGGGGCGAGACCCCCGACCCCGGCTACCTGAACGCGGTCGCCGCGGTGGCCGCGATCCGCGCGCACCGCCCCTGCGACCTCCCCGGAGACCCCCTGCTCCTGCCCGGCGTGGGCCGGTGGGCCGACGGCCGCTGGACCCCCGTGCCCCGCCTGACCCTGGCCGGCGACGGCCTCGAACTCCGCCTCGCCGTCGACGCCCTCGACCCCCGCTTCGCCGTCTTCGGCGACCGCCTCACGCCCGGCCCCGCGGAGCTGGAGACCCTCCGGGCGAGACTCGCCGAAGCCTGGCACCTCCTCGTCCGCCTCGACCGCAGGGCCGCCGCCGCCCTGGCCGCCGGCGTCCGCACCCTCGTGCCCCTGCGCGAACCGGGAGCGGGTGCGAGCTCCGGCTGGGCCTGGGGCACCGTCGCCCTCTACGTCCCACCCGACCCGGTACGGCTGGCCGAAGCCCTCCTGCACGAGTTCCAGCACCTCGTGCTCGGCGCCGTGGACGACCTGGCCCCGCTGACCAGCCCGGCCGACACCTCCCGCCGGTACGTGCCGTGGCGCGCCGACCCCCGCCCCGTCGCCGGCGTGCTCCAGGGCTGCTACGCCTTCCTGGCCGTCACCGCGTTCTGGCGCCGGATCGTGCGCACCGGCCCCCCGCCCGGCCGCCGGCAGGAGGCCGAGACCGAGTACGCCCGCTGGCGCGAGGCCACCCACGCCACCGCCGAGGCCCTGGCCGAGGGGCCCGGCCTCACCCCGGCCGGCGAACAGTTCGCCCGGGGCATCGCCCGCCGCATCCGCCCCTGGCTGGCCGAGCCCCTGCCCCCCGAGTCCGTACGGCAAGCCGAGACCCTGCGCCACGCCCACCACGAACGCTGGCGCCTGACCCAGGAGTGACCCCGATCAGTCGCTCATCGGCTCGATGTCCACGTTGATGCGATTGTGCTGCTGGAACAGCCGGACGTCGGGATGGTCGGGCAACAGCGAGCCCTGGTAGGCCGCCAGCGTCTCGGCCCGCAGCTCGGCCGCCCCCCGCTCGTCGCGGTCGGCGCGCCGGTCCAGGGAGAGGTTGGCCATGATCGCCAGGGTCATCCAGTGCTCGGCCCCGCGCGACCTGCGGCTGAGTTCGAGGATCTCCTCGCCCAGCTCGCGCGCCTCCGCGCTCTGCCCCATGACGGCCAGGTCGCTGGCCAGGTTGGTGCCCGCCAGCAACGAACTCGGATGCTCCGGGCCGAGCATGCCGATCAGCCCCTCGCGGGCGCGCCGGTCCAGCTCGGAGGCCCGGACGGGATTGCCGCGCAGGCGCACCACCACGGCGAGGTTGACGCAGGTCCCCCACGTGTTGGGGTGGTCGCGCCCGGCGATCCGCTCCCACCCGGCGAGCGTCTCCTCGCCGAGCTTCTGCGCTTCGGCCAGGTCCTCCACGCAGCGGTAGTCGTTGATCGTGTTGGTCGCCGCCTGGAGCGTCTGCCGGTGCAGCGGCCCGAACAGGCTGCGGTGCCGCCGCAGCGCCATCGTCGCCTGCTGGAAGGCGTCGGGGTAGTACCCCATCCGGCGCAACGCCACCGACAGGTCGAGCGCGGACAGGAGCCGGAAGAGGTTCCACGGCTCGTGCTTGCTCTCCATGATGTCGTTGACCTCGGTGATGAGGTCGAGGGCCTCCTCGTAGCGGCCGAGGCGGCGAAGATCGCGGGCGATGCCGAACTTGGAGATCAGGGTGGCCTTGGCCTCCGGGCCGATCGTCCGCAGCCGCTCGGCGAGGTTCTCCTGGTCCTGTTGCAGCGCCTCCTCGAAGCGGCCCAGGCAGCGCAGGTTGATCGCGATGTTGTTGCGCAGCCATAGGACGCTCTGGTCCTCGTGGCCGAACTCGCGGGTGTAGGGGGCAAGGAGGCTCTGGTCGAGGTCGAGCGCCTCCTGGTAGCGGCCGAGCATGCGCAGCACGACGCTGTAGGCGTGCGCGCAGTTGAGCGTGATCGGGTCGGTCTCGCCGTACACGCGGCGCAGCCGGGCGAGGGTGTCGGCGGTGAGGCTGTGGGCTCCGGGCCAGTCGCCGTCCTTGCGCCGGGCGATTGCCACCTGCAGGGCGAGCGCCAGCGTCTGGCGGTCGTCGGGGCCGAACCGCTCGGTCCAGACCTCCAGGGTCGGCTCGCCCAGGCGCAGGCTCTCCTTGTAACCGCCGTGCGCGTGCAGGGCCTGGACCTGGTTGATGATCAGGCGGCGGAGCTGCGGCATCGCGGAGGTGAGCGCGCCGCTGGGCACCAGGTGCTGGCGCGAGCGCTGGTACAGCAGCTCGGCGTCCTCGCGGTCGGGGGAGCTCGGGTCGGAGGCGGCCAGCAGGAGGTGCGCGTGGTTGGTCGACTCCCGGGCGGCGGCCGGGTCCTCGCGCTCCAGGCGGTCCTTGGTGATCGCCTGGACGACCCGGTGGAGCTGCACGATGTTGCGGGCGGCGTCCATCTTGACCAGCGAGAACCTGGTCAGCTCGCGCACCGCGCGGCGGTAGGCGGACATGCCGCTGAGCGCCTGGTCGAGCGGCGAGGGCAGGTCCTTGGTGACCGTCGGCTGGACCAGGATCTCCGCCGAGATCGGTTCGGGCGAGATGAACGCCAGCAGGGTGAACAGCGCTCGCGCCTCCGGAGACAACCGGGCGCTGGCCAGGCTCCAGGTGGTCGCCACCGCGCGCGGGTAAGGCATGTCGAGCGCTTCCGAGGTCAGCTCGCTGGCCCCCTTGCGGAAGGCGGCCACGTAGTCGGCGGCCGACGACCCGGTCTCGACGAGGTAGGCGCCGGCGTGGTCCACCGCGAGCGGCAGGTTGCCCAGCTCGGCGGCGAGCAGGGTGGCGTCCTCCTCGCTCATCCCGGGCACGCGCTTGCGCAGGAAGGCGATGGTCTCGCCGGTCTCGAACTCGCCGACCTCGATGCCGGTCAGGTTGAGCGCCTTGCGCCAGTGCTGGTCGCGCGAGGTGATGATCACGTGCCCGCCGCCCCGGGGCAGGTAGGGGGCGACGTCGGCGGCGGTCTGGGCGTTGTCGAAGACGAGCAGCCAGTCGCGGAACGGATCGCGGGCGTAGAGGGCGTCGAGGACCATGTCGGTGGAGATGTCGCGCTCGGCCGGGGTGAAGTCGGTCAGCCGCATCCGCTTGCCCAGCGCGATGAGCGAGTCGACGATGGTCTCCTCCTGCTCGGCGCGGATCCACCAGACGAGGTCGTACTGGTCGCGGAAGCGGTGCGCGTACTCCGTGGCGATCTCCGTCTTGCCGATCCCGCCCATGCCGTACACGGGCTGGGCGGGCTGGCTGAGCAAAGCCTTCTCGTGATCGACCAGCCGGGTGCGAAGTTCGGCCAGTTCGCGCTCGCGGCCGGTGAAATTCACGTTGTGAAAGGGAACCTCTCGGCCCCAGACCACCCTGCGGGAGCGGGGGATTCCGGCTTCGCTCATGGTCCGACGATACCCCTGCGGACCTGTTTCTGAAGATCGAAACGATCCAGGCGCGGCTGCCCGGCGTATTTTCGTGATAAGACGCCTTTTATAGCTGTGTCGAGCTCGCCAGATTGACTACTCAGGGTGATTAATGGAACCTCGAAGTATCGGGCTGCTGCGGTCATGAGGGAGGCGGATCGTCATGCGGACGCGTGGAAGTTGCTCATCGGCGACTTGCGTCGCGGCGACTGCGTCCCCTTTCTCGGCGCCGGGGTGAGCGTGAAACGCCTGCCGCTCGGGGGAAAGCTCGCCGCCAAGTGGCACGCGAAGGTGGAGTGCCCGCTGGATGAGTCGGCCAGTCTTTCCTCGGTCATGCAATATGCGGCGACGATTACCTACCGTGACCCGAATCGGCTCAAAAGGGAGTTTGTCGAGGAAGAGGGGTTCGCGAACGTGCAGCCCCCGGACCCGCAGAGCGACTATCCGGTGCACTCGCTCCTGGCCCAGCTCGATCTTCCTCTCTACGTGACCACGAATTACGATGACTTCATGTATCTGGCACTCCGCCAGGAGCGTGGCAAGAACCCCTCCTGGGCGTTGTGCCCGTGGTATTCGGACGACCCGGAAGAAGTGCCGGACAGCCCCTTCCACGACCCGCACTACGTGCCGACGCCGAGCTCGCCTCTCGTCTTCCATCTGCACGGCCACCACAGCGAGCCGCGCTCGCTGGTGCTCACCGACGACGACTACATCGACTTCATGGTCCGCCTGGCCGACGACGCCTCCCCGCGCAGCCTCGCCCGCGCCCAGCCGCTGGCCATGCTGCCCGGCCCGATCAGGCTCCGGCTGCGCAAGTCCCCGCTGCTCTTCCTCGGCTACAGCCTCAGCGACTGGAACTTCCTGGTCCTGTTCCGCACCCTGATGAAGGGTCTCAGCCACGGGCAGCGCCGTGAGCACGTGAGCGTGCAGATCGACCCCGACGAGCGCATCTCGCCCGAGCGGCGGCGCTTCTTCGACCAGTACTGCGCCGACCAGCGGATCAGGGTCCTCTGGGAGAGCCCGGAGAGCTTCACCGCCCACCTGCGTTCGGCGCTGGAGGTCGCGTGACCCTAGGCCCCTACCTCGGTCCCCGCCCGTACGGCGAAGCCGACGCCGACGTCTTCTTCGGCCGGGACCTGGAGATCCGCCAGCTCCGCGAGGCGTGGCTGGCCGAGCGCCTGGTCGTCCTGCACGGACCGTCAGCCGTCGGGAAGACCTCCCTGCTCAGGGCGGGAGTCGTCCCGCGGCTGAGCCGGGAGCCCGGGGTCCGCGTCCTGCCGGTGGGCCGGGTCGTCCACCAGGCCGCCCGGCCGCTGGCCCGCTCCGGCCCGCACAACTCCTACCGCTACGCGCTGCTGAGCGGTTGGGCCCGGCCCGGCCCGGCGCCCGAGCCCGGCACCGGGCTGGTGGAGTTCCTGGAGCGCGTCCTGGCCGGCGGCGAGGACGACGACCTGCTGCTGGCGATCGACCAGTTCGAGGAGGTCTTCACCGCGATGCCCGCCCGGCTGGCCGAGCGCGAGGACTTCCTGGCCGAGCTGGGCCGCGTGGTCCGCGAGCTGCCGGTCAACCTGCTGCTCACCGTCCGCGACGATCAGCTCGGCGTGGTGACCTCCCACGAGTGGCGGCTGTCCGGCGGGCACCCGATCACCCGCCTGCGACTGGAAGGTCTCACCCGGGACGGAGCGGTGGCCGCGGTGACCGGGCCGCTGGCCGGCACCGGCCGGCGCTTCGCCGCGGGCAGCGCCGAGCGGCTGGTGGAGCGCATGCTGGCGAGCACCTACGTGGACGCGCTCGGGGAGTCGGTGACCATCCACCGCGACCGGGTCGAACCGCTGCTGCTCCAGCTCGAATGTGTCAGACTCTGGCGCACGCTGCCGCCGGACGTGATGGTGGTGGAAGGCGGTGACGAGGTGGGGCCGGGCGACGCGAGGGCGGTCATGGCGGAGTTCTACACCGAAGCGGTGCGGGAGGTCGCGCTGCTGACCGGGCGGTCGGAGCCGGAGATCCGCCGATGGGTGGCCCAGACCTTCATCACCGAGCACGGCACGCGCGGCACCGCCTACCGGGGGATCGCGCTCACCGCCGACATGCCGAACGGGGTCGCCGACGCGCTGGTCGAGCGGCACGTCCTCACCGCCGAGCAACGCGCCTCCGCCACCTGGTACCAGCTCGGGCAGGATCTGCTGGCGGCAGCCGTACGGCATGCCGACAGCGGGCAGGTGACCACCGCGCGGGCCACGCCGGCCGACTACCGGTCGGCGGCCGAGGCCGCGTTCGGCGAGGGCAACTTCGACTCCGCCCGCCGCTTCGCCCAGACCGCCGCCCAGCAGTACCGCGCCAGCGGCGACGAGTTGCGCGCGGCGCACGCCATGGCGCTGAGCGGGACCATCGCCCGGGTGGAGGGCGATCTGGTGTCGGCGCGCGACAGCTTCACCGCGGCCAAGTCGGAGTTCGAGACGATCGAGGACCGGCGCTCGGCCGCCCGCATGCTGGCCGAGCTCGGCCGGATCGCGCTGGCGCTGGGCGAGCCTGCGGAGGCCGGTGAGCTGTTGCAGCGGGCGGTGGAGCGGCTGCCAGGGGATCTCGGGCTCCGGATGGAGCTCGGTCACGCCCTGCTGCGGAGCGGGGCGGCGATCGACGCGCTGGCGGTGTTCAACCAGGCCGTCGACCTGAGCCCGATGGCCGGGTCGGGCTATGCCGGACGCGCCTGCGCCCGCCTGGCGCTCGGGGAGCGCGAGGCGGGCGAGGCCGACCTGGCCCGGGCCGTACGGCTCGGGCTGGAGCCGGCGGACCGCGAACTGCTGCGGGAGTTCGGCGCGGAAGCCTGATCCGCCTGGCGGGCGGGACTCCAGCCCGGGGATCAGGGACGGGCGCCCAGGGTGTCCACCCAGCCGGAGGAGAGGATGGCGACCTTGCGGCCGCTGACCTGGGCCGCGCGCACCGAGGTGCCGGCGCGCTTCTCGGGGACGTCCGGGCCGGTGTAGGTGAAGGCGAGCAGCTTGGCGCCGGTGGGGTCGACGGTGAGCTGGACCGGGCTGCCGGCCAGGCCGATCTGGACGCCGGAGCGGCCGGCCGGGTCGGTGACGCCCTGCTGCATGGTGAGGCCGGGCTGGGCGGCGAGCAGGCGCAGAACGGCGGCACGCGTGGCCGGGGTGGCGGGGGAGTCGAGCAGGAAGCGAGCGGCGCCCAGGACGAAGGCGGGGTAGGTCTCCGCGCGCGCCTCGGCGGCGGCCTCGGCGGGGAGGTCCTCGCCCCGGCCCTGGTAGGCGTCGCGGAGCCAGCGGTCGAGGGCCGCCTGGCCGCTGGGCAGGGCGGCGACGTCGGCGTCGCTGACGAGCGCGCCGCCGATCGCGGTCTTCAGCAGCATGGGCCCGTGGTCGAGGCTCTTCTCCTCGGGCAGGGCGGCGCCGGGCCGGGCGGGCAGGTATTCGGCGTCCTTGCCGGTGACCAGGCGGCCGCCACGCGGGCTGCTCCAGACCTCGTCGGTGACGGCGAGCACCCCGCCGCCCTTGACCGGGTCGTAGGTGCGGGTGCTGGAGAACCAGTAACGGGCCGAGGCCGCGGGCGTCTTGGCGAGGGTCTCGGCGCCGGCCAGCAGGAAGGAGCGGGCGTCGACGGTCTCGGCCGGGGCCGGGACGGCCGCCACGCCGGCCGATCCGCCAGGACTCGCCACCGATGGGGGAGCGGTCGCGGGGGAGCTGCTGACCACGTACGGCACGCCGACCGCCGCGGCGGCGGCCAGGCCGAGCCCGGCCTTGAGCAGCCGCGCGGGCAGCGGGGACCGGGGCCGCCGGGCGGCGAAGGCGGCCGCCAGGTCACGCTCGCGGCGCAGCCGGTGGCTATCCTCGGTGAGGGCGTCGGGGCGCAGGCTGAGCATCAGGTCGTCGGGGGTCATCGTCGTTCCTCCAGGGTGAGTGCGGCTCGGTCGAGCGCGTGCGACAGGCGGCGGCGGGCACGGTGCAGGCGGACGGCGAAGGCCTTGGCCGAGCAGCCCGCCACGCGGGCCGCCTCGGCCGGGGTCAGCCCGTACCAGCTCGCCAGGACCAGGGCTTCGACGTCCTGGTCGCCGAGTTCGGCGAGGGCGGCCAGGGCGGCCTCGCGCTGGGCGACGCGTTCTGCGACGTCGTCCTCGGGCGGAGGGGCCAGGTCGGCCAGCCGGGTGGCGAGGGCCTGCCCGCGCAGCCCGGAGTCGCGCTGCTTGCGCAGCAGGTTCCGGGCCACGCCGAGCAGCCACGGCAGCGCGGGGTCGGGGACCTCGCGCAGCCGTCGCCAGGCGATCAGGAAGGTCTCGCCCGCCACGTCCTCGGCGGCCTGCCGTTCGGCGCGCAGCAGCGCGTAGCCGAGGACGCCGCGGTAGTGCCGGTCGTAGAGCTCGGTGAAGCGTTGTTGGGGTTGGTCCACACCCATAAGTCCCTGGAGGGGCCCGCGGATTACAGCGTTCCGAAAGCTCGTACCTCGATCCGGCCGCCGCGTGCCATCGGGTGGGCGGCGGCGACCTCGACGGCTTCGTCGATCG
The DNA here is from genome assembly GCF_040655795.1 of Nonomuraea sp. NPDC050310. Classification (NCBI taxonomy): domain Bacteria; kingdom Bacillati; phylum Actinomycetota; class Actinomycetes; order Streptosporangiales; family Streptosporangiaceae; genus Nonomuraea; species Nonomuraea sp. NPDC050310. The sequence continues at coordinate 529,405 of NZ_JBFAKP010000003.1, read as the reverse complement.
AGGCGCATTCGAGGATGTCGTAGCCCACGATGACCTCACGGGTCTCGGTGAACGGCCCGTCGGAGACGAGCAGCCTGCCCTCGCGCACCCGGACCGTCCTGGCCTCGGCGGGGGCGGCCAGGACGTCGCCGTCGAGGCGGCGGCCGAGCTTGTCGTTCTCGCCCACCCACTGCTCGATGTCGGGGTAGGCGCTCTGGTCGGTGTCGGGCGCGAGGTCGGTGCAGACGAACATCATGAACTTCATGCTGACTCCTTCGAGGTGTCGTTTCACCAGCATGACGAAGGGGCCGGACCGCTTTTCTACACCGGCGGGAAAAAACTCCGGGGTTCGTAGGCGACGATCTCCTGCGTCTCGCGGACCAGCGCGCGCATCTCGGCCAGCCCGCCGACCTTTCCGGCGGCCCGCAGTTGCACCAGCAGGTTGCCCAGCGCGGTGGCCTCGGCGGGGCCGGCGAGGACCGGCAGGCCGCAGGCGTCCGCGGTGAGCTGGCACAGCAACGCGTTGCGCGCCCCGCCGCCGACCAGGTGGATCACGTCCACCTCCTGACCGGACAGCCGCTGGGCGTCGCGCAGCGCGTCGCGGTGGGCCAGGGCGAGGCTGGCCAGGACGCAACGCACGGTCTCCGCGGGGGTGCGCGGCTCGGGCCGCCCGGTGCGGCGGCATTCGGCGGCGATGCGCGCGGGCATGTCGCCGGGGGCCAGGAAGAGCCCCGGATCGACGACCGCCCGGGTGGGCAGCTCGGCCGCGGCGGCCAGCAGGGGGCCAAGCTCGGGATCGCCCCACTCGCGCAGGCACTCTTGCAGGATCCACAGGCCCATGACGTTGCGCAGGTAGCGGACGGTGCCGTCGAGACCGGCCTCGTTGGTGAAGTCGGCCAGCCGGCTCTCCTCGGTCAGCACCGGCGCCGCCAGCTCGACCCCGGCCAGCGACCACGTGCCGCACGACAGGTAGGCGAAACGCGGCCCCTCGGCGGGGACGGCGACGACCGCGGAGGCGGTGTCGTGCGAGGCGACCGCGACCACCGGCGTGCCCGAGGCGGTCGTGCCGATGGTGTCGCCCGGGTGCCGGAGCGCAGGGAAGAGCCCGGCGTCGAGGCCGAGCCGGCCGATCAGCTCGGCCGACCACCGGCGGGTGCGGGCGTCGAGCAGGCCGGTGGTGGAGGCGTTGGTCACCTCCGCGCCGCTTTCGCCGGTCAGGTGGTGCGCGATCAGGTCGGGGACGAGCAGCATGGTCGCGGCCTGCCGTACCAGAGGGTCGGCCCGGAGCTGGTAGAGCGTGTTGAAGGGCAGGAACTGCAGGCCGGAGCGGGCGTAGAGCTCGGCGTCGCCGAGTTCGGCGGCCACCTGCTCGCGCACCCCGTCGGTACGGCTGTCGCGGTAGGACACCGGGTCGGCCAGCAGCCTGCCGGCGGCGTCGAGCAGCCCGTAGTCGACCGCCCAGGAGTCGATGCCCAGCGAGGTCAGCGGCCCCGCGGCGGCCAGCCCGGCCTCGATCTCGGCCAGCAGCCGGGGCAGGTCCCAGCGGAGCGCTCCGCCCCGCCGCAGCGGGCCGTTGGGGAAGCGGCGCACCTCGACCGGCCGCAGCCGTTCGTCGGCGACGATCACGCGCCCGCTGGAGGCGCCCAGGTCGACGGCGGCGAAGGTGGTCATGGGGCCGACTCCCTGACGACGAGTTCGGGCTGGAACATGATCTGCCGGTGCGCGTGCGTCTCGGGGTGGTCGCACTCGTCGAGCAGGAGCTCGGCGGCGACCTGCCCGAGGCGGCGGATGGGCTGGCGGACGGAGGTGAGCGCGACGACGGAGGCCCCGGCCAGGTCGATGTCGTCGTAGCCGACCACCCGGACCTGCTCGGGGACGCGGACGCCGGCTTGGAGCAGGCCGCGCAGCAGGCCCAGGGCGAGCAGGTCGTTGGCGCAGAAGACCGCCTCGGGCAGCGGTCCCGCGGCGAGCAGGTCGGCCGCCGCCCGCTCGCCGCCGCGCGCGTTCATGGCGGGGACGATCAGCTCGGTCACCGGTGCTCCGGCCCGGCGCGCGCCGTCGAGGCGGTCGCGGCACTGCCGGATGCCGAGCGGGCCGCTGACGTAGGTGAGCGCGCGGGCGCCGGAGGCGAGCAGGTGGGTGGCGGCCAGGGTGCCGCCGGCGACGTCGTTGACCGCGACCGCGCACTGGTCGGGCCGGTGCGCGGGATGGTCGACGAGCACGACGTTGATGCCGCGTTCGCGCAGCAGGTCGAGCTGGTGCAGCTCGTCGCCGACCGGGGTGATGAGCACGCCGCCCACCCGCTGTTCGGCCAGCACGCGCAGCACGCGTTCCTGCTTGGCCGGGTCGGCGGCCGAGTTGGCCAGCAGCACCGCGTACCCCTCGGCGCTGGCGACGTCCTCCGCCCCGGCGGCGACCTCGGTGAAGAACGGGTTGGCGATGTCGATCACGGCCAGCCCGAGCGAGCGGCTGCGCCCGGCGCGCAGCGAGGAGGCCGAGCCGTGCCGGACGAAGCCGAGCTCCTGCACGGCGCGTTCCACGCGCAGCCGGGTCTCCTCGGCGACCTTGCCGGGCCGGTTGAGCACGTTGGAGACCGTGCCGGCGGAGACGCCCGCGCGGGCGGCAACGTCCTTGATGGAGACGTCCTTCATCGGGCCTCTTGAAACGTGTTAAGGAATCGAGCAGTGGGAGGCAGGATAGCGGCCCCGATTGACACCTGCCAGTCAGCCGCTCTAGCCTCGGCGCATCTGTTAAAACGTTTTTACACGAGGTGATGCGATGAGCCTGGACGAGCTCGCCGTCGAGACCTGTTCGTGGGCGTTCGGCAACTCCGGCACCCGCTTCAAGGTCTTCGCCCAGCCGGGCGTGCCGAGGGATCCGTACGAGAAGCTGGCCGACGCCGCCCAGGTGCACGCCTACACCGGCGCCGCCCCCAGCGTCGCCCTGCACATCCCGTGGGACCGGGTCGACGACTACGCCCACCTGGCGCGGTACGCCGGGGAGCTCGGCCTGCGCATCGGCGCGATCAACTCCAACACCTTCCAGGACGACGGCTACCGCCTGGGCAGCGTCTGCCACCCGGACCCGGCGATCCGCCGCCAGGCCGTCGACCACCTGCTGGAGTGCGTGGACATCATGGACGCCACCGGCTCGCCTGAGCTCAAGCTCTGGTTCGCCGACGGCACCAACTACCCCGGCCAGGACGACATCCGCGCCCGCCAGGACCGCCTGGCCGAGGCGCTGGCCGAGGTCTACGGGCGGCTCGGCGAGGGCCAGCGCCTGCTGCTGGAGTACAAGCTGTTCGAGCCCAGCTTCTACACCACCGACGTGCCGGACTGGGGCACCGCCTACGCGCACTGCCTCAAGCTCGGGCCGAAGGCGCAGGTCGTGGTGGACACCGGCCACCACGCGCCGGGGGTGAACATCGAGTTCATCGTGGCCTTCCTGCTGCGCGAGGGCCGGCTGGGCGGGTTCGACTTCAACTCGCGCTTCTACGCCGACGACGATTTGATGGTCGGCGCAGCCGACCCCTTCCAGCTCTTCCGCATCCTGGCCGAGGTGCTGCGCGAGCCGTCCGGCGGCATCGCCTTCATGCTCGACCAGTGCCACAACATCGAGCCCAAGATCCCCGGTCAGATCCGCTCGGTGCTCAACGTGCAGGAGGCGGCGGCCAAGGTGCTGCGCATCGACCGCGCGGCCCTGTCGGCCGCGCAGCGTGAGGGCGACGTGCTGGCGGCCAACGCCGTGCTCATGGACGCCTTCAACACCGACGTACGGCCCGCACTGGCCGAGTTCCGTGCGGCCAAGGGCCTCGACCCGGACCCGATGGCGGCCTACGCCAGGTCCGGATATTTCGCGAAGATCTGCGCCGAGCGGGTGGGCGGCGCGCAGGCAGGGTGGGGAGCATGACGCGACCGCAGGACGAGCTGCTGGAGCGGGCGCACCGGCTGGGCGCCGACCCGCGCAACACCAACTACGCCGGCGGCAACGCCTCGGCCAAGGGCGAGGCGCCCGATCCTGTCAGCGGCGAGCCGATCCCGCTGATGTGGGTCAAGGGCTCCGGCGGCGACCTCGGCACGCTGACCGAGGCCGGTCTGGCCGTGCTGCGGCTCGACCGGCTGCGGGCGCTGGCCGGCCGCTATCCCGGCGTCGAGCACGAGGACGAGATGGTCGCCGCCTTCGACTTCTGCCTGCACGGCCGGGGCGGCGCCGCGCCCTCCATCGACACCGCGATGCACGGCCTGGTGGACGCCCCGCACGTCGACCACCTGCACCCCGACTCCGGTATCGCGCTGGCCTGCGCCGCCGACGGCGAGGAGCTGACCCGGCGGATCTTCGGCGAGCGGGTGGCGTGGGTCCCGTGGCGGCGGCCCGGGTTCCAGCTCGGCGTCGACATCGCCGCGATCAAGGCGGCCAACCCGGCGGCCATCGGCTGCGTCCTGGGCGGCCACGGCATCACCGCGTGGGGCGAGAGCTCCGCCGAGTGCGAGGCACACTCCCTGGAGATCATCCGCACCGCCGAGTCCTACCTCGCCGAGCACGGCCGGCCCGACCCGTTCGGCCCGGTGGTGCGCCAGACGCTGCCCGAGGCCGAGCGGCGGATCCGCGCCGCCGAGCTCTTCCCGGTGCTGCGCGGCCTGGCCTCCAGCGCCCACCCGGTCGTCGGGCGGTTCACCGACAGCGCCGAGGTGCTCGACTTCGTCTCCCGCGCCGAGCTGGAGCGGCTGGCCGCGCTGGGCACCTCCTGCCCCGACCACTTCCTGCGCACCAAGGTCGCGCCGCTCGTCCTCGACCCGGAAGCCGCGATCGAGCCCCAGTTCGAGGCCTACCGCGCGGCCTACACCGCCTACTACGAGCGCCACGCCGTGCCCGGCTCGCCGCCCATGCGCGGCGCGGACCCGGCGATCGTGCTGGCGCCCGGCGTCGGCATGTTCTCCTTCGGCAAGGACGCGCAGACCGCCCGGGTGGCCGGCGAGTTCTACGTCAACGCGATCAACGTGATGCGGGGCGCGGAGTCGGTCTCCCGCTACCGGCCGATCGAGGAGGCGGAGAAGTTCCGCATCGAGTACTGGGAGCTGGAGGAGGCCAAGCTGCGCCGCATGACGCCGCCGAAGCCGCTGGCCGGGCGGGTCGCCCTGGTCACCGGCGGCGGCTCGGGCATCGGCGCGGCCACCTGCCGGCGGCTGGCCGCCGAGGGGGCCTGCGTGGTGGTCGCCGACCGTGACCCGGCCGCCGCCGAGAAGGTCGCCGCCGAGCTCGGCGACGCGCTGGCCGTCCGCATGGACGTCACCGCCGAGTCCGAGGTCGTCGAGGGCGTACGGCAGGCGGTCCTCGCCTTCGGCGGCCTCGACCTGGTCGTCAACAACGCGGGCCTGTCGCTGTCGCGCCCGCTGCTGGAGACGACCGTCGCCGACTGGGACCTCCAGCACGACGTGATGGCCCGCGGCTCCTTCCTCGTCTCCCGCGAGAGCGCCCGTGTGATGATCGCCCAGGGGCTGGGCGGCGACCTCGTCTACATCTCCTCCAAGAACGCCGTCTTCGCCGGGCCCAGCAACCTGGCCTACGGCGCGGCCAAGGCCGACCAGGCCCACCAGGTCCGGCTGCTCGCCGCCGAGCTGGGCGAGCACGGCATCCGGGTCAACGGCGTCAACCCCGACGGGGTGGTGCGCGGCTCGGGCATCTTCGCCTCCGGCTGGGGCGCCAACCGCGCGGCCGTCTACGGCGTGCCGGAGGCCGAGCTGGGCGCCTTCTACGCGCAGCGGACGCTGCTCAAGCGTGAGGTGCTGCCCGAGCACATCGCCCAGGCGGTCTTCCTGCTCACCCAGCTCTCCCACACCACCGGGCTGCACATCCCGGTGGACGCGGGCGTGGCCGCCGCCTTCCTCCGCTGAGGCCGCCGGGCTGGCAGAGTGGCGGCATGCGAGACAGTGACGACGCCCTGCTCCCCATCGCCGGCACGCCGCTCCACCGGCTGCCCGGCCTGGCCGGTGAGCTCGGCCTGAGCGACCTGTGGGTCAAACGCGAGGACCTGACCGGGCTGGCCGGCGGCGGCAACAAGGCGCGCAAGCTGGCCGCGCTGGTGGCCGAGGCCCGGCGGCAGGGGTGCGACCACCTGGTCACCGGGGGCGGGGCGCAGAGCAACCACGCCCGGATGACCGCGGCCGCGGCCAACGTCGCCGGGCTGGGCTGCGACCTGGTCCTGACCCGGCTGGCCGCGGAGCCGGTCGCGAGCGGGAACGTGCTGCTCGACGAGGTGCTCGGGGCCCGGGTGCGGTGGCTGGAGGGGGCGGCTCTGCCGTACGAGGAGCTGGAGGAGGCGATCCGGGCGCGGGCCCGGGAGCTGGCGGAGCAGGGGCGCAAGCCGTACGCGCTGCCGATCGGCGGCTCCAGCCCCGAGGGCGTCGCCTGCTACGCCGAGGTGGCCCGCGAACTGGACGAGGCGCTGCGCCCGGACCTGGTGGTCGTGGCCAGCGGCTCGGGCGGGACGCACGCCGGGCTCGTGGCGGGACTCGGTGAGCACGCCCGCGTGCTCGGGGTGGACGTCGGCGCCCGCCCCGATCTGGCGCGGGCGGTCGAGGAGCTGGCGGCGCAGGTGGCCGCGCGCACCGGCCGGCCCGAGCCGACCGGCCGGTGCGCCCTGGACACCGGCCGGATCGGCGCGGGTTACGGCGAGCCGACCGGCCCGGCGCTGGAGGCCCTGCTGCTGGCGGCCCGCACCGACGGGCTGCTGCTCGACCCGGTCTACACGGCCAAGGCGATGGCCGGGCTGGTCGCGGCGGTCCGCGAGGGGCGGATCGCGCGCGGCGACCGGGTGGTCTTCCTGCACACCGGCGGGCTGCCGGGGCTGTTCGCCACGCGTTACGCGGGCTGGCTCACCACTTCGACGCCAGCCGGCGGCGCCACCGGGTCGGGAGCAGGGGCGGCGACTTCTTGAGCGTCCGGCTGCCGATCACCTGGAACAGGGCGCGGCGGTCGGTCATCGCGCCCTTGCCGCTCGGCTCGCGGCCGAACAGCGCCAGCAGCGCGGTTCTGGTGCCGGTGCGCTCCTGCCAGTCGCGGAAGGCGCGGAACTCGGCCGGGTCCTCGCCCAGGAACTCGTCGAACAGCAGCAGGCTGCCGCCGGTGAGCATCGGGGTCAGCCAGTCGAGCACGCAGGTGGTGGCCGACTCCAGATCGGCGTCCAGGTGGGCGAGGCTGATGGTGCCGATCTCGGCGGCCAGGGCCGGCGTCAGGGTGTCCTCGAAGAAGCCGTCGACCACGCGCACCCCCTTCAGCCGGGGGATCGGGGTGGCGAAGGTGCCGGCGGGAAGGTGCTCGTAGCCCTCGGGCAGGCCCTGGAAGGAGTCGAAGGCGTAGATGCGCTTGCGGCGCTGGCGCAGGTCCCATAACCGGGCGCGCCACAGCTCATCGCGGATCACCCGCGTCGAATAGCCCTTCCAGACGCCGAATTCGGCGATGTGCCCCGGGACCGAGCGCGAGAGCTGGACGGCGAGTTCGAGAACCTGAGCACGTGCAGGAAAAGTGACTTTTGACCGCGATTCATGCCAATCGCCGGGATTGCCGCGGAACCATTCATCGAGCAGTTGCTGATCATCGGCCATCAACGTCTCCCATGATCGGAGGGGGAAAGGACGATGATGTCATGAAAGCGGCGATTTGAATGGCGAAAAAGACATACATGGGAATGGCTCACCTTTAGTCGGTGCGCATTCACGCTACGCCGCGGGCGGGGCCTCCACCTCGATCAGGATCGCCACCGCCTGCGGGCTGCCGAGCCCCGACGCCGACTCCGCCAGCGCGAGCGCCCGCCGGTACCACGCCTCGGCCTGATCGTGCTCGCCCGCGCCGCGCCGGGTCGCGCCCAGCTCGTTCAGGACCAGCACCGCGTCGAGCGACTCGGGCTCGACCGCGTCCAGCGCCTGGCGCAGCTCGCGCTCGGCCTCGCGGTGCCGGCCTGAGCGCCGGTGGACGCGGCCGAGGGCGATCCGCACCTGCGCCCACAGCCGCGTCGCCTCCGGGCCGCACTCGCCGGCCAGCAGCCCGAGGGCCTCCTCCAGCCGGGGCAGGGCGTGGTCGGGGCGCGGCGTCTCGGTCGTCAGCAGGCCCTCGACCAGCAAGGCGGAGGCCAGGTGCAGCCGTGACGCGGTCCGAGCCGCGCCGACCGCGTGCCGGGCGCGTTCCAGGGCTCCGTCGCCGTGCCGGTGCAGGACCGGCGCCTCCGCGAGTCTCACGCTCATGGCTCCAGCAAAGCCGCCGGGACGCCTGCCGTACCAGGACCACTCGGCCGGGAGAAGCGCGGCGGAGCGGTCCGGCGTTGCAAACCCTAGGGGGGTATGTTACGTTCCCCGTCATCGAATCAAGGTACCCCCATGGGGTATGAGGGAAGGAGACGGCCATGTCACCCGATCCGCGTCGCTGGTGGGCCCTGCTGGTGCTCGCCGCCGCGCAGTTCATGGTCATCATGGACACGTCGATCATCGGCGTCGCGCTGCCGGACATGCAGCGTGACCTCGGGTTCACCGACAGCGGCCTGCAGTGGGTGTTCAACGCCTACGTAGTGGCCTTCGGCGGGCTGCTCCTGCTGGGCGGGCGCCTGTCCGACCTGTTCGGCGCCCGCAAGATCTTCTCCATCGGCTGGCTCGTGCTCGTCGCCGGCTCGGTGGTCGCCGCGGCGGCCGGGACGGCGTGGGTGGAGATCCTCGGCCGCGGCATCCAGGGCGTCGGCGGCGCGCTCATCGCGCCCGCCTCGATGACCCTGCTCATGATGCTCTTCGGCGGCCAGCCCCGCGAGCTGGGCCGGGCCATGGCCCTGTACGGCGCGGCGGCCCCCGCGGGCGGCACGGCCGGCGTCTTCCTGGGCGGCGTGATCACCGAGTACCTGAGCTGGCCCTGGGTCTTCATCATCTACGTGCCGATCGGCCTGGCCACCCTGGCCGCGGTCCCGGCGCTGCTCCCGGCGACCAAGGGCGGGCGCGGCTCGGTCGACCTGCTCGGCGGCCTGGCCGCCACGGCCGGCATCGCGCTGCTGGTCTTCGGCATTGTCGGCGAGAACTGGGCGGCCGTCGGCGGCGGCGTGGTGCTGCTGGCCCTGTTCCTGCTGCTGCAGCGCAGCATCCGCACCCCGCTGATGCCGCTGTCGATCTGGCGCGCCCCGGGCCTGGCCCCGGCCAACCTGGCGATGACGCTGCTGGGCGCGGCGTGGATCCCGATGTGGTACTTCCTCAACCTCTACCTGCAGCAGGGGCTCGGCTTCGGCGCCTTCCCGAGCGGCGCGGCGCTGCTGCCGATGACCGTGGCCATCATGATCTTCATGATCGGCATCACCTCCCGTCTGCTGGCCCGCTTCGGGGCCAAGCCGCTCATCGTGCTCGGCCTGCTGGTGCTCGCGGCCGGTGTGGCGTGGCTGTCCTTCGCCCGGCCCGGCGGCTCATTCGTGGTGGACGTGCTCCCGGCCAGCCTGGTGGCGGCGATCGGCATGTCGCTGGCCTACATCCCGGCGATGATGTCGGCGATGTCCGGCGCGAAGCCGGAGGAGGCCGGTCTGGCCTCGGGCATCGTGAACACCACCTACAACGTGGGTTCGGCGCTCGGCCTGGCGGTCATGACCGCGATCGCCACCTCCTCGGCCGGCTTCTCCGGCGCCTTCACCGGGGCGGCCGTGACCGCGCTGGCCGGCGCGGTGCTCTCGATGGTGTTCATGCGCCGGCCGCGACCGGTGGGGGCGGAGGCGGAGCCCGCGCGTGTGTGAGACCGTTCGGGAGGCGGGCGCGGCAGTCCGCCTCCGGAATACGGTAGGGGGGTACGGTGTTATGCTGCACAACCGGGGAGAGGACGGGGCGATGGCGGGATACACCACCAACAAGCAGGACCACAACCGGCGGCTGCGCCGGATCGAAGGCCAGGTCCGCGGCCTGCAGCGCATGGTCGAGGACGACAAGTACTGTATCGACATCCTGACCCAGGTCTCCGCGGCCAGCAGCGCGCTCCAGTCCTTCGCCCTCTCCCTCCTGGAGGAGCACCTGGCGCACTGCGTCGCCGAGGCGGCGGCCAAGGGCGGCCCCGAGGCCGACGCCAAGGTCAAGGAAGCCAGCGACGCCATCGCGCGGCTCGTCCGCTCGTAACCCCACCGCTCATGGGCCACTCGCCCGGGCACGCCGCCCGGCCGGTGGCCCTGGTGCGTTCACCGGCCAGGTTGTCCTCGCGTGCCGGGCGATGGAACGGGATGTCACGCCCCTTGGTGGAAAGCTCGGCCGGCGACGGGGGAAGACGACATGCGCAGCCCAAGGAGGCTTCTGGTACCGATCCATCTGGACCGCGAGGGGGATCGGCCGCTGCAGGACCAGCTCGCCGCACAGCTTCGCGAGGCCATCGACGCCGGACGGCTGGGACAGGGGACCCGCATGCCGTCCACGCGGACGCTGGCCGGGATCCTGCGGGTCTCGCGCGGCGTCGTGGTGACGGCTTACGAGCGGCTCCACGCCGCCGGGTACGTGACCGGCAGAACAGGCTCGGGGACCTACGTGGCCCGGCGCGGGGCGAGCACCGGTCCGGGCGCGGTCCACGAGCCGGACGAACTGCCGCTCATCAGCCTCGAACCCGACCGGCCGAGCCCGGAGGGCTTCCCGCTGGCCGCCTGGCGCGCGGCCTGGCGGCGGGCCAGCCACCACGCGCCGCCGGTCGAGGACCTGCCCGCCGCGGGCCTGCCCGAGCTGCGCGCCGCCGTGGCCGGCCACCTGCGCGACTCGCGCGGCCTGGTCACGGACGGGCACGAGGTGATCATCACCCTCGGCTACGGCCACGCGCTCCAGCTCCTGCTCAGCGCGGCCGGCGCCCGCCTGGTCGCGGTCGAGGACCCGGCCCCGCCGCCGGTCCGGGCCGCCGTCCGCCGGCACGCCCGCGTGCTGCCGCTGCCGGTGGACCGCGACGGCGCCCAGGTCGGCCTGATCCCGAAGGACTGCGACGTGGCCGTCGTCATGCCCGAGCGCAACGACCCGCTGGGCGTGCGGATGTCGCGCGAGCGCCGCCGGGCGATGGCCGAGCACGGCTGCCTGGTCCTCGAACCCGGCTTCGACGGGCACGCCGACGCCTCGCTCGGCCCCGAGCCGAGCATCCTCAGCCTCGGCGACCCCGGCCGCACCGCGATGATCGGGACCTTCGGCGCCCTGCTCACCAACGCCCTGCCGATGGCCTACCTGCTCGTCCCGCGCCGGCTGGCCCCGCTCATCCGTGCGCAGATCGCGGCGGCCGGCGAGCAGCCCGCCTTCCTCGCCCAGCGCGCGCTGGCCGACCTGCTGGCCACCGGCTGCGTCGCCCGGCGCATCGACCGGCTGTCGGCGCTGTACGCGGCTAAGCGCACGCTGGTACGGCACGCGCTGGCCGGCCGGCCCGGCGTACGGCTGGCCGGGGCCGACGGCGGCTCCTCCGTGACCCTCCTGCTGCCCGAGGACCTCCCGGCCGAGCGCTTCGCCGGGCTGCTGCGCGAGCGCAACGTCCAGGTCGCGACGCTGGACCGCTACTGCGACGCCCGGCCGCGCAACGGGCTCGTGCTCGGCTACGGGCACCTGGACGACATGGCGTTGCACCGGGCCCTGCGCGTCCTCACCAGAACCCTCGCCGAGCAGGGGCTCCCCGGCTTCCGCCACGATGCCGCCTGAACCACCGTTTTCAGCCCTGATGGTGATATCTGGCGCTATCTTGCCCTCATGGAGGTAGGTCGGTGACGGATCGTCGGCTCGCGGAACAGGTCGCCCTCGTCGTCGGCGCGGGCCGGGGGATCGGCCGCGCGATGGCCCTGGCGCTGGCCGGGGCCGGAGCCAAGGTGCTGGTCACCGCCCGCACCCGGGACGAGGTGGAGGAGACCGCCGAGTTCGCCCGCGGCGTCGCCCTGGTCGGCGACGCGGCCGACCCCGGGCACGCCCGCGCCGCGGTGGGACGCGCCATCCGGCTGCACGGGCGGCTCGACCTGCTGGTCTGCGCCGCCGGGCGGCTGGGCGCGGTCGGGCCGCTGAGCCTCACCGACCCGGCGCAGTGGTGGCGCGACGTGGAGGTCAACCTGCGCTCGGCCATGCAGTTCACCCGCGAGGCGCTGCCGTACATGACCGAGCGCGGGCAGGGCCGGGTGGTCTACCTGGCCGGCGGCGGCGGGCCGTACCTCACCGCCTACGGCGTGGCCAAGCAGGGGCTGAGCTTCCTGGCGCGCAGCGTCGACGAGGAGGTCGGCAAGAGCGGCGTGCGGGTCTTCGAGCTGTTCCCCGGCACGGTCGACACTCGGCTCGGGCGCCGCTTCGCCGAGTCGGAGGAGGCCAAGCTCTGGCTGCCCGGCCTGGTCGCCTCGGTGACCGCGCGGCGGGCCGGCCCGGAGGCGGCGGCCACCGCGGTGGTCCGGCTGGCAGCGGGGGAGCTCGACCACCTCGCCGGCGGGCTGGTGCGAGCCGATGCGCTGGACGAGGGGTGAATGCTTGATCACTCTCGGTGAAGATTTGCCGTTGGCGGGACGGGAGTGACCGGTGGGGCCGGGTAGAAGCCCGGCATGGGCTTTCTCTACCGTGCGGTGGTCACCGCGGCGGTCCTGGTCACCGGCGTGGCGGGACCGGCGGCGGCGGACGTGGACATCTCTCCTTACAAGGTCGAACCGGGCGACAGCGTGCGCATCACCGTCGACTACGACTTCGGCCCCGACTGCGGCGACTCCGAGTGCGGCGATGACGAGTGCGGCGACAGCGGATGCGGCGACGACGAATGCGGCGTCGCCGAGCTGATCGCCGAGTCCGAGGCGTTCGAGGAGGAGGGCGTGGTGCTGCGGGACCGCGGTGACGTGGCGGTCGGGCGCGCCGACATCGACTGGGACGCCGAGCCCGGCCGCTACGACGTGGAGGTCTCCTGCGACGGCGGCTCCTACGTCGACTCCGGGACGCTGATCGTGGTCGGCGGCTGGGGGCCGGACACCGGAGGCGGCGGCCTGGCGCTCACCGCGCGGGACACCGCCACCGCGACCAACGCCGCGACCAGCGCCGTGGCCAACACCGCGACGAGCGCCGAGCCCGCCGGCGTGCCCGGCGCGCTGCTGGCCGGCGGCGGGGCCCTGCTCCTGCTGGCCGGAGCCGCCGCCGGGTCGGTGATCGTGGTCCGCCGCCGCGCCCGCGGACGTGGCTGAGCGAACGGTCCCGGGGATTCTGGCTGAGCGGGTGGTGCTGGCGACGGCGGGTGTCGCGGTGCTGGTGCTCGGGCTGGGTGGGTGCAAGCCGGCCGGGCGGGCTCCGGCGCTGACGCTGCCGGCCACGGTGCAGGCGCGTGGCTGGCCGTCGCCGGCTCCGGGCGGGTCGCGGCTGGTCCGGCCGCTGCGGGTGCTGGTGCCCGCGGTCAAGGTGGACGCCCCGGTGCTCGCCGTGAACAGCGGCGACAAGGGCCGGCTGCAGGCCCCGCCGCTGGGCGAGGCCAATCTGGCCGGCTGGGACCGGCAGAGCCCGGTGCCCGGTCAGCCGGGCGCGAGCGTGCTGGTCGGCCACCTGGACACCAAGACAGGACCGGCCGTCTTCGCCAGGCTGCGCCAGGTCAAACCCGGCGACACCCTGGCCGTCCTGCGCTCCGACGACCGGGTCGTGGTCTTCCGCGCCACCGGCACCGAGCAGATCGGCAAGGCCGCCTTCCCGGTGCACAAGGTCTTCGCCGGCTCGGCCGCGCCCGCCATCCGGCTGGTGACCTGCGGCGGCCGGTACGACCACGCCAGGCACTCCTACGAAGACAACCTCATCGTGTACGGCGAGCACGCCGGAACCTTCCGGGTGGCCGACCTGCGATAGTGGTATACCGTGAGCACCCTCATCAAAGCCTCCCATGTCGTCGGCTTCGACGGCACCGACCACGTCATCCACCGCGACGGCTGCGTCGTCTACTCCGGCGACACCGTCGTCCACGCCGGCGGGCCGTACGACGGGCCCGTCGACGAGGTGATCGACGCCGGCCTGGCCCTGGTGGGGCCGGGCTTCATCGACCTCGACGCGCTGGCCGACATCGACCACGCCATCCTCGACACCTGGCACGGCCCCGGCACCGCCGGCGGCCTGGCCTGGTCGGAGGACTACTTCGCGCGGCGGCACGCGGTCTTCCCGCCGCACGACACGCTCTTCATGCGCGAGTACGCGCTCACCCAGCTCATCCGCAACGGCATCACCACCGCGATGCCCATCGCCGCCGAGACGCACAGCGCCTGGGCCGAGTCCTACGAGGAGTTCGCCGGCGTCGCCGAGATCGCCGGGCGGCTCGGCCTGCGCATGTACCTCGGCCCCTCCTACCGCTCCGGCGTGCCCGTGCTGCGCGCGGACGGCAGCCGCGACGTGCTCTGGGAACCCGAGCTCGGCGAGCGCGGCCTGGCCGACGCGATCCGCTTCGCCCGCGACTTCGACGGCGCCCACGACGGGCGGCTGCGCGGCGTCCTGCTGCCCTGCCGCATCGAGACGCTCACCCCCGGCCTGCTGCGCGCCACCGCCGAGGCCGCCGCCGAGCTCGACTGCCTGGTGCGCCTGCACTGCATGCAGGGCGAGACCGAGCTGGCCCTGCTGTCCCGCTGGTACGGCAAGCACCCGCTGGAGGTGCTGGAGGAGGCCGGACTGCTCGGCCCGAGGCTGATCGTCCCGCACGCCCGCTACCTCGACCCCGGCCAGGTCGGCCGGCTCGCCGCGCTGGCCGGGATCGCGCACTGCCCGCTGACCTCGGTGCGCTACGGCGACGCGCTGCACGACTTCGACGCCTACCGCGCGGCGGGGGTCAACGTGGCGCTGGGCACCGACTCCTTCCCGCCGGACATGATCCGCAACATGGACTACGGCAACAACCTGGCCAAGCTGGTCACCGGGCGGCTCGACGCCGGCTCGGCGGCCGACTACTACCGGGCGGCCACCCTGGGCGGCGCGCGGGCGCTGGGCCGCGAGGACCTCGGCCGGCTGGCGCCGGGCGCCAAGGCGGACCTGACGGTGGTGGACCTGTCCGGGCCCCGCGTCGGGCCGGTGGACGACCCGATCCGCACCCTGCTGATGAACTGCGGCGGCGCCGACGTCACCACCGTGGTCATCGACGGGCGCGTCGTCATGCGCGACCGGGTGATCCCGGGCGTGGACGAAAGCGCGATGCGGGAGCGGGCCCAGGACTACTTCGACCGGATGAAGGCCGCCTACTCCGAGCGCGACCACCTCCGGCGGCCGGGTGCGGAGCTGTTCCCGGCCTCGTTTCGCGAGGTCAGCTGAGCCCTCGTCATAGCCGGCGAATCGCTGGGCAGCGGGGTGGCATGCCCCGCCGTACCGCAGCCCTGGTCGCCCTCTCCCTCCTGCTGACCGGCTGCGGTGCGGACGGCCGGGTGACCCTGGACTTCTTCCAGTTCAAGCCCGAGGCGACCGAGGTCTTCGACCGGATCATCGCCGGGTTCGAGCGGGAGCACCCGGGCATCCGGGTCGTGCAGAACCACGTGCCGAACGCCGAGACGGCGGTGCGGGCCCGGCTGGTGCGCGGGGACGTGCCGGACGTCCTGGCGCTCAACGGGTCGAGCGTGTTTGGGGAACTGGCACGGGCCGGGGTCTTCCACGACTTCTCCCGCCACCCGGCCCGCGAGGCGATCAACCCGGCGGTGCAGCGCATCCTCGACGACCTCGGCACCCACCGGCCCGGCGAGGTCAACGGGCTGCCCTTCGCCAGCAACGCCAACGGGATCATCTACAACAAGTCCCTGTTCGACGCGCACGGCGTGCGCCCGCCCACCTCGTGGCCGGACCTGCTCACGGCGGCCCGCCGGTTCGAGGCCGCCGGGGTCACGCCCTTCTACCTCACGCTCAAGGACGCCTGGACGGCGCTGCCCACCTTCAACGCGCTGGCCGCCAACCTCGCGCCCGGCGACTTCTTCGCGCGGCGGGCTGCCGGCCGTACCAGCTTCGGCGCGGCCTACGGCGAGGTGACCGCGCGCCTGGCCGAGCTCTACCGGTACGGCCAGCCCGACCGCTTCTCACGCGGCTACGACGAGGGCAACCGCGAGTTCGCTCAGGGCCGGTCGGCCATGTACCTGCAGGGCAGCTACGCCATCCCGGCGATCAGGAAGGCCGGGCCGCGCTTCGAGATCGGCACCTTCAACCCCCACGACAAGCTGGTCGCGGGCGTGGACGTGGCGATCACCATGCCGCGCGAGCCGCGCCGGCCGAAGGAGGCCGCGCTCTTCGTGGACTACCTGATGCGCCCCGCGGTGCTGCGCGCCTACGCCCGCGAACAGGTCGCCGTGCCGCCGCTGCGCGAGGCCACGCCCGACGACCCGGCCCTGCAGGGCGTGATGCCCTTCTTCGCCGAGGGCCGGCTGACCGGCTACCCCGACCACCAGATCCCGCTGGCGGTCGGGCTGGAGCGGATCATCCAGCAGTTCCTGATCGACGGCGACCGGCGCGCCTTCCTGGCCGAACTGGACAGCGAGTACGACAAGGTCATGGAGCGCCGCTCATGAGGACGTACTACTGGATGGTCTTACCCGCGCTCGTGCTCTTCCTGCTCTTCCACACCGTGCCGGTGCTGCAGGGGCTCTACTACTCCTTCACCGACTACCCGGGGTACGGCGAGCACGCCTTCGTCGGCCTGCGCAACTACCTCAACCTGGTCAAGGACGACCGCATCCTCGACGCCTACCTGTTCACCTTCAAGTTCGCGCTGGTCGCGACCGTCCTGACCAACGTGCTCGCGCTGGCGGTGGCGCTCGGGCTGAACGCGCGCATCCGGTTCAGGACGGCGCTGCGCGGGATCTACTTCATCCCGAACGTCCTGGCGATCCTGATCGTCGGCTACATCTTCAACTACCTGTTCGCCAACTCGGTGCCGGCCGTCTTCGGCGGCACGAACATCCTGGCCGACCCCGCGCTGGCGTGGATCGGCATCGTCCTGGTCGCGGTGTGGCAGGCGGTCGCCTTCAACATCGTGATCTACCTGGCGGGCCTGCAGACCATCCCGGCCGACCTGCACGAAGCCGCGATGATCGACGGCGCGGGCACCTGGCGGCGCTTCCTGTCGGTGGTCTTCCCCCTGATCGCGCCGTTCTTCACCATCAACATGGTGCTCTCGCTCAAGAACTTCCTGCAGGTCTTCGACCACATCGTCGCCCTCACCAACGGCGGGCCCGGCACCTCGACCACCTCGGTGTCGCTGCTCATCTACACCGGCGGCTTCCAGGGCGGGGAGTACGCCTACCAGACGGCCAACGCGATCGTCTACTTCGTGGTGATCGTGCTGGTCTCGCTGGTCCAGCTCAGGATCCTGCAACGCAGGGAGGCGACGCTGTGAAGCCGCGCTGGTGGCTGACCGCCCTGATGGCCGCGGGCTCGCTGACCGTGCTCGTGCCGCTCTACTTCACCGCGGTCACCGCGCTCAAGACCCCCGCCGAGCTCGCCGGCGCCGGATTCGACCTGCCGGACAGCCCCGCCTGGGGCAACTTCGCGCAGGCCTGGGAACTCACGAACTACCCCAAGGCCGCGCTCAACAGCGCGCTGATCACCGTCGGCGCGGTGGCGCTCACCCTGCTCACCAACTCGATGGTCGCCTACGCCATCGCGCGCAACTTCCGGCGTCGGCTGTTCAAGGGGCTGTACTACTACTTCGTCTCCGCGCTGTTCGTGCCCTTCCCGATCATCATGCTGCCGGTGATCAAGCAGACCTCGCTGCTCGGGATGGACAACCAGGCGGGACTGATCCTGCTCTACGTGGTGTACGGCCTGGCCTTCAACATCTTCCTCTACGTCGGCTACATCCGGTCCATCCCGGTCTCGCTGGAGGAGGCCGCCCGCGTCGACGGCGCCGGAACCTGGACGGTGTTCTGGCGCGTGATCTTCCCGCTGCTCGCGCCGATGAACGCCACCGTCGGCATCCTCACCTTCCTGTGGGCCTGGAACGACTTCCTGCTGCCGCTGGTCGTGCTCTCCAGCCCGGACGCCCAGACGTTGCCGCTGGTCCAGTACGTCTTCCAGGCGCAGTTCAACACCGACCACACCCTCGCCTTCGCCTCCTACCTGATGGCGCTGGCCCCGGTCCTGCTCGTCTACCTCTTCGCCCAGCGCTGGGTCATCTCCGGCGTGCTGCGGGGTTCCGTCAAAGGGTGATCTCTGAGACATTGCGAGTGGTATTTCACTCCCTTTCCGGAGGTCACGCGTGCCACAGTTACGCCCGGCCCTCGCCGCGGTCGTCCTCACCCTGACGATCACCACCCCCGCCCAGGCGTCCGCCACCACCCCGGCCGTCACCGTCGCCGACGGCCGCACCCAGCCCGTCTTCTCCTACGCCGACGCCGTCCGCGAGCACGTCTACGTGCAGGCGCCGATCGACAGCGACGCCGACGGCGCCCTCGACCGCGTGCGCGTCGACATCATCCGGCCCAAGGAGTCCGGGCCCGGGCTCAAGGTCCCGGTGATCATCGACGAGAGCCCCTACTACGACAACTCCGGACGCGGCCCCGAGCGGGAGCGCAAGGAGTACGACGCGGCCGGGAACCCGGTGAAGTTCCCGCTGTTCTACGACAACTACTTCGTGCCGCGCGGCTACGCCGTGCTCAACGTGGACATGCTCGGCACCACCAAGTCCGACGGCTGCCCCGACACCGGCGGCCGGGCCGACGTGCTGGGCGGCAAGGCCGTCATCGACTGGCTCAACGGCCGCGCCCCCGGCTTCCGCGCCGACGGCACCCCGGTCGCCGCCGACTGGACCACCGGCAAGGCCGCCATGATCGGCAAGTCGTACGACGGCACCCTCGCCAACGCGGTCGCCGCCACCGGCGTGCGCGGGCTGGAGACCATCGTGCCCATCTCGGCGATCAGCTCGTGGTACGAGTACCAGCGCTCCAACGGCATGCTCTACAACAGCCTGAACTACGCCGGATGGCTGGCCAATGCGGTGGACACCGACGGGGCGGTGAAATGCGCCGCCGTACGGGACCGGATGAACGCCGAGGACGCCGACGAGACGGGCAACTACACGCCCTTCTGGGCCCTTCGCGACCACCGCGCGGACCTGTCGAAGATGCGGGCCTCGGTCTTCGCCGTGCACACCGTCAACGACCTCAACGTCAAGCCCGACACCTGGTCGGAATGGTGGGACGCGCTCGCCCAGCGCGGCATCCCGCGCAAGGTCTGGGTCGGCCAGTACGAGCACGTCGACCCGTTCGACTTCGAAGGCCGCCGCGACATCTGGGTGGACACGCTGCACCGCTGGTTCGACTATTGGCTGCACGGGGTGCGCAACGGCATCCTGCGCGAGCCGCGCGCCGACGTCCAGCTCGCCCCCGGCCGCTGGATCACCCAGCGCGACTGGCCCGCGCCCAACGCCCTGCCCGTCGCCCTGCGGCCCTCCGCCGACGGCTCCCTCGGCCTGCTGCCCGCCCGCCCCGGCGCCACCGGCAGCTTCACCGACCTGCGCCTCAGCGAGACCGCCATGGTCGCCGACGTCGGCACCCCGGCGCCCGGCCGTCTCGCCTACACGACCGGGCCGCTTCCCCTCGACCTGCGCCTGTCCGGCACCCCCGTGGTCGACCTGCGGGTCACCCTCGACAAGCCCGCCGCCAACCTGACCGCCCTGCTCGTCGACTTCGGCGAGACCCCGCGCGTGGACTGGCGCACCGGTCAGGGCATCGTCCAGCAGGCCACCGAGTCCTGCCACGGCGACGCCTCGGCCCTCGACGACGGGTGCTACAAGACCTTCGGTACAGCTGTCGCCACCCGGCCGCTGGAGATCGTGGCGCGGGGCTGGATCGACACCTCCAACCGGGACTCCCTGTCCGTCTCCACACCGGTGACGCCCGGCACCTCCGTGCGGGTGCGGTGGGAGACGTTGCCGCAGGAGTACGTCTTCCGGAAGGGCAACCGGATCGGGCTGGTCCTTGCGGGGACCGACAACACCTACACCCGGGCCGAGAACCCCACCGGGACGCTTGTCACGGTTGACCTTGCCCGTAGCAAGATCGTCGTCCCGCTGGTCCTGACCGCGCCGCCCACCGAGAACGACCTTCCGGCCGCCGCCCGCTCCACCTGGACCGGCCCGGCCGAACTCACCCTCCCCGAACCGCAGTCCGAGTTCTACTAGCGAGGTCCTCGCCCTTCGGGCTCGGGCAGCGCTTGGTGTGGGGGGCCGCCTCCGGCGTCCCCCCACACCCCCCTTTTCGAGGGGCCTCCCGGCCCCTCGCGCTCCCCGAGTCTGGGGCGGTCGCCGGAGGTCGAGTCGATTTGTGCGTTCGCCGGGCTCTGCCATAGAAGGCGGCTGGACCGTTGGGCAGGCGGCGGGGGCACTTGCTGACCCCATCGGTAGGCGCGGGCCTGTCTCTGAGCCGAGAGGCCGACCGGTCAGGTCGTGCCCAGTGGGTACCGCGCGAATTCGGGATCGGCGTCGCCGAGCTCGATGTCGTTCTCGTCCAAGGCGTTGACGATGCGGAAGCGGCCGGACCCCGTCCTCGACGAAACGGACCAGGGCGAAGCCGGTCAGACGCCTGCCAAGGAGCGCCGCCGGAGCGGGTCCATGGTCGGCGCGGACGGCTTCCAGGCCGACCAGGAACGTCGGCTCGAAGCCGGGAATGCCCATCACGGGAGGAGATTGTCCAAGTTCCTCACCTGGCAGCCAATGTCAGAGCGGGATCCGCTGCAGGACCTTGCCCTTGGCGTCGGTGAAGACCAGGCTACGCATAGCGACGTCCCGGGGATACTCGACCGCCCACAATCCCAGGCCAGGGCTGACCTCGCGGGTGAGGGAGCCGGGGAACTTGCGGCCGTCCTTGGCGTGGGCGGTGACGCCGTGGACGGCGGACTTGGCGATGCCGAACCAGACGTTCACGACACGGAGCTTGCCCTGCCGCCTGGCGTACTCCTCGGCAGTGAAGGGCGGGAAGGAGGAGCAGGAGCTTCCGGTGGGGCCGCTGCTGCAGAGGAAGAGGTGGTCGGGGCGGGGGCTGTGGCTCACCCACATGAGCAGGGGCGGCACGGAGGCGATCCGGCCCTTGGGCGGGTACTTCTTCTTCAGTTCCGCGAAGCCCCGGTAGGTGGGGGTGGCGGAGGGGGAGGGGACGGCGACGGCGACGTCGGGTCGAGGGGTGGGGCGGTCGGGAGTGATGGTGAGGGTCGCGAGGACAGCGGCGGCTGCGGTGACGGCGGTGGTGGCGGCCAGGGCGGCGCGACAGCGGCGGCGCACGGCACGTCCCTCCGCCATGGCGCGGTCGACGTCGATCGAGGTGGGCGGCTGCTCGCGGGTGGCCAGCGAGTCGAACAGCTCCTTGACATCCGTCACGGCTTCTCCGTCCAGGCGAGAGGGGACTGCGGGGCGTCGAGCATCGAGCGCAGGGTGGCGAGACCGCGGGCGGTCTGGCTCTTGACGGTTCCGGCGGAGCAGCCGAGCGCCGCGGCGGTCTGCTCGACGCTCAGGTCGCAGTGGAAGCGGAGGACGAGGGTGGCGCGCTGGCGGGGTGGGACGGCGGCGAGGGCTCGGGTGAGGTCCATGGCCAGGTCCCGGTCGCCGGAGTCGGACACCCCGGAAGCGCCGGGCGAGCGAGGGAGCGCCGGGTCGGGAGGGGTGCCGGATGCCAGCCGTACCCGGGAGAACCAGCCCCCGCGCTGCTCGGCGAGGAAGACGCGGATCAGCATCACGCGCACATAGGCGTCGAGGTCGTCGGCGGCCCGGGCCTGACGCCACTTGACGTACAGCCGGGTGATCGTCGTCTGGACCAGGTCGTCGGCGCGGTGCCAGTCGTGGCACAACGGGTAGGCGATCCGCCGCAACCAGGACAACCGGCCCCGCACGTAGGCGGTGTACTCCTCGTCAGCGTTCATGGATCTCCCAGATGGATGGCTTCACACTCAGGGGATGCGTCCAGCCCGGGAGCGGGTTGCACGGGTCCGAAACCCGTATGACGGGGGCCCGGCGAAATTGGTTGCCGCGAAGGTGAATCCTTTTGTACGGCGGTGCCCTCTTATGGGGTGATAGTCACACGGAAGGGGACACAGGCATGGCAGAAGCCACGGCACGGGCCTGGGCCGAGCGGCTGGAGGACGGGCGTGAGTGACCGCGCCTGGGCGAGCGAGCAGCTCATCGAGGCCGCGCAGGCGGGCGACCGGGAGTCGATCACCGCGGTGATCCACGGCGCCCACTCCCACGTGCGGCGCTTCGCCGAGCACCTGTGCGCCACCCCGCAGGACGCCGAGGACGCGGCGCAGGAAGCGCTGATCACGCTGTACCGGAAGATCGGCACGCTCCGGGCGACCGGGGCGCTGGCGTCGTGGATGTTCCGCATCGTGCGCAACGAGTGCCTGCGCCGGGCGCGGCTGCTGTTCGAGCGGGACGCCGACTTCGGTGCGGGGGCGGCGACCTCGGCCGAGGACGAGGTCATCCGGCGGATGGAGGCCGAACTGGTCGCCCAGGCGATCAGGGAACTGCCGGACGTCCAGCGGCGCGTGCTGATCATGCGTGACGTCCTGGGCCATCCCGGCCGGCGGGTCGCGGAGTCGCTCGGGCTGAGCAACGCCGCGATGAAGTCCCACCTGCACCGGGCCCGTGCCCGGCTCCGGCTGAGCCTGACCGGATCCGCCGGCCGCTGAGCCTGGGTCGCCTTCCATCACCCGTTTTCGCGAAGAGGAGTTCCACCATGCTCACCATCGGATCGACCGCGCCCGACCTCGTCCTGGAGGACACCGACGGGCAGGCCGTACGCCTGTCCGACCATCGGGGACGGCAGGCCGTACTCGTGTACTTCATGCGGTCGACGTCCTGCCCGATCTGCAACCGCCACGTGCAGGACCTCGTCCGCAGCCGGGGCGAGTTCGCGGCGGCGAACGTCCAGGTGTTCGTCGCGGTGCCCGAGGAACGGGCGGAGGCGGCGGCTTGGAAGACCAGGCGGCAGGTGCCGTTCCCGGTCCTGACCGGACGCCGGGGGACGCCGCACGAGATGGTCGGGCTGAGCAGGAAGATCTTCGGGTCCATGCAGCAGTCGGGCGATGTGCTGGTCGACGCCCAGGGCGTCGTCCGGCATGCGCACGGCGCGACCATGCCCACCGGGGCGTACGACAGGAAGGGGATCATGGCGGCGATCCAGGAGCTGCGCGCGCACGCGTAGGCGCGGGTTGGACGGGGCCGGATGTGGGTGGCGGGCTGGGGACTGCCACGGCTTCGACGTGCCGCCGGAACGTTCGCGCCGGTTGGGGCAGGAGGCGGAGGCGGCGGGGTTCGACGGCCGGACGGGTGAGCCTGGCCATTGGGCAGGGGGAGGGTGGGCGCGCCGCCGAGGCGGAAGGGTGGGGGCGCCAGGACCTTGGAGGGTGGTGCGCCGCCGACCGGGGAGGGCATGCGATGTCCGAAGGGCGCCAGCGGGGGGTGAGCTGGGGCGTCACGCTGGGGGTATGACATTTACGATTGCTGCGATTCCCCGGGAGATCGTGACGGAGCTGCTTCGGCGGGACGATGCGGGTAACCCGCCGCGGCTGCTGATCGATGACGAGGGTGGCAGTCCGTTGCGGTGCTGTCTGACCAAGGCTGAGGCGGGGGCGGAGATCGCCCTGGTGTCGTACGCGCCGCTGCGGCGGTGGGCGGTGGAGAACGGGGTGGAGCCGGGGGCGTACGACGAGGTGGGGCCGGTGTTCGTGCACGCCGGGGAGTGTCCGGGGCAGGAGGGGGAGGGATGGCCGGTGGCTCACACCGCGCAGCGGGTGCTGCGGGCGTACACCGCTAAGGGGACTATTCACTCGGGGCGGCTCCTTCCCGCCGGGGCGGATCCGGAGGCGTGGCTGGAGGAGCTGTTCGCTGAGCCGGAGGTGGCGGTGGTGCACGTACGGGCGGTGGAGTTCGGCTGCTTCCAGTTCGCCGCACACCGCTCCTAACCGACACCAGCCCCAGCCCGGCACCAGCCCGGCCCCAGACCGGCACCAGCCCCAGAACCACAGCAGCCACCACCCCACGGCAGCCACCACGCCACAGCCTCACGGCCCCGCGTCCGCCGCTTCAGCGGACTGGGACGTGCGGCGGCACGGCCTAGCATCGCTCGGATGGATGAGTTGGCCGATGAGGTCGAGCGGCTCCTGCCCGGCACTGCCCCCTGGTCCCTGCACCCCCTGACGCACAACCCGCTGAACGCGGTCACCGCCGGGATCTGGCGGGTCGTGAGGGGTGATCGGTCGGCGGTGGTCAAGGTGTTGTCGCCGGACCCGGGCGGGCACCCGGACTGGCAGGCGTCCAGAGACCCGAGGCACTGGAACTACTGGCGCCGCGAGGCCGAGGTGTACGCGGACGGCCTGCCGTACCTGTGGGAGAAGGCCGGGATCCGGGCGCCCCGGCTGCTGGAGGTGGTGGAGCGCGACGGCGGGAAGCTGGCGCTGTGGACCGAGGACGTGGCCGGGCAGCCCGGCGCGGCCTGGTCCGCCGAGCGGCACGTACGGCTGGCCGGGCAACTGGGCCGGGCGCAGGGCGGCACCGGGCCGGTGGAGCGGCCGTGGCTGAGCCGGGGCTTCCTGCGCGGCTACACGGGAGCGAAGAGCGTCGACTGGTCGCTGCTGGACGACGACGAGGCGTGGGCGCAGCCGATGGTCAGGGAGCACTTCCCGCCCGGCCTGCGGGCCGAGATGGTCCGGCTGCATCGTGACCGGGAGTGGTTCCTGGCCACGCTGGAGGGCCTGCCCCGGGTGTGGTGCCACCTGGACCTGTGGCCCAACAACGTGATCGCCGACGGGAGCGGGTCGGTCCTGCTCGACTGGGCGTTCACCGGGGAGGGCGCGCTCGGCGAGGATCTGGGCAACCACCTGCCCGACAGCGTCTTCGACCTGTTCCTTCCGGCGGCGCGGCTGCCGGAGCTGGACGGGCGGCTGTTCGGGGCCTACCTCGACGGGCTGCGGGAGGCGGGGTGGCGCGGGGATCCCCGGCAGGTACGGCTGGCGGTGTGCGCGTCGGCGGTGAAGTACGACTGGCTCGTGCCGGCGCTGCTCCGGCGGGCGGGTGAGGCGGTGCAGCTCGACTACGGCGGCGGCCGGCCGGTGGATGTGGCGCGGCGATATCGCGAGCGCGGGGCGGCGCTGATGTTCCTGGCGGGCTGGGCCGAGGAGGCCCGCGGACTGGGCGGCTACGCCTGATCCGCGGGCCCCGCAACAACGCGGGTCAGGTGGCGGTGGCCGGTTCCGGGGAGTCGGCCGTCGCGGTGGTCTCCACCCCGAACACCAGCACGATCACCACCGCCAGCAGCAACGGCACCGCCCCGAGCAGCGCGGTCGTCCCGATGGACGGCACGGCGGCCCCGGCCACCAGCACCGCGGTGACCGCGACGCCGCCGAACTTGCCCATCCCGGCCGACAGCCCCGAGCCGCGCGAGCGGATCCGGGTCGGGTAGATCTCCGAGGCGTAGGCGGCCAGCACGGCGGAGATGGCCGCGGTGCCCACGATGGGCCCGGCCAGCAGCAGGTACAGCCAGGTGCTGTCCTGCGCCAGCGTCTCACCGGCGAACGACAGCGCCACCAGGGCGACCCCGACCAGCGTGGACAGCACCACGATGGTCTTCTTCGCGCTCCACAGCCCGTACATCGCCGCCGAGACGAAGATGAGCGGCAGCCCCAGCAGCGTCGAGTCGCGCAGCGCCCGGTCGGCGGTGACCTGGTCGAGCCCGAGGGTGCGCAGGTTGGACGGGATCCAGAGCTGGAAGCCGAAGGTGACCAGGCCGATCGCCAGCCCCAGGATGACCACCGCGGAGGTGAGCCCGGTGTACGGCGCGCGGAACAGCCGGGAGTAACCGCCGGAGGTGGGGTCGGCGACCGTCTCCACCTCCTCGCCGCGTACTGCGGCGGCGCCGTACCGCTGGAGGATCTCCGAGGCCTCCTCGTGCCGCCCGTGGGCCAGCAGGAAGCGCGGCGACTCGGGGATCCAGCGGTTGAGCAGGATGAGGAAGACCCCGGTGGGCAGCCCGACCAGCCACAGCACCCGCCAGGAGTAGGTGGGCGCGAGCGAGGCCGACAGCCAGCTCGCGGCGAGGTAGGCGATGGCCAGGTTGCCGCCGATCAGCACCATGACCCAGCCCTTGTGCCGCGCCGGGATGGTCTCGGCCAGCAGGGAGAAGGCGATGGGCAGCATGCCGCCCGCGCCCAGGCCCATGACCAGGCACATGATCAGGTTCCACTCGAACGACGGCATCGCGCCGCAGATCGCGGTGGCCACGAAGATCACTCCGGCGAACAGGATGGAGGGCTTGCGCCCGATCCGGTCGCCCATCCAGCCCCAGATCAGCGAGCCGAGCACGGTCCCGGTGAGCCCGAACAGCGGCAGCAGCGCCACCGGCAGCTCCCCGGTCGGTACGGCAGGCCGCAACGCGTACTCCTTGGCCATCTCCGGCGCCACGAAGCCCAGCGTGATCGGCTTCATCGCGTCGATGATCACCGCGGTCGACATGACCACGATGAGGCCGATGTGCGCCGGCCGCAGCTTCGCGCCGTCGAGCGCCTTGATCTTGACGTCCGCGGCCGGCTTGGCGGTGAGCCAGCCGCGCGGCACGAGCCCGTAGGCCGTCGCCGCGATGCCCGCGACGATCAGCACCATGCCGATCGTCATCGGCAGGTCCATCGGCATCCCGGCCATCCGGTAGCCCATGTGCGAGGCGTGCAGGTACATCGGCAGGTGGAGTGCCACCCCCGCGACGCATAACACCACACCCGCCCAGAAGGCCAGCGGGTGGGCGAAGTGGATTCCCCCGGCTCTACGCATGCGCGTCTTGCCCTTTCGATCAGATCAGGCGCCCGCCTCGCAAGCGCCAGCGGACGGACAGCACCCTCATGGGGCCGTTCGCGAACAACCACTGGCCCAGCCAGACGACCAAGAACATGATCGTGAAGGCGCCCCCGCGAACCGGGCCGGTGACGAGCGGGACCAGCTCCGCCTGGAGCAGGCCCCACAGCAGCAGTCCCTCGGGGAGGCCGGTGAGCAGGCCGAACAGCGTCGGCCAGTCCTTGTCCCAGCGGAACTGCATCAACAGGTGGTACAGCAGCTCCCAGCCGGCGCCGAGCACGGTGGCGGCCAGGAGGATCACGAAGGCGTCGGCCAGGCCCATGGGCAGGACGAGCGCCAGCAGCGCGGTCAGTGGTGCGCCGACCGCGAAGGCGAGGAACAGGCGGGTCTGCAGCCGCCCGCCGAGGGTGGGGATCACACCGGCCGCCCGCCGGCCCAGCGCAGCCACTGCGCCACCGACCGCAGCGGCCCGAGGCGCCGGCCGAAGCCGCGCCGCGCGAGGTCGTCGGCGATCTCGTGCGCCGCGGTCTGCAGGCCGAGGAAGCTGTCGACGGCCAGGAAGTGGTTGCCCGCGACCGCCGCGCCGGAGGCGTACAGCGCCCCGTCGCCGCTTCCGGCGCCGAGCACCTCGAAGCTGGGGCTCACCGCCAGGCGGCCGGCGCGGTTGCGGGTGGCTCCGCCGAAGCGCAGCAGGTCGTCCAGGACCCGGTGCTCGGACATGTCCGCCTCCAGGCCGGTGCAGTCGATGATGAAGTCCGACAGGTAGGTGAGGTGGCCGTAGTGGGTGACCAGGCGGCCGTCCGGGGCGCGCTCGATCTTGTCGACGGTGGCCTGGACCGGGTGGTACCAGCCGCCGGAGCGGGCCCGCGCCATCTGGTCCTGCCAGCGGCGCAGCTTGGGGGTGGTGGTCCCGGCCACCAGCTTGGCGAGCTCGGCCCGGCGCTCGGGCGTGGCCGCGGCGAAGTCGGCCTTGAGCTGGCCGCCGAAGGCCGACTTGGGCATGGTGAAGGCCTGGTAGGCCCAGCCGTCGCCGCCCTTGCGGCGCATCCGGGCGTTGGGGCCGTGCGAGCCGGTGACGTAGGTGCGGAACAGGTGCACGATCTGGGTCCGCAGGCCGTACCGTTCCACGTCGTCCATGAGGCGCTGCAGCACCCGCGAGGCGACGATGCCCGCGCCGCGCACGATGACCGTTCCAGGCCGGCGGCGCAGGGTGTCGTAGACGTGCTCGTGCGGCTCGTAGGCGTTGACGACCTGGTGGCCGCCGCCGTGCTCCTCGCGGAAGCGCTGCAGGTCGTCGAGGAACTTCAGCCCGGGGTAGCCGACCGCCAGGTGCACGTGGCTGGAGCGCAGGATCACCCGCTTGGTCGGCGCGGCCCCCGGCGGCGGGGTCAGGACGGTGAAGTAGCCGCCGCCGTGCCGCTTCCTGACCATGCGGACCTGGCCCTTGGCCAGCATGCTCCAGTAGCCGATGCGGTGCGCCTCCTTGGCGATCGAGGCGCTCACCAGGCCGGCCGGCGGGCTGTAGAAGTCGCTCAGCACCGGCTCGACCAGCACCTGCAGCAGCGGCTTGAGGCTGACCTCGCGCCACGACTCGGCGACGGCGTAGGACGGGAAGCCCCAGATGTTGTCCGGCCTGGCCCCGGCGTCGGAACGGATGCGCTCGGTGGCCGGGAGCTGGGAGGCCCGGCACAGGTAGTCCCAGGTCTGCCAGGGGGTGTCGTTGACCGACAGCACGCGCATCCACTCGGCCGGGACGCCGCGGATGCGCAGGACGTCGAGCAGGGTGAACGAGCCGATGCCGCCGCCGACGGAGACGAGCGGCACGTCGAACACCGGGATGCCCGCCCGCTCCGGCAGCCCGTCCCCCCAGACAGGGGTGTTCAGTAACTCTGGTGTGAGATCGCCCCGAATCATGCCAAGGACACGTTAATGGAGAACGATCAGTCCCACCAGAAAGACCACGAATACGCCGAGACGAGCTCCTCGGCGTAGCCGCGCAGGTCACCGGCGCCCTGCACGATGTTGTCCGGGCAGAACGCCCAGTGCTCGGCGGCCACGTGCAGCGCGTGCTCCAGGTCGGTCGGCGGCGCGGCGATGCTCAGATCGAGGGTGTTGAAGCCCACGCACACCACCCGCGCCCCGAACCGCTCCTCCCAGCTCCGCACGACCGCCGCCATCGGCACCGCCCACTCGTTGTGGTGGATGGCGCCCTGCCAGCCCATCGCCACCAGCGCGTCGGCGCCCCGGGCCGCGGGCGCGAGGCCGAGGCACATGCCGCGCTCCTCCAGTTGCTTGGCGAACCACTCGGCCACCTCGTCGGGGTCGCCCGCGGGCACGCCGGGGTCGGCCAGGCCGGGGCAGAGCACGCCGAACGGCTCGATCTCCGCCAGCGCCTCGGGCGGCGCCTGCATCACCCACTCCTGCCACACCTCGGCCATGAAGCCTTCGGCGGTGAAGTGCCCGATCAGCACGGGGTTGTCCGGTTCGACGCGGGCGGCGGCCCACGGCTGCGCGGTCTCCTCCAGCAACATCGGCCACAGCCCCGAGCGCGGATGCTCGGCCCGTAACGCCGACCACTGCGTGGCGGTCGCCGGGTCGAGACTCATCCAGAACGCGGGACGGCCGTCCTCCGCGCACAGGAGCTCGCCGGAAGGCAGCCCGACGGAGAGCGTGCGACCCCTGCCGCCGTCGGCGAACAGCCGGCGCAGCTCCTGGGGAAGCTGATGATCCGTCATCTCGGGGCTTATCGTAGTGGCCTCGACTTTGCCGCACCCAGGGACGGAATCGACTCGTGCTTGCCTTTGACGCTGTGCTCTGCGACCTCGACGGCGTGCTCCGGCACCACGACCCGGCCGCCCAGGCGGCCCTCGACGAGCGGTACGGCCTGGCCCCCGGTGAGCTGCTGAAACTCGCCCTCGCCCCGGAGACGATCGGCCCGGCGCTGCTCGGCCGGGTGAGCGACGAGCAGTGGCTGGAGTCGGTCGCCGAGGCCCTCGGCGGCGACGAGCGGGCCCGTGCCATCGTCGCCGAGTTCGCCGCCGTGCCCACCTCGGTGGACGAGGAGGTGCGGGCGCTGCTGGCCGGGATCCAGGCGCACGTCCCGGTCGTGCTGGTGACCAACGCGACGACCGCGCTGGAGGAGGCGCTCGCCGGGCTCGGGCTCGCCTACTTCGCCGACGAGGTGGTCAGCAGCGCGCGGGTCGGCGTGGCCAAGCCCGACCCGCGCATCTACGAGATCGCCGCCGAGCGGGCCGGGGTGCCCGCCGGCCGCTGCCTGTTCGTGGACGACCGGGCCGAGAACGTCGAGGCCGCTGTACGGCTGGGCATGATCGGCCTGCACTACACCGGTCCCTCGGCGCTGGCGGCGGCGCTTGCCGTACCGGACGGTCAGTAGCCGCCGGAAACCGGCGGCGAGGTGACCGGGGCGGCCGGTGAGGTCGGCGTGGCCGGTTGGCCGGTCGCCGGGGCGCGCGCGCCCGCGGGCCGGATCAGCCCGACCAGGCCGTGCCGGGCGCCGTCGATCCCGGCGGAGAACCACAGCGCGTTCTCCCCGCCGGTCGCCGCGGTGCCCGGTTCGAGGTCCCACAGGCCGGGCAGCACGATCGGCCGGCCGGCCGAGTCCCGCAGCGGGCCGAGGTGCCGCCCGCGCTTGAAGACCTGCACGGTGCCGTCGCCGAAGTTGCCGACCAGCAGCGCGCCCGCGTAGGCGCCGAAGCCGCGCGGCGCGACGGTGACCGCCCAGGGCGCGTTGAGCGCCCCGCGCGACAACCGCCCGGTCAGCCGGCCGTCCGGGCTGAAGCGGGAGACGAAGCCCTTGCCCCGGGTGGCGACCGCCTTGCCGGTGGCCGAGTCCCGCAGCGCGTAGGAGACCCAGACCGCGCCCGCCACGGCCGAGACGTTGAACGGCGCGTAGCCGCGCGGCACGAACGGATCCCTGAACTGCCAGCGGCCCAGCCGCAGCCGCCGGAAGTCGGCGTCGAAGGCGTGCACCCGGCCGCCGGCGAAGTCGGCGGCCAGCAGGAGCGAGTCGCCGACCATGGCCAGGCCCTTGTAGTCGGCGCCGCGGGTGAAGGCGCCGATGACCGCGCCGGCCGGGTCGGCCTCGGCGTTCCAGCCGGTGATCGCGCCGCTCGGGCTGGCGAACAGGAAGGTCGCCGGCTTGCCCTTGACGGTGAAGCCGTCGCCGGGATTGAGCACCTGCCCGGTCGGGGCGCCGCCCGGGACGGCCACCTCGGTGGCCTCCTTCCTGATCGCGCCCGGGACGCCGGAGTAGACGGTGGCCGAGCCGGTGCCGGTGTTGGCCACCCAGAGCGTCTTGCCCAGGGCCAGCCCCCAGGGGTTGACCACGCGTGGATCGTGGACCGCGGCGCGGCCCTTGACGTCGGAGACGAGGCCGACCACCTCGAACCTGGGCCGGGTCTGCGCGGCCTCGACGGGAGCGGCGGCGGTGAACAGGACGAGTGTCCCGGCGCAGAGTGTCATGATGCGGTGCTGCATCCGTGCCTCCTCGATGTGCGCTTGTGCCGCGAGATACGCCAGGGGCTGACGGTGGGTTCATTTCGGGGTATAGGGGCCTCATGAACGTTCTGGGCATCGACATCGGCGGATCCGGCATCAAGGGGGCGCCGGTCGACCTCGCCACCGGCGAACTGGCCGCCGACCGGCTCCGCATCCCCACCCCCCACCCGGCCAAGCCCGACGCGGTCGCGGAGGTGGTCGGCCAGATCGTGGCGCACTTCGGCTACACCGGGCCGGTCGGCGTCACCTTCCCCGGCATCGTGATCGACAACGTGGTGAAGAGCGCCGCCAACGTGCACCACAGCTGGATCGGCGTGGACGCCGGGACCCTGTTCGGCGGGGCGGTGGTGCTCAACGACGCGGACGCGGCCGGCGTCGCGGAGCTGACCTTCGGCGAGGGCCGGGGCCGGACCGGCACCGTGCTGATGCTGACCTTCGGCACCGGCATCGGCAGCGCGTTGTTCGTGGACGGCCTCCTGGTGCCCAACACCGAGCTCGGCCACCTGGAGCTGCACGGCAAGGACGCCGAGCACCGCGCCTCCGACCGCGCCCGCGAGGAGGAGGACCTGAGCTGGGAGAAGTGGGCAGGCCGGGTCGAGGAGTACCTGCGCCACGTGGCCATGCTCTTCTCGCCGTCGCTGATCATCATCGGCGGCGGGGTCTCCAAGAAGGCCGAGAAGTTCCTGCCGCACATCCGGCTGGACGTCCCGATCGTCCCCGCCGGCCTGCAGAACCAGGCGGGGATCGTCGGGGCGGCGATGGCCGCGGCGAAAAAGCTGCCGCCGCCGCGATGAGTCCGGCGCCGGGCGCCGGTCTGTACAGGCAGGAACCGACGCTCACCGAGGAGACCACCATGCAGAAGATCGCCACGCATCTCTGGTTCGACACCCAGGCCGTCGAGGCCGCGGAGTTCTACACCTCGATCTTCCCGAACTCGCGGATCGTCGAGGTGCAGCGCTTCCCGGGCGGCACGCCGGACGGCGGCGAGATCTCGGTCGTCGTCTTCGAGCTCGAGGGCCAGCTCTACTACGGGCTCAACGCCGGGCCGGAGTTCAAGTTCAACGAGGCCATCTCGCTGTACGTGCACTGCGAGACGCAGGAGGAGGTCGACACCTACTGGGACCGGCTGCTCGAAGGCGGCGGCGAGCCCGGCCCGTGCGGCTGGCTCAAGGACCGCTACGGCCTGTCCTGGCAGATCGTGCCGAACGCGCTCACCCGCATGGGCACCGACCCGGACAAGGAGAAGGCCACCCGCGTCATGCAGGCCATGATGAGGATGTCCAAGCTGGACATCAAGGAGCTGGAGGCCGCCTACCACGGCTGAACCCCGACCGGCTGGTACGGCGGGTCAGGCCGGCACGTCCTTCAGGAGCGCCGGATTGTCCACCCCGGCGGCGAACAGCCGCGCCGAGGCCAGCGCCCGGCCCTCGCCCAGCCGCCAGTGGTGCAGGTGGGCCCGGACCACGAGCTCGCGCATGTCGCACCGGGCGGCCAGCGCCGCCAGGGCCCTCGCCAGCGGGCGGGCCCGCTCGTGCTCGTCCCGGCCGAGCGCGGCGGTGATCGCCGTGTCCAGCACGTGGGCGTGGATCCACTGGTAGCGGTCGGGCACCCGGGTGGAGCGGGCCAGCGCCTCGTCCAGCCAGCGCGCCGCCGCCCGGTGCTCGCCCTTGGCGGCGTGCAGCAGCCCGAGCCCGCGCGCGGCCATGCCCTCCCAGCAGGGGTCGTCGAGCCGGCAGGCCAGCACCCAGGCGTGCTCCAGCCGCTCACCGGCGCCCTCCAGGTCGCCGCCGAGCAGGTCCGCCTCGGCGCGCAGGGTCTGCGGCCAGGGCAGGAAGGCCATCCAGCGCTGCTGCCGCACCAATTCCAGCGAGCGCGACAACGCCACCGACGCCTGGCTGCGCTCGGCGCGCAGCAGGTGGGCCCGGGCGGCGATCGACAGCGACCAGGCCTGCTGGCGCTGGTCGCCGCACCGGTGGGCCCGTTCGGCGGACTCGCCGAGCAACTCGAAGGCGGCCGGGTAGTCGCCGCGGTCGGAGGCGTTCATGCCGCGCACGCCGAGGATCGGCGCGAGCTCGTCGTCGGTCTCGGCCAGCGCCTGCGCCCGGCCCAGCCAGCTCTCCGCGGTGCCGCGCCGCCCGGCCTGCACCTCGGCGAAGCCCAGCACCCGGTAGGCGGTCACCGCGGTGGCCCGCTCGCCCTCCTGCCCGGCGAGCTGGATCGCCTCGTGCAGGACCACGACGCCCTCCTCGTCGCGGCCCCGGGCCGAGTGCACCAGCGCCTTGCCCAGCTCCAGCAGCGCGGTGGCGCGTAACCTCTCGTCCTGGCAGCGGGCCGCCTCGGCGACCGCCTGGCGCAGGCACTCCAGACCGGCGTCCACCGCCCCGGCGAGAAGGGCCGCCCGGCCCGCCTCCAGCTGTCCCGCCGCCGCGGCCCGCCCACCCAGCGGCAGCACGGTCGCGCGCCCCGGACCGGCCGAGGCCGCCTCCCGCAGCGCGGGCGAGACGGCCAGGCCCAGCTCGTTGCGCAGGAGGTCCTCGCAGACCGCGACCTGCCGGGCCGCCGCCGCCCGGTCCCCGGCCAGGGCCAGGCTGCGCACCAGCAGCTCGTGGTTGCCCTCCTCCAGCGGGTTGCGGGCCACCGCGCGCGAGGCGTACGGCACGGCCTCCCGGGCCCGGCCCGCCGCGAGCAACGCGTAGGCCGCCTGGCGCAGCCGCGCCTCGACGACCGCCGACACGCGATGGCGCTCCACCAGCAGCCAGGAGTCGAACGCCGGGCTGGAGGCGAGCTGCACCCCCTCCAGCAGCTCGCCGCCCAGCTCCAGCAGCGCGGCCGGGTCGGCCGGGTCGCGGCCCAGCAGGAGCACGTCCACCTCGATGTCCGCCGGGAAGGAGGCCACCAGCGGATCCCCGCCCAGCGACGCCGCCGGCCCGAGAGCCCGGCGCAGCTCGGCCAGCGTCCACCGCAACGCCGCCAGCGGGTCGTCGGCGTCGCCGAACAGCAGCTCCGCCAGGTGCCTGCGGCCCGGCGGGCGGTCGGTCAGCACCAGGTAGGCGAGCAGCGCCCAGGACTTGCGGCCCCGCGGCGGCCTGGCCGGGGCGCCGTCCCGCTCGATCGCCGGGGGGCCGAGCAGCCGGATGCGCACCATCGGGCTCCACCTCCTCCGCTCAGCTAAACACGCGGGACCGGCGACGCGGACCGCTCGCCGGGGGCCGGGCCGGCTTCGCTGTCGCGTTCGGCCGGGGCTCCACTGTGGCGTTCGGCCGGGGCTCCACTGTGGCGTTCGGCCGGGTGACGGGGCGTGTGATACACCTGACGTGCACTTATCCCCTTCCTTCGGATGTCGTCTCATGCGCTGGCCATGGTGGGCTGCGGCCCTGGTGTCGTCCTGCCTGCCGTACCTGCTGCCGGGGCAGGAGGAGAGCTTCGGCTGGTTCGCCTACGGCGAGTGCCGCGGGTTCGGGGCCTACCTGCGCTCGACCGAGGTGCTCCGGCCGCTGACGGCGCTCCCGGCGCCGCTGGTGGTGCTCGCCGCGCTGGCCGCGTGGTGGCTGCTGCGCCGGCGCGGACGGGTGCGGGCGGCGCGCGGGGCGGCCTGGGCGGGAGCGGCGCTGATCGGGGCCTACCCGCTGACCGTGCTCGCGCTGGCGGCCTACGACGCGGTCAACGGGTGCGGCGGGGTGTGGAGCCGGCTGGTCTGGGGGCTCGTCTTCCAGGTGGCCGTGGCGGCGCTGGTCGTGGTGGCGGGAAGCGGCGGCGCCCGGCGCGCGTTGAGGTAGGCGTCGGGACTCGGCCGCGATATTGGGATGCGGTCACCCCCGCCGCCGGTGCACCATGAGCGGTTGGTCCTGCCGCCACGAATATCCTTGAAAGCAACATGGGAACATCCGACCTTCACTCACGCCTGTCCGAGCTGATGCCGCGCGACCAGCGGCGGATTTCGCGCAGGTTGGACGGCATCCGCCGGGTTCGCGGCCGCGAGGCGCGAGAGAAGATCACCGCTGAGATCACCGCCGACGTCGAACGGGCCGAGCAACGCGTCGCCCGCCGCCGCGAGGCCGTCCCGGCGGTCAGCTATCCGGAGAACCTGCCGGTCTCGCAGCGCAAGGACGACATCCTCGCGGCGATCCGCGACCACCAGGTCGTGATCATCGCGGGGGAGACCGGCTCCGGCAAGACCACCCAGATCCCCAAGATCTGCCTGGAGCTCGGCCGCGGCGTCCGCGGCCTGATCGGGCACACCCAGCCGCGCCGCATCGCCGCCCGCACGGTCGCCGAGCGCGTGGCCGAGGAGCTCGGCACCGACCTCGGCGAGGTGGTCGGCTACAAGGTACGCTTCACCGACCAGGGCAGCGACCGCACCCTGGTCAAGCTGATGACCGACGGCATCCTGCTGGCCGAGCTGCAGCACGACCGGATGCTGGAGCAGTACGACACGATCATCGTGGACGAGGCGCACGAACGCAGCCTCAACATCGACTTCATCCTCGGCTACCTCAAGCAGCTCCTGCCCAAGCGCCCCGACCTCAAGGTCATCATCACCTCGGCGACGATCGACCCCGACCGCTTCTCCCGCCACTTCGGCGATGCCCCGATCATCGAGGTCTCCGGCCGGACCTACCCGGTCGAGGTGCGCTACCGGCCGCTCGACGAGGACGACGACCAGGCCCAGGGCATCGTCGAGGCCTGCCGCGAGCTGACCTCGGAGGGTCCCGGCGACATCCTGGTCTTCCTGTCCGGCGAGCGCGAGATCCGCGACACCGCCGACGCGCTGACCAAGGCCGACTTCCGCAACACCGAGATCCTGCCGCTCTACGCCCGGCTGTCGGCGGCCGAGCAGCACAAGGTCTTCCAGCGGCACACCGGCCGGCGCATCGTGCTGGCCACCAACGTCGCCGAGACCTCGCTGACCGTGCCCGGCATCAAGTACGTGGTCGACCCCGGCTTCGCCCGGATCAGCCGCTACAGCCACCGCACCAAGGTGCAGCGCCTGCCCATCGAGGCGATCTCCCAGGCCAGCGCCAACCAGCGCAAGGGCCGCTGCGGCCGCACCAGCGACGGCGTCTGCATCCGGCTGTACGAGGAGGAGGACTTCCTCGCCCGGCCGGAGTTCACCGACCCCGAGATCCTGCGCACCAACCTGGCCAGCGTCATCCTGCAGATGACCTCCATCGGCCTGGGTGACATCGAGGCCTTCCCCTTCGTCGAGCCGCCGGACAAGCGCCAGGTCAAGGACGGCGTCAACCTGCTCCACGAGCTCAACGCCTTCGACGACAAGGGGCAGATCACCCCGATCGGCCGCAAGCTCGCCCAGCTCCCGGTGGACCCGCGGCTGGCCCGCATGGTCCTGGAGGCGGAGAAGAACGGCTGCCTGCGCGAGGTCATGGTCATCGTCTCGGCGCTGTCCATTCAGGACCCGCGCGAGCGCCCGGCCGACAAGCAGCAGCAGGCCGACGAGAAGCACCGCCGCTTCGCCGACCCCGAGTCGGACTTCCTCAGCTACCTCAACCTCTGGACCTACCTGAAGGACAGGCAGAAGGAGCTGTCCTCCAGCGCCTTCCGCCGGATGTGCAAGGCCGAGTTCCTCAACTACCTGCGCGTGCGCGAGTGGCAGGACATCTTCAGCCAGCTCCGCCACTCCCTCGGCGCGCAGCCCAACACCACCGACGCCGAGCCGTACACCATCCACGCCTCGCTGCTGGCCGGGCTGCT
This sequence comes from Nonomuraea sp. NPDC050310, assembly GCF_040655795.1. Classification (NCBI taxonomy): domain Bacteria; kingdom Bacillati; phylum Actinomycetota; class Actinomycetes; order Streptosporangiales; family Streptosporangiaceae; genus Nonomuraea; species Nonomuraea sp. NPDC050310. The sequence continues at coordinate 492,466 of NZ_JBFAKP010000003.1, read as the reverse complement.
GTCGCACCTGGGCGTCAAGGACGTCGTGGACAAGCAGCAGCCCGCCGAGCGCGGGCGCCGGCCGCTGACCGAGTACATCGGCGCGCGCAACGCCCGCTTCGCCATCTGGCCCGGCTCCGCGCTGGCCAAGAAGCAGCCCGCCTGGGTGATGTCGGCCGAGCTCGTCGAGACCTCCCGGCTCTGGGCGCGGGTCAACGCCAAGATCGAGCCCGACTGGGTCGAGCCGCTGGCCCAGCACCTGCTCAAGCGCACCTACTCCGAGCCGCACTGGGAGAAGGACCAGGGCGCGGTGATCGCCCTGGAGAAGGTCACCCTGTACGGCATGCCGCTCGTGGTCGGCCGCAAGGTCAACTACGGCCGCATCGATCCGGAGACCTCCCGCGAGCTGTTCATCCGGCACGCGCTGGTGCAGGGCGAGTGGGACAGCCACCACGCCTTCCTCAAGGAGAACCGCCGCCTCCTGGAGGAGGTCGAGGAGCTGGAGAACCGCGCCCGCCGCCGCGACATCATGGTCGACGACGAGGCGCTGTTCGACTTCTACGACCGCCGGGTCCCGGCCGACGTGGTCTCGGCGCGGCACTTCGACGCCTGGTGGAAGAAGGTCGAGGACAAGACGTCCCTGACCTACACGCCGGAGATGCTGGTCAACGAGAACGCCGACGTCAGCGTCCAGGACTACCCGGACACCTGGCGGCATCTCAACCAGCGGATGAAGCTGACCTACCAGTTCGAGCCGGGCGCCGACGCCGACGGCGTCACCGTGCACGTGCCGCTGCAGATGCTCAACCAGTTCGACTCCGACGGCTTCGACTGGCAGATCCCGGGCCTGCGCGAGGAGCTGGTCACCGCGCTCATCCGCTCGCTGCCCAAGCACCTGCGGCGCAACTTCGTGCCCGCGCCCAACTACGCCAAGCAGGTGCTGGCCGCCGCCAAGCCCGGCCAGGAGCCGCTGCTGGAGGCGCTGGAGCGCGAGCTGCGCCGGCTGACCGGCGTCCAGGTGCCGCGCGACGCCTGGCAGCTCGACCAGATCCCCGACCACCTGCGCGTCACCTACCGGGTCGTGGACGAGCGCAAGCGCAAGCTCGCCGAGGACAAGGACCTCGACACGCTCAAGAAGCGCCTCGCGCCCAAGCTGCGCCAGCGCCTGTCGGCCGCCGCCGACGACCTGGAGCGCACCGGCCTGACCGCCTGGACCTTCGGCACCCTGCCCAAGGTCTTCGAGCAGGGCCGGATGAAGGGCTTCCCCGCCCTGGTGGACGCGGGCGACTCGGTGTCGATCAAGATCTTCGACACCGAGGCCGAGCAGCGCCGCGCCATGTGGACCGGCACCCGGCGGCTGCTCCTGCTCAACGTGGTCAACCCGGCCCGCCAGCTCCTCGGCACCCTGTCCAACCAGGCCAAGCTCGCCCTGTCGCGCTCACCGCACGGCGGCGCGGTGGCGTTGTTCGACGACATCGTCAACGCCGCGGTCGACACCCTCGTGCACGACCTCGGCGGCCCCGCCTGGGACCCGGTCGGCTTCGACCGGCTCTACCAGCACGTGCGCGCCGAGCTCTACGACACCGCGCGCGAGGTGCTGGCCAAGGTCGAGCAGATCCTGTCGGTCTGGCACACCGTCGGCGGCCTGCTCGACGGCGCCCGCGCCACCGAGGCCGCGGCCGACGTGCGCCACCAGCTCTCCACGCTCATCTACCCCGGCTTCGTCACCGCCACCGGCGCCCGGCGGCTGCCGGACGTCTCCCGCTACATCCGCGCGATCGAACGCCGCCTGGTCAAGCTGCCCGACGAGCCCCGGCGCGACCTGGAGTGGATGGACCGGGTGCACAAGGTCGAGGACGACTACCAGGACCTGCTCGACTCGCTGCCGCCCGCCCGCCGCGGCGACCCCGACGTGCGGGAGATCCGCTGGATGATCGAGGAACTGCGGGTCAGCTTCTTCGCCCAGACCCTCGGCACCCCCACGCCCATCTCCGAGAAGCGCATCGCCAAGGCGATGGAGAAGCTCAAGCCCTGAGGATCCGAGGACGGCCAGAATGATCAAAGCTGTGGTGTTCGACGTCGGCGAGACCCTGATCGACGAGACGCGCATCTGGTCCCGCTGGGCCGACCGGCTCGGCGTCACCAGGCTCACCTTCCAGGGCGTGCTCGGCGGCATGGCGGCCCTGGGGCGCTCGCACCGCGACGCCTTCGAGGTGGTGCGGCCGGGGCTCGACGTCGAGGCCGAGATCGAGGCGTGGAAGGCCGACGACCCGGAGGGGCTGCGCAACAACTTCGACGCCGACGACCTCTACCCGGACGTGCGGGAGGGCCTGGCCGCCCTGCGCGCGGCCGGCTTCCAGGTGATCATCGCCGGCAACCAGCCGGTGGAGGCGTTCGAGGCGCTGCGGCTCATGGAACTGCCGGTGGACTCGGTGCACACCTCCGACGGCTGGGGCGTGGCCAAGCCGGCGCCGGAGTTCTTCGCCAAGGTGGCGGCGGTCGCGGGGGTGGCGCCCGGCGAGATCCTCTACGTGGGCGACCGGCTCGACAACGACGTACGGCCCGCGCGCGCGGCCGGGATGCGCACGGCGCTCCTGCGGCGCGGGCCGTGGGGCTTCCTGCACGCCGAGCGGCCGGAGGCGGCCGAGGCCGACCTGGTCCTGGACGGACTGGCCGGCCTCCCGGGCCTGGCTCGCGAGCTCGGCTGACGGGGCGCGCTCGGCTGAGAGCTCGCGCTCGGCTGAGAGCTCGCGCTCGGTCGAGGGCTCGCGCTCAGTGGAGGGCCCGCGCTCGGTCGAGGCCCCGCCCTCAGCGTTCCTTCTCGATGTGGATGGCCCGTTCCTCGGCGGACAGGTCATCCCCGGCCTCGGCCCCCCAGTCCTCGCCCACCAGCTCCGGCTCCACGTCGGGCCCGAGCCCCTCGTCGGGGTCGGTGAGCCGGTGCCCCTCGCGCGGCACCCTGGAGGGTCCGTCGGGCAGCTCCTGGTCGAGCCGCTCGGCGAGCGAGTCACGCTGCCCGTCGTCCACCTGCTCGATCGTGTGGTCGCGGCCGAGGTCGGTGTTCCACTCGGCGTACTCCAGCTCCTGATCGTCGTCGGTGTCGAACGGGTCGTCCGGATTCTTGGTCATACGCGCTCCGTACCCAGAGATCGGCTGGTCTCCCGCTACTTGGACTCGCCGAGAGCCTTGGCCAACTCTTCCTTGGTCATCTGCGAGCGGCCGGGCAGGTCCTGCTCCTTGGCCTGCTCGTAGAGCTCCTCCTTGGTCGGCGCCGCCGCGTGCCCGCGCAGCGCGAGCAGTTCCTCCTCCTCGCGCTCCTTGAACGCCTTGCCGAGCCGCTCCAGACCTTCCTTGCTCATGCTCTTGGCCAGCGCGGGGAGGATCTCGCTCTCCTCCTCCTCGACGTGGTGCGTCACGGCCTCGATCAGCTCGGCCAGCCGTCCGTCGAACTCGGGGCTCGCCGGGTCGGTCTTCTTGAGCGTGTCGAGCAGGACCTCGGCCTCCTTGTGCTCCTCCACGCCGTGGTGGGCCTTCTTGTCGGAGACCGAGTCGTAGACCCGGTCCTCCTCGGCGCGGGCGTGCGCGGTCAACAGCGCGGCCAGTTCGGCCACGTCGGCCGCGCGGTCGCCCTTGTTGGTCTTGAGCCGCTCGAAGAGCGCCTCGACTTTGCGGTGGTCACTGGTGATCAGGGTGATGACGTCGGTTGCCATGGGGGCAGCGCTACCCACGAGGTCCGCCTCCAAGCGTGGGCCTACCGTCCCAGAGCCGCTCCCACCAGCGAACGAGGGTCGGCCGCACCCGCCTGGGCGCCGCTCCCCAGCACGTCGATGAGATGCGCGTGCCCGAAGGAGGACCCGTACGGCAGAGCCGAGACGGGATGGCCGAGCGAGCTCAGCCCGTCCGCCCACGGCGCGCCCGCCTCCAGTTCGACCACGGTCGACTCGGGGGAGTTCCAGGTGTCGAAGCCGGTCGTCGAGCCCAGCCGCCAGCGCGGCGCGGCCACGGCCGTGCCCGGGTCCTGGCCGTACTTCAGCAGCCTGGTGATGATCTGCAGCAGGATCTGCGGCTGCGCGTCGCCGCCCATGGTGCCCACGACCGAGCGCATCGAGCCGTCCGGCCGGGTGATCAGCGCCGGGGTGAGCGTGTGCGGCGGGCGGCGGCCCGGCGCGTACTCGGCCGCGTGGCCGGGCAGCAGGGAGAAGCCGATGCCGCGGTTGTGCAGGTTGATCCCGGTGCGCGGCTCCCACAGGTGGCTGCCGAAGCCGGAGGCGTTGGACTGGATGAGCGAGACGCCCATGCCGTCGCCGTCCACCGCGCACAGGTAGGTGGTGTCGCCCGCCGCGGTCAGGCCGGGCAGCGCGCCGCGGGCGGCCGGGTCGACCAGGGCGCGGCGGCGGGCGATCTCGGCCTCGGTGACCAGGTTCGTGGCGTGCTCGTGCAGCAGCGCGGGGCGGTCGTACCCGGCGACGCGGGAGGCCTCGGCCAGCAGGTGGGCGAAGAGCGTGTCGTCCGGCGAGCCGGGCAGTTCCAGGCCGTCGACCACGCCGAGCGCGAGCAGCAGCAGGTAGCCCTGGGAGTTGGGCGGCATCGACCAGACGTCGTGCCCGAAGGCCCGCACCGACCACGGCTCCACCCAGTCGGCCAGCGGCTTGCCCAGGTCCTCCGGGGCGTACTCGCCGGCGCCGAGCTCCAGCAGGCCCTCGCCGAACTCGCCGCCGTAGAAGCCGTCGCGGCCCTCGCGGGCGATCGCCTCCAGGGTGCGGGCCACGCCGGGCCGCCGGACCAGGTCGCCGGACGCCTTCATCTGGGCGAAGTCGCCGCCGACGAGCTGGCCGGAGGGGGCCAGCAGGGGCGAGGCGGGAAAGCCCTCGGCGGCCAGCCGTACGGCGGGCTCGATCAGGTCGGCGAAGGGCACGCGGCCGTAGCGGGCGTGCAGGCCCAGCCAGCCGTCCACGCAGCCGGGCACCGGGACCGAGCGGATGTCGCGCAGGTGCGGCATCCGCTCGTGGCCCTCGGCGCGCAGCCGTTCGGGGTCGGCGCCGGAGCCGGCGCGGCCGGAGGCGTTGAGCGCGGTGACCGTGCCGCCTGGAGCGCCCGGGTGGACGAGGGCGAACAGGTCGCCGCCCATCCCGCACATGTGCGGCGCGGTGACGGAGAGCACGGCGTTGGTGGCGATGGCGGCGTCGGCGGCGCTGCCACCGAGGTCCAGCGCGCGCACGCCCGCCGCGGAGGCGAGGTGGTCCACGCTGCAAACCATGCCGTAGCGGGCATACCGGGTGTTGAGCACGAAGCTGAGCCTAGGGGCAGACTGCTCTTACCCCAAGCGTGTGGCTCCCGTGGTGTGGGTAGGGGGCCGGACGGATGGGGGAGATGTGGATATGACGTATATGGGAGACGTGACGGTTAGACCACGACCTGAGCAGGTGCGCGAGACGCTGCGTGCCTTCCCGTCCGAGGGACTGATCACCGCGCGGCAGTTCGCCGGTGCCCTCGGCTCGGAGCTGGGCGGAGCCGTGGTGCGGGCGCTGGCCCTCCTGGCCTGCCGGCCGCACGACAGCGTGCGCGCCGCCCGCGAGATCGCGGCCGGCGGAGAGACCCCGTTCGTCCGGCAATGCCTGCTGGAGGGGCTGAGCCTGCCCGGCGCACCGGCCTTCTACGACGACGAGCTGCTCGAACTCGGCGAGGTGGCGCTGGCGGAGCTGTTGCGCCGGCGCGGCTGGGAACTGCTCGACCAGCACCTGGGCGACCCGCTACCGGCGCGGATCCGCCCGGCCCGCTTCCGCTTCGCGGTGCATCCCGTCGGGCCCGCGCACGTCCCGGGGTCCGCGGCGCCGCTTCCCCGGTACCAGGTCCCCAGGCAACGTTCCGGCTCCGGCCAGTCCGCCGCGCACGGTGCCCAGACAGGGCGCTTGGTCGAGCAGCGCGGAGTACGGGTGGCGGCCGCGGGCGTCGAAGACGGCCAGGTCCGCCCGGCTGCCGGGGCCGAGTGAGCCGACGCGGCCGGGCCCGTGGCCGAGCCCGAGCGCCCGCGCCGGCACCAGGGTGAGCGCCTCGACCAGGCGCCCGGCCTGGGTCGGCCGGGCCCGGCGCAGCGTGCCGGCCAGCGGCAGGGACAGGGCGACGGGCTCGCCGTCGTCGAACAGCGGGAGCGGGTCGCCGTCGCCGTGGAAGGCGGGCACCACGCGGCGCAGCCGCAGGAGCTTGCGCTCGCCCGGCCCGAGTCGCCCGGAGCAGGCCACGTGGCAGTGCGGGCCGAGGATGCCGGCGTCGTCGAGCGCCTCCAGCGGGTGGCGCTCCAGGTCGGCCAGCAGCCGCAGGCCGAAGGTGCGGGCCAGGATCGCCAGGTCCTCCTGCACGGCCGGGTCGGGGGAGTGGGCGGCCACGCCGACCGGCTGCTCGGCCTCGCGGATCGCGGTGATCAGGGCGTCGCGCTCGTGCTCCTCCCACGCCTGCTCGGACGGGCACCGTACGTCCAGGTAACGCAGGTCCGGCCCGGAGAGGCCGGCCCGGGTGGTGACCCCGGTGACCGGGGCCGTCGCGAAGGCGTCGACCAGGCCCGGCACGATCAGGCCCCGCCAGTGGATCTCCTCGGCGACCTCGTAGCGGCTCAGCAGCTCCCGGCGCGGGCCGACCCGCAGCACCCGGTCGCCGCGCACCGCCACCGCGCCGCCGCGGACGGGTTCGGACTCCATCGGCGCGACCAGCGGGGCGGAGTGCAGCACGACGGGTAAGCGCGTGCTCAGGGCCTGTCCGGTCGGCATTCGATCTCCCGTGCTTCTTCCCTTCTGGGCATTAAACCGGGGAAGACCGGTGACAGGCGAGAAAGAACGGGCGGATTTCGCCCGTTGATCTCCGACAATCCGCTCTATAGCGTCAGAAGTCGTGACAAGGCCGAAGAAGCCGCTGACGGCGCTCCTGGCGGGATTGGTCGCGATCCCGTTATGCCTGACAGCCACCCCCGCTTCCGCAGATCCGGACCCGGAGCATCCGTGGCGCCAGAACCACTGGCCCCAGACCCAGCCCTGGCAGCAGGACGGCGACACCGCCAAACGCGGGCGTCCCACTGCCGACCTCGAGCCCATCGACCCGCAGAACTGGGAGAACCCCGACCACATGACGTGGGCGGACTACAAGAAGATCCCGGGCACGAACTGGGCCGACCCCGCCGTGAAGGGCTCGGTGCGCACCTTCAAGGGCGCGCTCGTCCTTCTCGACTACCCCAACCAGCCGTTCGTCGTGACCCAGCCCAAGGGCTCGACGATCTTCCGCAACCCGAGCGCCGAAGCGCACGACGTCCCGCGTGAGCAGGTGGCGAAGTTCTACCAGGACTTCCTCAACACCCCCAGCGCGCTCAACCGCGGGCACACCATCCACGAGTACTGGATGGAGGACTCCGGCGGGCGCATCGGCGTCGAGCTGACCGGGTTCGGCCCCTACCAGATGTCCGGCAAGGACCACGAGTACGCCATGGAGATGCAGGGCGGCACCGGCTGCCCGGCCGGCGACACCTGCACCAAGAACCTCCGCACCGAGGGCAACGCGCTGTGGGTCGGCGCGATCGGCGCCGAGGAGGCGGCCAAGTACGACTTCATCTTCTACCTCAGCGCCGGCCAGGACGAGTCGTCCACCTGGCAGGAGTTCGGGATGATGAAGTTCCCGACCCAGGACGACGTCCCGGACGAGTGGGGACCGCCCGACCCGGCGCTGCCGAACTGGGTCCGCACCCGGTACGTGCCCTGGACCTCCTGGCAGGCCGGCTCCACCTTCTGGCCCAACGCCCAGATCGGCGTCGACTCCGTCCAGGCCGAGTCCTCCGGCATGGGCGTCTACGCGCACGAGCTCAGCCACATCCTCGGCGTGCTCGACAACTACAACAATCCCTACGCCAACCCGGTGCGGCGGGCCTATACCGGCATCTGGGAGATGCTCAGCCGCGGCAGCTTCAACGGGCCCGGCGGCCCGCACAGCCGGTGGCTCATCCCGCCCACCGGCGGCGGCTCCATGGGCGCCCAGCACATGCTCCGCAACAAGATCAAGCTTGGCCTGGTGGACGAGAAGCACGTGTTGCGGCTCTCCCGTGAGGCCCTGGACGAGTCCGGCCTGGTCACCGCCCGGGTGACGGCGCGAGCCGTACAGCCGGGGGAGAACGGGCTGGCCGGCATCAACGTCGCCTTCGACGGCCTCGACAAGTCGCCGTCCTGCCGCTGGCAGGAGGACCCGATGTGCGACGGCGGCGGCTACGAGAACTACACCGTCGAGGTCGTCGACCGGATGGGCACCGACTCCTTCACCCCCGACGCCGGCGTGCTCCTGGCCAAGACCAAGAACCGCGACTCCGCGCCGTTCGAGTGGGTGATCGACGCCAACCCGCAGGACATCCAGATGACCGACTACGTCCTGCCGGACGGCACCGCCGTGCCGATCACCATCGGCGACTACCGGCAGCTCTCCGACGCGCTCTTCCACGCCGGCACCGACTCGGGCAGCGAGTACGAGTACGTGGACGAGGCCAACCGCCTGCACTTCTACATCACCGACGTGCACCGCGACCGCCAGGGCGTGCTCAGCTACACCGTCGCCGTCCGCTCCCTGGACGGCGCGGGGCCGCACCGGCGCGGCCTGCGGCTGCTCCCGGCCGCCGGCATCCCCGCCGGCAAGGGCGTCTCGCGCTGCACCTTCCCGCTGTTCAACACCGGCCGGAGCGCCGCCACCCAGGCGGCCCACCCCGAGGACGTGACCGCCTACCTGGGCGGCGACGTCTACCGGCTCTCGGCCAAGGTCGACGGGCGCGGCTGGACGGTCCAGCTCCCCAACGCCCTGGCCGCCGTGGACAACCGGGCCCACGAACTGGTCACCGTCAACGCCGTCCGCGCCGACGGCGGCAGCCGGCTGGCCAAGGTCACGCTGACCGCCACCTCGGAGAGCGACCCGACCAAGACGATGACCGCGACCTGTACCGCAATAGGTCTGTAACCAGTACAAGATGGGGTACGGCTGGCGCCAGCCGTACCCCATTTCCACCCCCTAGCATGAGGTGTGACCATCCCCGGCAGGCACCCCGGCACGCTCCCTGCCGAACCGACGAGCTTCGTCGGCAGGCATCGGGAGAGCCTCCAGCTCGTCCGCCTGCTGCGCGAGTCGCGGCTGGTCACGCTGACCGGCGTCGGCGGCGTGGGCAAGACCCGGCTGGCCTTACGCGTCGCCCGGCTCATGCACGCGCGCTTCCCCGACGGGGCCTGGCTGGTCGAGCTGTCCGCGCTCACCGACCCGCACCTGATCGCGCACACCGTCGTCGCCGCGCTCAGGGTCAGCGAGCCGCGCGTCCGCGACCAGCGCGAGCTCCTGGCCGAGCACCTGCGCGAGCGCACCCTCCTGCTCGTCCTCGACACCTGCGAGCACCTCGCCCAGGCGTGCGCCGACCTGATCGCCGAGCTGCTGCGGGCCGCTCCCGGCCTGTCGGTCCTGGCCACCAGCCGCGTCCCGCTCGGCGTGCCCGGCGAGCGCCGCTACCCGGTCGACCCGCTGCCCGCCGCCGACGCCCTGGCCCTGCTGGACGCCCGCGCACCCGGCCACGGCGACTCCGCCGACGCCGCCCTGCTGGTGACCCGCCTCGAAGGCATCCCGCTGGCCATCGAACTGGCCGCGGTACGGCTGCGCACCCTGTCGCCCACCGAGATCGTCGAGCGCCTCGACGACCGCTTCCACGTGCTGCTCGGCGGCGCCGGCGAGCCCGCCAGGCACCAGACCCTGCTCACCGCGATCGGCTGGAGCCACGAGCTGTGCGAGCCGCTCGAACGGCTGCTGTGGGCCCGGCTGTCGGTCTTCGCCGGCGAGTTCGACCTGGAGGCCGCCCAGACCGTCTGCGGCGACGCCAGCCTGCCCGCCGCGGGCATCGCCGGGCTGCTCAACAGCCTGGCCGACAAGTCGATCCTGACCCGGCTGCCCGAAGGCCGCTTCGGCATGCTCGACACCCTGCGCGACTACGGCGCCGAGTGGTCGCGCCGGCTGGGCGAGGACGGGCTGATGCGGCTCAACCACCGCGACTTCTACCTCGGCCTGGCCCGGCAGTTCGACGACGAGTGGTTCGGGCCCAACCAGCTCGCCTGGTGCCGGCGCATGCGCCGCGACCTGCCCAACCTGCGCAGCGCCATCGACCTGTGCCTGACCCAGACCGCCGAGCAGGACCTCGGCCTCGACCTGGTGGCCCGGCTCGGCTACCTCTGGCAGGCCTGCGGCTACGCCGCCGAGGGCCGCCACCACCTGGCCCGCGCCCTGAGCGCCGCCGGCCACGGCGGGCCCGCGCCGTCGCTGCACCGCGCGCTGTGGGCCGGCGCCTGGCTGGCGAACTTCCAGGGCGACCTCGACGAGGCCGACGACCTGGCCACCGAGTGCCTCACCCGCGCGCTGGCCTCCGGCGACCGCGCCGCGGCCGGCTGGTCCACCGCCTGCTGCGCGATCACCGCCATCTACCTCGGCCGCATCCAAGAGGCCTTCGCCCTCTACGAGCGGGCCGAGGCCCTGCACACCGACGGCGGCGACCGCGGCGCGGGCCTGGCCTACGCGCTGATCGGCCAGGCCTACCTCCACCACGAGCTGGGCCGGCCCGAGGAGGCCCTGGCCGTCCTCGCCCGGCAGCGGCGGATCAGCGCCGAGCACGGCGAGATCTGGCTCGACTCCTACGGCGACTGGATCCGCGCCCTCATCGAACTCGACCGGGGCAACCCGGCCGGGGCCGACGAGTGCGCGCGCGGCACCCTGTGGGTCAAGCACCACCTGTTCGACACCCTCGGCATGACCTTCACCCTCGGCACCCTCGCCGGCTGCGCCGCCCAGCTCGGCCAGGCCGAACGGGCGGCCCGGCTGCTGGGCATCGTGGCGCTCGCCGAGCACACCTACGGCCTGCGCACCTCGGTGGCCCAGCTCGAAGTCATGCGCAAGCGGACCGAACGCGAGGTCCGCGCGGTCATGGGCGGCAGCGCCTTCGCCACCGCCTACATGGACGGCTTCGCGCTCTCCATCGAGCAGGCCGTCCGCTACGCCGTGGAGGCCAAGTAACGCGGGCGTTCTCCGGGCCCTCTTCTCCGGGCCCTCGGGGCAGAATGGAGTCGGACTCACTCAGGCGGTCCCGCGGGGGAGCCGCCGGGAAAAGGAGCGATGACGGGACCCTTACCGGCCGCCACGGGGAAACGGAAGCCGGCCCGCCGGCGCGTACGGCTGGCCGCACCACTGGCCGCGGGGGCGGCCGCCGGCGCGGCGAGCATCCTGGCCGCCTCCCTCGAATGGGACATCCCGGTCGGCGCCAAGATCGGCGTGACCCTCGCCGCCGCCCTCCTGGTCGGCCTCACCACCTGGGCGACCACCGGCCAGCGGGCCGTCGAGAGCGACGCCGGGGAGCCCGCCGCGCTGCCCGCCCCCGAGCAGTGGCCGCCCGGCCCCGAACACTTCACCGGCCGCCGCGAGGCCCTCGCCGAGCTGCACCGCGTCTTCGACGAGCACGGCCGCCGGGTCACCCCGCTGGTCGTCTCTGTGTACGGCAGGGGCGGCGTCGGCAAGTCCGCGCTGATGGCGCGCTTCGGCCAGGAGATCGCCGACTGGTTCCCCGACGGCCGCCTCTACGCCGACCTGCGCGGCGCCGCCGACTCGCCGATCCGGCCCGAGGAGGTGCTGACCGGCTTCCTGCGCGCCCTCGGCGTCCGCCTCACCACCGACCCCGGCGGCACGGAGGACCTGCGCAAGCTCTGGCGCACCTGGACCAAGGGCAAGCGCATCCTCATCGGCCTCGACAACGCCCGCGACGGCGACCAGGTCCGCACGCTCATCCCCGCCGAGGCCGGCTGCGCGGTCATCGTCACCTCGCGCCAGCCGCTCTTCCTGATGAACGCCTTCGACACCCAGCTCTCGGTCTTCAGCGAGGCCCAGGGCGTCGAGCTCCTGGCCCGGCTGGCCGGCGGCGCCCGCGTCGCCGACGACCTGCCCGCGGCCAAGGAGATCGTCCAGCTCTGCGACCACCTGCCGCTGGCCATCGGCATCTGCGGCGCCCGCCTGGCCACCCGGCCCGCCTGGAGCCTGCGCCAGCTCGCCGACCGGCTGCGCGACGCCCGCCGCCGCCTCGACCAGCTCGAACTGCCCGGCTCCATCGACAAGAGCGTGCGCGCCTCGGTCCAGCTCAGCTACGACGACTGCACCGGCATCCAGCGCCGCCTGCTGCGCCTGCTGTCCGGGCTCACCGCCCCCGACGTGCCCGGCTGGGTCGCCGGCGAGCTCCTCGACGTCTCCGAGCTCGACGGCGCCGACCAGCTCGAAGCCCTCATCGACACCCAGCTCGCCGAGTCCTCCGGCACCGACCAGACCGGCGCGCTCCGCTACCGGCTGCACGACCTCGTCCGCGTCTTCGCCCAGGAGCTCGCCACCGACGACGACCGGCTGCGCCCCGCCGTCGAACGGGTCGTGTACGGCTACCGCCGCCGCGCCGAGGAAGCCGCCCAGGACCGCTGGCCGCAGGACTGGGGCCGCACCGGCCGCCGCTCCGACGGCCTCGGCCAGGCCCGCGCCGCCGCCTGGCTCAACGCCGAACGGCTCAGCGTGGTCGCGATGGTCACCCTGGCCCGCGACCTCAAGCTCTGGGACCACGCCTGGGGGCTGGCCCGCGCCTTCAACTCGCTGTGCCACTCGATGCGGGCCTACTGGGTCGACTGGCGCGAGGTCGCCGAGATCGCCTGCGAGGCGGCCGAGAAGACCGGCGACCGGCGCGCCCTGGCCATCTCCCTGCTCGACCAGTCCGCCGCGCTCGGCGGCTTCGGCGCGCACGACCGGGCCCGCGCCTGCGCCGAGGAGGCCCTGGAGATCTTCGAGGAGCTCGGCGAACGCTGGTGGGCCGCCCGCGCGATGCGGACCGTCGGGATGGCGCTGTTCAACGACGGGCACCTCGACCGGGCCCAGGTCCACCTGCTGGACGCCATCGCCTCCTTCCAGACCGCCGAGGACCCCTGGTGGACCGCCCGCACCCGGCGCAACCTCGCCGAACTGCGGTTGGCGCAGCGGCGCTACGACGAGGCGCGCGAACTGCTGGAGGACGCGCTGCGGGTGTTCGAGAGCGAGGGCAACCGCTACTCCGAGGCGCAGACCCTGCGCGCCTACGGCGAGGTGCTCGGCGCCCAGGCCCGCGCCCTCAACCGGGAAGGCGCCGGGCACGCCGCGCGCGAGCTGTTCGCCCTGGCCGGGTTCAACCTCGACCGGGCCGCCGAGATGTTCCGCCGCCGGGGCGAGGACTGGGAGGAGGCCCGCTGCCTGCGCGCCGCCGGCGGCGTGGGCAACCCGGACAACCGGCTCCAGGAGCTCGCCTTCGTCCAGGAGGCCGAGGCGATGCTCACCGCGCTCGGCGACTCCTGGGGAGTCGCCAGGACCACCCTGTCCACCGGCCGCGCGCTGGCGCGGCTCCAGCGGTGGGAGGAGGCCTTCACCGCGCTGGGGCGGGCGGTCGAGGCCTTCGAGGCGCTCGACGACCGGTGGTGGAAGGCGCGGAGCCTCACCTACCTGGGTGAGGCACGACTCGACTCGGGGGGCGGGGCGCTTGCCGTACCGGACCTGGAGGAGGCCCGGGAGCTCTATCGGACGCTGGGGAACGAGGCGGGCATGCGCCGCACCCTCGAACTCCTGCGCCGCGCCGAAACCCAGACCGCCGGCTGAACCGTCCGGCCGGGGTCGTGCCCGGCGGTCACTTGTCCAGCGGCTGGCGCATCAGGTGGCCGGCGGCGAGCTTGGCCTGGTCGATGCTCTCCTCGAACATCCGCCGCGCGCTGGCCGCCTGCTCGGCCAGCTCCCTGATGTGCGCCCGGGCCATGTCGTCCTGCACCGTGTCGGCCACCAGCGCCTGGTAGTCGGGCGTGCGCGCGGCCAGCGCCTCCAGCCGCCGGTGCACCCGGAAGACCTCGTCGGCCTTGCGCACCTGCACCGCGTACCGTTCCAGGTTCTTCACCCGCTTGGACAGCGACGTCCACGCCGCGTCCAGCGCGCTGGAGTACGGCTTGAACGCCTCGTCCATGCCCGGCGGCAACTCCTTGGGCACCAGCTTGCCGTGCTCGTGGTGCATCGCGCTCAGCCGGGCCAGCCGCGTGGCGATCTGCCACACCTCCTCGGGCAACGTCACCCGGTTGTCGATCGTGTCGATGTACCCCGCCCGGTTGACATCGGAGGCGAGTACGGCGTCCGCGGCGTCCTGCGCGCGCTTGAGCAACTGCTGGCACGGATAGTCGAGGTCCGACGGCAACACGAACCGGTCGGCGTTCTCGTAGGCCAGCTTCAGCCTGCGCCGCGCGCTGCGCCCGTTCAGGTCGGTCGCCATCCACCGCAGCAGCAGGATCAGCGACATGCCCACCCCCGCCACCATCGCGCCGCCCAGATCCGTCATCATCCAGATCAGCAGCAGGAACCCCGGCAGGATGAACAGCAGCGCCAGGCTCTTCTCCGAACCGGCGTCCCGGCCCTGCCGGGCCTGGTACAGGAAGTGCGGACTCTCGCGAAGAAGGACGGACACCTGCGGCTCCAGGGACGGATCAACCACCAGCCGCGGCGGCAACCTACGCGGATCCACCTGACCTCCCTTCGCCTCTGTTTCTTCATACTGCGTTATGAATCGTCTGGTTAGGGTGGAGAGCGATGAAGAACTTGCAGAGATGGATCGAGCTCGAAGGCGCCGTCAACGTCCGCGACCTGGGCGGCCTGGAGACCACCGACGGCTCCGCCACCGTCCACGGCCGCATCCTCCGATCGGACAACCTCCAAGGCCTCACCCCCGCCGACATCGCCACTCTGGTCGAGACCCACAAGGTACGGCACGTCGTCGATCTCCGCTCAACCGCCGAGGTCACCCTCGAAGGGCCCGGCCCGCTCACCACGGTGCCAGAGGTCACCATCCACCACCACACCCTCTTCGCCGAGGGCGGCCGCTACACCGACGTCGAGGCCGACCGCGTCCTGCCCTGGCAGGACCGCGCCGCCGACGACGAACTGCGGGTCACCGGGTTCTACTACGGCTACCTGCGCGACCGGCCCGACTCCGTCGTGCGTGCCCTGCGCGTCATGGCGCACGACGACGGCGCGGTCATCGTGCACTGCGCCGCCGGCAAGGACCGCACCGGCGTGCTGTGCGCCCTGGCCCTCACCGTCGCCGGCGCCACCCGTGAGGCGATCCTGGCCGACTACGTGGCCACCGGGGACCGGCTGGAGCGGATCCTGGTGCGGCTGCGCGCCAGTGACACCTACCGCCGCGACCTCGACTCCCGCCCCGCCGACGACCACCTGCCCCGGCCGTCCTACATGGAGCACTTCCTCGACATCCTCGACACCCGCTTCGGGGGGCCGCTGGGCTGGCTCGACGCCCACGGCTGGACCCCGGACGACACCACCGCCCTCCGCGCCCGCCTCCTGTCCTAACCCAGGTGCCGCCCACCCGCGCGGCACCGGGGTCGCCGCGCGGCGCCCCCAGGCCACGGACGGGGGCTAGCGGGCGGCGATGGCCTCGATCTCCAGGAGCCAAGCCTCCTCGTAGATCCCGGTGATGACGACCGTGAGGGCGGGGGCGTGGTCGCCGAGGATCTCCCGGCGCAGGGCCGAGTTCTCCGCCCGGTACGCCCGGTCGCCGAGGAACGTGGTGACCTTGACCAGGTCGGCCAGCGTCATGTCGTGCTGCGCCAGGACGTCGGCCACGTTGGCCCAGACCTGACGGCACTGGGCCGCGAAGCCCTCGGGCACGCTGCCGTCGGGAGCCACGGGGATCTGCCCGCTGAGGTGCACCACGCGGGCAGGGGAGGTGATCTCGTACGAGTGGACGTACCCGCCGCCACCGGGCACCACGGGTCCAGGGGTGATCATGCGGGAATGATCACAGCGTCCGGGTCCGACGGCAACCGGTTTGCCGGCCAGGCTCAGAGGGTGAGGTCGAAGGGGTGGCCCACCGGGTCGGCGAAGGTGCGGAACTGGTCGGAGTCGCCGTCGAGCAGGGTGGCGCCCAGCTCGAGGGCCAGCGCGTGCCCGGCCTCGAGGTCGTCCACGAGGATGTCGAGGTGCGCCTGCTGCGGGTGGGCGGGATCGGGCCAGCGGGGCGCGGTGTAGCCGGCGACCTCCTGGAACATGAGGCGCTTGCCGTACCCGGAGATGAGCAGGCCCTCGGGCCCGTCGTAGGTGACCTCCATGCCCAGCAGCGCCGAGTAGAACCGGGCGGAGCCGGCGGCCGACGGCGTGTCGAAGGTGACGGCGAAGAGGGAGACGCCGGGGCCGTGGCCGTCCTTCTGGCAGAGGTCGATGGGGTGCCCGGCGGGGTCGGCGAGGGTGATCCAGGTGGGACCGTCGGCCAGGTGGGTGGCGCCGAGGGCGAGGGCCCGGGCGGCGGCGGCCTGGTGGTCGTCGACGAGGAGGTCGAGGTGGACCTGCTGGGGCCGCTCCTGACCGGGCCAGCTCGGCGGCCGGTGCTCGGGCACGAGCTGGAAGGCGATCTCCTGGCCGTCGGGGGCCTGGAGGGTGATCCAGTCGGTGATCCGGCGGACCACCTGCCAGCCGGTGAGCTCGCGGTAGAAGGCGGCGACCCGCTCGATGTCGGCGGCGTCGAAGGCGACGAGTTCGAGACGTCCTGCGGTGGTCATGGGGCCATGATGCGCTACGCCTCCGACAGAATCCCGCCGCGCCCGGGGAACCCGCGTTCGGGTATTTCGCCACATCGGTGCGTGAAGAAGGAGATCGCGGGTAGCCAGGCTTTCATGTCCAAGCTCCTCGCCGGCCGCTACCGGCTCCTCACCAAGCTGGGACACGGCGGCATGGGCACGGTCTGGCGCGGACGTGACGAGCTGCTCGACCGGGAAGTCGCGATCAAGGAGATCAACCGGGGGCAGAACGCCACCGACGACGAGCTGATGGTCCGGCGCAGCCTGCGCGAGGCGCGCATCGCCGCCAGGCTGAGCCATCCGAACATCGCCGACGTCTACGACGTGATCGAGGAGGACGCCCGGCCCTGGATCATCATGCGGCTGGTGCCGTCCCGCTCCCTGGGGCAGGTGATCGCCGAGGACGGCCCGCTGCCGCACGCGGTCGCCGCCCGGGTGGCGCTGGACATCCTGGCCGCGCTGGAGGCGGCGCACGCGGCGGGGATCGTGCACCGGGACGTGAAACCGGACAACATCCTCATCCCCGAGTACGGCGGAGCCGTCCTGACCGACTTCGGCATCGCGGCGTCCGGCGACGACGACTGGGCGCTCACCCGCACCGGCGCGGTGTTCGGCACCCCGGCGTTCATCGCCCCCGAGCGGGCGACGGGGGAGGGGGCCGATCCGGCGTCCGACCTGTGGTCGCTCGGAGCGACCCTGTACACGGCGGTCGAGGGGCGGCCGCCGTTCGCCAAGCGGAACGGGATGGCGACCCTGCTGGCGGTGGTGACCGAGGAGCCGGAGCCGTTCCAGCGGGCCGGCGTCCTGGCGCCGGTGATCAGCGGGCTGCTGCGCAAGGACCCCGGGGCCCGGCTGGGCATCGGCCAGGCCCGGGTCCTGCTGGGCGCGGTGCTGGCCCTGGCCCGTACCGGCGACAGCGGGGCCACCGCGGCCGAGGCCGGGAGCGGCGGACCGGCCCTGGCCGGGGCTTCGGCGCCCACCGGTGCCGCGCCGGCCCTGGCGGGGGTCTCGGTGGCGACCGGGGTTGCGGCGGTCGTGGACGAGGATTCGCTGGCCCGGGTGTCGACCGGGGCGCTGGCGGGCGCGGTCGGGGTGGCGCCGGTGCCGCGCTGGCTCGACGGGCTGCGGCTCCGGACCAGGCAGGCGGTGGTGGCGGGCGCGGTGCTGGCGGTGGGGGCGGCGGCGGCTCTGGCCCTGGAGCGGCCGGCCGTACCGCGGCAGACCGAGATCGCCAAGGCGGCCGTGCCGTCCGTGGAGCAGCCCGTGGAGCAGCCCGTGCAGGAGCACGGGGCCGAGCCGGAGGAGGAACCCCGGCTGGCCGTTCCGATCAAGCGGACCGAACGGGTGGAGGAACGGCCCACCCCGGGCAAGGGCGGTTCCAGGGACACCACCCGGCCGCGGCGGTACGGGAACGGCTTCGTCGCGCCCGACCCGGGCGGCACCACGGTGACCATGACCAGCGACTCCGGCCGCGACCCAGGCTGGTCGGGCCCGGGCGGCAACGACAAGCCCGGCAAGGACAAGAAGGGCAAGGGCAACCGGGGCCGCGGCGACTCCGGACGCGGCTGACCCCCCACGCCCTCAGGCTCCCAGACCTTCAAGCCTCCGGGCCCCGGACCCTCACGTCCCCAGGCCCCCAGACCCTCAAATTCCCAGGCTCTCAGGCCCCCAGACCCTCACGTTCCGGGAGAAAAGCCGGCGCCCGGCGACCCCCACGTGATCACGATCGTGGAGCTCGCCGGGCGCCGGCGAATCACGGGTGCGAGAGTGAGATAGGTCACCCGTCGGTCTGGTCGTCGAGCGGAGCGGAGGCGTTCGAGCGGACCGAATCGATGCCCTTCAACGCCCCTGCCTTGGTCTTGTAGGACTCGCTCGTGGCGATAATCTCCCCGTTCCCGGCGACGAGATTGAACCGGAACCCGGCGGAGGTCTTCTTCAGCACATAGCGCGCTGCCATGATCAAGCCTTCCTCGAAGTGGATCGTGGTCCGTACCCCTCTTTCCCGGACCGGCCTCCGTATGCTTACGAGTCGCTTATCGTGGCGGTCGTATCGGTCGGGTGCGAGTGTTTCGAGGCGCGTGGTGTCGGATCTTCTGTGGGTGGGGCGAGTCCGGGCGGAGTTCGCCCAGTGGGTGCTGGATCTGCAGGCGGATCATCCGGGCGTCACCGCCCTCCTCGACCAGCACATGGCCGCGGTCCGGCAGGCGATCACCTCGCTGGGGGAGCAGCTCAGCCCGCCCGCGCTGATCGGCTACCTGATCGGGTTCTGGGACGGCGCCCACGAGAAGGGCTGGCGGGTCCCCGACCAGGGCGAGCCGCTGGACTTCGCGACGTTGCGGATGAGCGCGGTCTGCCTGATGCTCGAACCCGCGCCCACGCACTGACGGGTGACATGAGAGATGCCCGGCCGTGACCGGCCGGGCATCCCCGCGTGCCGGTCACAACTCGCCGGGCCGCCGCTCCGACGGGTAGCGCGGCACTTCCTGCGTGTCGCCCGGGGCCGGGCCGGCGGTCGAGGACGGGCTCGCCCCCGAGCCGGGACCCGCGGGCGCCGAGGCCGGGGCGGGACGCGGCGCGGCCGGTTCGGTCTCGGCCATCGCGTCACGGCGTCCACGGTCGTAGGTCGCCGCCTGGGTCTTCAGCGCGCTGGTCTCCTCCTCGGCGCGGTTCAGCCAGCCCTCCCAGCGCTGCTGCATGGGCTTGACCAGGCCGCCGCCGACGCCGACGATCAGGATTCCGGCCACCGCGGCCAGGAAGGCGATCAGGATCGGCGTGGTCACCGTGGTGGCCACCTCGATCTGGTTCAGCGCGGCGATCACGCCGAGGGCGAGGATGAACACCGAGGCCAGCGTGGCCAGCGTGTTGCCGTAGGACAGCCCGCCGAGCGCGGAGCCGACCAGGTCCTTCACCGCCTTGGCGATGGCCGCCGCCACGACGACGATGACCAGGGCCACGGCCAGCTTCGGCAGCCAGGCCACGACGTTGCCCAGCAGCGTGCTGATCGGATTCGGCCCGAACACCGAGAACGAGATCTGCAGCGTGATCAGGAGGACGGCATAGTAGACGAGCTTGGCGACCAGGCCTGATGCGTCGTACTTGCTGCGCGAGAGCATCCGCCCGATGCCGCCGCGCTCGACCCAGCGGTCGAACCCGACCCGGCCCAGGAGCGCGTTCACGCCTTTGGCCAGCAGCTTCGCGATCAGCCAGCCCACCAGCAGGATCACCAGGAAGGCGATGAACTTCGGGACGAAGGTGGCGATCGACGACCACGCGTCGGTTAGGCCCCTCCGCCAATCATCGGGATTCATGGCTGAGAATCCTCCTCAATCGTAATCGAACGGGGTATTCACCTGGACTGCCCGCTCCCGTGGTAACTATGCGTTAAGGGTGGTGACGGTAGTCCCAGGTAATCCCAGGTACCGCCGGGGAGTATGGTGGCTGCGTGCGGGATTGGGACCACCTCCGGAGCGGCGGGCACGTGCTGCCGAGGTGGCTGCTGCTCGCCGCGGTCCTGCTGGGCCTGGGTTTGAGCCAGGCGACCGCGCATTTCTGCGCCGCTCCGGCCGCCGCCGAGGCTGTGGCCTGCGCGCATGCCGTACCTTCCGGAAGTGCGGTAAACGCCGCGGAAGGCAAGATCGGCCCACATCCGGCCCAACAAGCACCCTCGATCGCGCCAGGAACCTCACCCGGCGGCGACGAGCTCGTCGTGGTCTGCCTGGCCGCGCTCGGAGCGCTGGCCGCCGCGGCCGTGCTGCTGCTCCTGGGCCCGGCCATGGCTCCGACCAGGGCCTCAACGCCCGACCGGCCGGTACGGCTGCCGCCGTCGCGGGGTTCGCCCGCCTTCGCCCTGACCCTCCGGCGCACCACGGTTCTGCGGATCTAGAAGCTCGCCGCCAACGACGATCTTCCAGACTTTCGACGAACCGTGAGCGATCCATGACCAGAATCGATCGACGGTTCCTCCTGCGCGGCGCCCTGGCCGCCGTGGGAGGAGCCCTGCTGGGCGCGTGCGCCCCCGGCACCACCCTCGTCCAACCGGCCGGCCCCGAGGTGCGGGCCGCCGAGCAGGCCCGCCGCCCCGGCCGGGCCCGCGAGTTCGTGATCACCGCCCGGCAGGGCCGCGTCGACCTCGGCGGCCCTGTGGTGGACACCTGGCTGTACGGCGAGCGCCTGCCCGGCACGCCGGTCCAGGTCACCGCCGGCGAGCGGGTGCGGGCCCGGCTGCGCAACGAGCTGCCCGCCGAGACCACCGTCCACTGGCACGGCCTGGCCCTGCGCAACGACGCCGACGGCGTCCCCGGCGTCACCCAGCCGCCGGTGGCCGCGGGCGCCGAGCACCTGTACGAGTTCACCGCCCCGCACCCCGGCACCTACTGGTTCCATCCCCACCACGGCACGCAGCTCGACCGCGGCCTGTACGCGCCGCTGATCGTGGCCGACCCGGCCGAGCCGCTCGGCTACGACCACGAGTGGACGATCGTCCTCGACGACTGGATGGACGGCGTCACCGGCACCCCTGACGAGGTGCTCGCCGAGCTGAGCGCGATGTCCGGCGGCGAGGGCGGGCACGGCGGCCACAGCATGCCCGCGCCAGGCCCTTCGGCGAGCCCGAAATGGCCGCACATGATGATGAACGCCGAGAGCGACCTGCTCGGCGGCGACGCCGGTGACGTGCGCTACCCGCACTTCCTGCTCAACGGCCGCGTCCCGGCCGCGCCGGAGACCCTCACCGTCACGCCGGGCGCCCGCGTGCGGCTGCGCGTCGTCAACGCCGGGGCCGACACCGCCTTCCGGCTGGCCCTGGGCGACCACCCGCTGACCGTCACGCACGCCGACGGCTTCCCTGTCACGCCGGTCGAGACCGACGCGCTGCTATTGGGCATGGGCGAGCGCTACGACGTCCTGGTCACCGTCAAGGACGGCGCCTTCCCCCTGGTCGCCGAGGCCGAGGGCAAGCGCGGCCTGGCCCGGGCGATCCTGCGCAGCTCGCCGTCGGCCGCGCCGCCCGACCCGGAGGCCCGGCCCGGCGAGAGCGCCGCCCGCCTGCTCACCTACGACCAGCTCGAACCGCTGCCTGCCGTACGGCTGGCGCCGCGGAAGCCCGACCGCACGCTGACCCTGCGGCTGACCGGCACCATGGCCCGCTACGACTGGGCGATCAACGGCAGAACGTACGACCCCGAGGTCGTCGAGCCGATCTCGGCGGGCGAGCGGGTGCGGTTGTCGTTCGTCAACGACAGCCTGATGTGGCACCCGATGCACCTGCACGGCCACACCTTCGCGCTGCCCGGCGGCGCCCGCAAGGACACCGCGATCGTGCTGCCCGGCAAGCGGCTCGACGTGGACTTCGACACCGACAACCCGGGGATCTGGATGATCCACTGCCACAACCTCTACCACGCCGAGGCGGGGATGATGAGCCTGATCGGATACCGCCGATGAGCCGCCGCGCGACCCTTTCCCTGGCCCTGGCCCTGGCCTTGACCCTGCTGGCCGGCTGCGCCGCCGAGACCCCACCGGCCACCGCGCCCGCGGCGGCCGATCCCGGGCACATCCACGGCCTCGGCGCCGACCCGGCCACCGGCAAGATCTACGTCGCCGGGCACTTCGGCCTGTTCACCCTGGAGGGCGGCCGGCCGCAGCGGGTGGGCGACGGCACCGCCGACCACATGGGCTTCACCGTCGCCAGCCCGGGCACCTTCTACGCCAGCGGGCACCCGCCCGCCGACCGGATCGCCGCCGGGAGCGCTCCGCACCTCGGCCTGATCCGCTCCACCGACGCCGGACGGAGCTGGACGCAGGTCGCGCTGGCCGGCACGGCCGACTTCCACGCGCTCCAGGTGGCGGGGGAGCGGGTCTACGGCTACGACAGCCAGACCGGCAAGGTGTGGCGCGGCGAGGGCGGCAAGCTGGTCGCGGCCGGTCGCCTCGACCTGCTCGACCTGGCCGCGGGCGCCGACGACCCCGACCGGCTGCTGGCCACCACCCCCGACGGGGTCAAGGTCAGCACGGACGGAGGCGAGCGCTTCGAGCCGCTGGCCGGCGCGCCGCTGCTGTCGTTCGTGGATGTGACCGGCAGGGACGCGCTCACCGCGATCGCCCCCGACGGGCGCATCCACGCCAGCACCGATGGCGGCAGGACCTGGCGCGCGGGCGGACGGCTCGACCAGCAGGCGGTCGCCTTCACCGCGGTCAGCGCCACCCACCTGCTGGCCGCCGCGATGGACGGCTCCGTCCACGAGTCGACGGACGGGGGAGCGAGCTTCCGCGCCATCCTCAGACCGTGACCACCTTCACCCCGGCGTCGGCCAGCCTGCGCAGCAGGTCGTCCGGCGCCGTGGAGTCGGTCACCAGGACGTCGATCCGGCCCAGCGGGCAGATCCGGGCGAAGGCCCGCCGGCCCAGCTTGGAACCGTCCGTCACGACGATCACCTGCCGGGCCTTCAGCGCCATGAGCTGGTTGATCGCCGCCTCGGCCTCGTTGTGCGCGCTGGCTCCGTGCTCCACGTCCAGCGCGTCGACGCCGAGCACCGCCACGTCCAGCGCGACCTCCTCCAGCATCCGCATCGCGACCGGCCCCACCAGCTCGTAGGACTGCGTGCGGGCCGAGCCGCCGGTCGTCACCACGTGCAGATGGGGACGGACGACCAGCTCGTGGGCGATGTTGAGCGCGTTGGTGACCACGGTGAGCGCGGGGCCGCGCTGGTCGGGCCGCACGTCGCGGGTGGCCAGCGCCCGCGCCACCTCGGTCGTCGTCGTGCCGCCGTTCAGCCCCACGGTCGAGCCCTCCGGCACCAGCGCGGCGGCCGCGGCCCCGATGCGCTGCTTCTCCGGCGCGTGCTGGGCGACTTTGTACAGCAGCGGCAGGTCGTAGGAGACGCTGTGCGCCACCACCCCGCCGCGGGTGCGGGTGAGCATCTGCCGGGTGGCCAGCTCGTCGAAGTCGCGCCGGATCGTCGCCGTCGAGACCCCCAGGCGCTCGGCCGTCTCGACCACGTCGAGCTGGCCGCTCTCGGCGAGCAGCTCCAGGAGCACGTTCCAGCGTTCGTACCGGTTCACGGGCCCAATCATGCAGTCATTGCGTGCACTGTGCAAAAATGTGTCACAAATGCTGAGCATCTCCTCCATCAGCCTCCCGGTCTCCCCGCTCGGCCCGGAGAACCCGCTGCCGCCCCTGCGGACCCTGCCCGATCCGCGCGGAGGGCTCGACACCGAGGCCGCCGACGCCGAGATGGCCGCTCAGCTCGCCTACGGGCACGCCGGATCGCTGCTGCCGTACACCTTCCAGGACGGCTACGGGCGCGAGCGGAGCGAGCGCGAGCTGAAGACGGCGGTGCTGGACAACGGGGTGCTGCGCGCGGAGTTCCTGCTGGAGTACGGCGGGCGGCTGCGCTCGCTGGTGCACCTGCCGACCGGCCGCGAGCTGCTGCACAAACCGCCGCACCTGCAACTGGCCAACCTCGGCCTGCGCAACGCGTGGTTCGCCGGGGGAGTGGAGTGGAACCTCGGCACCTTCGGGCACACCGCGCTGGCCTGCGCGCCGCTGCACGCCGCCCGGGTGCGGCGGCCGGACGGGGTGACCGTGCTGCGGATGTACGAGTGGGAGCGGATGCGGCGGCTGGTCTACCAGATCGACGCCTGCCTGCCGCCCGGCTCGCCGGTGCTGCTCGTGCACGTCAAGATCCTCAACCCGTTCGGCGAGGACGCGCCGGTCTACTGGTGGTCCAACGCCGCGGTGCCCCAGACGCCCGGCACCCGCGTGCTGGCCCCGGCCACGAGCGCCTACCACTTCTCCTACGACGGTCGGCTGCGCCGCGTGCCGGTGCCGCACTGGCAGGACACCGACCAGTCGTATCCGGGCCGCAACGGGCAGGCCGCCGACTTCTTCTACGAGCTGCCGGACGGCGAGCGCCGCTGGAGCGCCGTGGTCGACGAGGCCGGCGCGGGCCTGGCACAGGTCACCACCGACCTGCTGCGCGGCCGCAAGACCTTCCGCTGGGGCACCAACACCGCGGGCCGCAACTGGCAGGACTGGCTGTCCGGTCCGGGCCGCGAGTACCTGGAGATCCAGGCGGGGCTGGCTCGCACCCAGCTCGAGCACGTACGGCTGGCGCCGCGCTCGTCGTTCTCCTGGACCGAGGCCTACGGCCTGGTCGAGGTCGAGGGCGCGCACGAGGAGTGGGCGGCGGCGACCGGCCACGCGAGCCGGGCCGTCGAGCGGCTCATCCCCGCCGACCGGCTGGCCGCCGAACACGAACTGGCCGTCGCGACGGCCGTCCTGCCGCCGGAGGAGAGCCTGCACGCCGGCAGCGGCTGGGGCGCGCTCGAACGCAAGGCGCTGGGCCGGATCCGCGCGCTGACCCTGCCCGCCACGCCCTTCCCCGACTCGACCATCGGCCGCGACCAGCAGTCGTGGCTGGCGCTGGTCCGCAAGGGCACCATGCCCACGCCCGCGCCCGCCCTGCCGCCCTCGTCCTACGCCGTCGGCCCGGCCTGGACCCGCGCCCTCGAAGCCTGCGTCCAACAGCACGGGCCGACCTGGTTCACCCTCTTCCACCTCGGCATCAACCGCTACTACGTGGGCGACCACGACGGGGCGCGCAAGGCGTGGGAGGAGTCGCTGGAACTGGCCGAGAACGCCTGGGCGCTGCGCAGCCTGGCCGTCCTCGAACCCGAGCCGGGCCGGGCCGCCGAGCTCTACCTGCGGGCGCACGCCCTGGCCCCGCGGCTGCGGCCGCTGACCATCGAGACGGTGAAGGCCCTGGTGACGGCCGGGCGGCCGGTGGAGGCGCTCGCGCTGATCGACCGGCTGGGCGCGGCCGACCGCTGGCACGGCCGGGTGCGGCTGCTGGAGTGCCGGGCGGCGCTCGACGCCGGCGACCGGGTTCGGGCGCGGCACATCCTGGACACCGGCCTGGTCGTGGACGACCTGCGCGAGGGCGAGGACTCCCTGGACGAGCTCTGGTGGGACTACCACAACCCGGACGGCGAACCCCGCGACCGCTCGGGCGTGCGGCTGCCGTGCCGCTACGACTACGGCGTCAGCCAGTACTGAGTCTCACGCTTGGAGCCGGACGGTCCTCCGCTCCGGTCAGTTGGTGGTGAGCCGGACGACGCGCCGGTCAGTTGGTGGTGAGCCGGACGACGCGCCGCTCGGTCGCTGACCGTTTGGCCGCCTCCAGCACCCGCAACATCTCGACCGCGTCCCTGGGGTCCACCGGCTGCTCCCCCCGGGCGACGGCCTGGTAGAACGCCAGGTAGTCCCCGGTCTCGGTGGCCAGCGGCTCGGCCTTGCCGTCCTCGGCGGTGAGCGTGCCCCAGCGCTCCTCGGGCTCGTCCCCGAATCCCGGCGCGTCCGGCGACCACCCCGCCCGCAGCCGCTCCTCCTGAACGTCCAGCCCGAACTTCACGTAGGCCCCCGCGGACCCCAGCACCCGGAAGCGCGGCCCCAGATCAGCGGCGACCGAACTCACCCACAGATGCGACCGCGTCCCGCCGGCATGGGCGAGCGCGATGAAGGTGTCGTCGTCGGAGGCCACCCCCGCCCGCCGCACGTCACTCTCCGCGTAGACGTCACTCACCGGCCCGAAGAGCCGCAACGCCTGGTCCACCAGATGCGGCCCCAGGTCGTACAGCAGCCCGCCGGTCGGCGAGGACTCGCGCCAGCCGCCCTTGGGCACCGGACGCCAGCGCTCGAACCGGCTCTCGAACCGCGTCACCGTGCCGAGCGAGGGCAGCACCTTGGCCACCGTGCGGAAGTCCCCGTCCCAGCGGCGGTTCTGGAACGGCGTCAGCGCCACCCCTCGCGCCTCGGCCAGCCGCACCAGCTCCTCGGCCTCGGCGGCGGTCATGGCCAGCGGCTTGTCCACCACCACCGGCAGCCCCGCCTCCAGAGCCGCCTTCGCCAGCGGCACGTGGGTGTCGTTCGGCGTGGCCACCACGATCAGGTCGCACCGATCGAACAGCGCCTCCGCCTCGGGAACGACGGCCGCGCCGTACCGCTCCCCGACCTCGGCGGCCCGCTCCTCGGAGCGGGTCACCACCGCGGCCAGCCGCAGACCGGGCGTGGCGGCGATCAGCGGTGCGTGGAAGAACGCCCCCGCCGGCCCGTAACCCGCCAGACCCACCCGCAGCTCATCACTCACGATCGTCCCTCTCGGCCAGGAAGCGCTCGAACTGGGCGGCCAGCTCGTCGCCCGTCGGCATCGGCGTACTCTCCGCCAGCAGGCTTTCCCGCTCCGCGCCCTCGGCGAACGCGTCGTACTGCTGCTCCAGCCCGCTGATCGCGGTGGACAGCTCGGTGGAGGCCTGGATCTGCTCCTCGATCTCCTCGTTCGTGCGCTCCGCCGCGGTGCGCAGCGACTCCATCGGGAAGACCAGCCCGGTGCTCTTCGTCACCGCCTCCAGCGCGGCCACCGCCGCCTGCGGGTACTCGGCCTGCGACAGGTAGTGCGGCACGTGCACCGCGTACCCGAGCGCGTCGTGGCCCTTGGCGCCCAGCCGGAACTCGATCAGCGCCGCCACGCTCCCCGGCACCTGCACCCGGCCGAACGCGCTCACCTGCGAATTGATCAGCTCCGGACGGCTCGCGTGCGCCGTCACCCCCAGCGGCCGCGTGTGTGGCACCGCCATCGGGATTCCGTGCACGGTGATCATCCTGCTCACCCCGAACCGGTCGGCCAGCTCGCCCACCGCCTCGGTGAACCGCTCCCACTCCCGGTCCGGCTCAGGCCCGCTCAGCACCAGGAACGGCGTGCCCGTCGCATCCTCCGCGGCGTACACCGCCAGCTCCGGCGTATCCACCGACACCCAGCGATCGGTGTCGAACGTCATGACCGGCCGCCGCGAACGGTAGTCCAGCAGCCGGTCCACGTCGAAGGTCGCCACCGTGCGGTGCTCCAGCTCCGCCAGCAGATGCCCCACAGCCAGCCGGCCGGCCCCACCGGCATCCACGAAACCCTCGAAGTGATAGAGCAGCACGGGCCCGTCTTCCCCGTGACCGTCGTGCTCGGGCGCGTCCTCGGCGAGGGTGTAGAGATCCATGTCAGCCTTTCATCGTTACTCAACACGAACCTACGATGAAGGCGCATCATTCCGCACACCAGGATGCGAGCGCTCGCCTGCCCGCATCCTGGCGCTCCGGATCAGTCGACGAGCTCGCGGTGGAAGCTGGTGACCTCGCCCCGGAGGATGGGGTCGGCGAAGCGCCGGGTCTCCAGCGCCCAGTCGAGGTATCCGCGCATCCAGTTCTCCAGGCCGCCCACGCAGCGCATGGTGCCCTCCCGCCGGTGCTCGTCGACGCCGAGCTCGTCGAAGGCGGTCTGCAGGTCCTGCTTGGCCGCCATGAAGACGCCGAGCCGCTCGGAGATCTTCTCGTTGACCAGTTCCACCGCCTCGGGCAGCGAGCACCCTAGAGCGTTCCAGAAGACGATGACGAGATTGTGGAACTCGCCCTGCGCCAGCTCGCGCCGCAGCCCGATGAGATCGTTGGTGCAGACGACCACGTGCCCGGCCTCGTGCACCAGTTGCCGGTACGGCTCGCAGGACCGCACCTCGTCCGGCACCTCGAACTGCTCGGCCAGTTCGACCAGGTCGAAGGAGGGCGGCACGTAGGCGATGTTGAGCTTGTGCTCGACATAGCTGTCCGGATCGGGGATGCGGCCCCGGGTGCGGTTGTCGACCTCCCACTGGGCGGTCTCGAAGCAGTCCTGCAGGTGCGTGGCGAAGCGCTCCCACCAGGTGGGCGAGGCGTGCAGCCGCATCCGGTCGCGGATGTCGGCCAGGCCGTGCAGGATCGGCCCCGCGCTCCGCTCCAGGGGCTCGCCCTGCAGCACGGCACGGAACTTGTCGGCCATCCGGCGGGCCAGGTGGGGGTCGGAGCCCACCTCGGCCAGCTCGAACTGGTCGTCGTAGACGTGGAACCAGCTGTTGAGGTCGGCCGCGAGGGCCAGGACGGGAACGGAGGCCTCCGGATAGAGCCGCGCGACCAGCCGCGAGTAGGACTCGCCCGCGAACCGAGAGGTAGCGCTCTCCCCTTCGATGAGACGGAGCCTCCTGGCCCAGCCGATGGTGTGTTCAGCCGCGACCGTTTCGAAGGGGTTGAGCCTGGAAGGGAAGGGAATGTGAGGGGTGGGGATCGGGATGGAGACCCCGGCCGGAATTTCGTGCATGAGTGCGCAGCCTCTCCACGAGAAACCTTGAGCGTTTGTCCCAACGTTCGGGACGATTTTCCGATCTCTCCGGCTTACCCGTGGGTTCACTAATTCAATCTTTTGCGAACTTCCGGCGAATACGTGCGAGACGTTGCGGTCTGGGCGAATTTCTAGAGGCTTGACTCCCCATCCAGCTCGCCGAGCGCGAGCGTGGCCGCCTCGTCCAGATCGAGCCTGGCACCAGCCTCGAAGGCCTCCTTGTAGACGTCCTCGCCCAGCGCCTTCTTACATTCCTTGACGCACTTCTCGTGGTCGGCAGTCAAGAACGGCGCGCCCAGCATCGGCATGCCGGAGGCCCGCCAGTTCTGGTTCAGCGCGCCCAGCAACCGCGCCGAGCGGTCCGCCTGACCGAGCGAGGAGAAGATCTTGGCCACGGTCTCCAGCACCATCAGGGAACCGGTGGTGTCGTGGAAGTGGCGCTTGATGCGCAGGCCCTCCTGGGCCGTGGTCAGGGCTTCGGCGGCGCGGCCCATGGCGAGGCGGGGCAGGGAGAGGGCCCAGTGGGCGTAGGAGCTGAGCCACAGTTCGCCGCGTTCGCGGCAGACCTGGAGGCAGTCGATCAGTAGGGACTCGGCCTCGTACAGCTCGCCCTGGCTGGTGAGCACGATGGACAGTTCGACGATCGCGGGCAGCAGGCCGGGGTTGAGTTCCTTGTTGTCGGTGTTGAACTCGATCGCCACACCCAGCAGCGCGCTGGCCTTCTGCAGGTCGCCCTGGAGCAGCGCGGAGGTGCCCTGCATCTTGGAGGCCAGGATGACGGCCTTGGAGTCGCCGACGCGTACGGCCTCGGTGGAGCACTGTTCGGCGGCCTGCTGGGCGCCGACGCTGTCACCCTGGGCGCTGCGCACGTAGGACAGCACCCACAACGCCTTGCAGCGCTCCTTGCTGGGCGTCGGGTTGGCCTGGAGGGCCCGCTCCAGGTAGGTGCGGCCCTCGCGGACGAAGCCGCAGCAGATCCACATGAACCACAACGAGCCGAGCAGCTTGAGCGCCAGCACCGTCTCGCCGGGCGTGCGCAGGGCGTGCTCCAGCGCGATGCGGACGTTGTCGTGCTCCTGGCGCATGCGGACGAACCAGTAGATCTGCCTCGGCCCGGACCAGGCATCCTCGCTGCGTTCGGCCAGGCTGAGGTAGTACATCAGGTGCTTGTGGCGCATCTCCTCGGTCTCGCCGAGCTTGGCCAGCCACTCCTCGC
The DNA here is from genome assembly GCF_040655795.1 of Nonomuraea sp. NPDC050310. NCBI lineage: Bacteria > Bacillati > Actinomycetota > Actinomycetes > Streptosporangiales > Streptosporangiaceae > Nonomuraea > Nonomuraea sp. NPDC050310. The sequence goes on along the minus strand of NZ_JBFAKP010000003.1, from coordinate 462,425 downwards.
CGTACTCGGCCAGGGTGTCGATCAGTTTGTACCGCACGCCGGCATGGTTGCTGCGGATGAGCAGGATGGACTTCTCCACCAGCCCGATCACCAGGTCGGTGATGTCCTCCTCGCGCAGCCGCGAGTCGGCGCAGACCGCCCGCGCCGCGTCGAGCTCGAAGTCGCCGGCGAAGACCGACAGGCGGGCCCAGAGCAGCCGCTCCTCGGGCGCGCACAGCTCGTGGCTCCAGCCGATCGCCGCGCGCAACGTCTGGTGCCGCGGCAGTGCCGTACGGCTGGCACCGGCCAGCAGGCTGAACCGGTCGGCGAGCAGCCCGAGGATCTGGTCCACCGAGAGCGCGCGCAGCCGTACCGCGGCCAGCTCGATGGCCAGCGGGATGCCGTCGAGCCGACGGCACAGCTCGGCCACCGACCCGATGTTGGACTCGTCGAGCACGAAGTCGGGCACCACGCCACCGGCCCGGGCGGCGAACAGCTGCACCGACTCGTTGGTGAACAGGCTCTCGGCCGGGTCGTCGCCGGGCACCTGGAGCGGCGGCACCGGCACGACCTGCTCGTAGGCCAGGTGCAGCGACTGGCGGCTGGTGGCCAGGATGGTGAGCTTCTGGTTGGCCTCCAGCAGCTCCTCGACCAGCTCGGCGCAGCCCTGGATGAGGTGCTCGCAGGTGTCGAGGATGAGCAGCATGTGCCGCTCGCCCACCCACTCCGACAGCGACTCGGAGGCGGTGCGGGAGGACTGGTCGGCGATGCCGAGCGCCGAGGCGATGGTCTGCCTGACCATCCCGGCGTCCTGCAGGCGCGCCAGGTCGGCGAACCAGACGCCGTCGGCGTACTGCCCGCGCACCTGGTGCGCCAGCCGCAGCACGGTGCGGGACTTGCCCACACCGCCGATCCCGGTCACGGTGACCAGCCTGGACGTGGCCAGGTGGCGTTTCAGGTTGGCGAGCAGGCGCGTTCGACCCACGAAGCTGGTCAGCTCCGCGGGCAGATTGCCCTCTCGCCGCCAGCCGGACGCGGTGGCCATCATGGGCAGCCTCACGGGGGTAGAGGACACCTGACCCATGCATCGTACCCCTGTGCGCTTTCGCTGTCCCTTGAGGTTGCGTGCGGCACGGGTGGTGTTTTGTTCCACCGGATAGCATGTCGGGGTGAGTGAATTCCTCCCCGAACAGACCGCCGACGACACCGACCTCGGCTGGGGCGAGTGGCGCGAGCACGACGCCGACGCCTTCTACCTGGAGAACCGCCCCCCGCACTGGGGCTAGGACACCACGTCCTTCCTGCGGAAACGCCGGAAGGCTAGGGCGATGAGGAGCGCGGCGTAGGTCACCGAGATCGCCGCGCCCTTGGCCATCCCGCTCAGGTCGGGTTCCGGCGCGATGGCGTCGAGCCAGGCGTTGTTCCAGAAGGTGGGAAGGAACTCCCGCACCACGCCGAGCGCCTCGACCGCCTGCAGGATCGTGCAGACGATCCACAGCCCGACCGCGCCGCCGACCGCGCCCAGCGGCGAGTCGGTCAGCGTGGACAGCAGGAACGCCAGCGCCGCGGTGACGAGCTGGCTGACCAGCGCGTAACCGACCACCAGCCCGAAGCGCGGCAGCACGTCGAACGCCGGGATGGTCTCGCCGGTGCCGGGCACCTGGATGTCGTTCCAGCCGAAGGCCAGTGTGCCGGCCAGCATCGCCATCAGCGGCATGCAGACCACCGCCGCCGCGGCGAAGCCCACCGCCACGATCAGCTTCTGCCGCAGCAGCCGGTCACGTGGCACCGGGGCCGCCAGCAGGTAGCGCAGCGACGACCAGCTCGCCTCGCTGGCCACCGTGTCGCCGCAGAACAACGCGACCGCCACCACCAGCAGGAAGACCGACACCGACAGGGCGAAGGCGGCGAAGTTGAGGCCGCCCGCGGTGGCCAGGTCGGACATCCGCAGGCCGCCACCCTGCCCGCTCGGCTGCGGCCCCACCTTGAACGCGATCACGAGGATCCACGGCAGGGCCAGCAGCAGGCCGAACATCACCAGGGTGCGGCGGCGCTTGAACTGCCGCACGATCTCCACCCGGAGCGGGAGCGTCCGGCCGGGGCTGTACGTGGTGCTCATTTCTCCCCGATCAGGTCCAGGAACACGTCCTCCAGGCGCGGGCCGTGCCCGTTGGTGCTCGCGGTGGAGTGGGCCAGCAGCTTGGCCACCGGGCCCTCCGACACGAGCCGGCCGCGGTGCATCACGACCACATGGCTGCACGTCTGCTCGACCTCCGCCAGCAGGTGGCTGGAGACGATCACCGTGCGGCCGTCGGCGGCGTAGCGCTTGAGCACCTCGCGCATCTCCCGGATCTGGGGCGGGTCGAGACCGTTGGTCGGCTCGTCCAGCACCAGCAGGTCGGGCAGGCCCAGCATCGCCTGGGCGATGGCCAGGCGCTGGCGCATGCCCTGGGAGTAGGTGCGGGTGGCGCGCTCGACCGCCTTGCCGAGCCCGGCGATCTCCAGCGCCTCGGCGAAGTGCGCCTCCTCCGGCGGGCGGCCGGTGGCGGCCCAGTAGAGCTCCAGGTTGTCGCGCCCGGACAGGTGCGGCAGGAAGCCGGGGCCCTCGACGAAGCTGCCCAGCCGCGACAGCACCGGTGCGCCCGGCGTCACGCGCTGGCCGTAGATGCGGATCTCGCCGTCGTCGGGATGGATCAGGCCCATCATCATCCGCATGGTCGTGGTCTTGCCGGCGCCGTTGGGGCCGAGCAGGCCCAGCACCTGGCCCCGCTCGACGCGGAAGGACAGGCCGTCCACGGCCTTCTCGCCGTTGCGGTAGGCCTTGGTCAGGCCGCTGATCTGCAGCGGGGGCGCGTCGGGGTCGATCTCCTCGACGCGGCCGCGCCGTACCCGGCCCGTGGCCAGGAGCGCGCCGGCCAGGGCCACGGCGGCCAGCGGCATCGCCCAGACCCACCAGGGCAGGCCCGGCGGCGGCTCGGCGAGACCGGCCACCGACGGCACGCTCACCGTCGCCCCGGCGAGTTCGACCTGGTAGGAGGCCGGGTCGGCGGGGGTGGCGAAACCCATGTCGGTCGTGGTCAGCGTCAGCCGCAGCCGGTGCCCGGCCGGGAAGAGGTGGTCGACGGCCGGGAGCGTAATCGTGGCCTGGGCGGCCGGCTGGTCGTCCGGGATGATCAGTTTCACCGGCGAGACCAGGCTGGCCGGCAGCGTGGGCGGCTGGATGGAGTCGGAGACGTCGTAGAGCTTGGCGAAGAGCGTCACCTCGCCGGGCTGGCCGGTCACCCGCACCGAGACGCTCGGCGAGCCGGTGAGCTGCAGCGGCTTGGCCAGCGGCGCCGACTCGAAACTCGCGCTCTGGCCGGGCATGTCCAGCGAGAGGCCGCCGAGCGCGCTCTGCCCGCCCGCGCCGCCCAGCAGGCCGCCGGTGCCGGGCAGGGTGGAGATCGAGGCCGGGGAGCCGCCGGGCGGGTTGACCACGTTCTGCACGCCGCCGGTGAGCGGCACCTGGGTCAGCGTGGTGCCGGCCAGGCCGGGGTAGGCGGCGGTCTCGGGGTGGAGCCGGATGCGCTGGCGGGTGCCGGGGTCACGGCCGCCGTCGCGGGTGATCGTGAAGCCCTCGTCGTGGCGGCCTCCGGCCACCTGCGGCTTGTCCTTCAGCCAGTCGGCCAGCCAGCCGAGCGTCAGGTCGGTGAGGTAGTCGGCCTCGCCGTTGCCGCCGTCGTGGCCGCCGTCGAACCAGACCACCTTCACCGGTCCGGCCACCGCCCGCGCGTTGGCGTCGGCCTGCGCCAGGGTGAACAGCGAGTCGCGCTGCCCCTGGATCAGCAGGGTCGGTGCGGTGATTTTGCCCTGCACGGAGACCGGGCTCGACCGGCGCAGCAGTTCGACCGCGTCGGTGGTCGGCCGGCCGGTGGCCGCGATGGCCTGGTAGACCTCGCAGATCTCCGGCAGGAAGCGGCCGCAGCGCGCCTCCTCCGCCGACAGCGGGCGCTGCGGCTCGACGAGCGCGCGCAGACCCTGCTGCGTCACCCCGCCGCGGCCGAAGAAGTAGCCCGCCCAGGCGCGCTTGAAGACGCCCTCGCCGTCGCCGCCCGCGTTGGGGAACAGCGCGTCGGCCAGGTCGTGCCAGGTCACCTGCGGGACGATGGTGTCGACGCGCCGGTCGTGCGCGGCGGTCATCAGCGCGATGGCCCCGCCGTAGGAGGCCCCGACGATGCCCACCCGGGGGTCGCCGCCCGCGTCGAGCAGCACCTCGGGCCGCTTGGCGAGCCAGTCGATGAGCTGCTTGACGTCCTTGACCTCGTAGTCGGGGGAGTTGAGCGCGATCTGGCCGGTGGAGCGTCCGAAGCCGCGCGCCGACCAGGTCAGCACCGCGTAGCCCTCCTCGGCCAGGCGCTCGGCCTGGTCGCGCACGCTCTCCTTGGCCGCGCCGAACCCGTGCGCGAGCAGCACCGCGGGCGCCTTGCCGCCGCCGGCCGGCGGGAAGAAGGTGGTGTCGAGCTCCACCCGCTGGTCGTCATCGGGCCCGTCCATGACGGGGATCACCTGCTCCTGCGCCCGGACCCCGGGCCCGGACGGCCACACCAGCCACGCCGCCAACCCGAGCACGGCAAGCACCACGACCAGCGTGGCCACACGTCTCATGGGCCAGAGCCTAGGGGCGGCTCCTGAGAAAACGCTGAGACGCGGCACGGGACCGACGCCGCTCAGCCGAGGATGGCGTAGACCGTGCTGGCCTGGGCCGACGGCTCCTCGGCGCCCTCGGCGGTGAGGGTCGCCTCGCAGAAGGCCAGACTGCGGCCCAGCTTGGTGATCCGCACGTTCACCAGCAGGTCACGGCCGGTGACCGGGCGCTGGAAGGTGGTGGACTGCTGGACGGTGGTCATCGGCACGAAACCGCCGCGCGCCGACGACAGGGCGATGACGGTGGCGGTGTCGGCCGCGGCCATCATGGCCTGGCCGCACAACCCGCCGCCCTCGCGGGCCAGCCGGTCGGACCAGGGGAGCCGGAGGACGGCGTGGCGCTCGCCGGTCTCGACCACGCTGAGCCCGAGCTCCTGGATCCAGGGGGCGAAGCAGTCGCGGAGAATCTTGTCTCCCTCTTCAGGTGTCACGCGCCCATCATGCACGCTGGAGCACATGGCCGAGGAGACGCGGAGCCGTCCTGTGGATAACCTCGCTGAGGTCTTCCTGCCCGCCACCTATGCCCGGGGCGTGCCGTACGAGCTGTTCGCCCGGTTGCGGGAGCGGAGCCCGGTCTGCCGGGTGCCCGAACCGGCGGTGGGGCCGTGGCGGGCCGGGCCGGGGTACTGGGCGGTGTTCCGGCATCGCGACGTCCGGCACGTGCTGCGCACGCCCGCCGACTTCTCCTCGCACACCGGCGCGACCCAGATCCGCGACCCGGACACCCCCGGCGACCTGGCCTTCGTCCAGGCGATGATGCTCAACACCGACCCGCCCGAGCACTCCAGGCTGCGGCGCATCGTCTCGGGGGCGTTCACGCCGCGTGCCGTACGGGCGCTGGAGGAGACCGTCGCCGCGCGGGCCGCCGGGCTGTTCCGCGCCGGGCGGATCGACTTCGTGACGGTCGCGGCGGACCTGCCGGTCTGGACGCTCGCGCACGTGATGGGCGTGCCCGAGCAGGACCGCGCGCTGCTGTACGACTGGGCGTCGCGGGTGATCGGCTACCAGGACGAGGAGTACGCCGGGACGGCGACGGCGACCGGCCTGACCGAGATCGGACGGCAGGCCGCGCGGCTCAGGCCCGTGTTGGAACCCGGCGCCAACCCGCGGTCGCGGGCGGCGCTGCGGGACATGTTCGCCTACGCCCACGCGCTGGCCGGGCAGGTGCGCGGCGGGGAGGGCGAGTCGGTGCTGGCCGCGATGTTGCGCGGCGGGCTGACCGAGGCGGAGTTCGAGAACATGTTCTTCCTCTTCGCCGTCGCCGGGAACGAGACCCTGCGCAACGGCATCCCCGGCGGGCTGCTCACCCTGCTGGAGCATCCCGGGCAGTTCGCCCGGCTCCGGGACGATCCTGACCTGCTGGGCGGCGCGGTCGAGGAGATGCTGCGGTACTGGCCGCCCGTCCTGCACTTCCGCCGCACGGCCACCCGCGACCTGGAGCTCGGCGGGCAGCGCATCCGGGCGGGGGAGAAGGTGGTGGTCTACCACGCCTCGGCCAACCGCGACCCGGCGGTGTTCGACCGCCCGGACGTCTTCGACGTCGGGCGCGCTCCCAACGAGCACCTGAGCTTCGGCGACGGCCCGCACGTCTGCCTGGGCGCACACCTGGCGCGGGTGCAGATGCGCGCGGTCTTCCGCGAGCTGCTGCGCTGGCGGGTCGAGCTCGACGGGCCGCCGGTCCGGCTGACCTCCAACTTCCAGAACGGCCTCAAGCACCTCCCGGTCCGGCTCACACCCCGGCGAGTACGGCGGAGCGTCGCAGCCGGGGCGCCAGGGCCAGGGTGACCGCGGCCGAGAGCACGGCCATCGTGCCCATCGCCAGCGCCGGCGAGGAGAGCTGGGCCACCCCGCCGGCCAGCGCCGCCCCCACCCCCTGCATGGCCATCGTCCCGGACGACTGCAGCCCCAGCGCCTGCCCGCTGAGCTCGGCCGGCGTCAGCGCGAGCAACTGCTCCTGCAGCAGCAGCCCGGCCGCGAACCCGGCCGAGGCCAGCGTCACCAGCGCCACCGCGACCGGCAGCGGCGGGTGCAGGAAGAAACCGAGGTACGGCACGGCCAGCAGCAATCGCAGCGGAGCGCCGAGCCGTCCACGCCAGAAGCGGGGGATGAAGCGCCCGGCGAGCAGGTCGCCGGCCAGCATGCCGAGCGCCGCGAAGGCGAACAACGCGCCCGCCCGGACCGGGTCGTAGGCGACGAACAGCGACTCCGCCCCCACGATCAGGCCGTTCGGCACCCACAACGCCACCAGGAGCACGCGGCGCGGCGGAGCCGACCACAGCGCCCGGTTGGCGCGCCAGGTCTCGGCCACCGACGGGCGGCCCTTGGCCCGTGGCGGCCTGGCCGACAGGCCGAACCGGGAGGTGAGGGCCGCGACCAGGTACAACGCCGCTCCGGCCAGCAGGGCGCCGCGTGGCGACAGCAGGCTGACCAGTAGCCCGCCCACGGCGTACCCGCAGATCTGGAGCACGCCTGTCGACATGTTCAGCACCGAGCGGCCCAGGAGGTAGCCGTCCTCGGGGAGGATCTCGTTCAGCAGGCCCAGCCGGACGCCGCCGCCCAGCGAGGCCGCGAGGCCCTGGCCCAGGACCACCGCGAACAGCGCCCACACCGGCAGGCCGGGCACCGCCAGCACCAGCGTGCCCAGGGCGAACCACACCGCCACCCCGGTGAGGGCGGCGCGTGGCGCCAGGCGGTCGGCGGCGGACATCAGGGTGGTCGCGCCCACCAGCTGGGCCAGTGACGGGCCGAACATGCTCAGGGCGGACAGCAGCGGGGAGCCGGTGGCCGAGTACACCAGCACGCCCAGCGCCAGCCCGCTCACCGTCGAGCCCGCCACCTGGGCGGACGAGACGGCGAAGAGGGGGGCGAACTCCTTGACGGCCAGCAGTTCCCGGTAGGTGCGCATGACGGTCAGTCTCTGAGCGGCCGGATCGGCATCGGTAGAGTTTCGTGTCACGGCGAAAGGTCAGAATGAGGAGACCCGCGGGATTCCGGGCTTCTCGCGGGTGGGGGCCACCGAACTGTAGGGCCGCCGGACTCCCCGGTTCACCGGTTCCCTGGGGTTCAGGGGGCCTGGGGTGGCAGGAAGGAGGGCGGGCGGTGGGGTGGTGGCAGGTGGACGCCGACACGCTCGCGTCCAGCCGCTTCGTGATCTCCGAGGCCGCCGAAGCCACCGCCTGCCTGTTCGCCCTGCACCGCCCCTCGGCCGCCCGCCCCGGCGACCGCGAGTGGCTGGACGCCCACCTGCCCGCCTACCGCGCCCGGCTGGCCGCCGACCCGGTGACCGCCCTGCTGGTGCGGACCGCGCTGGGCCGGGCCTGGATCGCCGACTTCGTCACCCCCACCCCGCCGCTCGACGCCCACCTCGACGAGGAGCTCGACCGCATCCGGGCGACGCCGCCGGAGACCGCCTGGGCCGATCTGGAGGTGGCCGCCCGGGGACAGATCCCGGCCGAGCTCCGCCGGGGCGACCTGGGCGACCGGCTCGCCGACCTGCTGGCCTGGGTGTGGGCCGAGTCCGCCCTGCCGTACTGGCCGAAACGCCGCCGGGTGCTCGAAGCGGACGTGGTGGCGCGCACCGGGCACCTCACCCAGGGCGGCTGGGCCGCCGCCCTCGACGACCTGCGGCCGGGCATGCGCTGGCTGGGCGGCAGCCGCCTGCAGATCAACACCCACGACTACCCGCCACGCGACGTGAAGGGCGCGCAGCTCCTCTTCGTGCCGGTCACCCCCAGGCAGGCCTGGGTCTCCTGGGACGCCGCCCAGCGCCGCTTCGCGGTGATCTACCCGTGTTCGGGACTGCTCGCCGCCCCGGCCGCCACCCCGGTCCCGCGCGCCCTGGCCCGGCTGGTCGGTACGGCCCGCGCCGCGGTCCTGATGCTCCTGGACTCGCCCAAGAGCACCACCCAGCTCGTCGCCCTCACCGGCCAGAGCCTCGGCTCCGTCGGCGGCCACCTCAAGGTCCTGCGCGACGCCGGCCTGGTGGAACGCCGCCGGGCCGGCCGCTCGGTCCTCTACTACCGCGCCCCGGCGGGCGAGACCTTGGTCAACGCCAGCCGGTAGTGCACCTCGGGCACCTCGTCGCGCCACAGGTTCCGCCGCCCGGTCGGCTCGAAGCCGCAGCGCTCGTAGAACCGCCGGGCCCGCGCGTTGTCCTCCAGCACCCAGAGCCCCACTTCGCGCTCACCCCGGTCCCTCAAATCGTCGAGGGCCTCGGCCATCAGCCTGCCGCCCATCCCGGTCGAGAACCGCGCCGGAAGCAGGTAGATCGCGTAGATCTCGGCTCCCGAGATGTCCGCGTCCCGGGAGGCCCCGTAGGAGCAGAAACCGTGCACCTCACCCGAGGTCTCCGCGACCCGGACACTGACCTCGCCCGTGCCGATCGCCTCGGTCCACCACCGCACCCGCTCCTCGGTCACGGTCAGCCCGTCGAGGAGATCTGAGGCCAGGATCCCGCGGTAGGCGGTCTTCCAGGACGTGATGCGCACGGTCTCGACGGCTTCGGCGTCGGCCGGGACGCCAGGACGAACTGTGGAAGTCATACGACGGTAAAGTACCTCCTCGTGAAAGCACTGATCAGGCGTGCCCTGCCGTACTGGACCCGGGGTCCGGCGGGCCGTGAGACGCCGCGCGAGGTCTTCATGGCCCTTTACGCGGCCTGGCTGGTCGCGCTGAGCCTGAAGGTGCTCGGCTCGGCGTGGGACGTCTCGTGGCACTTCAAGTGGCTGCGCGACGACCTCGCGCCCCCGCATCTGCTCAACTCGGCCGGGACGGCGCTGGTCGTGGTGCTGACCGTGATCCACGGCTACACCGGCTACGGCGTCGACCGCACGGCGCTGCGGCTGATCCAGTGGGGGACCGGCACCTTCCTCGTGGCGGTGCCGCTCGACCTGATCAACCACCAGATCAACGGGCTCGACATCACCTCGTGGAGCCCGTCGCACATGCTGCTGTACATCGGCACGTTCTTCATGATCGCCGGAGTGATCCGCGGCTGGTTCATGGGCGGCGGCGGCAAGCTCGTGCTGGGCGCCTTCTTCGCCTTCTTCCTGGAGAACGTGCACTTCCCCGAGCAGCACCAGGAGTACGGCATCCTGTCGGTCGGCGCGTGGGACAACGGCGCGACCTACGCCGAGCCGATCCTGCTGCAGTTCGCCGCCGAGCAGATGGGCCGGCCGGTCGACCGGGAGACGCTGGTCAACTTCTCGCTGCCGGTGCCGGAATGGCTCTACCCGAGCTATGCGGTGATCGTCACGATCGCGGTGCTGGCGGTGGCGCGGCTGATGATCGGCCGGTTCGGCGCGGCCACCCTGGTCGCGGGCTCCTACGTCGCCTTCCGCGCGCTGGCGTGGCCGCTGCTCACGGTGAGCGACTTCCCGCCGTCCGCCGTGCCGTTCTTCCTGGTCGTCGGCGGGCTCGCGGTGGACGTGGCGTTCCTGCTGCGGCACCCGGCCCTGCGGGCCGTCCTCGGATCCGCGCTGGTCACCGGCGCCGTCTACCTGGCACTCTCGCTCCAGCACAGCCTCTTCGGCAGCCTGTACGGCACGCTGATGGGCCAGAACGGGCTGCAGGGCGCCCCGCCCCTGGTGCCCGGCTCGGCGCTCTACGCCGGGGCCGGGCTCCTGGTGGTCTGGCTGGCCTGCGAGTGGCTGGCGGGGCGGTTCGACCTGCGGGCCGACGACCAGCCTCAGCCGATCGACGCCCGGGTGATCGCCACCGCGACCCCGTAGGCCAGACCCATGATCGCGACCTCACCCACGGCCCACCGGGCGACGGGGGTGGGGTCGCGGCGCATCAGCCGGAACCGGATCACCGCGGCCAGCGGCAGCAGCAGGACGGTCAGCGCCACCTTGGCCAGGAACAGCACGCCGTAGTCGGTGCCCAGCAGCGAGCCGGGCAGTTCGCCGCCCGGGGTGAGGGCCAGCGTGCCCAGCCCGCTGACCAGGCCGGAGGCCGACACCAGCAGCAGGCAGACGGTGGCCAGCCGGGAGAACTTCGGCAGCACCCGGTCCAGCAGCGGCCGGGCGAAGACGATCACCGCGATCAGCCCGCCGGTCCACAGGGCCGCGCCCATGACGTGCAGCTCCATCGAGATCATCAGCGGGTCGTGCCAGACCGAGTCGACCGCGTGGCCGGTCACCGGGATCGGCAGCAGGCCGAACAGCGCGACGATGACGCGCAGCTCGGCCGGGACCTTCTCGCCGAACCGCACCGCCATCAGGCCGATGCCCGCGGCGGCCAGGGCGCAGGCGGCGCTGAACAGCATGCCCTGGCCCGCGCCCACGGTGTCCACGTACGCGACGATCATGTCCAGGGTGGGGACGCCGCCGGGGTTGAGCTCGGCGGTGGCGAACACGATCGTCAGCAGGGCGCAGATCGCCCACGCCCAGGCGGCGGTGACCGCCAGGGGGCGGACCCTGCGCATCACCGGCTCGGTGGCGTCGGGGTCGTCGAAGCCCAGCAGCTTGGGCAGCACGCTCAGGCCGACCACCGCGACGGCCGCCACGTCGAGCAGGACGCGGACGACGGGGAGGCCGTAGGCCACCACCGGGCCCGGCATGGGCAGGCCGGGCACCGCCTCCTCGGCGGTGAACGAGCTGGCGGCCACCACCGCGACCAGGGATGTCAGGAGGAAGACGCCGGGAAGCACCAGGCTCTTGGGCACCCGGCCGCCCGCTGCGGGTGCCCGGTCGTCGGTGGCGGAGGCCGAGTGGGTGTCGGGGGGAGCGGTCATGGAGTGGACTCCCCGGCGACCGGGCCGGTCGGGCCGGTCGGGCCGGTCGGGCTGGCCGGGTCGGAGGGGCGGCCGGAGCGGCGGAGGGCCACCACGGTGCCGGCGGCGAGGATGACGAGGGCGGCGCCGATCCAGATGACGGCCATGCCCGCGCCGCCGTTGGCCGCGGCCTCGGCGGCCTGGGCGCCCAGATCCACCGTCCCCGGCCCCGAGCCGCCCGCCACGGGCGCACCAGAAGAACCGGGCGAACCGTCCGAGGACCCACCGGAGGAGCCGGGCACCGCCGTACCGGAGGCAGCCGGGTCAGCGGTGGGGGAGGGGGTGGCCGCCGAAGCCGAGGTGGAGGCCGGGGCCGGGGTGGTGGCGGCGGGTCCGGGCTCGGTGAGGGTGAAGGAGATCTTCCCCGAAACCGGGTGCCCGTCCGACGAAAGGATCCGGTACCCCACCACGTACTCCCCAGCCGCCCCCAGCTCCCGGAGCTTGACGCTGACGCGTTCGGCCCGCACGGTGGGCGCGCCCTCGGCCCAGGCGGTGCCGCCGGGACCGGTGACGATGACGTGCGCGTACCCCTGCCGCACCGTCGTGTTGAACACGAGCGTGACCGCCCGGGGCCCCTGGGAGAGCCGCGCGCCGTCGGTGGGATCGCTGCCGACGAGCACGTCGTGCGCCCAAGCCGTCCCGGGCAGGAGCCACCCGGCGGCGAAGGCGACCAGCAGGACCGTGAGCAACCGCCTCACAGTTCTTTGACCTTCCGTAGAACGAACCAGAACTCGTCTATGGTCCCACCCGTGACAGACCTTTTCGGCGGCGCCGCCTCCTACTACGCCCGATTCCGCCTGGACCACGGCCCTGAGGCGATCGAACTGCTCGCCGGCCGCTTCGGCCCGGAGGCCCGCGTGCTGGACCTGGGCTGCGGCCCGGGGACGATCGCGATCCCGCTGGCGGAGCACGTCCGTGAGGTGGTCGCGGTGGATCCGGACGCGGGCATGCTGGCCGAGGGCCGCGAGCGCGCGAAGGACGTGCCCACCATCCGATGGGTGCAGGGCGATTCGAGCGGCCTGCGGGAGTTCGCGCCGTTCGACCACGTGACGATGGGCCGCTCCTTCCACTGGATGGACCGCGACGCCGTCCTGGCCGAGCTGGACGAGCTGCTGCCGCCCGGCGGGTCGGTCGCCCTGCTGGCGCATCCGCCGGACGAGCCCGAACCGGCCTGGAACGCCGCCGCCGCCCGGGTCTGCGACCGCTTCGGCCTGGCCTGGCCGCACATGCGGGGCTCGTTCCAGGACTCCGGCCTGCACCACCCCGCGGTCCTGGCCCGCTCGCCCTTCTCCCGGGTGAGCACCTGGGTCTTCCCCCGCACGGTCCGGTTCGATCTGGCGCACGTCGTCGGCCTGCAGTTGTCGTTGTCGGTGTCCACGCCCGCCCGGCTCGGCGACCGGCTGCCCGCCTTCGTCGCGGAGCTGGAGGCCGAGCTGCTCGCCGAGAACCCGGCGGGCGTCTGGGTCGAGCATCCCCGCACCGAGGTGCTGGTGGCCGAGCGCCCGACCGAGGAGTAACATCCGCTCAACCCCGATCATGAGGCGGGTTCATATGAGCCTGGACGTCCCTCCCGCGCTGGCCGAGCCCGTCACCAGAGTGCGCCCGTGGTGGATCGCCGCGCTCGCCCTGGCGAACCTCGGCCTCTTCATGGGCTACCTGGCCCCGCTCCAGGTGCTGCTCCCGCAACAGGTGGCCGAGGTCGCCCCGCAGAGCAAGGAGGAGGCGCTCGCCTGGGTCGCCGGCATCGGCGCCCTGGTCGCCATGGTCGGCAACCCGATCGCCGGCGCGCTCTCCGACCGCACCACCTCCAGGTACGGCAGGCGCCGCCCGTGGATGCTGGCCGGCGGCCTGCTGGGCGGGGCGGCGCTGGCCTTCCTGGCCTTCCAGACCTCGGTGGTGTGGATCGCGGCCGGCTGGTGCCTGGCCCAGGCCGCGCTCAACTCGCTCCAGGCCGCCGCCACCGCGGCCGTCCCCGACCACGTGCCGGTACGGCAGCGCGGCGAGGTGTCGGGCTGGATCGGCATCCCGCAGACGCTCGGCGTCGTGCTGGGCGTGGTGCTGGTCACCGTGGTCGTCTCGACCACGACCTCGGGCTACCTGCTCATCGCCGCGATCATCCCGCTGCTCGTGCTGCCGTTCGTGCTGACCGCGCCCGACCCGCGCCTGCCGTACAAGCCGAAGTTCACCCTGGCCAGCTTCTGGATCAGCCCGCGCGAGCACCCGGACTTCTTCTGGGCCTGGATCACGCGCTTCCTGATGAACCTCGGCAACTCGGTCGTGCTGCTCTACCTGCTCTACTTCCTGCAGGACGCGGTCGGCTACGAGCGGCTGTTCCCGGGCGAGCAGGTGGCCGACGGGCTGTTGCTGCTGATCCTGATCTACACCGCGTTCGCCGTGCTGACCACGGTGACCGCGGGGATCATCTCCGACCGGCTGGGGCGGCGCAAGACCCTGGTGACCGTCTCGGGCGTCATCAGCGCGCTCCCGGCGCTGGCGTTGGCGTTCTGGCCGGAGTGGACGGTCGTCATGATCGGCGCGGGCGTGCTGGGGGTCGGCTTCGGCGTCTACATGTCGGTGGACAACGCCCTGGTGACGCAGGTGCTGCCGGCCGCGGACGGGCGGGCCAAGGACCTGGGCGTGATCAACATCGCGAGTTCGGGGCCGCAGGTGGTCGCGCCGGTCATCGCCGGGCCGATCGTGGCCGGGCTGGGCGGCTACCCGGTGCTCTTCCTGACCTCGGCGCTGCTGGCGCTGCTGGGCGCGAGCCTGGTGTGGAAGATCCGGGGTGTGCCGTAAAAGGCCCTGAACACCGGTGTACCGGTCCCGTGCCGCGGCGAGACGGGGCACGGGACCGGCCTCGCGGATCCTGCCGCAGCAGGGTTATTTCGCCTGAGCCGGGGGCCGTCGCCAGGAAGGTCTACGACTGCCGTCCGCCGCGCTGGCCCCGGCGCAGCGGGAGCGAGTCCTTGGCGATGCGGTGCGAGCGCGAGCGCTTCTCGGTGGTGAGCTCGGTCCGGGGCGGCGCGGCCCCCTTGACCTTCCCCGAGGGTTTCGGCGTGACCCGCTCCGTCTCGCCCGAGGCGGCCCGCTGTTCGTGCTGCTCTCTACTCTGTCGGGATTTAGAACTCATACAGGCTTAATGTCCGGTATGACCGTTTCTCAAACGGCCAGGCCCATCAGCGCCCAGAGCCGCCGGCTGGCCGGGTTCATCAGCCCGAGCTCGGTGCACAGCTCGCGGGTGCGGCCGACCGAGTCGCTGAGCTGCCGCCGGGCCGCGGTGTTGTGCTTCCAGCACTGGTCGACCACGCTGCGCGGGATGCGGAAGTGGGCCACCATCGCGCCGGGCGGCGCCAGCATGATGCGCGCCATGACGCCGAGCACGAGCGGCGCGAGCAGGCTGAGCGCGAACCGCCGCCCCCGCGGCAGCCGCGGCACCCGCTCACGCAGGTAGAGCCGCGCGAAGGACATGTGCCGGGCCTCTTCGGCGACGTGGATGCGGATGATCAGCTCTTCCAGCGGATGGTGCTCGCGCCCGTCCTTGAGCATCTTGCGCTGCACGTGGTCGATCGGGTCCTCGCCGCCGAGCACGAAGACGAAGAAGAGCTCGGTCGAGATCAGCGGGATCCACGGCACCGCCTGGACGAGGGCCGACAGCGGGCCGGGCAGCCCGCGCACGGGCAGCTTGGTGCGGTTGACGAACTCCTGGAACATCAGCCCGTGCTGCCCCTCCTCGATGGTCTCGTGGTAGACGTACCGGAACTCAGGAGCGCCGTTCGGCAGCCGGTAGGCGTAGTTGAGCAGGCCGCGCTTGAGCAGGTTCTCGAACTGCAGCCCGATCTTCATCGCGGTCGCCACCCGCCACAGCCCGATCCTGGCCCGCAGCTCCGGCGGCCGCGACAGGTACCACGGGTGCGCGCCGAGCTGTTCGACCGGCGGCAGCTCCCAGCGCGGGTCGTCCTGCCTGATCTCGAAGGCGGGATCGTCCCACGGGATGTCGCGGTAGGGCTCGCAGTGCTTGTCGACCGAGGCCTGCGACAGGCGCTCGATGACGGCCTCGTAGGAGCGGGGGGCGGACGCCGGCACAGGGGGCTCCTCTCGTCGCCCCTACTGTACGAAGCATCCAATAGCCCGAGAAGCGGGTTCAGGGAAGAAGTGGGAGCCGCAACACGAACCGCGCGCCGCGCCAGGAGTCGGCGATGACCAGCTCGCCGCCGTGCGAGCGCGCGATCTCCCGGGCGATCGGGAGCCCCAGGCCGGTGCCGCCGGCGTCCCGGTTGCGCGAGGCGTCCAGCCGGGTGAATCGCCGGAAGACCACCTCCCGCTGGGCCGGGTCGATGCCGGCGCCGTCGTCCAGCACCTCCAGGACCGCGCAGCCGCCCGACCGCGAGACCTCGACGGTGATCTCCTCCTCGGCGTGCCGTTCGGCGTTGTCCAGCAGGTTGGTCAGCAGCCGCGCCAGCCGCAGCCGGTCGCCCGCGACCATGACGCCCGGCTGCAGGTGCCGGTCGATGCGCTTGCGCTCGGGCCGCCGGTCGAGCTCGGACTCCACCAGCGCCGCCAGGTCCACCGGTTCCTCCTTGCCCGGCGCACCGGAGTCGAGCTTGGCCAGCGTCAGCAGGTCGGTGACGATCGCCTGGAGCCGGTCGATGCTCTCCAGCAGCGCCCGGCTGGTGTGCGCCCAGTCGGTCTCCTCCGGGTGCAGCATCGCCTCCTCCACCTGGGCGCGCATCGCGGTGACCGGGCTGCGCAGGTCGTGCGAGGCGTCGGAGGCGAAGCGGCGCTGCTGCACCACGGCGGTCTCCAGCCGGTCGAGGGTCTCGTTGATGGTCCGGGCCAGGTCGTCGAACTCGTCCTGCCGCTCGGTGCGCGGCACCCGGCGGCCCAGATCGGTCGCGGTGATCTCGGCCAGCTCGTTCTTGATCACGTTCACCGGCCGCAGTGCCTTGCGCACGCTGAAGGAGGCGACCGCCGCGGTCAGCAGGGCCAGCACCAGGATGGCCAGGCCCATGAAGAGCAGGTAGGCCGGCCCGATGTACCACGGGACCGGATGCGTGTAGGCGTAGATCATCCAGTCCTGGCCGGCGACCAGGACGCGGAAGCCCACCGTGATCAGGCACGGCCGGTCCGGCAGCCGGTCGGTGCAGGTCTCGGCGTCGACCCGGCCGTCCTCGTCGTCGGGCAGCACGCGGGTCAGCGGCGGCTGCCCGGCCAGGGTCGCGCTGGCCTGCCGGATGACGCCGCGCTGGTCGACCACCTGGATCAGGTCGATGCCCTCGGTCGGGGTCAGGGTCTTGAGCTCGCCGGCGGCGGCGTACCGCTCGACGTTGTAGGTCACCCGGCGCGCCGCCTTGGCCACCTGCTCGGTCAGGTAGTCGGTGAGCAGCAGGTGCACCAGCGGCGTGATCAGCAGCGCGACCACCAGATTGATGATCAGCGCCGTGCACGCGGAAGACGCGGTCAGCCGCCCTCGCACGGACCAGTCGCGCAGCATCGGCCTCACCCCCTGTCCAGCGGCAGTCGCAGCACGAAGCAGGCGCCGCGGTCGGAGTCCTCGATGCCCAGCGTCCCGCCGTGGGCGTGGGCGATCTCGCGGGCGATGGGCAGGCCCAGCCCGGTGCCGCCGGCGTCGCGGGCGCGGGAGGCGTCGAGCCGCGCGAAGCGC
Source organism: Nonomuraea sp. NPDC050310 (assembly GCF_040655795.1). NCBI lineage: Bacteria > Bacillati > Actinomycetota > Actinomycetes > Streptosporangiales > Streptosporangiaceae > Nonomuraea > Nonomuraea sp. NPDC050310. The sequence continues at coordinate 445,329 of NZ_JBFAKP010000003.1, read as the reverse complement.
CGGAAGACCACCTCCCGCTGCTCGGGCGCGATGCCGGCGCCGTCGTCGACGACCTTGAGTACGGCCCAGCCGTCCGAGCCCTTGACCGAGACCGCCACCCGGGTGTCGGCGTGCCGCTCGGCGTTGTCCAGGATGTTGGTCAGCAGCCGCAGCAGCCGCAGCCGGTCGCCCTTGACGATCACTCCCGAGGCCATGTCCCGCTCGATCTCCTTTCCGGCCACCCGCCGGTCGAGTTCGGCGCAGACCAGGTCGCCGAGGTCGAGTCGCTCGTCCTGGCCGGGCGCCCCGGCGTCCAGCTTGGCCAGGATGAGCAGGTCGGTGACGATGGCCTGGAGCCGGTCGATGCTCTCCAGCACGCTCGCGCCGGTGCGGGGCCAGTCGGTGTCGGTGGGGTGCATCAGCGCCTCCTCCACCTGGGTGCGCATCGCGGTGATCGGGCTGCGCAGGTCGTGCGAGGCGTCGGAGGCGAAGCGGCGCTGCTGCTCGACGGCCTGTTCGAGGCGGTCGAGGGTGGCGTTGGCGGTCTCGGCCAGGGCGTGGATCTCGTCGTCGGTGGCGGGGACGGGGACCCGCTGGCCCAGGTCGCTGGCGGTGATGTCGGCCAGCTTGACCCGGATGGCGTCCACCGGCGCGAGCGTCCTGGCGATCGTGCGGGAGGTGCCCCACCAGGTCAGCGCGACCAGGCCGACGGAGACGCCGATCAGGAAGGCGAGCACGCCGGGGTGCACGTACCAGGGGACCGAGGCGGAGGCGGCGTAGACGATCCAGTCCCCGTCGTCCTGATAGATGCGGAAAGTGGAGACCACCATGCACGCGCCGCCGAAAGCCGGCATTCCGCAAAGGATGTCCGTGCGATTGGAATTGTCCGCGTCGGGCTGCAGGTCGGTGATGGGCGGCTTGCCCACCAGGTTGGGGGAGGCGGCGACGACCCGGCCCGCGGCGTTGATCACCTGTACCGCGTCGACGTCCGTGGTCAGCTCGGCGGGCAGTGTCCCGCGCTTGGCCAGGTGCACCACGCGCAGCGCCGCGCTCAGCACCTCGTTGGTGCGGTAGTCGTCGGCGGCGGCGTGCACGCCGTACAGGACCAGGCTGTTGAGGACAAGGCAGATCAGCGCCATGACGACGCTGGCGATCAGTGTCAGTTTTGTGCGCACGGACCCCGCGAACCGTGTGATCACGCCTCTCCCCCTGGTAATCAGGTGATCACACTAGGTGGAGTTCGGCCTAATTAAGGGAGATTCGGTAGTAAAACCTGACAAAAAACCCAACCGAATAGCGCTCTATACTCCGACGTTTTCCCTGATTAGAGTAAGTGAGCACTTGTTTCGGAGGAGGCAGAGTTGGACCTTGCCGAATATCGCCGTGCCGCCCGCGAGTGGCTGGACGCGAACGTCGCGATCGAGGATCCGCACGAGTTCATGGCCAAGCTGTACGACGCGGGCTACTCCGGGATCACCTGGCCGGCCGCGTGGGGCGGCCAGGGACTGACCCAGGCGGAGGAGGCCGCCTTCGCCGAGGTGGCCCGCGACTACACGCTCCCGCTGCAACGCTTCTCCATCGGGCTGGGCATGTGCGGGCCCACCGTGGTCGACCGGGGCGACGACGAGCAGCGCCGGCGCTGGATCCGGCCGCTGCTGCGCGGCGAGGAGATCTGGTGCCAGCTCTTCTCCGAGCCGGGCGCCGGCAGCGACGTGGCCAGCCTGCAGACGCGGGCCGTACGCGACGGCGAGGGCTGGGTGGTCAACGGGCAGAAGGTCTGGACGACCAACGCGCAGTACGCCGACTGGGGCCTGCTGCTGGCCCGCACCAACGTGGACGCGCCCAAGCACAAGGGCCTGACCATGTTCGCGGTGAACATGCGCCACCCCGGCGTCACCGTCCGGCCGCTGCGCGACATGACCGGCCGCGCGCACTTCAACGAGATCTTCTTCGACGACGTGCCCATCCCGGACACCGATCGCATCGGCGCGGTCGACGACGGCTGGAGCGTCGCGGTCACCACCCTGCTGCACGAGCGGCTGTCCATCTCAGCCGGCGTGGGCATGGGCGGCTCCAAGGGCAACCCGACCACCGTCGAGGCGCTGCGCGAGCGGCTCGACACCACCGACCCCTACGTCCGCGACCGCCTGGTCGAGCTGCACCTGCGCACCCAGGCGCTGCACCTGTTCAACCAGCGCCTGGCGCAGGAGACCAAGGCCGGGATCTTCCCCGGCGCCCGCGGCAGCGCCGCCAAGCTCCTGCTCGCCGAGCTCACCATGTTCCAGGCCGACCTGGCCACCTCGCTGGTCGGCCCCGAGGCGGCGCTCGGCGACACGCCGCTGGCCTTCACCTTCTCCTGGGCGCCCGCGATGGCGCTGGGCGGCGGCACCAACGAGATCATGCGCGGCATCGTCGGCGACCGCGTGCTCGGCCTGCCGCCCGAGCCCCGCGTGGACAAGACCGTGCCGTTCAAGGAGCTGAAGGTGGGGACCCAGACGTGAACCTGCTGCTCAACGAGGAACAACAGCAGCTCAGGGCGGCCGTGCGCGGCTTCCTCGCCGCCCACTCCCGCCCGCGCGAGGGCTACTCGCCGGAGGTCTACGCCCGCCTCAACGGCGAGCTCGGCCTGTCCGGCCTGATCGTCCCCGAGGAGTACGGCGGAGCCGGCGCGGGCTACGCCGAGCTGGCGGTGGTCATGGAGGAGACCGGCGCGGCCCTGCTGCCCGGCCCGTTCCTGGCCACGGTCTTCGCCACCGTGGCGCTGACCAGGATCGGCGACAAGGAACTGCTCACCCGCCTCGCCGAGGGCCGGGTCGTCACCGTGGCCGAGGGCGAGCTGAGCGGCGACGGCGCCTCGGTCAGCGGCGAGCTGGCCCAGGTGCTGGGCGGCATGGAGGCCGAGACCATCGTCGTGCGGGCCGGTGCGGCGATGTACGCGGTCGAGCTGACCGGCCCCGGCGTCAGCCGCAGCCCGCTCGAAACCCTCGACCTCACCCGCGGCCAGGCCCGGATCGTCCTCGACGCCGCCCCGGCCCGCGAGCTGGGACCGGCGCGGGCCGCGCTCGGCATCGGCGACCGGCTGGCCGTGGTGCTGGCCGCCGAGCAGCTCGGCGTGATGCGCGCCGCGCTGGACGCGATCGTGGCCTACGCCAAGATCAGGGCCGCCTTCGGCCGGCTGGTCGGCTCCTTCCAGGCGGTCAAGCACAAGCTGGCGGAGATGCACTGCAAGGTCGAGCAGGCCGAGTCGATCGTGCGCTACGCCGCGTGGGCCGCCGACGAGGCGCCCGGCGAGCTGCCGATGGCGGCGGCGCTGGCCCAGGCCTACGTGGGCCGGGCCTGTTACGAGGTCGCCGCCGACCATCTGCTGCTGCACGGCGGCATCGGCTTCACCTGGGAGCACGACGCCCACCTGTACGTCAAGCGGGCCAAGGCCGACGAGGTGCTGCTCGGCCCGCCCCGCGAGCACCGGGCCAGGATCGCCGAGCTATTGGAGCTCTAGATGGACATCAGCCAGTTCCCAGGGTTCTACGCCATCGCCGAGGCCGACCCCGGCCGCCTCGCGGTGATCGACACCGACGGCACCCGCACGACCTACGGCGAGCTGCTGGCCAGGGTGAACCGGGTCACCCACGGCCTGCGCGCCCGTGGCCTCGGCACCGGGGACGTGGTCGCCGGGGTGCTGCGCAACGGCATCGATCCGGTGGTCATGCTGATGGCCACCGGGCAGGCCGGGATGTACTACGTGCCGATCAACTGGCACCTGGCCCAGCCGGAGATCGACTACATCGTCGGCGACTGCGACGCCAAGGTCGTGCTCACCGGCCCGGCCGACGTCGCCGCCCTGGCCGAGGGCCAGCCCGACACCACCCCGGGCGACCGTACGGCGGGCGCGGTCATGTGGTACACCTCCGGCACCACCGGCTTCCCCAAGGGCGTGCAGCGCCCGCTGTCGGGGTCGGCCCCCGAGGCGGTCGTCCCGTTGTACGTCTGGTTCCTGGGCGAGGTCTGCGACCTGCGGCCGGGCGACGGCGTGCACCTGGTGACCTCGCCGATGTACCACTCGGCGCCCTGCGCGCACACCTCCTTCGCCCTGCACTTCGGCCACACGCTGGTGCTGGCCCCGCGCTTCGACCCCGAGCCGATCCTCGAACTCATCGAACGCCACCGCGTGACCAACGCGATGATGGTGCCGACCATGTTCCACCGGATGCTCCAGCTCCCGGCCGAGGTGCGCGAGCGGTACGACGTCAGCAGCCTGGCCCAGGTGATCCACACGGCCGCCGCCTGCCCGGTCGCGGTCAAGCAGGGGATCATGGACTGGTGGGGCCCGGTGCTGTACGAGTACTACGGCTCCACCGAGTCGGCCATCGCCTTCGCCGTCAAGCCGCACGAGTGGCTGGCCCGCCCCGGCACCGTCGGCCGGCCCGCGCCCGCCTTCGAGGCGAAGATCCTCGACGAGCTCGGCAACGAGCTGCCGCCGGGCGAGCCGGGCATGATCTACGTCAAGTCGGGGCTGGGCGGCTTCCAGTACCGCAAGGACCCGGCCAAGACCGCGGCCAGCATGCGCGGCGAGTTGTACACCCCCGGCGACATCGGCTACCTCGACAAGGAGGGCTACCTGTTCCTCTGCGACCGCCGGACCGACCTGATCATCTCCGGCGGGGTCAACATCTACCCCGCCGAGATCGAGGCGGCCCTGCTGGAGCACCCGGCCGTGGCCGACGCCGCGGTGATCGGGGTCCCGGACGAGGAGTGGGGGCACAACGTCGTCGCCCTGGTCCAGCCGGCCTCGCCGGTGAGCGCCGAGGACCTGCTGGAGCACCTCGAACCCCGGCTGGCGCGGTTCAAGCACCCCAAGGTGATCGAGTTCCGGGACCTGCCGCGCACCCCGACCGGCAAGCTGTCGCGCTCGAAGGTCAAAGCCGAATACCTGGGAGAAGCGACTCCTGACGCCGGACCGCGGTGATCGCGCCGAAGGCCAGGACCCGTACCAGCTCCGCGTCGTCGAGCCCGGCGGCGGCCACGTCGCGCTCGCCGATCCGGTAGGGGGCCAGGGCCGCCAGCGCCGCCAGCCGGAAGCGCGGGCCGTGCTCCTCGGACAGGGCCGGACCGGCCAGGCCGGGGTGCGCGCCGTCCCAGGCGGCGACCTCGGCGCGCACCGCCTCGCACCACGGGCCGAGGGGCCGGCCGGCCAGCTCCACGAGGGCGGCGTAAGCCGTACCGGCGGGGGAGTCACCGGCCCAGGCGGGCGCTTCGGGGCGGACCGGCAGCAGGCGCAGGCTGTCGCCCGGTGGCGCGACGCGCCGGGCGGCTCCCGCGAGGGAGCGCCCGGCCAGGGAGCGCACCGGGCGCAGCCGGGCCAGGCCCGCGGGCAACACCTCGGGCGTGTGCAGGGCCGAGACCATCCGGTTGATGAAGTGGAAGGTCAGCGCGACCGCGACCAGCTCGGGCGCGTCCAGCCCCCGGCCGTCCAGCAGCGCCGCCTGGCGGGGATCGGCGGGCCGCTCGCCGCGGGCGATCGACTCGGCCAGCCGGTGATCGCCCGTGGCGTGCAGGAGCATGGTGTGCGCGTCCACGCAGAACGGGCACTGGTTGCGCATCGAGACGCCCAGCGCGACCAGCTCCCGCTCGGTGCGCGAGACCGGTCCGGCGACCAGCGACTCGCGCAGCAACGACCAGGTGGCGGCCAGCAGCTCGGGCACGGGGGACAGCGTCATCAGCGCGGGCATCCGCGACAGGCCCATGTCGCGGGCCTGCTGGCTGTAGACCTCGGTGACCAGCCCCGAGGCGTCCCGCGGTTCGACGGGGGTGATGTGGCGGAAGGGCATCATGCTCCGATCAGCAGGCCGGGACGGAAGAGCGTGGCCGGGTCCCACCGCCGCTTCAGCGCCACCAGCCGGGCGTACGCGTCGGGGGTGAAGGCGTCGGCGACCCGGCCGGGGTCGGTCAGGAAGTTCAGGAAGGTGCCGCCGGTGGCGTGCGGCAGCTCGACGTCCTGGCTGAGCGTGATGGAGAAGGGCACGTCGCGGTGGGCGGCCGGGCCGCCGGGCTTGGTCATCGCGCCGCCCCAGTGGCGGATCTCGGCGCCGTCCACCGGCGCCTCCAGCAGCGCCGCGATCAGGTCGCCGGGCAGCGAGCGGAACAGCTCGAAGCGGTGGCGCAGCGGCATCGGCGGGTGGTCGGGGCCGAGCGCCGCCGACGCCTCGGCGAAGCTCATCGCCCGGTGCGCCCCGGAGAGCACCGGGCCGGCCGCGGCCAGCAGCGGTTCGAGCGCCCGCTCCGAGCCCTCGGCGGCGAAGGCGCGCAGGCCCAGCAGCCGGCCGCCGTCGGGACCGCGCATGAGCAGCACGGCGGTGCTGAGCGCGTCCGGCGCGGTCGCCGCCCACTCGCCGTAGGTCTCCAGGAGCCGCCCGGCGTGCTCGAACGGGTGGAAGGTCATGCCGGCCACGACCTCGCGGACCGGGTGGAGGCGGAAGGTCAGCTCGGTGACCACGCCGAAGTTGCCGCCGCCGCCGCGCAGGGCCCACAGCAGGTCGCCCTCCGCCTCGCGCAGCTCGCCGTCGGCGGTGACCAGCCGCGCGCCGACCAGGCTGTCGGCGGCCAGGCCGTGCAGGCGCGACAGGTAGCCCGCGCCGCCGCCCAGCGTGTAGCCGGTCACGCCGATGCCCGGCGTCCCGGACATCGGGGCCAGGCCGTACCACGCGGCCTCGGGGAGCACCTCCGACCACAGCGTGCCCGCGCCGACGGTGGCCTCCCGGCGGGCGGGGTCGATCCGCACCCCCTTCAGCCGGCTGGTCCGGAGCAGCAGCGCGCCCTCGTTGCCGGTCACGGTCCCGTGGCCGGTGCTCTGGACGGCCAGCGGCAGCTCGCGCTCGGCGGCGGTCCGCACCGCCACCCGCACGTCCTCGGCGGTCAGCGCCTCGGCGACCAGCGCGGGCTTGGGGTCGACGGCCCGGTTCCAGGCCAGCCGCTCGTTCTCGTAGCCGTCGGTGCCGGGCAGGTGAACAGGTCCGGTGAAGTTCTGCATGCCCTTCACGATGCTCCGGCGCACCGGGCCCGGTCGTCGCGCCAGAAGAGGCATCGCCTACTCCAATGGGAGTAGTCGGTACAGATGACGCGTTCGCCGCCCGGGTGGCGTAGTTTGCCACCATGAAGAGGCTGGACCTGGTGGTCGCCCCCGCCGTCGGGCTGGTCATGGTGTCGGCCACGCTGATCAACGGCGTGGCCGGGCCGGGCGGTTACGCGCTGCTCGCCGCCGCCGCCGTCGCGCTGCACTGGCACCGGGTGGCCCCCCAGCAGGTGCTGGTCGTCACCACCGGCTGCGCCCTGCTGTACGCCCTGTTCGTCGAGCCGGAGCTCACCGCGGGCCTGCCCGCCCTGATCTCCCTGGCCAGCACGGTACGGCACGGCCACCGCCGGCTCTCCCAGGTCGCCGCGCTCGCCCTCATCCTGGCCATGATCGCCGCCTACCTGCTGGCCGGCCAGGACCCGCTGGCCGCGGTCAAGGGCGGCATCCTGGTCACCGGCTGGTTCGTCGCCGCGGTCGCCATGGGAGTGGCGCTCCAGCAGGCCGACCAGCGCGCCCAGGAGGCCGAGCACAACCGCGAGGAGGCCGCGCTGCGCCGCGCCGGCGAGGAGCGCCTGCGCATCGCCCGCGACCTGCACGACTCGCTCACCCACACCATCTCGGTGATCAAGGTCCAGGCCGGCGTCGCCGCGCACCTGGCCGCCAAGCGCGGCGAGCAGGTGCCGCCCGCGCTCGCCGCCATCCAGGAGGCCAGCGGCGAGGCCATGCGCGAGCTGCGCGAGACCCTGGAGGTCCTGCGCGACGAGAGCGTCTCCCTCGCCCGCCTCCCCGAACTGGCCGAACGGCTGCGCGCCGCCGGCCTGCCGCTCGACCTGCGCATCGAAGGCGACCCGGGCGCGCTGCCGGCCGAGGTCGACCAGGCCGCCTACCGCATCGTGCAGGAGGCGCTCACCAACGTCGCCAGGCACGCCCCCGGCGCGCGCGCCGAGGTCACCCTCGCGTACGGCAGGCGCGCGGTCACCGTCACGGTCGCCGACGACGGGGCCGGCACGGCGCCTGCCGTACCGGGGAAGGGGCTGACCGGGATGCGCGAACGGGCGGAGGCGCTCGGCGGGAAGCTGCAGGCCGGCCCGGGGGAGCGGGGCTTCCTGGTGCGGGCCGAGCTGCCGGTTCCAAGCCGGATGCGGCAGCCGGCATGATCCGCGTGCTGCTCGCCGACGACCAGGCGCTGATCAGGGCCGGCTTCCGCGCGCTGCTGGAGGCAGAGGACGGCATCGAGGTGGCCGGCGAGGCCGCCGACGGGCAGCGGGCGGTCGCGCTGGCCACCGAGCTGCGGCCCGACGTGGTGCTGCTGGACATCCAGATGCCGGTCATGGACGGCATCGAGGCCACCCGGCGGCTGGCCGGCCTGGACGGCACGCACATCGTCATCCTGACCAACTTCGGCCTGGACGAGTACGTCTACCAGGCTCTACGGGCCGGCGCGGCCGGGTTCCTGCTCAAGGACACCGACCCCGCCGACCTGCTGCACGGCGTGCGCGTGGCGGCGCGCGGCGACGCGCTGCTGTCGCCGGGCATCACCCGGCGGCTGATCGAGCAGTTCGTCTCCCAGGCGCCCGCCCCGGCCGGCGACATGGCCGTGCTGACCGGCCGCGAGCGGGAGATCGTCGGCCTGGTCGCCCGAGGGCTCAGCAACGACCAGATCGCCGCGCACCTGGTGGTCAGCCCGTTCACCGCCAAGACGCACGTCAGCCGCGCCATGACCAAGCTGGGCGCGCGCGACCGCGCCCAGCTCGTCGTGCTCGCCTACGAGTCGGGGCTGGTCACACCCCGCAGGTGAACAGCAGTTCCTCGCTGTAGCGCGGCTCCTTCTCGCCGTCGCCCAGGTAGAAGCGGACGGCCATGGTGCGCTCGGTGGTGTCGAAGACCGTGGTCCACAGCGTGCGCAACACCTGGTCCTGCCCGCAGCTCACCTCGGCGAGCGAGGCGCGCAGCTCCTCCGGCGACATGAGCCCGCCCCGGCTCGCCTCGTACAGCGAGCGCAGCCGGCCGAAGGAGCCGAAGGTCCGCGCGGTGTCCGGCGGCAGGGCCAGGGGGTCGGGGTGCTCGTGCAGCGGGTGGTTGGTCACGCACAGCGGGCCGCCGCCGGTCTCGAAGGCCCGGCCGCCCTCCCAGACGAACGCCTCGCCCGCGGCGTCGGCCACGATGTAGTGCAGCGGCATGCCGAAGTCGTAGTGCCGCAGGCCGGCCAGCGCGCGCTTGGCCTCGGCCGCGCTCTCGCAGGTGTCCAGCAGGAACCGGGGGAGCTGCACGGAGTTGACCCCGACCTGGGCGCCGGTCTCCTCCGGCGGCTCTGCGCCGGCGAAGTCCTGGATGAGCAGCGCCACCGCCAGCCCGGCCTCGTTCACGCCGTCCATGCAGCCGTCCAGGTCGCTCATGGACACCACGGTGGAGGCCAGGCCGTCGTCCGGCACCGTGGTGATCACGTGCGGGCGGGAGGCCATCGGCAGCTCGCCCGGCAGCGGGAAGGTCTCGTGCATGATCTCGCTGGTGGTCCAGGGGAAGAAGTCATAGGTGCGGCCGATGCGGCCGTGCCCGTCGGTCGAGGCCGACGGCGGCACCCACAACGCGGAGCACCCCTGCGGCAGCCCGCTCAGGCCGTCGTACTCCAGGTCGTCCCGCAGCCGCCCGCCGGCCAGACCGCGCAGCCGCGCGTGGTGCTGGGGCCAGTGCTCGGCGAACCACTCGTGCCGGGCCCGGCCCAGCTCCGGGTCGATCGGCCGGGGCTGCCAGCCGTACGCCGCCTCGGCGCGCCGGCCCAGCACGCGGCCGATGCCCTCCTGCGAACCGGCGGCGTGGATCCGGGTCACGAGCTGGAAGTCCTGCTCGCTCCCGGCGATCTGCTTCGTCGTCATGCCTCACACGGTGGACTCGCGCGCTGACGAGCCGCTGACCGCGCGCTGGTAGCGGGCGGCCAGCCGGTCGAGCGCGGCGACCAGCTCGGGGGAGTCGAGCACCTCGAAGTCGGCCCCGAGGAAGCCGAGCCAGACCGCCATGCCCTCCGGGTCGTCGGCGCCGGTGCGCAGCAGGCAGGTCTGCTCCGTCTCCGGCTCCACCACCAGGCCCAGCGGCAGCCCGGCCAGCCGCTCGGCGGGCGCGTGGATCCGCACGGTCGCGCGATAGCGCCACATCGCCGTGTTCACCCCCTGCTCCACGTGCTCGGCCACGTCGAACGGCACCTCGCGCGGGGTGAACCGGCGGCCGTTGGGCGTGCGCGGCTTCAGCCGGTCCACCCGGTAGGTCCGCCAGTCCTCCCGCGTCACGTCCCACGCCACCAGGTACCAGCGCCCCCGCCGGTGCACCAGCTTGTACGGCTCCGCCTCCCGCAGGCTGGCCGCCCCGTCGTGGCCCACGTAGTCGAAGCGCAGCCGCTCGTGGTCGCGGGCGGCGTTGGCGATCACCGTCAGCGTCTCCGGCGGCACCTGGGGGCTGGCGCCGGGGATGTGCACGGTGTGGCTGTTCAGGGCCGAGACCCGGTGCCGGAGCCGGCTGGGCAGCACCTGCTCCAGCTTGGCCAGCGCCCGGACCGAGCTCTCCTCGATGCCCGCCACCCCGCCGCCCGCCGCCCGGCCCAGCCCGACCGCGACCGCCACGGCCTCCTCGTCGTCGAGCAGCAGCGGCGGCAGCGCCGCGCCCGCCCCCAGCCGGTACCCGCCGGCCACCCCCGGCGTGGCATGCACCGGATAGCCGAGGGTGCGCAGCCGTTCCACGTCGTTGCGGACCGTGCGGGTGGAGACGTTCAGCCGGGAGGCCAGCTCCGGGCCGGACCACTCCTTGTGGGCCTGGAGCAGGGAGAGCAGGCGCAGCAGACGGGCCGAGGTTTCGAGCATGCCTCCAGTGTGCCGGGTATCGAGGAAAGCCTGCTTCCGCGATTCAGAACAGCTTCTGGGCCTGCTGGATCAGCACCAGCACGGTCAGCGTCCCGAAGAAGGCCACCGACCACACCAGCGCCGCCAGCCGGTAGGAGCGCACCTTGAGCTCCTTCGGCAGCGCCCGCCGGTTGAGGATGATCAGCAGGATCGAGTAGACGAACATCATCACCGCGGCGAAGCTGGCCGACAGCACCAGCAGGATGAGCGGCTGGTCGAAGCCGATCAGCAGGACGAGCACGCCCACCGCCGCCATCGCCCACACGATGATCGAGTAGATCCGGCTCTCCGACGCCTGCCGCGCGTAGACCGTCTTGATCATGTCCGCGGCCAGCCGGGAGGTGTAGTCCACGATCCCCATCGCCGAGGCGAACAGCGACAGCGCCCCGATCACCCAGAACAGGACCCCGAACCACGGCGCCACCGTCTCCTGCAGCACCTGCCCCTCGGTCTCCAGGAAGGCGATGCTGTTGGCCAGCCCCTCCCGCCCGAACACCGTGGAGTAGGCGAGCATCGACATCAGCGCGATGGTGACGAAGCTGACCAGCGCGAAGGTGGTGCCCTGCTCCAGGTTGGCGAAGCGCCACCACTGCCTCCACCGGGCCAGGTTCTCCCGCGTCGGCGCGAACTGGAAGCCGGTGGACGGCGCCGCCTCCTCGTGCCCGGTCACCGGGCTGACCAGCCGCGGCACGTACTAGCCCATGCCGAAGCCCTTGTCGCGGATCCAGTTGCTCTGGCACAGGTTCTGGCCGCCGCCCGCGCCCGCGTACGCGATCGCGCCCATCAGGACGGCCAGCTCCAGCGGCGGCACCGGGAAGGTGGCGTCCACCGTCAGCCCGCGGCCCAGGCTCACCCAGGCGTCCGAGGTGATCGCGAAGATCAGCGCGACGACGATCAGGGTGACGACCAGCGCGATCTTGACGAAGATGACCCGCTCCAGCGCGGTGTAGATCACCGGGGCCAGCGTCAGGCCGAGCGCGATCACCACCAGCATGCCGATGGCGATGTAACGCGGCGTGCCGCCGGTGAGGTAGGTGACCATCGTCGCCGAGGTGGTCACCCAGCCGGGCCACAGGTTCGACAACAGCGTCATCAGCACGAAGACCAGGCCCCAGTGCTTCCACAACCGGCTGAACCCGGTCAGCGCGGTCTCGCCGGTGGCCAGCGTGTAACGCTCGATCTCCATGTTGAGGAACCACTGGGTGAGGATGCCGATCGCGGCGCCCCAGATGAAGACCAGGCCGACTAGCGAGGCGATGTAGGGCCACAGGATGAACTCGCCCGAGGCGAGGCCGACGCCGGCGCCGACCAGGCCGGGTCCGATGATCCGCCACATGCTGCTCGGCGGCTCGGGCAGGTCGCGAACCGTCACGGGCGGCAGCCGCCGGTCCGGGACGGTGGGGGTGAACTCCGCTGTCATGCAGCAGTGCTACCCGCCCACCACCACATAGTGCTCCGGATCGGACAATCCGCGTTACCCGCGCACCACCACGTAGTCCCCGGCGTCGGTGAAGCCCACGACCTTGCCGCCGGTGGCCATCAGCCCGCCCAGGGCCTGCCGCATGGCCGGCCGCCAGGCCCGGGCCCGCTCCGGCTCCCGCCGCCGCAGCGCCTCGATGTCCCGGGGCGTGGCCACCAGCACCACGGGCGTGTCGGCCTCGTGCGCCCGCCCGTCCTCGTCGAGCACCACCCCGGCCCCGCCCGGCACCGGCCTGGCCCCCGCCTCCTCGGTCAGCCGCCACACCGCCAGCAGCCGATCCGACCGGTCACCCGCGTTGAGCTCGTCCCGCAGCTCCCCGTAGAAGTCCTCCAGGTACTCCTCCGGCCGGGCACCCAGCTTGGTGAGGTTGAAGTGCGCGTTCCGCCGCACCAGCGGATCGAACGTCCACTTGATCGTCTCCAGCCCCCGCTCCAGGCACCACTCCCGCTGGTGCCGCTTCAGCGCGTACCCCACCCCGCGCCCCGCCGCCCGGACCCCGGTGACATGCGAGTGCAGGCTCGCCCCCGCGCCCAGGAAGCCGACCGAGGCCCCGACGAGCTCCTGCCCGTCGAAGGCCCCGGCCACGTAGCAGCCCGCGTGCGCGAAGGCCACCATGAGGTCCAGCGGCACCGGCGGGTTGCCCGGCTCCGGCTTCCAGACCTCGTCGAAGAGGTCGGCCACCCGCTGGAGGTCGTGGATCTCGCGGAGTTCGCGAATGCTGAGGCTCACCCCACGGTTCTACCCGCCGGACCGGCGCGGCTAGCGGCGGACCCGGGCGTCGAGGATGTCCGCCGGGAGCACCGGCCGCCCGTCCACCGGCGGGGTCGGCCCGTCGGGCGTCGGCTGGATGCCGCCGGCCGCGATCCGGTCGAGGACGGCGAGGCCGCCCGCGTCCACCGTGCCGAAGATCGTGTAGTGGGGCCGCAGTCCCGAGTCGCCGTACACCAGGAAGAACTGGCTCCCGTTCGTGTCCGGTCCCGCGTTGGCCATGGCCAGGACGCCTCGGGCGTAGGTCTTGCGCTCGCCGGTCGGGTCGCCGGGCCACGGCGGCAGGTCGGTGGGCAGCTCGTCCTTGTAGCGGTAGCCCGGCCCGCCTTCGCCGGTGAAGCTCGGGTCGCCGCACTGCAGCACCTTCAGCCGGTCGTAGGCGGTGAGCCGGTGGCACGACGTCCGGTCGTAGAAGCGGTGCCGGACCAGGTGCACGAAGCTCTGCACCGTGCAGGGGGCCTTGGCCGGGTCTAGGGTCAGCACGATCCGGCCGTGGTTGGTGTCCAGCGTCACCGACACCGGCCGGGTGGGGGTGCGCCGGGGGTCGGGCGGCAGGTGCACCTTGCGGGCCGGCGGCTCGTCCGGGGTCTCGGTGTAGCCGCACGGCCCCTTGGTCGTCCGCGGCGGCCGCCCCGCCCCGTCCACAGCCGGGGCCGCGCTCGAATCCACTGTGGGAGCCCCGCCTGGATCCACCGTGGGGACTCCCCAGCCTCCTGAGCCGGCGGTCTGGGCCGTGGCGGGCGTGCTGCCCGCCGCCGCCAGGACTCCGGCCGCCACCACGGCTAACCCGCCTTTGACGACCCCTCGCACGGCTGCTCTACCCGACATCGGCCCTCCTGCGGAATGATCGAATGATCCCCTGTGGGTCTATTCGATCTGACACGCCGAGTCAACCCCCGCCGGCCCGCCGATCAAGCCGCCCCGGCCAGCACCTCCCGCACCAGCTCCCGCAGCAGTGCCGTACGCCGGGGCAGTTCGGCCACGATCACGTGCTCGTGGTCGGCGTGGGCGCCGCCGCCCACCCCGCCGAGCCCGTCGAGCGTGGGACAGCCCAGCCCGGCGGTGAAGTTCCCGTCCGAGGCCCCGCCCACCGCGGCCGAGCTCAGCGGTTCGAGCCCCAGCCGTCCTGCCACCGACTGGGCCAGGGCGAAGAGCGAGGCGGACATGGCCTCCTCCATGGGCGGCCGGTTGGGACCGCCCGCGACCTCCAGCCGGGTGCCGGGCACCACCGGCGACAACGACCGCATGGCCGCGTCCACCCGGGCCTGCTCGGCCAGCGTGGCGACCCGCACGTCCACTCCCACCCAGGCCTCGGCGGGCACGGTGTTGACCGTGCTCCCGCCGGCCAGCACGGTCGGCGTGACGGTGGTGGCCGAGAAGCCCGGCGCCCCGGCGCCCAGGCCGGCGATGGCCAGGATCTGGTGGGCGAGCTCGATCCCGGCGTTGGCGCCCTTCTCCGGTTCGAGACCGGCGTGGGCGGCCTTGCCGTACACGGTGACGCGGTAGTCGGAGGTGCCCTTGCGCGCGGTCTTGAGCGCGCCGCCGTCGGCGCTGGCCTCCAGCACGAAGGTGGCCGCCAGCCCGCGCGCGCTCTCCTCGATGAGCGGGGCGGAGGTGGTGGAGCCGACCTCCTCGTCCCCGGTGATCAGCACCGAGACGCCGTCGAGCGGGTCCAGCCCGGCGAGGGCGTGGAAGATCTGGACGAGCCCGGACTTCATGTCGAAGACGCCCGGCCCCCTGGCCACCCCGTCCACCACCGACCACGGGTGGGTGCGCAGGGTGCCGATCGGCCAGACGGTGTCGTGGTGGCCCAGCAGGAGCACCTTCGGCGTGCCGAAGGTCCAGCGCAGGTGCGTCACCCCGTCGATCACCAGGTACTCGGGCTCGGCCCCGAGCAGCCGCCGCCCCATCGCCCCGACGACCTTGGCGCTGCGCGCCACCGCCTCCAGGTCGGCCGAGAAGGACTCGCAGGTGACGAGCTCCTCCAGATCCGCCAGCATCGTCTCGATCATCCCAGCCGCTCCTTGAAGAACCGGTGCATGTTCCCGCCCATGATCTTGAGGACGTCGTCCTCGGCCAGCCCGCGCTTGAGCAGCCCCTCGGTGACCAGCGGCAGCCCGGCGGGCCCCTCCAGCCCCTCGACGTAGCCGAACGGGTCGACGCCGCGCGAGTTGGCGTCGCCCTCGCAGCACCACGGCGGCGTGAGGTCGAGCATGACCTCGCGGACGAAGTCGGCGCCGATGCCCACGTGGTCGATCCCGGCGACGGCGGCGATGTGCTCGAAGTGGTCGAGCAGGTCGTCGAAGGTCGCCTTGGTCTCGGACAGGAAGGCGTGGAAGAAGTTCACGCAGATGATGCCGCCGGTGGCCGCGACCGCGCGCAACTGCTCGTCGGTGAGGTTGCGGTGGTGGTCGCGCAGCGCCCGCGCCGAGGAGTGGGTGGCCATGACCGGCTTGGTGGCCAGCTCCAGCACGTGGGCAACGCCGGTGGCGCCCAGGTGGGAGATGTCGAAGATGATGCCGAGCCGTTCCATCTCGGCCAGCGCGGCGACGCCGTCGGAGGTCAGGCCGCTGCCGGTGGCGTCCTCCCCGCTGCCGTCGGCCAGCGGGGTGCGGCCCCAGTGCGCGATCGAGGCGATGCGCACGCCCAGCCGGTGCACCGTGGAGATCAGCTCCACGCTGGCGTCGAGGCCGGGCATGCTCTCCAGGGCCAGGACCAGCGCGATCAGCCCGTCGGCGAGGGCGGCGTCGATCTCGGCGCCGGTACTGCACAGCCGTACCGCGTCGGGGTTGCCCTCGGCGATCACGTGGGCGCACTCGATCATGCGCAGCGTCTGGCGCAGCGCGCCCTCGGGCCGGAACTCGTCGTCGATGAAGACCGGCAGCACCTGCAGCCTGACCCCGCCCGCGCGCAGTTGCGGAAGCCACTGGCGGCGGAAGAACTCCGCCCATTGCTCGTGCGGCCGGGCCGCGACGGCCATCAAGAGGTCGTTGTGCGCGTCGGCGACGATCGCCTGCTGGTGGAGGGGGAGCGTCATGCCAGTGACGTTATCGCGCCGGGCCGGCGAAACCCTTGTGCCGTCCGACCAACCCGGTCAGCCGAATTTGTACGCCCCGCCGGGAGGGCGCGCGGTGAGCCTCCGGTAGAGGGTGGTCGGGCCGGGCCAGTTGTTGGTGACGCGGCCGGTGGCCGTCTTGTACCAGCTCTGGCAGCCCTCGCCCCACACCATCCCGTCCATCGCCCGCGCGAGCTGCGCGCGCCACGCCGCCATGGTCTCCGCCCGCACCTCCATGGGTCCTCTGCTCGTGAGGTACGGCAGGCAGCGCATGATGTGCTCGACCTGGCACTCCAGCATGTAGACGATCGAGTTGTGCCCGAGGTTGGTGTTGGGTCCGTAGAGCAGGAACAGGTTCGGGAAGCCGGGGACGGCGATGCCGAGATAGGCCTCGGCGCCCTCGCGCCACTGCTCACGCAGGGACCGGCCGTCGCGCCCGGCGAAGTCGACCGGCGCCAGGAACTCGGTGCTGCGGAAACCGGTTCCATAGACGATGGTGTCCACCTCGTGCAGCCGGCCGTCGGAGGTCTCCACGCCGCCCGGCGCGATCCGGGTGATCTTGTCGGTGACGACCTCCACGTTGGGCCTGGTGAGCGCGGGGTAGAAGCGGCTGTCGATCACCACGCGCTTGCAGCCCGGCGGGTAGTCGGGGGTGAGCTTCGCGCGCAGGGCGGGATCGCGCACCTGCGCGTGGAGGTGGCCGAGCGCGCGCTTGCGCAGCAGGTCCGCGCTCCAGCCGCCGGCCAGCGCGGGGTAGAGGGTGCCCTCGGCGTAGCGGTAGATCCACTCGCGGTAGAGGCGCTGGAGGCCGGGGACGAAGTGGAAGGCCCGTTGCGTCCTGGGCGAGAACTCGGCGTCGGGCTTGGGGATCACCCAGTTCGGGGTGCGCTGGAAGACGGTGAGGCGGGCGGCGCGCTCGGCGACCGGCGGGATGAACTGCGCGGCGGAGGAGCCGGTGCCGATGACCGCGACGCGGCGGCCGGTGAGGTCGTGGCCGTGGTTCCAGCGGGCCGAGTGGAAGGCGACGCCGTCGAAGGTGGACCGGCCCGGGATGTCGGGCAGGTGCGGCCGGTTGAGCTGGCCGACCGCCGCCACGACGACGTCGAACTCCTCGACCCGCGGCTCCGCCGTACCGGTGGAGGGGCGGAAGGTGACGCGCCAGCCCGTGCCGTCGAAGGCGGCGGCGGTGACCGCGGTGTCGAATCTGATTTTTCGCCTGACGTCATATTTATCGGTGCAATGGGCTAAATAGCCGAGAATCTCGGGCTGGCCGGGATAGCGGCGGGTCCAGCTCGTGTACTTCTCGAAGGAGTACGAGTACAAATGGGAGGGAATGTCGCATCCGGCGCCCGGATACGTGTTGTCGCGCCACGTCCCGCCGAGCCCGGAAGCCTGCTCGAAGACGGTGTAAGAGGTGATCCCCGCCCGTTCCAGCCGAATCGCCATGCACAACCCGCCGAACCCGGCGCCGATGATCGCGATTCTTGGCGTCATGCCGTCCCTCCCGCGTCAGGATTCACTTACAGTACGCCGAACCACGTTCGGGCGACAGCCCCGGATATCCTCTTACGCACACAGAGGGTGAAGGAGGCTGCGTGACGCGGCTCGCGGAGGTCATCAAGCAGCTCGAAACGGCCTATCCGCCCGACCGGGCCGAGTCGTGGGACGCGGTGGGCCTGGTCAGCGGCGACCTCGAGCAGCCGGTGCGCCGGGTGCTGTTCGCGGTCGACCCCGTGCCGGCGGTGGCCGAGGAGGCGCTCGCCTGGGGCGCCGACCTGATCGTCGTGCACCACCCGCTCTACCTGCGCGGCACCACCTCGGTGGCGACGACCTCCTACAAGGGCCGGATGCTCCACGGGCTCATCAAGCGCGACATCGCCCTCTACACCGCGCACACCAACGCCGACGTGGCCAATCCCGGCGTCTCCGACGCGCTGGCCCGGGCCGTGGGCCTGGTGGGCGACCTCGTGCCGCTGCAGCCCTTCCCCGACGACCCGTGGCGCGGCCTCGGCCGCATCGGTGACCTGCCCGCGCAGGTCACGCTGGCCGAGTTCGCGCAGGCGGCGCTCGGCGGGCTGCCCGAGACCGCGCGCGGCGTCTGGTTCGCCGGCGACCCCGACCGGCCGGTACGCCGCGTCGCGGTCAGCGGCGGCTCCGGCGACTCGCTGCTCGGCGCGGCCCGCGCGGCCGGCGTCGACGCCTTCCTCACCGCCGACCTGCGGCACCACCCCGCCAGCGAGTTCGTGGAGACCGGCGGCCCCGCCCTGCTCGACGCGCCGCACTGGGCGACCGAGTGGCCCTGGCTCCCCACCGCCGCCGCCCTGCTCGACGGCTCCGGGCTCCAGGTGGAGACCCGCGTCTCCACCTTGGTCACCGACGCCTGGACCCAGGCCGCCAGGACCTGACCCCGCACGACCCGGCCGCCCTGCGATTTGCCGCCGTAGGCGTGGTCGCCAATGATGATGGTGCCGAGTTCGGGCGCCCTTCGACGACGATGACAAGAGGGAAATTGACCATGAAAGCCGCTCCCGCCGCTCAGCAGCGCCTCCT
Source organism: Nonomuraea sp. NPDC050310 (assembly GCF_040655795.1). Lineage (NCBI taxonomy): Bacteria > Bacillati > Actinomycetota > Actinomycetes > Streptosporangiales > Streptosporangiaceae > Nonomuraea > Nonomuraea sp. NPDC050310. The sequence continues at coordinate 426,541 of NZ_JBFAKP010000003.1, read as the reverse complement.
CGACCTCGCCGAGCTCGACGCCGTCGCCGACCGCCTCGCGCACCGCCGCCGCACCCTGCCCGAGCTCGCCGAGATCGACGAGCTGACGAAGAACTACGCGCGCATCGCGCCGCAGGTCATCTCCGCCGAGACCGAGGCCGGCGACCTGGCCCGCGAGCAGACCAAGGCCGAGAGCGACGTCGACACCGTGCGCCAGCGCGCCGAGCGCGACCAGAAGCGGCTCGACTCCGGCCAGGTCACCTCGCCGAAGGACCTCGCCAACCTGCAGTCCGAGATCGTCTCCCTCCAGCGCCGCCAGGGCGACCTGGAGGAGGTCGTGCTGGAGATCATGGAGCGCCGCGAGGCCGCCGACGCCCAGGTCGCCGAGCTCACCGCCGCCCGCGACGAGATCGGCGCCGCCCGCGCCACGGTCGAGGCCCGCCGCGACGCCGCCTACGCGGAGATCGACAAGGAGGCCGGGGAGAACCAGACGCGCCGCGCCGAGGTCGCCGCCGAGATCCCCGCCGACCTGCTCGCCCTCTACCAGAAGCTGCGCGAGCAGTACGGCGTCGGCGCCGCGATGCTCCACGCCGGGCGCTGCCAGGGCTGCAAGGTGTCGCTGTCCATCGCGGACATGAACCGCATCAAGGCCGCCGCCGCCGACGAGGTGCTGCGCTGCGAGGAGTGCCGCCGGATCCTGGTGCGCACGCCCAACTCGGGGCTGTGAGCGTGCCCTCGTTCGTCATCGAGGCCGACGGCGGCTCCCGCGGCAACCCCGGCCCGGCCGGGTACGGCGCGGTGGTGCGTGACGCCGCCGACGGCCAGGTGCTGGCCGAGGTCGCCGAGGCCATCGGCACGGCGACCAACAACGTCGCCGAGTACCGCGGCCTCATCGCCGGGCTACGGGCCGTGCTCGACCTGGGCGGGGACGGGGCCTCCGTCGCCGTCCGCATGGACTCCAAGCTGGTCGTCGAGCAGATGGCCGGGCGCTGGAAGATCAAGAACGAGGGGTTGCGGCCGCTGGCCGACGAGGCCGCCGGGCTGGCCCGGCGGTTGCGCGTCACCGAGTGGACCTGGATCCCGCGCGAGCGCAACGCCCACGCCGACCGGCTGGCCAACGAGGCCATGGACGCCGCCGCCAAGGGCCTCACCTGGAGCGCGGGCGGCTCCGCCGTACCGTCCGGCCCATCGGGTACGGCACTCGGCTCCGCCGTACCCGCCGGCCCATCAGGTACGGCACGCGGCTCCGCCGTACCGGCCGGCCCCTCGGACCGGGCCTCCGCGCTATCGGGCAGTCCTTTGGCTACGGCGAGCGCCTCCGTCGGTGGGCAGGCCCCGGTCACCGGGGGGTGGCGTCCCCCCACGACGACCTCCACCACCTTCCTCCTCCTCCGGCACGGCGAGACCCCGCTGTCGGTGGAGCGCCGCTTCTCCGGCACCGGAGACCCCGAACTCACCCCCACGGGCCTCGACCAGGCCGCCCGAGCCGCCGCCCGCCTGGCGACCGGCGAACCCCCCGACGTGATCGTCTCCTCCCCGCTCAAGCGCGCCCGCCAGACCGCAGAAGCCGTGGCCAAGGCCTGCGGGGGCCTCGACGTCGAGATCGACGAGGGCCTGCGAGAAACGGATTTCGGCGCCTGGGAAGGCCACACCTTCACCGAGATCCAGCGCCGCTGGCCCGGCGAGCTGGCCGCGTGGCTGGCCGATCCTGCCGTCGCGCCGCCGGGTGGGGAGAGCTTCGGGGTGGCGGCGCGACGTGTCCAGAGGACCAGAGACCGCCTGGTCGAGCGGTACGAGGGGCGCACGATCGCGCTCGTCTCGCACGTCACGCCGATCAAGATGCTCCTGCGCTTCGCGCTGCTGGCTCCGCCCGCCGCGCTCTACCGGCTGCACCTCGACCTGGCCTGCCTGTCCAGGATCGAGTACTACGTGGACGGGCAGGCGGTCGTGAAGTCGATGAACGACACTTCCCACCTGCGTTGATCGGCCGTGCCAGGCGCCGCCAGAACACCTGGCACGGCCGATGTGCGCCACCAGCCCCCTCAGCCGGTGACAGGTCCCATTCTTCGCTCTCGATCTTGTCGTTCAGTTGGAGATCGCTTGGGATTTGGTAGTCTCACTTGGACGAGCCGGCCGGGCGGCCGCGTCGGGCCTCCGGGCCCGCCGAGGAAGGTCCGGGCTCCACAGGGCAGGGTGGTCGGTAACGCCGACCCGGGGCGACCCGCGGGACAGTGCCACAGAAAGCAAACCGCCTCCGGTTTCCGGAGGTAAGGGTGAAACGGTGGTGTAAGAGACCACCAGCGCCCACGGCGACGTGGGCGGCTAGGTAAACCCCACCTGGAGCAAGGTCAAGAAGGGACGTCTCAGCGAGACGTCCCGCGCGCGACGTCCGAGGGCTGCCCGCCCGAGCCGCGCGGGTAGACCGCTTGAGGCCGCCGGCAACGACGGCCCTAGATGGATGGTCGCCCCTTCGCACCAGCGAAGGACAGAACCCGGCCTACAGGCCGGCTCGTCACCCTCACCAAGGCGGCCAAGCCTTTGTGTCGCCATGAGACAGGAAGACGATCAGACCATTCCCTATCAGGGGATAACGGCTCCGACTAATCGGGCGTTATGAGATCGTTGCCGGTGAATCAAAAGGACCGGAAAGAAAGCCGCCCGGCGCTTGTATTACGCTCAGGCGCGTGGATGCTCAGGGCTCCGAAGAAGAAGATCGGGAGACCGAGGAGGTCTCAGACGCCTTGAGCGCCGTGGACGTCGGCGAGCGAGTTCCCGCACTCACCGGCCCGGCCGAGGGCGACGACTATATATGGGTACGCACTTCCGCGCTCGCCCAGTTCCTGCGAACCGAGTCGGCCAAGAACCTGCCCAGGGTGGAGAAGTGGTTCGGGCGGCAGTTCCAGATCGACGAGTCCTTCTTGAGAAAGCTCGACAAGCGCATCAGGGAACATCTGGACGAAGACTCCTCGCAGAGCATCGCCCTCTACATACTGGTCGGCTACTCCGACAAATCATCAGAGTCCTTCAGTGACCTGGACGAATGCTTCGACCGAGCAGGCGAGGAAAAGGACGCCGAGCGGATCTCGCTCACCTGGGCCTGCTTCGTCCCCGATTCCGGATTCCATGAAGTCGGCTTGGAGTTCGTCACCGAGCGGCCGTTCGACGCCTCGAAATTCCGTCGCCCGATCCCGGCGGAAGCCGGTATCCTGCTCAGCGTTTCGGGGGCGACACGGACCTGGGTCAAGAGCGTCTCGCGCAACCTCGAGCTTCTCCTGGACAACACCAAGCTGTCGCTCATTCTGCGTCCGTTGGAAGTCTTCCGCCACGAGACGTTCACGTCGGTCATCTCCTGGCTGGTCGGAGCGCTGGGCTGGTTCGCCGCGTTCCGGGTCATCGGCGCCCTCTACAGTGAGCCGGCCCGCGGCGACGCGCTCTCCAGAATTCTGCAGAAGCAGGACGTGGCGGCTCGATTCGAGCAGTACATGCGCGAGACGTACTCGCCGAGCAGTCCGTTCATCGTCGGACTGCTGGTTTTTATGATTCCCTATTTCTTCCTGTTCCTGGGACAGTTCCTCGGCACGAGATTCCTGGTCTACCTCGTGCCTCGATCGGGTATACAGATCGGTTTGTCGACCCGTCGTTATGGTGATTACATCAACGCGTTCAAGTTCGTCGTCTTCACTCTTCTCCTGGGCTCGGCGATCGCCGTCATCGTGAACCTCTTCACCGAGATCCTCTGATCGCTTGAGCCAGCGGAGCCGGGTTTGACCTTGACCTTGGGTCAGGCCGCAGGCTGAACGGGTGACCACCACTTCACCTTGGACCGGGATGGTCCCCATCGACGACACGGCGCTGGCCGTCACCGACACCGGTGGCCAGGGTCGCCCCATTCTCTACCTCAACGGACAGTTCGCCAGCCAGCGGCACTGGCGGCGGGTCGTGGCCGAGCTCGGGAGCGGTTACCGGCACCTCACCTACGACATGCGAGCACGCGGCGGGTCGGGGCGGTCCGCCGAAGCGGCCTCGTTCGAGGCACACGTAAGGGACGTCAGCACCGTCCTGGCCGCCCGGGAGGTGGAGCGGCCGTTGCTGGTCGGGTGGTCGTACGGCGGGCCGGTGGCGCTGCACTGGGCGGCACGGAACCCGGGGCGCGTCCTGGGCGTGGTGTGCGTGGACGGGGGCTACCCGTACGAGTTCGCCCTGACCGAGGAGCAGGTGCGGCGGTGGTGGCTGCGGTCGCGGTGGCTGCTGCCGTTGCTGGCGAAGGTGGGCATGGCCGGGAGGATGTCCGCCGAGCAGCACGCCCGGAGCAACATCGAGCTGAACGAGATCTACGCCGCCCTCGGGCCGGTCCTGGACGGCCTGACCTGCCCGGTTCGCTACGTGGTGGCCACCGGGGGCAACATCGGCGGCGGCCATGATGAGATGGAGAGCATGCGCGCCAGCCTCGGCCCGGTGCTCGCCCGCAAGCCGAACATCGAGGTGAGCGCCAAGGTGGCGAGCAACCACGGCAGCATCCTGCGCAAGGACTTCCGCGCCGTCGCGGACGCGGTACGCGAGCTGGCGCAACGATCGGCAGACCGGGGGAGCGGATGACCGAGGGCGTCACGATCGGGCAGGCGGCGGCGTTCGCCGGCCTCAGCGTGAAGGCCATCCGGCACTACCACAAGCACGGCCTGATCGACGAGCCCCGCCGGGACGTCTCCGGCTACCGGCGCTACGGCTCGGCCGACCTGCTCCGGCTGGTGCAGATCCGGACGCTGGCCGCCGCCGGAGTGGCACTGGCCGAGGTGAAGGCGATCCTCGACACCGACCCGGAGACGTTCGCCGTCGCCCTGGAGGACGCCGGGCAGCGCCTGACCGAGCGGATCGACGACCTGATCGCGCGGCGGGACATGCTGCACCGGCTGGCCACCGGCGACCGCGCCCTGCTGCCCGACGGGGTGCTCGCGAGGCTGGACAAGGCCGCCGCGGAGTTCGGCCTGAGCCCCGAGGACGTCACGGTGGCCCGCGAGGGCCTGGTGCTGATCAGGGCCCTGGTGCCGGAGGGCTTCGACGACTACGTGGCCAGGGTCGAGCGCGCGCTCGACGATCCTCACTACGTCTCGCTGGTCAAGCGCATGTGGCAGGCCGCCGAGTGGCCGGCCGACGACCCGCGCGTCGACGAGCTCGCCACCGACATGGCCGGCTACTTCCTCGCCCACCCCGCCCTGCTGCCCGTCCCGCCCGGCCTGCGGGCCCGGCCGGACGCCGCCCTGCGCTACAGCCTGCTCAGCCGGCACGGCCAGGAGGAGAAGCCGGGCTGGCGCCGGCTGACGGCACTGGTGGAGGCGAGGATGCGGGCCGCGGGCGTGGATCTCGCCTGAACACCGGCTCGCCAGGGCCGGGCCATGCCGGTTGATCAGTACGTCTACTTCGCGGTGAAGAGCGAGACCATGACGGCGGCCCAGATGACCGCCCGGCCGGCGTGGACGACATGCCTGAAGCCCCGGGGGAGGGCGGGGGAGGCACAGTCCCCCGCCTTCCCGGGCCCTGGGAGCGGGTCCGGCGCCCCGAAGGGCACGGCCCCGACGTTAGGCCCCGGCCCGTACGGCTACCGCGGAAAAATACACACCGCCGGCATCAGCGGGCGGCCCAGGCGGCCAGGACGGCCTGTTCCTTCTCCGGAGCGATCCCGTGCTGCATCTTCCCCCCGTAGACCCGCTCGTCCTCCGGGATCTCCCGCAACCACGCCCACGTGTCCGCCACGGTCTCGGCCACCGGCCGGGAGCGCAGCCCGGCGGCGAAGGCCTTGTCCGTCGAAGCGTTCCAGAAGTTCTCCCGGTCGTCGCTGGGCGCCGACCACAGGGGCAGCTCGACGAACTGCCCCACGCCCTGGTCGATCAGGAACTGGTCGTCCACCCAGACGAACTCCGCGTCCGACCCGGTGACCTGCTTGCACAGCTCCAGCCACTCGCCGTAGGTGGTGTTCCCGGCGGGTCCGGTGACGATGAACCGGTCGGCCACCCCGGCCTCGGCCTGGTCGAGGGTGAACTCGGCGATGTCGCGCGCGTCGATGAGCTGCATCGGCACCGAGGGGTCGCCGGGGGCGAGCACCTGGCCGCCGTGCGAGATGCGGGTCAGCCACCACGGCAGCCGGGCGACGTTCTCGTACGGCCCGAGGATCAGCCCGGGCTGGATGATCAGGGCGTTGCCGTCGAAGGCCTCCTCGACCGCCCGCTCGCAGCCGGCCTTGAGCACGCCGTAGTCGCCGTCCTCGGGCCCGGCGTCGGAGGCGCACGGCCACAGGCCGGACTCGTCGGTGCCGGGCTTGGCGGGGAAGCCGTCGAGGGCGGAGATGGTGGAGATGAAGGCGTAGGTCTGCGCGTGCCCGGACAGCGCCTCGGCGGAGGCGAGCACGACGCGCGGCACGTAGCCGGAGGTGTCGATGACGAAGTCCCAGGTCCGGCCCTCGACCAGCGCGGCGAGGTCCTCGGGACGCTCGCGGTCGCCGTGCACCTCCTCGACCCCGGCGACGCCCGGGCCGGAGACGCCGCGGGTGAACGTGGTGACCTCGTGCCCTCGCCGCAGCGCCGCCTCGACCAGGGCACGGCCGAGGAAACGTGATCCACCTAGCACCAGAATTCTCATGTGCCCATATTTCCGGAAATGCGGTCTTCCGCGAAACCGCCCGCGCTCTCCAGCACCTCGACCCGGGCCGCCCCGATGTCGAAGTACAGCCCCACCAGCTCCAGCCGCCCGGCCCGGACCAGCTCGTCCACCCGCCGGTAGGTGCGCAGGTTGTCGAGCTGCTGCCGCACGTTGACCCGGCACAGCCGATCCAGCGGCCCGGACCCGAGCCCGGGCGTCCCGGCCCGATCGGCGATCCCCACCCGGCCGGCCACCCGGACCCCACCCGCCGGAAGCTCGGCCACCGGAAGCCCACCGGCCGGAAAAGCGTCCCCCACCGGCAGCGGGTCCCCGACCGGCAGCACGTCCCGCACCGGCAGGACGCCCTTGACCGGCCGGACCTCCCCGCCCGCCGCGAGCGCCCCCGCCCCCGGCTCACCGCCCGGCAGCAGGTCCCCCGAGATGTACCGCGCCAGGCTGTGGTTCCCGTGCCGCAGCCAGCGCTGCAGCCCCGGCATCCCGCCCGCCTTGATCCCCCCGCTGAGCAGCCCGGCCATCGCCCCGCACCCCGAGTGCCCGCAGACGGTGATCGTCCGCACCTGGAGCACCTCCGTGGCGTACTCGATCGCCGCCACCACCGAGTCGTCCGTCGGCCCGGTCCCGCACCGCGGCACCAGGTTCCCGATGTTCCGGACGGTGAACAGGTCTCCGGGCCCGCTCGCCGTGATCAGGCTCGGCACCACCCGCGAGTCGGCGCAGGTGATGAACAGCTGCCCCGGCCTCTGCTGCCGTGCCAGCTCGGTGAAGATCGGCCTCACCAGCGGAGCCGTACGCTCGTGGAACTCCTTGGCCCCGGACCGCAGCGCCCCCGGCCCGCCGTGTCGGGGCAGCAGCCGCCGGTGCGTCCACGGCAGCCACCACCGGTCGGGGGTCTTGGGCGGCGACTTCGCCGGATACATCCGCGACCCGCTGGCCGCCAGCGAGTACCACTCGTCGTGCAGCTCGTCGATCTCGACCGTCCCGCCGCCGCCCTCGTGCTCCAGCCGCCAGGAGTGCAGGGCCTCGAAGGCGGCGTTGTCCATGAAGTCGATGTTGAGATCGAGGTCCACCGGCACCCCCGCCGGTACGGCACGCAGCCCCGACGTCAGCCGCGGCACCCCCAGGAAGGTCAGCGAGCCGTCCACGGTGACGTGCCAGTGCCCGTCGGCCTTGGGCCGTACCCGCACGCTCACCCACGTCAGCCGGCGCAGCGCCAGCAGCGCGGCCAGCGCGAGCCCCATCAGGATGCCCTCGCCGAGCCCGACCAGGACCACCCCGAGCAGGGTCACCACGTAGACCGGCACCTCGCCGTGCCCGTGCACCTTCCGCACGTGCCCGAGGTTGATCATCTGGATGCCGATGAAGACCAGGAGCGCCGCCAGCGACTCCATCGGGATCAGCCGCACGGTCCAGCCGAGCCCCGACATGAACACCAGCACCCAGCAGCCGTGCAGGATCGTCGACCAGCGGCTGCGCGCTCCCGCCACCTTGTTGGCGGTGGTGCGCACGATCACCCCGGCGATCGGCAGCCCGCCGAGCGCCCCGGCGACCACGTTGGCCACGCCCTGGCCGGTCAGCTCGCGGTCGAGGTTGACGCTGCGCCCCTCGACGGCCACCGCCGACAGCAGCGACTGCACCGCCGACAGCACCGCGATCAGCATCACCGCGCCGACGACGTCGTGCCAGTCGCCCGCGGGCCACAGCGGCGAGGTCCACTCCGACATGCTGTTCGACAGGTCGACCCGGGTGACCTGCCAGCCGAACGCCCACGCGGCCAGCGCCGCGATCACCAGGGCGGCCAGCGGGGCGGGCACCGTCCGGACCGACTTCGGCAGCCGCCCCCACACCAGCAGCACCGCGATGGTGAGCAGCCCGGCCGCGACCCCGTGCCCCTCCAGGTGGATGAGCTGGTCGGGCAGCTCGATCAGGTTGTCGACCGCCGAGCGTTGCGGGCTGCCGCCGAGCACGATGTGCAACTGCGACAGCGCGATCACCACGCCGACCCCGGCGAGCATGCCGTGCACGACGGCGGGGGAGACGGCGAGCGTGGCCCGTGCCACCCGGAACAGGCCCAGGACGAGCTGGAAGCCCCCGGCCAGCAGCGTGATCATGCAGGTCGCGCGCCAGCCGAACGTCTGGACGAGGTCGATGACCACCACGGAGAGCCCGGCGGCCGGTCCGCTCACCTGGATCGCCGAGCCGCCGAGCGCGCCGGCGACGATGCCGCCGACGGCCGCGGCCACCAGCCCCGCGGCGAGCGGAGCGCCGGAGGCGACCGCGATGCCCAGCGACAGCGGAATGGCTATGAGGAAGACGACCAGCGATGCCGGAAGATCGTGACGGAGAGTATCGGCGAAGCCACCCTGAGTCATGGGGTGACTGTAACGGGGCATCACCGATACCCATAAGGCGTGATCAGCGGTTTTTACATGATCGTGGTCCCGGGGTCGCCGCACCTCCCTCGCGCGCCGACCCGTCCGCCTCGATCAGCGGTAGTAGTCCGGGAGATCCTTGTCCGCGCCCCGTCGCTCGCCCGCGCGCGCAGCCGCTTCCTGCTGCTGCTGCGAGCCGTACATCTCGCCGTAGGACGGCCAGGCGTTGGCGGGCGGTTCCGGCCACGCGGCCGGGGTGGCGGGCGCGGCCGGCGTGCTGTAGCCGCCGGAGAGCACGTCGTCGTACGGCGTGACCGCCCGGCCGGGCGCGGTGGGCGTGCCGACCGCGGGCGACGGGCCGGTGAGCGCGTCGTTGTCGGGGGCGGCGTAGCCGGGACGCACCTCGTAGGAGGCGAAGGTGGGCGCGGGCGAGCTGTAGGCGCCCTCGAAGGCCGGCCACGAGCCGCCGGCGGGCGCCGGGTCGTCGAGGATGTCCGGCGAGGCGGCGGGCCAGGAGCCCGAGGTGGTCCCCGAGGTGCCGGCCGCAGGCGTGGGCTGCTGCCAGGTGGTCTCCAGCGCGTCCGCGGCGTTGTAGGCCGGGAACGGGTCGCTGGTCGGCGCGCTGTGCAGGCCCGGCGGGACGGCGAAGGTGCCGGTGCTGGCGATGGCGGAGAAGGAGTCGGAGGCCGGTCCGGCCGCGGGGGTGAAGGACCCGCCGGCGCTCGGCGCGGCGGCGAAGGAACCGGTGCCGGTGGCCGAGGCCGCCGGGAACGAGCCGCTGGTCGCCGGGAACGAACCGCTCGTGGCGGCGAAGGAGCCGGAGGAGGCCTCGGCGGCGACGGGCTTGCTGCCCGGCGCGAGGATGCTCATCACGTCGTGCGTCGGCGCCGCGAAGGTCACGGTGCGCTGGTCGGACAGGTCCTTCTGGCTCGGCGGCTCCACCAGGGCGCCCAGCCCGGCCGCGGGGGCCAGCGGCGCGGCGGCCGGCTGGGCCGCGGGCTCAGGAGTGCTCGGGGCGGCCTGCGGGCGCTGCGGCAGCGGCGCCTGGACGGTCGCGGCGTGCGGGTCGTCGACCCGGGGACGGCTGGCCGCCTGCCGCGGCTTGACCGTGCCGCCGGCGCCGAACCCGCCCTCGGCGGCGTCGCTGCGGATGCTCGCCCAGAACTCCTCGTCCTCGTCGTCGGAGGTCGCGTTGCCCCACTCGTCCACCCCGCGCTTGCCGCGCTGGCCGGTGCGGACCGGCTTGGGCTTCTCCTCGTCGAGGGGGCTGAAGTCCGGACTGAAATTCGTCATCCGCGGCTCGTGAGCGGCGAACTCGTCCGTGGACCGGACCTGGGTGCGCTCCTCACGCTCCATGAGCTCCCGCATCCGCTCGGGCGGCAGGTTGCTCTCCCGCTTGTTCATGGACCTCATGCCCAGCGCCACGACTACGAGCACGAGGAGCACGACTGCGACCAATATCACGACGACCGCGAACATTGCACCACCTCAGCCATGGCCTTCCTGTGACGCCAGCGGGATCGCGCGGCCATCGACGCAATCCCTCCCCTTTGATCACTAACGCCTAACAATTGGATCTGATTGTGCCGACCCCAGGGAGCGTTGTCACACCCTAAGTGAAGAATTGGTAACCACTACTACCTGCAGTGTCCGAGCTCTCACTCGATGTCGACCGCGGTCAACCGGCCACGGGCGATGGTGAGCTCCGCGATCTTGTGCAGGATCTTGGAGATCGTGTCGCCCTCTTCCGTGGCCACCTTGCCGCTGAGCGCGTAGACGCTGAAGCGGTAGTTGCCCGGACCCTCGCCGGCCGGCTTGCGGCACGGCGCGGAGTAGCCCCGCGTGCCGTCCAGGAGCTGGGCCTGGGTGGCCTCCTCCGGAGCCTTGGTCCCGTCGGGCGAGGTCGCCCCCTCCGCCGGGATGCCCGCGGCCAGCACGGTCGTGCGGTGGTCGATGTTGTAGATGATCCAGTGCACGGCCTGGTCGGGCGCGGAGTTGTCGTCGACGACGACGGCGAAGGTCTTCGCGTCCTTGAGCGGCTGGCTCGACCAGGTGAGCATCGGGCTGCCCTTGCCGCCCTCGCAGGTGTATTCGGCAGGCAGCGGACCGCCTGGCCTGATCTCCGGGCTGGAGACGTTGATCTGGAGAAGCTCCCGGGCGGCGGAGGCGTTGCCCCGCAGCACCGAGCATCCGGCGACGCAGACCACGAGCACCGCCGCCGCCAGTGTGGCGATGGCGCGGCGTGCCGAGGGGATGCGCAGCCTCATGTCGCACGATGCTACGCGTCCTACGGCGATGCGCAGACCGTTTCGCGGTGCACGAGGACCGGAACTCGCCCCGAAACGTCCCTAAATCGCAGGACAAGTGGGGTGAAGGCGGACGGGTGATCGCCCTGTCCCGGTGCGGCATAGTGTGGAACCGTGAACGTCCGTGAGCCCGCCCACCAGGTCTCGCCCAGGGCCCGGCACCTCTGGCTGCTGCACTCGCTCGTCGGTTTCGTCCTGCTCGCCGGGGGCTCCTTCCTGCTGGCCCGCTGGATCGGCCGCAGCGAGTGGGGCTGGGTGCCCGAGTGGTTCGCCGGCTCCTGGTGGGTGCTGCCCGCGCTGGTCGTGGTGATCTCGCTGCCGCTGCTGGTCGCCGAGCCGTTCGTCCGCTACGCCGTCCACCGCTGGGAGCTGGCGGGCGACGTGGTCTACGCCCGCTCCGGCTTCCTCACCCGCGAATGGGTCTTCGTCCCGGTCAGCCGCATCCAGACCGTCGACAAGAGCCAGGGCTGGTTCGAGCGCATGCTGCGCCTGGCGACGCTGGAGATCCGCACCGCCTCCCACGCCGGCTCCTCGACCGTCAAGGGCCTCGACCACCAGGTCGCCGCCGCCCTGGCCGACGAGCTCGCCCGCCGCGCGGAAGAGCTCAGGGACGACGCCACGTGAACCGGCTCAGCCCCAAGGTGCTGGTCATCGACCCGGTGCGGATGCTGCCCTCCCTGCTGGTGCCGCTCATCGGCCTGCTGTTCGCCAGCGGGTTCTCCGCGCGCTCCTACCTGTGGGCCTCGCTGGGCGTCGCCGGCACCGTCGTCTTCGCCGTCGTGCGCTGGCTGACCTTCACCTACGGCATCGTCGGCGACCGGCTGGAGCTGCGCCGCTCGCTGATCAGCCGCTCGGTCCGCACCATCCCGCTCGAACGGGTGCGCGGCGTCGACATCACCACCCCGCCCATGCACCGGCTCCTCGGCCTGGCCGTCCTGCGCATCGACACCGGCGCCAGCGGCGGCGGGCAGCAGGAGGGCGAGCTCAACGGCGTCACCCTGGCCGAGGCCGAACACCTCAAGAACCTCCTCCTCCGCCGCGCCCCCGCCGCCGCTTCGCCCGCTTCCGTCGCCGAGGCTCCACCGGCGCCGGTCCCCGATGATGTGATCATCAAGGTCCCGCGCGCCTGGCTCATCTACGGCCCGCTCTCCGGCGCCTACCTCCTCACCCCCTTCGCCATCGCCGGCGGCGCCATCGGCCTGGCCTTCCAGTGGGGTGACGACCTCGGGTACGGCAGAGCCGCCTTTGGGGCGGGCCGCTGGCTCTGGGACCGGCCGCACCTCCTGCTCATCGCCGTCCTCGCGCTCGTCGTCCTCATGCCGTTCGCCGGCGGCATCATGTACGCGCTGTTCAACTGGGACTTCACCCTCAAGCGCCGCGACGGCCACCTGGTCGCCGAACGCGGGCTCATCACCCGGCGCAGCGTCTCCCTCGAAGCCGCCCGTGTGCGGGGCTACGAGGTCGTCGACGCGCTCTTCGAGCGGTGGGCCGGGGTGGTGCGCGTCTGGGCCATCGTCACCGGCCTGGGGGACTCTGAGACGCGTGGGCAGCTCCTTCCCGACGTCCCCCGCGCCGTCGCCCTCGACCTCACCGCCCGGGCCATCGGGCCCTACACCGGGCCCCTCGTCCCGCACCCGCCCGCCGCCCGGCAGCGCCGCGTCTTCCGAGCCGTCTTCCCCTGGCTCCTGCTGGCCCTCGCCGCCGTCGTCCTCAACCCGCCCTTCTGGGGTGCCCTGCTCGGCGTCTCCCTGCTGTTCGCCGTCCTAGGTGTGCCCCTCGGGCTGGACCGCTACCGCTCGCTGGGGCACGGCTACGACGGCGTACGGCTCGCCGTCCGCTCCGGCTCCCTCCGTCGCTCCCAGGCCGTCGTGGAGCGCCGGGCCGTGGTCGGATGGCGGTTGCGCCAGACCTTCTTCCAGCGCCGGGCCGGCGTCTTCACCGTCATCGCGGGTGCCGGCGCCGGCAAGGGCGGCTACGCGGCCCTCGACGTCTCCCCCGACCAGGCCACCGCCTTTCCCACCTCGGTCACCCCGGAATGGCTCGCCCCTTTCCTCAAGCCACCCCCTTCCTGAGCGCTTCGGGTGGGGTACGGCAGGCCGGAGTTTTCCCGAGCCCCCGTGCCGAGCACGGCAGACACCTCCCCTGAGCTCGCTACCGGGTCGACCGGCCGCCCACGGTTACCAGCTCCCGGTGGAGTACGGCAGGCCGTCCAGAGCCTGCCGGCCGTACACGCCGAAGGGGCGGACCACCCGGCCCGCCCCTTCACGCTCACCCGACTACTTCTCGCTCAATCCTGCCGCCGTGCGCCGAACATGATCTCGTCCCAGCTCGGCACCGAAGCCCGCCTGCCCCGCGCGTTCTTCTTGGCCTGCCTGGCCGCCGGAGCCGGAGGAGGCGAGGCCACGGGAGCCACCGGCTCGGGCTTGGCCTTCCCGTCCTCCCCGCTCGCCCGCGCCGCCGGCACCGCAGGCTCCGGCACCACCGGCTCCTCGGGCTCTCCGGCGGCCTTGGGCTCGACGTCCTTCACCTCGGCCGACTCCACCTCAACGGGCTTCGCCGGGGCGGACTCCACCTCGGTCGGCTTCGCCTCAGCGGGCTCCGTAGCCTGGGCCACTTCCTGCTCGGCCGTCTTCTCGGAGCTCGTGTCGACCTTGACCGACTCCTGGGGAGCCGACTCCTGGGGAGCGACCTCCGCAGCGGCCACCTCCTTGACGGCTTCCTTCGCGGCCTCCGCCGTCGGACCCTCTGTCTTCGGGGCCTCCGTCTGGGGCGCGGTGGTGGCGGTCGCCGACTTCTCGGCGACGGGTGCCTCGGCCGTGCCCTTGGGGGTCTCCGGCTTGGCCTCCTCAACTGCGGGTGCCGGGGTGGCCTCGGTCTTCACGGCCTCCGCAGACGCGGCAACTTCGCTGGGAGCGGCAACCGCATCGGGAGCGGCAAGCTCGGGAGCTGCGGCTTCAGCGGGAGCGGCGGTCTCAACGTCGGCCTTGAGCACCTCGGCTTCGGACACCTCCACCTTGGGCGCCTCTGCCTTAGGCACCTCGGCTGCGGTCGCCTCCACCTTAGGCGTCTCAGCCTCGGACCCCTCCGCTGAAGGTGCCTCTGCCTGCCGTACGGGCGCGGGGTCGGTGACCGCAGCCGCTGGCGTGGGCACCGGGGTGCTCGCCTCGGATGCCGGGGGCACCTCCGCCTCCACCACAGGCTCGGCAGCCTTGGCCACCTCGGCCACGGGCTCGGCGGTGTGGGTGAGCTCGGCCGGGGGAGCCTCCTCGACCTTGGCCGCGGGGGCCTCGGTGGCGGACTCGGCGGGCCTGGTGGCGGGCTCCTCCGGCTTGGCAGCCTCGATGGAGGGCTCCACGGCAGGGGCCGCAGCGGTGTGATCAGGCTTGTTGGGCTCGACGGTGGCCGTGGCTGCCGGCTCAGCAGGCGGGGCCGGCGCGTCCACCGCAACGGTCTCGGGGGCCTGGGCTGCGGGCTCGGCGGCGGGCGTCCCCGACACGGGCCTCTCCGCCACGGGTGGCGCGACGACGGGAGCCTCGGCCGCCGGGGCGACCGTCTCGGCGGGCGGCGTGGGCACGGTGGCCGAAGGTTGCGCGGGGGAGGCCGCTGGCTGAGCGGAGGAACCGGCGGGCTGGGAGGCAGCGGCCGGGACAGGGGTGGACGGGAGGGAAGGGCGAGCGGGGACCTGGTCGATCATGGCTTCTAGGGACGCACTCTGGTCGAAAACCACCGACGACCCGCCCGCAACGTCAGCGACGGACGACTCGTCCGCAGCACCAGTGACGGACGACTCGACCGCAGCACCAGTGACCGACGACTCGACCGCAACGTCAGCGACCGACGACCCGTCCGCAACGTCAGCGACGGACGGCTCGTCCGGGCGGCCGGAGACCGGCGACCCGTCGGTTCCGCCGAAGACAGGGGAGCCGCTCGCGGCACCGGCGGCCGGCGACCCGGGCTGGTCGGCGACGGCAGGTGAAGGGGTGCCGGCGACAGGTGAAGAGAGGCCGGCGGCCGGGGAGGGGGTGGCGGCGGGCAACGCAGGGGTGGCGGCGGGCGACGCAGGGGTGGCGGCGGGCGACGCAGGGGTGGCGGCGGGCGACGCAGGGGTGGCGGCGGGCGACGCAGGGGTGGCGGCGGGGGGCGCAGGGGTGGCGGCCGGGGGTTCGGGGGTGGAAGAGGAGTCGGGGTCGCGGAGGGTGCCGCGGGTGGGGCCGAAGTCGGGCAGCCAGGGCGCCGGCTCACGGCGAGGCGGTTCGACGGGGCGGACACGGGAGGGGTCGCCGTCGCGGTAGGCGGCGGGCACGCCACGGCCGGGCACCCCCGGGAAGGAGCCGTCGCCGGAGGCGCTGGGCAGGGCAGGGCGCGGCAGAGCCGCCGGCTCTTCGGCGGGCGGCTCGCGGCGGATGACGGAGGGGAACGGCACGGGGTCCGCGCCCAGGGGCGGGACGGGCTGGAGTTTGGTCACCCGCGGCGGGAACGGGGTGACGGTGGTCTCCTCGATCGGCGGCTCGGGGTCGAAGTCGGCCTGGGACAGCCGGTGGGACTCGTCGTCGTGCGGGCTGACGTGCCGGCGGCGCGGGTCGAACAGCCACTCGGCGTGCCGCGTGTGACCGTTCCACACGTAGCCCAGCTTGACCCGCCACAGCCCGTCGTCGCGCTTGGCGGAGTCCCAGTCGATCTCCTCGGCGGGGACGCCGCGGCGGGTGAGGCGTTCGGCGACGAGCTCGCCGAGGGTGGGGCCGGGGGCGGACTCCCCGGGCATGCGGACCGCGACCCGCTGCGCCTGCTGGGCGACGTACTCGCGCTCCTGGAGCACGGGACCCTCGAACCAGCGGACCCGCTCGACCGGGATGCCGGCGGTCGCGGCGATCTCCTCCGCGGTCTCACCGGCACGGATGCGAGCCTGGATCTCCTTGGGGCGCAACGGACTCTCCACTTCGATCTCGTACTGGCCGAGACGGGAGAAGTTTCCGCGGACGGCAGCACGGAGCCGGTCGTCGACGGGCAGCGTGAAACGGGTACCCCGGCCGGCTGTCGCCAAGACGAGATACGTGCCGTCCTCGCTCACCGCGACGAGTCGGAGCTCCTGCATGCGGGTCCTTTCGTCAGCGTCGTGCTCATTCTTCCCCCGGACCCTTGAGTCTCTCGCGTGTGCCGGTTGCCTGCCAGCACCGTACCCGGCATGTCCGAACATCGCCTTCCTGGGATAGCTCCCAGATGATGTGACGCCGGTCACATTTAGTGGATCCATCCGGGTTCACACCTCGGCGCGGTGCAGCAGGAGGTTAGGGGTCCTCGTCGGATTCTGACGAATCCGCATCCGCGTCGCCGTGGACTTGGGGCAAGTGCTTCTGGTTCGGCCCGACACGAGCCGAGAATCTGCCTGTCACGCACGTCACAGGAACAACAGGACACGCGGTCGCGTCTATTCACGAGAAAGGTCTTTACCTGCGCGAGAGAGGACTGGTTCGGGGGATGAGCGGCGAGCAGCGGAAGTTCGAGCTGAGCGTGCCGCAGATCGCCGGAGGTGCGCTGGCGGCGGTCACCGCCGCGGTCGCGGCCTCCTACCTGGGGGTGGCGGGGACGTTCATCGGCGCGGCCGTGGCGAGCGTGGCCAGCACGGTCGGGGGCGCGGTCTACACGCACTACCTGAAGCGCACCGGTGAGGCGGTCAAGGAGCACACGCTGGGCACGTGGCGCCGCCAGGACCAGGAGGAGGGCCAGGGCGAGCTGGCCACCGCCGTCCACGCGACCCCCGCCGCGGCCACGAGCGGTGAGCCGCAGTCCCCGGCCTCCGTTGCCCCTGTCCTGGCCGCGCCGGTGGATCCGCACGCCGAGACCGGTCCGATGGGCGTGGTGGACCCGGGCGCCGAGACCGTCCAGCTCGCCGCCGTTCCCAGTGGTCGGGGCAGCGGTGACACGCTGGTGATGACTCCCGTGTCCGGGGACGGCGGCCGCCGGCCGCTGCCCTGGCTGAAGCTCGTCCTGGCCGCGGCCCTGGTCTTCGCGATCAGCGTCGGCGGCATCCTCACCTTCCAGGCCCTCGCCCACCGCACCGTGCACGAGGCGGTCACCGGCAAGACCCCGGTGGCGAAGAAGGCACCAAAGGACGACGAGCGCAGGGAGCGCCAGCGCGAGGAGGAGCGGCCCCGGCAGACCGCTGACCCCACCCCCGAGCGCACGCAGGAGCGAGAGCCGACTCCCACGCCGACCCCCACGCCGACCGACGAGCCCACGAACGAGCCGACGCAGGAGCCGACGACCGAGCCGACCACCGAGGCGCCGATCGAACCGTCAGGTGAGCCCGAGGCGACCGTACCGCCCGAAGATGTGGCCCCCGAGCAAGGCGACGGCCTGTTCCAGGAGCCGGGCGGAGACTCGTAGGCGGCCTAGCCGAGCACGCCGTCCAGATAGGGGTTGGTGAACAGCCGCTGCGGGTCCAGCCGGTCGCGCAGCGCGACGAAGTCCCCGAAGCGCGGATAGACCTTCGACAGGTAGGAGGCGTCGCGGGTGTGCAGCTTCCCCCAGTGCGGCCGGCCCTCCAGCCGGGTCATGATCTCCTCGACGCCCTCGAAGTAGGCCGGGTTGGGGGTGGGCCGGTAGATGTGGCAGGCCACGTAGGCCGACGGCCTGCCGTACGCCGTGGAGAGCCAGACCTCGCTCGGCGGGGTCACCCGGACCTCGATCGGGAAGGTGATCTTCCAGTCCATCCGGTCGATCAGGTCGCGGGTCTCGCGCAGGGCGCGGCCGAGGTGCTCGCGGGGGACGGCGTACTCCATCTCCAGGAAGCGCACGTCCCGCACCGAGGTGAAGATCTTGTAAGAGGTGTCGACCGACGAGGAGTCGCCCAGGGCTTTGGCGCTGATCGAGTTGAGCGTGGGGATCAGGCCGGGCAGCCGCCCGCCGAGCGCGCACATCGCGCCGAAGAGCTTGTTCTCCAGCAGCACGTTGTCCAGCCAGTGCTTGAGCGGGCTGGGCGGCGCGGCCGGTCCGGGGTGCCGGTTGTTGGTCTTGACCAGGCACGCGTCGGTGTGCGGCAGCCAGAAGAAGTCGAGGTGCTCGTTGCTCGCGGTGAGCTCGTCGAGCGAGTCGAGAATGCCGGTCAGCGACATCACGCGGCGCACGTTGCGCAGCAGGAAGGCGGGTTCGACGCGCAGGGTCACGGAGGTGAGCACGCCGAGCGCGCCCAGGCCGACGCGGGCGGCGTCGAAGAGGTCCTCGCCCGGTACGGCTCGCGTCACGCTCCCGTCGGCGAGGACGAGTTCGAGGGCCAGGACCTGGTCGGCGAGGCCGCCGGTGTCGCGGCCGGTGCCGTGCGTGCCGGTCTGGATGGCGCCGGCGACGGTCTGGGCGGTGATGTCGCCCATGTTGGCCAGGGCGAGGCCGCGGCGGTCGAGTTCCTCGTTGAGCGTGTGCAGCGGGGTGCCCGCGGCGACGGTGACCGAGCCGGGGCCGGCGTCGAGGATGCCGGTCAGCCCGTGCGGGCGGAGCATGATCCCGTCGGTGAGGGCCACGCCGGTGAAGGAGTGGCCCGTGCCGACCATGCGCACGCGGCGCCCGTCGCGGGCGGCGTCGCGCACGGCACGCACCACGTCGTCGGCCGACGACGGGGTGCGCACCTCGGCGGGGGTGCCGGTCTGGTTTCGAGCCCAGTTGGTGAAGGCCATGTGAGCACCCCTTGCAGAGCGTCGTTCCCTAATTAACGTGAACGATACTCATCTCTCCCAGCCTTCGGGAACCGGGAAGGTGTCCCCGGGCTTCAGGTCGTACTGCTTGATGATGTCGGAGACGGTCACCAGGTGGTAGCCACGCTTCTTGAGCAGCGTGACGATGTTCGGCATGACGTCGACGGTCTCCTTGACCCAGTCGTGCATCAGGATGATGCCGTTGGGCGCGGCGACGTCCAGGACCTGCTGCTTGATCGAGTCCGCGTTCTTGGAGGACCAGTCCTTGGACCCCGCGGTCCAGAGCACGACCGGCATGCCGAAGTCGGCGGCGATCTCGCTGGTCGGCATGTCCACCAGCCCGTACGGCGGGCGCAGCAGCTTGGGTTCGACGCCGGTGACCTGCTTGACCAGGTCCTGCGTCTTCTGGATCTCGCTCCGAATGGCCCACGGCTCGAGATCGGTGAACTTGGGGTGGGAGTAGCTGTGGTTGCCCAGCTCGTGGCCTTCGGCGGCCATGCGCTTGGCGAAGGCCGGCCGCAGCTTCACGTACTGGCCCTCCAGGAAGAAGGTGGCCTTGGCCTTCTCCTTCTTCAGGGTGTCCAGCAGCTTGTCGGCGTACTTGCCTGGGCCGTCGTCGAAGGTCAGTGCGATGCACTTGACCTGGGTGCAGTCGACAGGTTCGTCCTTCGCCGCTGCTGAAGCCGGTGTGGCCAGAGTGACGGCAACACAGGCGGCAGCCAGGAGTGAAGTGATTTGTCGGGACATAGGAAAACTTTCACGAGTGACGGATGGTACGAGGGTTCACAGCAACCTAGCCGATGCCTCCGGAAGGAGTCAGGTCCGCCCGGAAAGTCCCAGCAAATCCGAACCTCCTGATCTCTGGGCCTCCGTCCACTACGCTTGCCGGAGTGTCCGCCCCGTCATCCCTGCGCCTGATCGTGCCGGTCCTGGCGGCCGCGATCGTGCTCACCGCGCTCGGCGGCGCCCTCGGCCTCACCCTCTGGCACGAGCCGCCCGGCCTCGAACCGGCCGCTTCCCGGCAGCTCGCCGCGGGCTCCGGCAACGCCGGCGCCGAGCGCCTGGAGAGCCTCGTCCCCGAGACTCAGCCCATGGCCGAGCAGCCCACCGGCGGCACGCGGCGGCCGGTGAAGGAGTTCGGCCGCGGCGGCCCCGGCATCACCCCGTCCCCGCCGCGCGTCCTGGCCATCGCCCCGGCGGCGGTCCCGGCCAGGACCCGGCACGCGCTGTCCGCGCTTCCGCACGTGGAGAAGGTGCTCACCGTCGACGCCGGGGTGATCACCATCGCCGGCACCCGGCTCAACCTGCTCGCCGTCGATCCCGTGGACTTCCGCTCCTGGACCCCGAAGGCGGTGGCCGACGAGCCCGCGGTCTGGAGCGCGCTGGAACGCGGCGAACTGGTCGCCGACCCGGGCGCGGTGCGCAGGTTCGGGCTGATCCTCGGCGCCGAGTACCAGGTGGACGCCGGTCCGCGGCTGCGCGTGGCCGCCTCGGCGACGCTCGGCCTCAGCGGCATCGACGGCCTGGTCAGCACCACGGCCGGGCAGAGCCTCGGCCTGGCGGCCGACGTGGTCGTGCTGCTGCACGGCAAGGAGGGGAAGATCGGCACCGGCGAGGTCGGCCGGGTCCTGGGCCAGGGCGCGCAGGTGGTCTCCCTGGAGCCCCGCCGTACCGAGGCTCCGCCCGCGCAGGAGGTGACGGTCGGCCGGCCGGGCAGCTACCTGGAGCTCTACAAGGCGGCGGCCACCCGCTGCCCGGGCCTGTCCTGGACGGTGCTGGCGGCGATCGGGCAGGTGGAGAGCTCGCACGGCCGCAACAACGGCCCCTCCAGCGCGGGGGCGCTCGGCCCGATGCAGTTCATGCCGCGCACCTGGAAGCACTACGGCGTGGACGGCGACGGCGACGGCGTCAAGGACATCTGGAGCCCCTACGACGCCGTGCCCGGCGCGGCCAACTACCTGTGCGCCACCGGCGCGCCCGGCAACCTGCGCAAGGCGGTCTACGCCTACAACCACTCCTGGTCGTACGTGGACAAGGTGCTGAACCTGGCCGCCGCCTACGCCCGCGACTACGCCTGACGCCGCACCGGCGGCGGGCAGCAGGTCAGCGCGCAGGCGACCGGCTCGGGGCCGGCCATCAGCTCGCCGACCATCCGGACGAAGCGCGGGTGCGTGCCGACGGTGGCCGCGCGCTCCAGCGGCAGGCCGAGCTCGGCGGCGAGCTGGCGGGCCTCGGTGTCGAGGTCGTAGACGACCTCCATGTGGTCGGAGACGAAGCCGATCGGCACCAGCACCACCGGCCCGTCCACCTTCGGCAGGTGGTCGAGCACGTCCGGCTCCAGCCACGGCACCTCGGGCGGGCCGCTGCGCGACTGCCAGACCAGATCCCAGTCCTCCTCGCGGCCCAGCGCGGCGTTGACCAGCCCGGCCGAGCGGCGGATCTGCTCCTCGTAGCGGCTGGTCGACGCCATCGAGACCGGGATGCTGTGCGCGGTGAAGACCAGCCGCGCCGGCCGGCCCAGCGCGGCCAGCGCGTCACGCACCCGGTCGGCCTGCGCCTCGACGAAGCCGGGGTGGTCGCCGAAGTGCGGCAGCTTGACCAGCTCGGGCCCGTCGTCGAGGGAGATGCGGGCGATGTCCTCGTAGTACTGGCGGCAGGAGGAGTAGCCGGCGAAGGCGGAGGTGGCGAAGACCGCCGCGCGGCGGACGCCGTCCTCCCGCATCTGCCGGACGGTGTCCTCGCCGAACGGGTGCCAGTTTCGGTTACCCCAGTAGACCGGGACGTCGAGCTCGGCCCGCAGCGCCTCGACCAGCGCGCGGTTCTGCGCGTTGATCGGGCTGACCCCGCCGAATCCCAGGTAGTGCTCGGCCACCTGCTCCAGGCGGGCGCGCGGCACCCCCCGGCCGCGTACCACGTTCTCCAGGAACGGCATGACGTCCTCGGGACCTTCCGGCCCCCCGAAAGAAAGCACCAGCAGTGCGTCGTAGCTCCCCACGGCGACAACCCTATGTCCTGCCAGGTAGGTTCCATCGAGTGAGCGCATTCAACGACATTCGTGAATATGTGGCCATTCCCCGGCTCGCGTCCCTGCGGTTGTCGCCCGACGGCACCCGGCTGGTGGCCGTGGTGCAGTCCCTCAACCCCGACGGCAAGTCGTACGGCACGGCCCTGTGGGAGATCCCCGCGAGCGGCGAGGGTGAGGCGGTCCGGCTGACCAGGTCGGCCAAGGGCGAGTCCAGCGCCGAGTTCACCGGCTCCGGCGACGTCCTGTTCACCTCCCGCCGCCCCGACCCCACCGTCCAGGACTCCTCCGACGAGGTGCCCGCGCTCTGGCAGCTCCCGCGCTCCGGCGAGGCCCGCCAGATCGCCACCCGGCCGGGCGGCGTGGCCGCGCTCGCCACCGCCGCGAGCACCGTCGTCTTCGTCTCCGACGTGCTCGGCGACGACGAGGCCACCGAGGAGGAGCGCCGCAAGGCCCGCAAGGAGGCCGGGATCAGCGCGATCCTGCACGAGGGCTACCCGGTGCGCTTCTGGGACCACGACCTCGGGCCCGACCAGCCCCGGCTGTTCGCCGGCCGGCTGACCGGCGACCGGCTGGCCGAGGTGCGCGACCTGACCCCCGACGCGGGGTCCGCGCTGACCGAGGCGAGCTTCGACCTGACCCCCGACGGCACCGCGGTGATCAGCACCTGGACCGTGGCCCTGCCGCTCGGCGAGAGCCGTACCGAACTGGTCCGCATCGAGGTGCCCTCCGGCGAGCGCAGCACGCTGCTGTCGGACGAGGAGCACAGCTTCTATGCGCCCAAGGTCTCCCCGGACGGCACCAAGGTGGCCTTCACCCGCGAGCGGCTGACCACCCCCGAGCTCTCGGCCCGGGCGGAGCTGTGGATCGCCGACCTCGCCACCGGCGAGGGCCGCGCTTACGCCGGCGACCTGTTCCCCGGCGGCTACGAGTGGGCGCCCGACTCCGGCTCGCTCTACCTGTTCGCCGACGAGCAGGGCCGCCGCCCGATCTTCCGCGTCCCGGTCGACGGCGAGGTGACCCGGCTGACGACGGGCGACGGCGCCTACTCCAACCTCAACGTCACCGCCGACGGCAGCGCGATCTACGCCTTGCGCAGCGGCTACGACGGCCCGGCCGCGCCGGTCCGCGTGGACGCGGCCACCGGCGAGGTCACCGAGCTGCCCTCGCCCGCGCCGAAGCTGGAGCTGCCCGGCACGCTCACCGAGATCAGCGCCACCGCCGACGACGGCCAGGAGATCCGCGGCTGGCTGGTCCTGCCCCGCGGCGCCTCCGCCGACAGCCCGGCGCCGTTCCTGCTGTGGATCCACGGCGGCCCGATCGGCTCCTGGAACGACTGGTCCTGGCGCTGGAACCCGTGGATCATGGCCGAGGCCGGCTACGCCGTCCTCATGCCCGACCCCTGCATGTCCACCGGGTACGGCCAGCACCACATCGACCGCGGCTGGGCCAACTGGGGCCCGCGCACCATGGCCGACCTCGACGCCATCGTGGACGTCGCGCTCGCGCGGGACGACATCGACGGCGGGCGCACCGCCGCGATGGGCGGCTCCTACGGCGGCTACATGGCCAACTGGGTGGCCGGGCACACCGACCGCTACCAGGCCATCGTCACCCACGCCGCGCTCTGGAACCTCGACCAGTTCAGCGGCACCACCGACGGCGCCAACTACTGGCAGCGCGAGCTCGGCGCCCCCGGCTCCCCGCTGAACGAGAAGCTCTCCCCGCACCACTCGCTGGAGGCGATCACCACCCCGATGCTCGTCATCCACGGCGACCGCGACTACCGGGTGCCGATCGGCGAGGCGCTGCGCCTGTGGTGGGACCTGCAGCGCACCGGCGTGGAGTCGAAGTTCCTCTACTTCCCGGACGAGAACCACTGGATCCTCAAGCCCGGCAACGTCGTCGCCTGGTACGAGACGGTCCTGGCCTTCCTGGCCCAGCACGTGCTCGGCCAGGAGTGGAAGCGCCCGGACTCGCTGGCATGACCCATCTCGAACTGGCCGAGGAGATCGCGCGCGAGGCGGGCGAGATGTTGCTCGCCGAGCGCGGCTCCAAGCCCGTCGTGGCCGCGACCAAGTCGAGTCCCACCGACGTCGTCACCGAGCTCGACCGGGCGGCCGAGGAGCTGATCCGCGCCCGCATCCCGGCCGGGCACGCCGTGCTCGGCGAGGAGGAGGGCGCGACCGGCTCGGGCTCGGTCCGGTGGATCGTCGACCCCATCGACGGCACGGTCAACTTCCTGTACGGCCTGCCGGACTGGGCGGTCTCGATCGCGGTCGAGGTCGACGGCGTGATCGTCGCGGGCGTGGTGCACAACGTGCCGCGCGGCGAGGTGTTCACCGCCTCGCTGGGCGGCGGCGCGTGGCTGGCGGGGGAGCGGCTGAGCTGCACCACCGGCGTCCCGCTGGAGCGGGCGCTGGTCGCCACCGGCTTCGGCTACTCGGCGGGGCGGCGGGCCGTACAGGCGGAGGTCGTGGCGCGGGTGCTGCCCAGGGTCAGGGACATCCGGCGCGGCGGCTCGTGCGCGGTGGACCTGTGCTCGGTGGCGGCGGGCCGGGTGGACGCCTACTACGAGCGCGGCACCAACCTGTGGGACCACGCGGCCGGCGGCCTCATCGCCCAGGAGGCCGGTGCGGTGCTGGGCGGCCTGCACGGCCGGCCGGCGAGCCAGGAGATGGCCATCTGCGCCGCTCCGGAGCTCTTCGCCGAGCTGCACGACCTGATCGCGCCCCTGGATCCGGAGCGTGACCTTTAGGAGCGATCCGTAGCAGGGCCCGGACAGGGAAACGCCCGCGAGAGGGGGATCTCGCGGGCGTTCCGGGTGCTACGCGCGGGGCAAGGCGACGCCGTTATCGTCTGCCAGTCGGCGCAGATCCTCGATCTCGGCGGTGAGGGTGTCGGCGAGGAAGTCGTCCCCGGCCGTCCTGGCCTCGTCCAGATTGCGCCGAGCCTGGTCGAGACGCCGCTCGATGGTCGTCGTGAACTCGCCCATCTCACCTACTCTCAGGGGGTTCCAGTGGGTGTTCGGGTTGGTTTACCCACCTCCTGACTCCCGCCAAACCTCCGGATCGCTGTGCGGTGCGTCACCCGCGCCCGTCGATGCCTTACCGTGCGCTTATCGGCCGTGCGGCCACAATGGGCTATCGACTTGAGGAGTGAGCTGTGCGGGTTCTGGTGGTCGAGGACGAGCGGGTGCTCGCCGACGCGATCGCGACCGGGCTGCGGCGGGAGGCCATGGCGGTGGACGTCGCCTACGACGGCGGGAGCGCTCTGGAGAAGACCTCGTACATCGACTACGACGTGATCGTCCTCGACCGCGACCTGCCGGTGGTGCACGGCGACGAGGTGGCCCGCCGGCTGGTGGAGTCCCGCTCGGCGACGCGCATCCTGATGCTGACCGCGGCCGGCGACGTGGACGACAAGGTGGCGGGCCTGGGCCTGGGCGCCGACGACTACCTGGCCAAGCCGTTCGTCTTCATCGAGCTGGTCGCCCGGGTGCGCGCGCTGGGCCGTCGTTCGGCGCCTGCGCTGCCGCCGGTGCTGGAGCGCTCCGGCATCCGGCTCGACCCGGGCAAGCGGCTGGTGCAGCGCGAGGGCAAGGAGATCGTGCTCACCAAGAAGGAGTTCGCGGTCCTGGAGGAGCTGATGCGCGCCGAGGGCGCCGTGGTCAGCCAGGAGGACCTGCTGGACAAGGCGTGGGACGAGAACATCGACCCGTTCACGAATGTCGTGCGGGTCACCATGATGACGCTGCGCAAGAAGCTGGGGGAGCCGCAGGTGATCGAGACGGTGCCCGGGGTGGGGTACAAGTTGTGAGCGAGCGGCCAGAGCGCCGGGCCGAACCGACGCACCCCATGATCCGGCCGCACACCGAGGTGCTCGCCTCCGGAGGCCGGGACCGGCAGCCGCCACCTCCCACCGGGCCGCCCGCCTGGGACGGCCCGCCGCCGCCGCACCCCGCGCCCCTGAAGGTCTCGGCGCGGGAGCGGATGCGGCAACTGCCTCATCAGGTGAGCATCCGCTGGCGCCTGACGCTGACCTACGCCGCGCTCTTCTTCGTCGCCGCCCTGGCCCTGCTGCTCGTGATCTACGTGATCGTCGGCTGGGCGATCGAGGCCGCCTGGATCGGGTCGTACAACCCGGAGGTCCAGGAGGTGCTGACCAAGCTGCAGGACGCGGCCATCGACGCGGCGCGGGCCGAGCTGGTGCGGCGGTCGGTGATGGTGCTCATCGGCATGGGCCTGATCGCGATGATCCTGGGCTACGTGGTCGCCGACCGGGCGCTGAAACCGGTGGCCAAGATGACCGCCACCGCGCGCAAGCTCTCCGAGAGCAACCTGGCCCACCAGCGCATCGACCTGAAGGGCCCGGACGACGAGCTCAAGGAGCTGGCCGACACCTTCGACGAGATGCTGACCCGGCTGAACCTCGCCTTCGACTCCCAGCGGCGCTTCGTGGCCAACGCCTCGCACGAGCTGCGCACCCCGCTGACGATCAACCGCACGGTCCTGGAGATCGCGCTGACCGATCCGGAGGCGTCGCAGGACCTCAAGGCGCTGGGCCGTACCCTCCTGGAGGTCAACGCCCGCAACGAGAAGCTCATCGAGGGCCTGCTGCTGCTGGCGCGCAGCGAGCGCGAGCTGGCCGTGCGCAAGCCGGTGGACGTCAAGGACGTCGCCGCCACGGCCGTGGAGCAGGTGCTGCCCTTCGCCGAGGAGCACGGGGTGACGGTCACGACGGACCTCGCCAGGGCGGGGACGGTCGGCGACCCGGTGCTCCTGGAGCGGTCGGTCAGCAACCTGCTGGAGAACGCCGTCAAGTACAACCTGCCCGAATCCGGAAAAGTCTGGATCCAGGTGGGAATGTCGGACGGGGGGGCCGTTGTTCAGGTGGCCAACACCGGGCAACACGTCCCGGCGTACGAGGTGAACAGCCTGTTCGAGCCGTTCCGGAGGCTCCACGCCGACCGCGTGGACTCGGCCAAGGGAGCGGGTCTGGGGCTGTCCATCGTGCGAGCGGTCGTCCAAGCCCATGGCGGGTCGGTGACTGCCGCGCCACGCGAGGGCGGAGGCCTGGTCGTCACCGTCCGGCTCCCCGGGCGTTGATCCGGCGTGTTGATCTGGCGCGGAAGTCTCCTAGCCGCCGTACATGTGGTTGGATGTGCCGTCGAACACGGTGGTGCATGACGCCAAAGCTGTGAGTTTGGCCATATTTGGCTTACCGCCGCTTCCGGCAGAAGGCACTGGCGTGTAGGGAGGTTCGGCAACCACTCCAGAGGGGTACCGATTGCAAAATCTCCCGGATGGAATCGGGCACAAGAAGGGCCTCTCGGACGTTACACGACGCGCAATCCCGCGTGCAGACATATGAGGGGGATGGAGTAAGCACAATGGCAACCGACTACGACAGCCCGCGCAAGACGGACGACGACCTGGGGGAAGACTCCCTTCAGGAGCTCCAGGCGCGGCGTACCGACAAGTCCTCCGGCAGCATCGACATCGACGAGACCGACCTCGCCGAGTCGCTCGAGCTGCCCGGCGCGGACCTGTCGAACGAGGAGCTCTCGCTGCGGGTCATCCCGCGGCAGGCGGACGAGTTCACCTGTTCGCGATGCTTCCTAGTGCACCACCGGAGCCAGCTGGCCAGCGAGAAGAACGGCCAGCAGGTCTGCCGCGAATGCGCCGCCTGACGATCCAAGGGCGACGCTCGGGGTAGGGAAG
Organism: Nonomuraea sp. NPDC050310; assembly: GCF_040655795.1. Classification (NCBI taxonomy): domain Bacteria; kingdom Bacillati; phylum Actinomycetota; class Actinomycetes; order Streptosporangiales; family Streptosporangiaceae; genus Nonomuraea; species Nonomuraea sp. NPDC050310. Next base: position 398,806 of record NZ_JBFAKP010000003.1, on the reverse strand, counting down.
CAGACCGAGGGAGGCTTCGCGTCGTGACCAAGGACAAAGAGCAGCACAACGAGCACAAGCTGGAGCGCGGTGCCCGGCCGGACGACGGCCGGGCGACCACACCCGACGGCGGTCCCGATCCGGTAGGGGCCGGATCGCCGCCCGAGGGGACGGGCACCGGGCTCGGCGACGCCGGCGGCGGGATCGAGGCCGGCGACGCCGACCACGGCCGCGAGGTCGGCGAGCTCGTCGGCAGGCTGACCGGCGAGGACGGGATCGAGCCGGCCGAGCGGCGCAGGCTGCTCGGCCGTCTCGCCAGATCGCTGGCGTCCGGAGCGAAGAAGGCCGGCGCCTCCGGCGTGGGCCGCGGCCGATGGCTGGCCGACGTCTTCCTCAGCATCGCCCCCCGCATCCCCATTCGTGATCTTCAGACCCTCTCCGAGCACCACCACGGCCTCACCGGCGAGGCGCTGGCCGACGATCTCGTCCGCACCGCGATGAAGGCGACGATGACGGTCGGCGCGGTCGGCGGAGCCCTGTCGGCGGCCGAGTTCGCCGCTCCACCCCTTCTCCTGTCCGCACCCGCGCAGCTCGTGGCCGAGACCATCGTGGTGGCCGCCATCGAGGTCAAGCTCCTGGCCGAGCTGCACGAGGTGTACGGCGTGCGCATCGACGGCACCGGCACGCAGCGCGCCGCCGCCTTCACCTCCGCCTGGGCCCGCCAGCGTGGTCTCGACCCGCTGGCGCCGGCCACCGTCACCCTGGCGCTGGGCGCCGCCGCCAAGACCGCGCTGCGCAAGCGCCTCATGCGCGTGCTCGGCCGGCACCTCACCACGCTGGGCCCGTTCCTCACCGGCGCGGTCGCCGGCGGCGCGCTCAACCGGGCGGCGACCAAGAAGCTCGGCGAGGCGATCCGCACCGATCTGCGGGGCAAGCTGCCGCCGTTGCCGAAAGCCAAGGATCGCGAGCAGATCCAGCGATGAGTCCGGGCCTCTTCACGAGTCTGTATGGATAGTGGAGAGGAGCCCCCGATGACGACCACCGAACTCGCCCAGATCCTGTTCAGCTCGCCCCTGCAGCCGTCGCAGGCGCTGTCGGCCTCGGAGATCCGCCGGGCCGTGGAGAACCACTCGTGCGACCTGTCGCGGTGTGCCGCGCTGGTCGCGCAGGAGGCCGGCGACCACCCCGAGAGCTACGCCGCGCGCATGCGCTGGGCGCTCACCGCCGTCGAGCGCGCCTTCGCCCCCGCGCTGGCCGCCTAGACCCCGCAGCCCGCTCAGACCACTGGCGGCTTAGACCCGCAGGCCGTCGAAGGCGATCTTCAGGACCGCCTCGGCCAGCGCGTCCGGGCTGCCCCCGCGGGCCGGCTGGTACCACTCGGCGATCGAGTTGACCATGCCGAACAGCAGCCGGGTGACCAGCGCAGGATCCACGTCCGGCCGCACGTCCCCGTCGGCCGCCGCCTCCTTCACCAGCGCGCTGACGAAGCGGTCGAACTCCCGCCGCCGCTCCAGCGCTCCCAGCTCCGTCGGGCTGTTGCCGTGCACCCGCAACAGCAACGTCACGTACGGCAGGCGTTCGGCCAGGATGGCCACGCTGCGCCGTACCACCCATTCCAGCCGGTCGATGGCCCGGCCGGACCGCGCCCGCTCGTCGCCGATCATCGCGAAGAGCCCGTCGAGCGCCCGGTCGAGCGCCCGGCCGAGCAGTTGCTCCTTGCCGGGCACGTGGTAGTAGATGGCCGACTTGGTCACGCCGAGGGCGCGGGCCAGATCCTCCATGCTGGTGCCGTCGTAGCCCCGCTCGTTGAACACGCCGACGGCGGTGTGCAGGACGGACTCCGGATCGTGGCCACGCTTCTTCATGGCGTCAATTATCCCGTTTGTCGATGAGGCGCTTGAGCTTGCCCATGCTCCGCTCCAGCGTCTCCGGGTCGGTGACCGCCACCTCGACGCTCACCCCCACGTGGTCCTTGACCGCCCGGCGCAGCGTCTCGGCGGCCTGGTCGCGGGCCTCGAACCCGGGCCGGGCCTCCACCCGCACGGTCAGCACGTCGAGCCGCGCGGGCCGGGTGAGCTCGACCTGGAAGTGCGGCGACAGGCCGGGGACGCGCAGGATGAGCTCCTCGATCTGGGTCGGGAAGAGGTTGACGCCGCGCAGGATGATCATGTCGTCGGTGCGGCCGGTGACCTTCTCCATGCGCCGGAAGGCGGGCCTGGCCGTACCGGGGAGCAGGCGGGTCAGGTCGCGGGTGCGGTAGCGGATGATCGGCAGGGCCTGCTTGGTGAGCGAGGTGAAGACCAGCTCGCCGGCGCCGTCGGTGACCTGGCCGGTGAAGGGGTCGACGGTCTCGGGGTAGAAGTGGTCCTCCCACACGTGCAGGCCGTCCTTGCTCTCCACGCACTCCTGCGCGACGCCCGGCCCCATCACCTCCGACAGGCCGTAGATGTCCACCGCGTGCAGGCCGAAGCGCTCCTCGATCTCCTTGCGCATCTCCTCGGTCCAAGGCTCGGCGCCGAAGACGCCGATCTCCAGGGAGCTGGCCCGCGGGTCGAGCCCCTGCGCCTCGAACTCGTCGAGCAGGGCGAGCAGGTAGCTCGGCGTGACCATGATCACGCGGGGCCGGAAGTCGGTGATGAGCTGCACCTGGCGCGGCGTCATGCCGCCCGAGACCGGTACCACGGTGCAGCCCAGCCGCTCGGCTCCGTAGTGCGCGCCGAGGCCGCCGGTGAACAGGCCGTAGCCGTAGGCCACGTGCACCAGGTCGCCGGGCCGGCCGCCGGCGGCGCGGATCGAGCGGGCCATGACCTCCGCCCAGACGTCCAGGTCGGCCTGCGTGTAGCCGACGACGGTGGGCTTGCCGGTGGTGCCGGAGGAGGCGTGGATGCGGGCCACCCGCTCGCGGGGGACGGCGAACATGCCGAACGGGTAACTCTCGCGCAGGTCCTGCTTGGTGGTGAAGGGGAAGGCGGCCAGGTCGCCCGGCTCCTTCAGGTCGTCGGGGTGCACGCCGTGCCGGTCGAACTTCTCGCGGTAGCGCGGCACGTTCTCGTAGGCGTGCCGGACACTCCAGCGGAGCCGGTCGAGCTGCAGCGCCCGCAGCTCGTCGACGGACATCCGCTCGGCGGGGTCGAGCTCGCCCGGGGCGGGGGGAGGGCCGTATCTCATCTCAACTCCCTGCTGCGGCCGCGGAACTCCGCGACCACGTCGCCGCCGGACCTGCGCACGGTGATGTCGTAGACGCCGCTGCGGCCGTAGCGGGTGCGCTCGGCCGCCTCGGCGACCAGCATGTCGCCGGTGTGGGCCGGGGCGACGAAGACGATCTCCGCGCCGGCCGCCACGGTGACCGGGCCGTGGCTGTTGCACGCGCAGGCGAAGGCGGTGTCGGCCAGCAGGAAGACGTACCCGCCGTGACACAGGCCGTGCCCGTTGATCATCTTGTCGGTCACGGCCATGCGACACACCGCACGGCCCGGGCCCAGTTCGGTGAGCTCGATGCCCAGCGCGGCCGAGGCGGCGTCGGCCTCCATCATGCGGCGCGCGTTGTCCAACGGAAGTCTCCCTTGTCAACTGACCGAATGTTCGGTAAACAGTCCATCGTCCGGCCGATCCCTGTCAAGAGAGGGACGAACATGTTCGAGCAGCACCGGGAGACCCTCGACCAGGCGCTCTCCGCGATCGCCGAACGCGGCTACTGGAGCGCCTATCCCGAGTCGCCCAGCCCCCGCGTGTACGGCGAGGGCGCGGCGGAGCAGGGGAAGGCGGCCTTCGAGTCCTACCTGGGCCGGCCCTTCCCGACCGACCAGCCGGGGACCGGCTCGTGGGTCGGGGCGGAACGCTCGCCGTACGGGATCGAGCTGGGGGTGACCTACCCCGCGCCGGACACCGAGACCCTGGTCGGCGCGGCCCGCGCGGCGATGCCCGCCTGGCGCGACGCCGGGCCGCTGGCCCGCGCACTGGCCTGCGTGGAGATCCTGCACCGGGTCAACCAGCGCAGCTTCGAGATCGCCAACGCCGTCCAGCACACCAGCGGCCAGGCCTTCGTCATGGCCTTCCAGGCCGGCGGCCCGCACGCGCAGGACCGCGCCCTGGAGGCGGTCGCCTACGGCTACGCCGCCCAGACCTCCTCGGCCGGGCAGGCGCGCTGGGAGAAGCCGGCCAAGGGCGAGCCGCTGGTCATGGACAAGCGTTTCACCGTCGTGCCGCGCGGCGTGGCCGTGGTGATCGGCTGCACCACCTTCCCGACCTGGAACTCCTACCCGGGCCTGTTCGCCTCGCTGGTCACCGGCAACCCGGTGATCGTCAAGCCGCACCCGCGGGCGATCCTGCCGCTGGCGATCACCGTGCAGATCGCCCGCGACGTCCTGGCCGAGGCCGGGTTCGACCCCGCGCTGGTGCAGCTCGCCGTGGAGGAGGGCACCGGCCTGGCCACCGAGCTGGCCACCCACCCGGCGGTGCGGATCGTCGACTTCACCGGCTCCACCTCCTACGGCGACTGGCTGGAGGCCAACGCCCGCCAGGCGCTCGTGCACACCGAGAAGGCCGGGCTCAACACGGTCGTCATCGACTCCACCGACTCCTTCAAGGGCATGCTCGGCAACCTGGCCTTCTCGTTGTCGCTGTACAGCGGGCAGATGTGCACCGCGCCGCAGAACCTGCTCATCCCGGCCGGCGGCATCGAGACCGACGAGGGGCACAAGAGCTTCGACGAGGTCGCCGCCGGGCTGGCCGCCGCGGTCGGCAAGCTCCTGGGCGACGACGCGCGCGCGGTCGAGCTGACCGGCGCGCTGGCCAACCCCGAGGTGCTGGCCCGGGTGGAGGCCGCGCCCTCGCTCGGCGAGGTGGTGCTGGAGTCGCGGGCGCTCAAGCACCCGGCCTTCCCCGGCGCGGTGGTGCGCACCCCGGTCATCGTCCGGGTGGACCCGGACCGCGACGACGTCTACACCAGCGAGCACTTCGGGCCGATCTCCTTCGTCATCCCGACCGCCTCGACCGCCGACAGCCTCCGGCTGCTGCGCGAGACGGTCAGCGCCCACGGCGCGCTGACCGCGTCGGTCTACTCCACCTCCGAGGAGGTGCTGGAGCAGGCCGAGAAGGCGGCCATCGACGCCGGGGTCAACCTGTCCTGCAACCTCACCGGCGGCGTCTTCGTCAACCAGTCGGCGGCCTTCAGCGACTTCCACGGCACCGGGGCCAACCCGGCGGCCACCGCCTCGCTGACCGATCCCGGCTACGTCGCCGGCCGCTTCCACGTGGTGCAGTCGCGGCGATGAGCGTCCCGAGCCAGGTCGCGGTCATCGGCGGAGGCCGCATGGGGGCCGGCATCGCCCAGGTCTTCCTGCTGGCGGGCGCGTCCGTCACCGTCCAGGAGCCGCGGGCCGAGGCCGCCCGCGCGGCCGTCGCCCGCGGCCTGGCCATCGCCGAGTCCAAGGGCGCGGCCCCCGGCGCGCTCGACCGGCTGACCCTCGGGCCGGTCCCGGCCGAGGCCGAGCTGGTCGTCGAGGCCGTGCCGGAGGACCCCAAGCTCAAGGTCGAGGTGCTGTCCGAGGCCGAGCGCCGCGCGCCCGGCGCGGTCCTGGCCTCCAACACCAGCTCCCTGTCCATCGGCGAGCTCGCCGCGGTGCTGGAGCGGCCCGGCCGGCTGATCGGTCTGCACTTCTTCAACCCCGTCCCGGTGCAGCGCCTGGTCGAGATCGTCGTCACGCCGGAGACGCCCGCCGAGCTGCTCCAGCGGGCGAAGGGCTGGGTGGGGGCGCTCGGCAAGACCGGGATCGTCGTGCGCGACTCGCCCGGCTTCGCCTCCAGCCGCCTCGGCGTGCTGCTCGGCCTGGAGGCGATGCGCATGGTCGAGGAGGGCGTGGCCGCCCCCGAGGACATCGACACCGCGATGGAGCTCGGCTACCGCCACCCGATGGGACCGATCCGGCTGGGCGACCTGGTCGGCCTGGACGTCCGGCTGGCCATCGCCGACTACCTGCGCGACCGCCTCGGCCCGCGCTTCGAGGCGCCGGAAATCCTCCGAGAAAAGGTGGCGAAAGGGGAATTGGGGCGCAAGACCGGGAAGGGGTTCTACACGTGGGAGGAGGAGCGATGACCACGTTCCAGCAGATCATCGACGCCGACGAACGCATCGAACCGCGCGACGAGATGCCCGAGGCCTACCGCAAGACGCTGATCAGGCAGATCGCGCAGCACGCCCATTCCGAGATCATCGGCATGCAGCCCGAGGGGAGCTGGATCACCCGCGCGCCCTCGCTGAAGCGCAAGGCGATCCTGCTGGCGAAGGTCCAGGACGAGGCCGGGCACGGGCTCTACCTGTACGGCGCCGCCGAGACGCTCGGCGTCAGCCGCGACGAGCTGCTCGACGCCCTGCACGACGGCCGGCAACGCTACTCGTCGATCTTCAACTACCCCACGCCCACCTGGGCGGACATGGGGGCGATCGGCTGGCTGGTGGACGGCGCGGCGATCGTCAACCAGGTGCCGCTGTGCCGGTGCTCGTACGGGCCCTACGCGCGGGCGATGGTGCGCATCTGCAAGGAGGAGAGCTTCCACCAGCGCCAGGGCTACGAGCTGCTGCACACCCTCGCGCACGGCACCCCCGCCCAGAAGCGGATGGCGCAGGAGGCCGTGAACCGCTGGTGGTGGCCGTCGCTGATGATGTTCGGGCCGCCCGACACCGAGTCGACGCACTCCGCGCAGTCGATGGCCTGGAAGATCAAGCGGCACTCCAACGACGAGCTGCGCCAGCGCTTCGTCGACATGTGCGTGCCGCAGGCGGAGATCCTCGGGCTCACGCTGCCCGACCCCGACCTGCGCTGGAACCCCGAGCGCGGGCACTACGACTTCGGTGAGATCGACTGGACCGAGTTCAAGCGGGTGCTGTCCGGCGACGGGCCCTGCAACGCCGAGCGGATCGCGCACCGGCGGCGGGCGCACGAGGAGGGCGCCTGGGTCCGCGAGGCCGCCCAGGCCTATGCCGCCCGGGAGACGGCATGACGCTCTGGGAGGTCTTCGTGCGCCCCAAGCGGGGCCTGTCGCACGTGCACGCCGGCAGCCTGCACGCCGAGGACGCCGAGCTCGCCCTGCGGCACGCCCGCGACCTGTACACCCGCCGCCAGGAGGGCGTCAGCATCTGGGTCGTGCCCGCCGACCAGATCAGCGCCTCCTCCCCAGACGAGAAGGACGCCTTCTTCGACCCCGCGGCCGACAAGCCCTACCGCCACCCCACCTTCTACGAGCTGCCCGAAGGGGTGAAACACCTGTGAACTCGCTCGAGACCGGCGACGACTGCCTCGTCCTGGCCCAGCGGCTGGCCGAGTGGGTCACCCTGGCACCCACCCTCGAAGAGGACGTCGCCCTCGCCAACCTCGCCCTCGACCTGCTCGGCCAGGCCCGGGCGCTGCTGGCGCGCGAGGGCGACGAGGACGCGCTCGCCTACCTGCGCCCCCCGGGCCAGTTCCGCAACTGCCTGCTGGTCGAGCAGCCGAACGGCGACTTCGCGCACACCGTCGTCCGGCACCTGCTGTTCGCGAGCTACCTGTACGAGCTCTACCGCGCCCACCCCGGCGACGAGGTGGCCGCCAAGGGCGTCAAGGAGCTCGCCTACCACCGCGACTACGCGCGGGTGTGGACGCTGCGGCTGGGTCTCGGCACCGAGGAGAGCCGCCGTCGCACCATGGCCGCGCTGGAGGCGCTGTGGCCCTTCGTGGACGAGCTGTTCGAGAGCCGGGCCGAGCTGCGCGGGCCGTGGGAGCAGTACGTGCTGGCGACGCTGGCGGAGGCTTCGCTGGCCGTACCGGAAGGCGTGGAGCAACGCTCCGGCGGGCGGCGCGGCGAGCACGGCCCGCACCTGGCGGCGTTGCTGGCGGAGATGCAGGCGCTGCACCGCGAGCACTCGGGGGCCACATGGTGACCGTGTCACTGGAGGAGGCGAGGGCGGCCGCCGCGGCCGTCCCCGACCCGGAGCTGCCCATGCTCACCCTCGGCGACCTGGGCATCCTGCGCGACGTCGTACGGCGGGCCGACGGCGGGGTCGAGGTGGTGATCACGCCCACCTACTCCGGCTGCCCCGCCATGGACGCCATCCGCGAGGACATCCAGCGCGTCCTGCCCGGGGTGAGCGTCCGCACCGTGCTCGCGCCGCCCTGGACCACCGACTGGATCACCGACGAGGGCCGCCGCAAGCTGGCCGAGCACGGCATCTCCCCGCCGGGCCGCACCCCCGTCCTGCAGCTCAACCCCCGCTGCCCGCGCTGCCGCTCGCCCCGCACCCGGCTGGTCAGCCGGTACGGCTCGACCTCCTGCAAGGCCATGTTCGCCTGCCGCGACTGCCTGGAGCCCTTCGACCACTTCAAGGAGTTCTGATTGAGCCGATTCCAGCCGTTGACCGTCGCGGCCGTGGACCGGCTCACCGACGACGCGGTGGCCGTCACGTTCGCCGAGCGGCTGCCCTTCGTGCAGGGCCAGCACCTCACCGTCCGCACCTTCCTGGGCGGTGAGGAGGTACGGCGCAGCTACTCGATCTGCTCCCCGGTCGGCGGTCCCCTGCGCATCGGCGTCAAACGCCTGCCCGGCGGCGCCTTCTCCGAGTGGGCCAACCGCGACCTCAAGCCCGGCGACGTCGTCGAGGCGATGCCGCCCCTGGGGCGCTTCCACGTCGAGCTCCGCCCCGAGCTGGCCCGCCACCACGTGGCCATCGCGGCGGGAAGCGGCATCACGCCGGTCTTCTCGCTCATCGCCACGACGCTGGCCGTCGAGCCGTCCAGCCGGTTCAGCCTCGTCTACGGCAACCGCACCGCCCGCGAGGTGATGTTCGCCGAGGAGCTGGCCGACCTGAAGGACCGGTACGGCCCGCGCTTCACCCTGCTGCACGTGCTCAGCCAGGAGCCGATGGAGGCGCCGATCTCCAGCGGCCGGATCGACGCGGCCAAGCTCCGGACGCTGCTGCCGCTGCTGGGGGAGGGCGACGAGTACTACCTCTGCGGCCCCATCGGCCTGGTCGAGGCCGCCCGCGAGGCGCTCGGGCCGGGCCGCCGGGTGCACTTCGAGCTCTTCTACGCCGGGGAGCCGGTCGTCCGGCCGCACTCCGTGCCCTCGGGCGCCGTGTTCACCTTCACCCTGGACGGACGGACCACCCGCGTCTCCCTCGACGGCGACGAGCCCCTGCTCACCGCGGCGCTCCGCGTCCGCGCCGACGCGCCCTACGCCTGCCGCGGCGGGGTCTGCGGCACGTGCCGGATGCGCCTGGAGACCGGCGAGGTGTCCATGGACCAGAACTACGCCCTCGAACCGGCCGAGCTGGCCGCCGGTTACGTCCTGGCCTGTCAGAGCCATCCGGTCACGCCCGAGGTCACCGGAGACTTCGACGCCTGAGCGCGCGCCCTGTGACGGGAGTGACGGATGAGGCGCGGTGGCATTGTGAGCCTTGTGGGCGAAATGCTCGGTTCGGGTTTGTTTCGCCATGTTCTGGGCAGGGTGTATACGGCACCGCTCGCCGTGCGCCGGCTGATGAGCTGGAACGTCCCCCGGGCGGGGGCCGAGAGCGGCTGCCAGTGAACCGGCCATCCGGCCGGTTCCCGTGAACACGTGGGAGGGACGTACGTGGGTGGCCGTAGCTCGTTCTTGATTGTGGCCAACCGGCTGCCGGTGGACCGCTCGATCGAGCCCGACGGCACGGCGACGTGGCGACGGAGCCCGGGCGGGCTGGTCACCGCGATCGCGCCGGTCATGCAGCGCCGCGACGGCGCCTGGCTCGGCTGGGCCGGAGCGCCCGACGAACAGATCGAGCCGTTCCGTGACGACGGCATGAACCTCATCCCGATCCCGCTGTCGCGCGAGGAGATCGAGCTCTACTACGAGGGCTTCTCCAACGCGACCCTGTGGCCGCTCTACCACGACGTGGTCGCGCCGCCGGTCTTCTCCCGCGAGATGTGGGAGACCTACCGGGCGGTCAACGAGCGCTTCGCCGACGCCACCGCCGAGGCGGCGGCGGAGAACGCGGTGGTCTGGGTGCAGGACTACCAGCTCCAGCTCGTCCCGGCGATGCTCCGCGAGCGCCGCCCGGACCTGCGCATCGGGTTCTTCCTGCACATCCCCTTCCCGCCGGTCGAGCTGTTCTGGCGGCTGCCGTGGCGCACCGAGCTGGTCAAGGGCCTGCTCGGCGCCGACCTGGTGGGCTTCCAGCTCTCCGGCGGCGCCTCGAACTTCATCCGGCTGTGCCGGCGGCTGCTCGGCGTGCCGTACAAGGGGAACGAGATCTACCACGAGGACCGCACGATCACCGCGCGGGCCTTCCCGATCTCGGTGGACTTCGGCGAGCTCGACGCGCTCGCCCGCGACCCGCAGATCGTGCACCGGGCCAAGGAGATCCGCTTCGAGCTCGGCGACCCCGAGCACCTGCTGCTGGGCGTGGACCGGCTCGACTACACCAAGGGCATCGGGCAGCGCCTGGAGGCCTTCGGCGAGCTGCTGGACGAGAAGCGGGTGCAGCCGGGGGAGGCGGTCTTCGTGCAGATCGCCACGCCCAGCCGGGAACGGGTGGACGAGTACCGAAGGCTGCGCGACGACATCGAGCTGCAGGTCGGCCGGATCAACGGCGAGCACTCGCTGCTGGGCCACCAGCCGATCCAGTACCTCCACCAGTCCTACGACCGGCGCGAGCTGACCGCGCTCTACCTGGCCGCTGACCTGATGGTGGTGACCCCGCTGCGCGACGGCATGAACCTGGTAGCCAAGGAGTACGTGGCCTGCCACCACGACCTGCGCGGGGCGCTGGTGCTGAGCGAGTTCGCCGGCGCCGCCGACGAGCTGAAACAGGCCTTCCGCGTCAACCCCTACGACGTCGAGGGGCTGAAATCCACCCTCATCACGGCGATGCGGGCCACCCCGCACGAGATGGCCCGCAGGATGCGGACGTTGCGCCGCCGCGTGGCGACCTACGACGTCGACCGGTGGGCGGGGGACTTCCTCACGGCTTTGGAGTCTTGAGCTTCAGCGCCCGCCACGCGTCGTAGCGCTTCTTCGCGGTCTTGTTGACCACGATCTGCGCGACGGACATGCCGACGCCCATGACCACCGCGTAGCCGATGGCCTCCCCCATGCTGACCTCGGGAGCCTCCGAATCGAGCGGAGGCTCCTTGCCAGTCGCCTTGACCCAGGCCCAGCCCAGAACCTTCTTGGCGCCCCACGCGGTGGCCAGACCGAGAAGTCCGCCTACCACCCGCCATGCGACGTCCGGCTTGTCATCTGCCATGTGTGAACCCTATTCCTTCCAGAGGCCTTACCATCAGGAGGCATGACTCATCAGCGACCCGTTCCTGTCTTCGTGCCCGAGAAACCCACTCTCGACGGGCTCGAGCAGGTATGGGTAGAGCGCTGGGAGGCCTACGGCACCTACCGTTTCGACCGCACCAGGACCCGCGCCGAGGTCTACGCGATCGACACGCCGCCCCCCACGGTCTCGGGGTCGCTGCACGTCGGCCACGTCTTCTCCTACACCCATACGGACACCGTCGCGCGATTCCAGCGGATGCGCGGGCGCGAGGTCTTCTACCCGATGGGCTGGGACGATAACGGCCTGCCCACCGAACGGCGGGTCCAGAACTACTTCGGCGTGCGCTGCGACCCGTCGGTGCCCTACGACCCCGACTTCGAGCCGCCCGCCAAGCCGGGTAAAAACCAGATCTCCATCTCCCGGCGCAACTTCATCGAGCTGTGCGAGCGGCTGACGCAGGAGGACGAGAAGGCGTTCGAGGCGCTGTGGCGGCGCCTGGGCCTGTCCATCGACTGGTCCAAGACCTACGCCACCATCGACGCCAACGCCCGGCGCGCCTCTCAGCTCGCCTTCCTGCGCAACCTGGAGCGCGGCGAGGCCTACCAGGCCGAGGCGCCGACGCTCTGGGACGTCACCTTCCGTACGGCTGTCGCGCAGGCGGAGCTGGAGGACCGCGAGTGGCCCGGCGCCTTCCACCGCGTCTCCTTCTACGGCGACGCCGGCCCGGTGCACATCGAGACCACCCGGCCCGAGCTCATCCCGGCCTGCGTCGCCCTGGTCGCGCACCCGGACGACGAGCGGTACCGGCCGCTGTTCGGCACGACCGTGCTCACCCCGCTGTTCGGCGTCGAGGTGCCGGTCCTGGCCCACCACCTGGCCGAGCCGGACAAGGGCTCGGGCATCGCGATGATCTGCACCTTCGGCGACCTGACCGACGTCACCTGGTGGCGCGAGCTCGACCTGCCCACCCGGGCGGTCATCGGCTGGGACGGCCGGCTGCTGGCCGAGCCGCCGCAGGGCGTCGACGCCGAGCCGTACAAGGAACTGGCCGGCAAGACGGTGCACAGCGCGCGCGAGCGCATCGTGGAGATGTTGCGCGAGTCCGGCGACCTCGTCGGCGACCCGCGGCCGGTCACCCGCGCGGTGAAGTTCTACGAGAAGGGCGACAAGCCCCTCGAGATCGTCACCACCCGGCAGTGGTACATCCGCAACGGCGGCCGCGACGCGGCGCTGCGCGAGCGGCTGCTGGAGCGCGGCGCCCAGCTCCACTGGCACCCGCCGCACATGCGGGTGCGCTACGACAACTGGGTGGAGGGCCTGGCCGGCGACTGGCTCGTCTCGCGCCAGCGCTTCTTCGGCGTGCCGTTCCCGGTGTGGTACGCCAAGGACGGCTCGCTGATCGTGCCCAGCGAGGACATGCTGCCCATCGACCCGCAGTCGGACGTGCCGCCCGGCTACACCGAGGAGCAGCGCGGCATCGACTTCACCGGCGACCCGGACGTCATGGACACCTGGGCCACCTCCTCGCTGACCCCGCAGATCGCCGGCGGCTGGGAGCGCGACCCCGACCTGTTCGCCCGCGTCTACCCGATGGACCTGCGGCCGCAGTCGCACGAGATCATCCGCACCTGGCTGTTCTCCACTGTGGTCCGGGCCGACCAGGAGCTCGGCACGCTGCCGTGGAGCGACGTGTCGATCTCGGGGTGGATCCTCGACCCCGACCGCAAGAAGATGTCCAAGTCGAAGGGGAACGTCACCACCCCGCTCGGCCTGCTGGAGGAGTACGGCTCCGACGGCGTGCGCTACTGGGCGGCCAGCGGCCGTCCCGGCACCGACACCGCCTTCGACACCGGGCAGATGAAGGTCGGCCGCCGCCTGGCCATCAAGATCCTCAACGCCTCCAAGTTCGTGCTCGGCTTCCCCGACTCCGACGCCGAGGTGGGCGAGCCGGTGGACCGCTCGATGCTGGCCCAGCTCGACCAGGCGATCCGGGAGGCGACCGAGGCCTTCGAGGGCTACGACTACGCTCGCGCGCTGGAGGTCACCGAGCGCTTCTTCTGGGCGTTCTGCGACGACTACCTGGAGCTGGTCAAGGCGCGTGCTTACGGCGAGGGGCCGGAGGCCGCCTCCGCGCACTCGGCGCTGCGGCTGGCGCTCGACGCGCAGTTGCGGCTGTTCGCGCCGTTCCTGCCGTTCGTGACCGAGGAGGTCTGGTCGTGGTGGCGGGCCGGTTCGGTGCACCGCGCCTCCTGGCCGGTCCCCGGTGACGCGGCCGGCGACCCGGCGGTGCTGGCGGTGGCCGCCGAGGTGCTCGGCCGCATCCGCAAGGCCAAGTCGGAGGCCAAGCTCTCCATGCGGGCCGAGGTCTCCCTGCTGGAGGTCTCGGGGCCCGAGCACGCGCTGGTCCGGCTGGCCGCCGACGACCTGTGCGGGGCGGGCAACGTCGAGGAGTTCGTGCTGGAGCCGGGCGACCACCTCACGGTCCGCGTATCGCTCTGAGGGCCGCCGGCCCCGGCTCAGGGGTCGCGGGTCACGTCCCGGTGCAGCGTGTAGAACAGCGAGTACGGCGTCGCCCCGGGCGTGGCGGGCCGGGCGAGGAACTCCTCGAAGACCTCGTGCAGCCGCCGGTCGAGCTCCTCGACCTCCTCGGCGGTGAGCCGCAGGCCGAGCCGGGCCAGCCTGGCCTCGGCCAGGTCGGCCAGCCGTACCTCCTGGAGGAAGGCGTCCAGCATCGCCTCGCGCGTGCCAGGGACGCCTGACTCCTCCACGTCCATCAGCCACGACTTGCCGGTGGCCCGGTAGGGGATCTCGGTGGAGCCGCGCGGGCCGGGCCGGGCCGGTCCCGCGGCCAGGAAACCGGTGTCGACCAGCTTGCGGACATGGTGCAGCACGGTCGCCGGGTTGGCGTCGAGCCGCTGGGCGATCTCCTTGTTGGTCAGCGCCGTGTCGAGGCACAGCCGCAGGATGCGCAGCCGGATCGCCGAGGCCAGCGCGCGGGCCTCGGCCTCGGTGGCGGGTCGCCGGGTGGTCGCCATGACGGACAGCATACCGATTGACATTTCCCAATCGGTTGCTTCACGCTGGGCGACGTGACCAGATTCGCCCTGCTCCGCGAGCACGACTTCCGCGGGCTGTTCCTCGCCGACACCGCCAGCCAGGTCGGCTCGCAGGTGCTCATGCTCGCCCTGCCGCTGATCGCGGCGAGCGCCCTGCGGGCCAGCCCGGTCGAGATGGGCCTGCTGGTGATGTTCGAGACGCTCCCGTTCATCCTGGTCGGCCTGCCCGCGGGGGCGATCGTGGACCGGCTGCGCAAGCGCACGGTGATGATCGTCGCGGACTGGGGCCGCGCGCTGCTGCTGGTCACCGTGCCGCTCGCCTGGTGGGCCGAGGCGCTGACCATCTGGCAGTTGTACGGCGTGGCCCTGCTGGTCGGCTGCTTCACCGTCTTCTTCGACGTCTCCTACCAGAGCTACCTGCCCTTCCTGGTCGGCCGCGAGCACCTGGTCCAGGGCAACTCGGCCCTGGAAGTGGTCAGGACGGTCTCCCAGCTCGGCGGCCCGACCGCCGCGGGCTTCCTCATCCAGGCCGTCACCGCGCCCTTCGCGATGATCGCCACCGTCTTCGGCCTGGTGTGGTCGGCGCTCTTCCTCAACGGCATCCGCAAGCGCGAGCAGCCGCCGGAGCGCGGCCCGGACGCGCACCTCGGACGGGAGATCGTCGAGGGGCTGAAGTTCGTGCTCGGCCACCCGCTGCTGCGCCGGATCGCCGGTTCGACCGGCACCTTCAACCTGTTCGGCTCGATGCTCATGCCGATGGGCATCCTCCTGCTCACCCAGGACCTCGGCCTGAGCGAGGGCACGATCGGGCTGCTCTTCGCCGCGAGCGGGCTCGGCGGGCTCGTGGGCGCGGCCCTGACCGGGAGGATGGTGGCGCGCTTCGGCCAGGGGCCCACCATCTGGATGTCGTCGCTGCTCGGCGCGCCCCTGACCTTCGTGCTGCCGTGGACGGAGGCCGACTGGCGGCTCGGCCTCTTCGTGCTCTACGAGTTCGTGCTGGGCGTGAGCGTGGTCGTCTACAACGTCACCCAGCTCAGCTTCCGGCAGGCCGCCACCCCCGAGCCGCTGCTGGGCCGGATGAACGCGACCATGCGCTTCCTGGTGTGGGGGACCATGCCGCTGGGCGGCTTGCTCGGCGGCCTGCTGGGCGAGGTGATCGGGGTCCGCGCCACCCTGCTCGTCGGAGCGTGCGGGGTGTCGCTGGCCTTCCTGTGGGTCTTCACCTCGCCCATGCGGACCATGCGCGAGCTGCCGGTCAGTAGTCACACACCCCGGTAGGGAAGATCTGCTCCAGCCGCGCCCGCTCGGCCGGCGACGGCTTCCACGAGCCGTACAGGCCGCGGGCGACGGCCCGGGAGACCGGCTGCAGGTCGCACTTGTAGACGCCGCCCTCGATCGGGCCGCCCGCGACGATGCGGGAGGTCGAGTAGAGCGGGAACGCCTTCGTGCACGCGCCCGGCGCCCGGCGGTCGAGCACGCCCGCCCAGACGTCGGGTCCCGCGGCCAGCTGGGAGCCGTCGGTGGCGAAGCAGCGGTCCACGGCGAGGGCCGGCTTGTTCCGCGCCACCCCCTTGTGCGGATGTTTCCGTATGTTGGCCATCCACTCGTCCATCACCGCGAGCGCCTCCGGCGTCTGGTCGAACCGCGCCCCGTCGGGCCGCGCGTCGGTGAACCAGATCACCTGGTTGCGGGCGTCGCGGTCATGGTCGAGCATCCGCTGCCGGGTGGCGAAGGACTGGTGGCTGTTGTGCATGTCCAGCTCCTCCTCCAGGTAGTGCCGCCAGTCGATGATCGGCAGGTCGATGTCGCCACGGAAGACCAGCCCGCTGCGCTGCACGTTGCGGATGGCCACCGGGTCGCCGGTACGGCGCGGCGCGGGGTCGCCGAGGTTCATGTTCCGGGCGCTCCACGGGTCGAAGTCGCCCGGGCAGGCCGACGGGACGAAGGGACAGCCCTCCTGGACCATCTGCCCGGCCTCCTTCCACGACCCCGCCTTGGCGTTGAGGTCGAGGAACTCGGCCGGGGTGAGCACCCCGTCGGTCAGCGCCTTCAGCCCGTACTGCACGCCGACGTTGTCCCAGGTCGAGCGGGCGTAGCCGTCAGGGCCGACGCCGTAGACGTGCTTGACGTCCTCCCAGTGCGTCCAGTGCACGGTGTCCTTGACGCCCGGCGGGTCCATCTTGGCCCACTCGGGATCGTTGTCGTCGGTCCACTTCGGATTCATGGACAGCGGCGTCAGGCCACGCCAGCCGATCACGCACTCGGTGGCGCCGGGCCGCCGGGTGTAGGGGTTGGCGACGGTGTCGGAGGCGTTGAGGCCGATCAGCGCGGTGCGGTCGTCCCAGCGGGCCCAGCGCTGCGGGTTCTGGTCCATGTAGCGTTCGAGCAGCTCGCAGTCGCCGACGTGGATGGTCTGGGTGACCATGTCGGGATAGGAGTACTGCGGGATCGCCGCGTCGATCACCCGGCTGCCGTGGTTCTGGCCGTAGATGTACTGCTGGATCCCGCCGCCGGAGCCGCCCACGCCGACGGTGTAGAGCGGCTCGCCGTACCGCTCGACGAAGCGTTCCTTGACCATCAGCGCGGTCTCGCCGCCGAGGATCAGGTTGTAGTGCGTCGAGGTGCGCGTGCCGGAGGAGTGCAGGATGGCGTAACCCTTGCCCAGGCCGTGGGCGTCGAGGTGGCTGCCGCCGAGGGTGCCCTGGTCGTGGCCGATCGCCACGCCGCCGTCGAAGCGGTAGATCGCCCGCTTGTTCCAGGCGTCCTCGAGGACGGCGATGGAGTAGAGGAACCGGTTGATCACGCCGCGCTCGCGGGCGACGACGAAGTCGACCGTGCGGCCGTCGAGCGTGGTGGTCCGGCTCATGTCCTCGGGCCGGCCCTCGGCGGGCATCGGCTTGAACTGGCCGCCGGTGCTCCGGTAGAGCCGGTCGGTGACGGTCGGCGCGAAGCAGTCGCGGCTCCAGCCGCCCTCGACGCGGTAGCCCTGCCCGGCGGTGTTGTCGGCGACCGGCGGGCCGAGCCCGGCGCGCTCGGTCTTGCAGACGAACGGGTACTGCTTGGGCCCGGCGAAGATCGGGCCGCTGATCGGGTGGTTGCGCAGGGTGAGCGAGCCGCTGAAGGGCCGGGCCCGCGCGGTGATCGTGTTGCGGCCCTCGACCAGGCCGCCGACCAGGCCCACGAGCGCGCCGCCGGCCGGCTTGAAGGCCGAGGTGACGTCCTCGCCGTTGCGCAGGATCGTCAGGCGGGAGGGCCGGGCGCCGTGGCCCAGCCGTACCCGGACCAGAGCGTCGCCGCCGCTCACCTGCTCGGGGTGGCTGGAGACCACCTCGACGTCGATCCCGCCGTGGCCGGCGGGCATCGCGGGCAGGCCGAGGAGCAGCGTGGAGACCAGAATAATCGTCCGCACCCCCCGAAGGTGACACGCCCGGCCCCGCTTGCCCAGGCCCGATCTTCCGCCTGTCGAATAACCGTGCGCGTCCGGCCCCCGCACATGACAGTCTTGAACTCGTGCGCTCCCAATCTCCGACCAAACTCGTGCCGCCCTTCCTGGCCAAGGCCGCCGCCTGGAGCGCCTGCCTGATCGTGGTCGGAGTCGTCGTCTACTTCTTCTCCCAGATCGTCGCCAGGCTGAGCTTCGTCGCCCTGCCTGTCGCCATCGCGCTCCTGCTGACCGCGCTGCTCTACCCGGTCACCCGCTGGCTGCGCAACGCGGGCATGCGGCCCATCTACGCCACCTGGCTGACCATGCTGATCGCGCTCGCGGTCCTGGTCGGCACCGGCTGGCTGGTCGGGGCCCGCGCCAACGAGGAGTTCCCCCGGCTGGCCGAGCAGATCACCACGACCGTCACCGAGGTGCGCGACTGGCTGCTCACCGGCCCCTGGCACCTCAGCCAGCAGCAGCTCAACGACTGGACCAAGCAGATCACCGACCTGGTCAGCCAGCAGCAGCAGGCGCTGACCAGCACGGTCATCACCGCCGGGCAGGTGGCGGTGGAGGTCCTGGCCTCGATCGTGCTGCTGCTGTTCGTCACCTTCTTCCTGCTCAAGGACGGCGACCGGATCTGGGGCTGGTTCCTCAAGGCCTTCGGCACGATGGCGCCGCGCGTCGACCGGGCGGGCAAGGCGGCCTGGACCACGATCTCCCACTACGTGCAGGGCACCGTCGCCGTCGCCGCGGTGCACGGCGTGATCATGGGCATCGTCCTGGCCGGGCTGGGCGTCCCGCTCTGGGCCGCGCTGGCCGTGCTGATCTTCCTGGCCAGCTTCATCCCGCTCGTCGGCATCTTCTTCGCCGGCACCGTCGCCACCCTCGTCACGCTGGGCTCGGTCGGGCCGTGGAAGGCCCTGGTCTTCCTCATCGTGCTCATCATCGAGCAGCAACTGGAGAACCACGTGCTCCAGCCGCTGATCGTGGGCCGGGCGCTCAACTTCCACCCGCTGGCGATCATCCTGGTCCTGGCGATCGGCGGCATCCTGGGCGGCATCGCCGGCGCCGCCGTGGCCGTGCCCATTGCCGCGGTCATCTACCGGGCGATACCGGAGCTCCGCCACGACACCCCCGAACTACCACCTCCACCTCCTCATCCGAAGGAACCGGAACAAGTGGATCAAGAGGAGGAAGCGGCACCTGCGCAGCGGGGTCCCGCCCAGGCAGAGTAACCTCGTCGCCCGTGACTCGTTCCTCCTTGACCACCCCGCCGCCCGGCGCCGAACTCCCCGCTCCGCACCCCGCAGGCCCCAAAGAGCTCGGCTCCCACTACAGCAGGTGCTTCGGCTGCGGCGCCGACCACCCGACCGGCCTGCACCTGGCGGCCCGCACCCCCGACGGCTCGACCGTCGAGGCGGAGTTCACCGTCGCCGAGGCCCACCAGGGCGCGCCGGGCCTCGCGCACGGCGGCGTGCTGGCGGCGGCCATGGACGAGATCATCGGCATGTCCGTCTGGCTCTTCCAGCGCCCCTACGTCACCGGCCGCCTGGAGACCGACTTCCGGCTGCCGGTCCCGGTGGGTGCGACACTCCACCTCCGCGCCTGGTGCACCGGCGTCTCCGGCCGGAAGGCGTACCTTGAGGCTGAGGGGCGGCTCGGCGGCCCCGACGGTCCGGTCGCCGTCCGCGCGGCGGCGTTGTTCATCGAGGTGGCGATGGAACACTTCGCCAAGCACGGCGACGTGGCCACCCTGGCCGCCGAGCACCACGACTTCGAGGTGAACCCATGACCGCGGTAGAGGTCCTGATCCAGCGGCTCGACCCCGAGCTGCCGGTGCCGTCCTACGCCCATCCGGGCGACGCCGGCGCCGACCTGCACAGCGCCGAGGACGTCGAGCTGCAGCCGGGGGAGCGGGCGATCGTCCGCACCGGGCTGTCCATCGCGCTCCCCGACGGCTACGCCGCCTTCGTCCACCCCCGCTCGGGGCTGGCCGCCAAGCACGGCGTCACCGTCGTCAACGCCCCGGGCACCATCGACGCGGGCTACCGTGGCGAGATCATGGTCATCCTGCTCAACACCGACGCCAAGGAGCCGGTACGGCTGCGCCGCGGCGACCGGATCGCGCAACTGGTGGTCCAGCGGGTGGAGCGCGTGCGCTTCGCCGAGGTGGAGCAGCTTCCCGGCTCGGCGCGCGGCGCCGGCGGGCACGGATCGACAGGACGCTAGAGCTCACCAGAGCTCGGCCGCCAGAGCTCACCCGAGCTCGGCAGAGGGAGTGATTAGACGTGTTCCGACGTCGCCGGCGTGACGAAGCCAAGCAGGCCGAACAGGCCGTAGAAGAGACCATGCGCGAGTCGGGCCCCTGGGACGCCGACGAGCCCCACCCCGACCACGAGCGCATCGACCTGGGCGGGCTGCGCGTGCCGCAGGCCGACGACCTCGACGTACGGCTCGCCTCCATGGGCGACCAGCACGTCGGCGTGCTCGTCCTGCTCGGCGACAGCACCCTGCAGCTCCAGGCGCTGGCCGCGCCCAAGTCCGGCGGCATCTGGAGCGAGGTCCGCACCAAGGTCGCCGGCCAGCTCAAGACGGCCAACGAGCGGGAGGGCGTCTTCGGCCCCGAACTCGTCGGCGAGGTCGAGTCGGAGGGCGAGACCCGGCCGATCCGCTACCTCGGCGTCGACGGGCCGCGCTGGCTGCTCCTGGGCGTCGTCAGCGGCCCCGCCGCGCAGGACGAGACGATCGCCGCCCGCTTCGAGGACTACCTGCGCGATGTGGTGGTAGTCCGGGGGCAGGAGCCGATGGCCCGGGAGGAGACGATTCCGCTGCGGCGGCCCAACGAACGGCCTCAGCAAGAGGACGAAACACCCCAGCTAGACCCGTTCCGCCGCGGACCAGAAATTAGCGAAATCCGCTGACAATTTCATCGCTTAAGCTGATTCATCATGACTGAGCCTCCGAAACGCGGCTTGCGGGCATTCTTCAACCGGCTGGCAACGAGCCAGTCGGAGCTTGAGGCCGCCGAACTGCGAGAAGACGCCGAGAACACCGGCGCGACCCCCATCGTGTCGTGCGCCAACCGCCGCCGGTTCTGCGTGGCCGGTACGCTACGTACCGTGACCTTGCGGCCCCGGGGCGGCGCCCCCGCCCTAGAGGCGGAGCTGTACGACGGCTCCGACGTCATCGACCTGGTCTGGCTCGGCCGGCGCAGGATCGCCGGCATCGAACCCGGGCGCATCGTCAAGGCGGAAGGCCTGGTCAGCCTGCAGGACGGCCGCAAGGTGATGTTCAACCCGCGCTACGAGCTGCGCCCAGGAGGAACCACGTGACGTCGGACGCGAAGTCGCTGCAGCCGACGGCCTACGACACCGTCGAGGCCGCCGTACGCCACCAGCTCATGAAGGCGCTCGGCGGCAAGCGCGGCATGATCGAGGCGGCCGTGCCCACCCTCGCGTTCACCATCTCCTGGCTCGCCACCAAGGACATGAAGCAGTCCCTGCTCATCAGCGGCGCCTTCGCGGCGGTCCTCCTGCTGGTACGGCTGGCGCAGAAGCAGAGCGTGCAGTTCGTGCTCAACAGCGTCTTCGGCATCGCGATCGCCGCCTTCTTCGTCTCCCGCAGCGGCGACGCGGCCGACATCGCCCTGCCGGGCATCCTGGTCAACGCGCTGTGGGCGGCGGGCATGCTGCTGTCCATCGTCACCCGCTGGCCCGTGGTGGGCTTCATGGTCGGCTCGGTGGCCGGCGACCCCGTGGAGTGGCGCAAGGACCCGGGCATGGTCAAGCTCTGCACCAAGCTGACCTGGCTCCTGCTGGCCCCCAACCTGATCCGGCTGGTCGTGCAGGTCCCGCTCTATCTGGCGGTCTCCAACGGCATGCTGTCCGAGAACTGGGTCGTGGTCCAGCTCGTGGTCAAGTACGCCATGGGGTGGCCCTTGCAGATCGCCGCGTTCGCCGCCATGGGGTGGGTGCTCGCTCGCGGGCGCACCCCCGTGAACGCGTCGGCGTAGCGGGGTACGCTTCGCCTCGTGCCCGATTCACCTCCGCAGCTCGTCGGCGGCCGCTACCGGCTGGCCGATGAGCTCGGCCGTGGCGGCATGGGCGTCGTCTGGCGGGCCCGTGACGAGATCCTCGACCGCGCGGTGGCGCTCAAGCAGGTGCTGCTGCCCGACTGGGTGAGCGGCAAGGAACGCGAGCGCGCCTTCGAACGCGTCCTGCGCGAGGCCCGCTCGGCCGCCCGGCTGCGCCACGCCGGCGTCGTCACCATCCACGACGTGGTCCTCGACGAGGGCTACCCGTGGATCGTCATGGAACTCCTGCCCGCCGAGTCGCTGCACGAGGTCGTCGACCGCTGGGGGCCGCTCACCGAGGAGGTCGCGGTCGAGATCGGCGTCAAGCTGCTCGACGCGCTCCAGGCCGCGCACAACGCCGGGATCACCCACCGCGACGTCAAGCCGGGCAACGTGCTGCTGCTCGACGACGGAGGCGTCGTGCTCACCGACTTCGGTGTCGCGCACGTCGCCGACTCGCCGACCATCACCGGCACCGGGATGTTGCTCGGCTCGCCCGCCTTCATGGCGCCCGAACGGCTCGAAGGCAAGCCCGCCACCGCCGCGTCCGACCTCTGGGCGCTGGGGGCGACGCTCTACAACGCGGTCGAGGGGGCTCCGCCGTACCGGGGGCCGACGCCGGTGGCGGTGCTGGCGGCCATCCTCATGTCCGAGCCCCGGCCCCCGCAGCGGGCCGGGCGGTTGCGGCCGGTCATCGAGGGGCTGATGGCCCGTGACCCCGCCGACCGGATGTCCCACGGTGCCGCCCGTGCCGCCCTCATCCGCGCCGGCGGCCACCCCGAACGCACCGGCTCCCGCGCCCTGGCCGACCTCGTACGGCAGGCCGACGAGGCAGAAGCCGGTCTCGCCGGCCGCCCGGGCACCACTCCCGGCTCCCGAACCTCCCGCCCGGCGCAGTCGCGGGCGCCGGGGGAGAAGGCCCGGGGCGAGGGGGCCTCGGCCGGGCGGCCCTCACCAGGAGAGCGGCCCTCCGTGGGGGAGTGGCACTCCTCGAGCGAGCAGTCCGCGATCGAGCAGTCCTCCAGCGGGCGCCCTTCGTCGGGCCGGCCTTCGTCGGGGCAGCGGTCCTCCGGGCAGTCGTCTTCTGGGCAGCCGTCTTCTGGGCAGTCGTCTTCTGGGGACCGGTCCCCTGGAGAGCGGTCTTCCGTGGGACGGGCCTTGTCGGGTGAGGGCTCCTCTGGGGAACGCTCGTCCAGGGTGGCCGACACGCCCGGGCTCTTTCCGGCCCTCAGCCGCTCCGAGCCCCCGTCCGCCATCCCGCCGACCCGCGTCTCCCCGGAAACCGGAGCCGTCCGGCCCGAGCCCAGCCGGGCCGACGCCGCACGCCCGGGAGATCCCCAGGCCGCCGACCACCTGCCCACCGGGAAGACCCGATCCGAGGACTCACGGGCGGGTGAGGTGTCCCGGCCCACGCTGGTGCTCCGGCCCGAGGCCCTCCAGCGTGCGGGCGGGGGGAACCCCGAGGCGGCCCGGTCGAAGGGCGGCGGTCGTCCGGCAGGCCTGGGCGACACGGCCGAGGGCCCGAGCGTGCGGCCCACGCCTCCGGCCACCACAACGGACAAGGTGCGCGGCGTCGTGGCAGGAGTGGCGGCGGCCACGGTGATCGCCGGTCTGGCGGCCCACGTGGCGAGCAAGGTCACCGA
Organism: Nonomuraea sp. NPDC050310; assembly: GCF_040655795.1. Classification (NCBI taxonomy): domain Bacteria; kingdom Bacillati; phylum Actinomycetota; class Actinomycetes; order Streptosporangiales; family Streptosporangiaceae; genus Nonomuraea; species Nonomuraea sp. NPDC050310. The sequence goes on along the minus strand of NZ_JBFAKP010000003.1, from coordinate 375,354 downwards.
CCGGCTCGTCGGCCGCTCGATGGTGGACTTCCCGCCCGAGGTGGCGCTGCTGCTGATCCTGGCCGGCCTGCTGGTGACCGTCCTGGCGGTCCCGGCCCGGCTGCTCGCCCGGAGCAGGACGGGGGCGATGGCGGTGCGCCTGAGCCTGGTCCCGGCGCTCTACGGAGCCACCGGGCAGGCACTGCCGTACGTGGCGGGGCTGCTGGCGGTGTGGACGGCGGTGGTCGCGGTGCGGACCTGGCAGAACGCGGCCAAGCCGGTGGCCGTCACCCTGATCGGGGCGGCGGCCGGTTTCGCGGTATCCGGGCTGCTGGCGGCGGACGTGGGCCCGGACGAGCTGCTCTCGAAGACGTTCACCGGGGGAGCCCTGCTGACGGTGCCCTGGCTGATCTGGGCAGCCCGCCGCACCCGCCCCCGCCCCTGAGCCCGCTCCCACGGCACCGGCCGGCCCGCCGTACCCCGGCCCCGCCGTATCGGTGGCCCGCCGTACCTTGCCTTGCCGTACCTGACCTTCCATACGGCGGCCTGCCGTACAGCGGGACGGTGGGTTTAGTGCGGCGAGAGGAGCTGGCCGAGCTCCTCCTCGACCTCCTGGGAGGCGACGAAGAGCAGTTCGTCCCCCGCCTCCAGCGGGTCGTCGGCGGTGGGCACGAGCACCCGCCCCTCCCGCAGGATCGCCACGAGCGCCGAGTCGGTCGGCCACGGCACGGAGCCGGCGCGCTGACCGACGACGGGGGCGTCCTCGGGCAGGGTGAGCTCGACCAGGTTGGCCTGCCCCTGCCGGAAGGTCATGAGCCGGACCAGGTCGCCCACGCTGACCGCTTCCTCGACGAGGGCGGAGAGCAGGCGCGGGGTGGAGACGGCGACGTCCACGCCCCAGGACTCGTTGAACAGCCACTCGTTCGACGGGTGGTTGATCCGCGCCACCACGCGCGGCACGCCGTACTCGGTCTTGGCCAGCAGGGAGACGACCAGGTTGACCTTGTCGTCGCCGGAGGAGGCGACCACCACGTGGCAGTTGGACAGCCCGGCCTCGTCGAGCGAGGAGATCTCGCAGGCGTCGGCGAGCAGCCACTCGGCCCGCGGCACCGAGTCGATCTTGATGGCCTTGGGGTCGATGTCGATGAGCAGGACCTGGTGGCCGTTCTCCAGGAGTTCGGCGGCGATGGAGCGGCCGACGGCGCCCGCCCCGGCGATGGCGACGCGCATCAGTGGTCCTCTTCCGGTGCGGTGGCGAACACCTTGTTGATCCGGTCCATGTCGTCCTCGGCGGCGATCACGTGCAGGACGTCGCCCTCCTGAACCACGGTGTCGTTCTTGGTGACCAGGGCCTCGCCCATCCGGTTGAGGAAGCCGACCCGGACGCCGGCGGCCTCCTCCAGGCGGGTGACCTGGGTGCCGATCCAGCCGGGGTGCACGGCGACCTCGGCCAGGACGACCTCGCCGGTGGGGTCGCGCCAGAGCGGCTCGGCGCCCTCGGGCAGGACGCGGCGCAGGATCTGGTCGGCGGTCCAGCGCACCGTGGCCACGGTGGGGATGCCCAGGCGCTGGTAGACCTCGGCGCGGCGGGGGTCGTAGATGCGGGCCACGACGTTGTCGACGCCGAAGGTCTCGCGGGCGACGCGCGCGGAGATGATGTTGGAGTTGTCGCCGCTGCTGACGGCGACGAAGGCGGCGGCGGACTCGATGCCCGCTTCCTGGAGCACCTCGCGGTCGAAGCCGACGCCGGTCACCCGGCGGCCGCGGAAACCGGCGCGCAGCCGGCGGAAGGCCTGGGGGTCGCGGTCGATGATCGCGACCGAGTGGCCGTTGTCCTCAAGGATGTGCGCGATCGTCGAACCGACGCGCCCACACCCCATTATCACGATGTGCATACGCTCCCCACCAGCTTGCCTGGTAGTCAGCGTACTAGCATCTGGATACGTGGCGAAGATGACGGATCTTGTCAAGCGCGTGCTCGTCGGACGAGCGCTGCGCAGCGGGCAGTTGCACGAGCAACTCCTGCCCAAGCGCGTCGCGCTGCCGGTCTTCGCCAGCGACGCGCTCTCCTCGGTGGCCTACGCACCGCAGGAGATCCTCGTCATCCTCTCGCTGGCCGGGATCTCGTTCTACCACTACAGCCCGTGGGTGGCCGTGGCGGTGGTCGTGGTCATGCTGACCGTCGTCGCCTCCTACCGGCAGAACGTGCACGCCTACCCGAGCGGCGGCGGCGACTACGAGGTCGCCACCGTCAACCTGGGCAAGAACGCCGGGCTCACCGTCGCCAGCGCGCTGATGGTCGACTACGTGCTCACCGTGGCGGTGTCGGTGGCCAACGGCGTCGACTACGTCGGCGCGACCATCCCGTACGTCGCCGAGCACAAGCCGACCGTGGCCATCGTGATCGTGATCCTGCTGACGGTGGTGAACCTGCGCGGCATCCGGGAGTCGGGCGCGGCCTTCGCGATCCCGACCTACGCCTTCATGATCTCGGTGCTGGGCATGGTGGCGTGGGGCGCGTTCAAGTACTTCGCGCTGGGCGACGAGCTGCGGGCGCCGACCGCCGACTACGAGATCGTCGCCGAGCAGACCAACCTCACCTCCTTCGCCGCCGCCTTCCTGATCCTGCGCGCCTTCTCCTCCGGCTGCGCGGCCCTCACCGGCGTCGAGGCGATCAGCAACGGAGTGCCCGCCTTCCGCAAGCCCAAGAGCCGGAACGCGGCGACCACGCTGCTGATGATGGGCCTGGTCGCGGTGAGCATGTTCAGCGGCATCATCGCCCTCGGCCTGGTCTCCGGGGTGAAGGTCGCCGAGCACCCGGCCATCGACATCGTGATCGACGGCAAGCCGGCGGGCGAGGGCTACTACCAGCAGCCGATCATCTCCCAGGTCGCCGACGCGGTCTTCGGCGGCGGCTCGCTGCTGTTCGTGGTGATCTCGGCGGTGACCGCGCTCATCCTGTTCCTCGCCGCCAACACCGCCTTCAACGGCTTCCCGGTGCTCGGCTCGATCCTGGCCCAGGACCGCTACCTGCCGCGCCAGCTCCACACCCGCGGCGACCGGCTGGCCTTCTCCAACGGCATCGTCATCCTGGCGCTCGGCGCCTGCCTGCTGCTGTGGGGCTTCCAGGCCGACGTGAGCAAGCTGCTGAACCTGTACATCGTCGGCGTCTTCGTCTCCTTCACCCTCAGCCAGACCGGCATGGTCATCCACTGGACGCGCCACCTGCGCACCCAGGCCGACCCGCGGCTGCGCTTCCAGATGCAGCGCTCGCGCGTGATCAACTTCTTCGGCGCGGTGATGACGGGGCTGGTCCTGATCGTCGTGCTGATGACCAAGTTCCTGGTCGGCGCGTGGATCGTCTGCCTGGCCATGCCGGTGCTGTTCCTGATGATGAAGGGCATCCGCCGGCACTACGACAACGTGGCCAAGGAGCTGTCCATCACCGAGGACTTCGACTCCTCGATGCTGCCCTCGCGCAACCACTCCATCGTGCTGGTCTCCAAGCTGCACAAGCCCACCCTGCGCGCCCTGGCCTACGCCCGCGCCACCCGGCCCTCCACGCTGGAGGCGGTCACCGTCGGCGTCGAGGGCGAGGAGGCCAGGCAACTGCAGGAGGAGTGGGAGCGGCTGGGGATTCCGGTGCCGCTCAAGATGCTCGACTCGCCCTACCGCGAGATCACCCAGCCGGTCCTCGACTACGTCAAGAACCTGCGCAAGCGCTCGCCGCGGGACGTGGTGACCGTGTTCATCCCGGAGTACGTGGTCGGCCACTGGTGGGAGCACCTGCTGCACAACCAGAGCGCGTTGCGGCTCAAGGCGCGGCTGCTGTTCAAGCCGGGCGTGATGGTGACCAGCGTGCCGTGGCAGCTGCACTCCTCCGACCGGCTGCGCAAGCGGCGCGAGCCGTACGCCCCGGGTTCGGTACGGCGGGCCGGAGCGGACACGTCCAAGCAATAGGCTGGTCTGATGCTTCTCGAATTGACGATCGGTCCGGCCGCGCACGGTGGCTGGTGCGTCGCGCGCCATGACGACGGGCGCGTGGTCTTCGTACGGCACGCCCTGCCCGGGGAGCGCGTGCGAGCGGAGGTCACCGAGGAGACCGCCAGATTCCTGCGCGCCGACGCGGTCGAGGTCCTGGAGGCCTCGCCCGACCGGGTCGTGCCGCCCTGCCCCTTCGCCGGCCCCGGCCGCTGCGGCGGCTGCGACTGGCAGCACGCCTCGCTGCCCGCCCAGCACGAGATCAAGGCCGCGATCGTCGAGGAGCAGCTCCGCCGGCTGGCCGGCCTGGAGCGCAAGGTCGTGGTCGAGGAACTGCCCGGCACGCCCGACGGCCTCGGCTGGCGTACCCGCGTGCAGTTCGCCGCGCGGCCCGACGGCGTGCTCGGCCTGCGCCGGCACCGCTCCCACGACATCGAGGCGATCGACGCCTGCCTGATCGCGCATCCCGAGGTCGAGTCGGTCGGCGTGCTCGCCGACGCCTGGCCGGGCGCGGCCGGGGTCGAGGTCATCGCCTCCTCCACCGGCGAGCACGCGGTCGTCGTGCGGCCCAGGCCGCGCCGCTCGGTCGCCGTCCCGCCGCTGGAGTCGCCCGCGTCCATCCTGGTCGACCAGGGCAAGGGCCGCACCGAACCCCGGCACGGCTCCGGCCTGCTGCACGAGCAGGTCGACGAGCGCCGGTTCCAGGTGACCGGCAGCGGCTTCTGGCAGGTCCATCCCGGCGCCGCGGTCACCCTGCTCGACGCGGTCATGTCCTATGCCGCGCCCGCGCCCGGCGAGTGGGCGCTCGACCTCTACTGCGGCGTCGGCCTGTTCGCCGCCGCCCTGGCCGAGGCGGTCGGGCCCGAGGGCGCGGTGCTCGGCGTCGAGTCCGAGGCCAGCGCCGTGCGTGACGCCCGCCGCAACCTCCGCGACCTGCCCCAGGCGCAGGTGGAGAAGTCGCGGGTGGAGTCGGCGTTCGACCGTTTCGGGATCGAGCGCGCCGACCTCGTCGTGGTCGACCCGCCCCGCTCCGGGCTCGGCCGCGAGGTCGTCGCCCGCGTGTCCGGCCTGGAGGCCTCCCGGATCGTCTACGTCTCCTGCGACCCGGCCACCCTCGCCCGCGACCTGGCCTGGTTCGCCGAACTCGGCTACGACCTGGCCGACCTGCGCGCCTTCGACGCCTTCCCGATGACCCACCACGTGGAGTGCGTGGCGCTGCTGGTCAGGTGATCGGGCGCGAGGCGGTCACAGCCAGCCCATGCGCTGGGCCGTGCGGATCGCCTCCAGGCGGTTCTGGGCGTTGAGCTTGGTCATCGCGCTGGACAGGTAGTTGCGCACGGTGCCCTCGGTGAGGTGCAGCTCTGTGGCGATCTTGGAGACGGCGGCGCCGTCGGCGGCCAGGCGCAGGGCGTCGGTCTCACGGTCGGTGAGCGGGCTGTCCCCGGCGGTCATCGCGGCGGCGGCCAGGTCGGCGTCGAGGTAGCGCCCGCCGCCGTGCACCTTGCGGATCGCGCGGGCGAGTTCCTCGGCGGAGGCGTCCTTGCCCAGGAAGCCGCTCACGCCCGCGGCCATGGCCCGGCGCAGGTAGCCCGGCCGGCCGAGACTGGTCAGGATGACGATGGAGCACTGGCCGCTGATCCGTTCCGCGGCGGCCAGGCCGTCCATGCCGGGCATCTCGATGTCGAGCACCGCCACGTCCGGCCGGTGCTCGGCGACCGCGGCGGCGACCTCGTCGCCCCGGCCCACCTGGGCGATGACCTGGATGCCGTCCTCCAGGTCGAGCAGGGCGGCGATGGCGCCGCGGATGAGGTGCTCGTCGTCGGCGAGCAGGACGCGGATCATGCGGCCACCTTCAGGATGAAGCCGGCCCCGGGGCCGGGCAGGGGAGTGAGGGCGGCGCCCGCGGCAGCCGCGCGTTCGGCCAGGGCGTCGAGGTCGCCCGGCTCCCGCGTGCCGTCGTTGGTCATCTCCAGCACTCCCTTCTCGATCGATATCACGCACCGCTTCGCCGTACCGTGGCGGAGGATCACGGTGGTGCCCTCGCGGACGGCGGCGGCCAGCAGGGTGAGGCCGGCGGCCGGCAGGCCGGCCGCCCGCACCCGCACGGCGCACTCCACGCCCGCCGCCTCCAGGACCGCGCGCACGCTGGCGAGCGTCTCGTCCAGGCTGAGCGCCCGGTAGTCCTGTACGGCGGCGCGGACTTCCTTGAGCGAGACCCGCGCCCGGTCCCGCACCTCGAACATCTGCCGCGCGGCGGCCTCGCCCTCGCCCTCGTCGGCCAGCGTGGCGGCCTGGTAGCTCTTGACGGAGATGTCCGACAGGCTCTGCCCGAGCAGCGCGTTCAGCTCGCGGGCCAGGCGCAGCCGCTCCTCGGAGACGGCCAGCTTGGCCTTGGCCTCCTCGCCGTCGTGCGCCTCGACCGCGATCCGCCACAGCCACAGGTTGGCCAGGACGCTGCCGACGAGCACGGCCTCGGCGATGACGAGCAGCAGGGCGACGTCGGGGGCGGCCTCCGGCGCGTAGATCATCAGCATGGCGGTGGCACCGGCGAGGAACAGGCCGCCGAGCAGCAGGATCACCCGCTTGCGGACGAACGGGGCGAGCATCGCCAGGTACACCGGGAACGTCACGATCAGCCCGAGCGCGGTGAGGCAGAGGGTGATCACCCCGGCGATCACCAGCAGCCGGACCGGCGTCGGGCGGCCGGCCACGAGGATCCGGAACGGCCGGGTGGCCAGCGCGTACAGCACGGCCAGCAGGAGCGCGGCGGCGACGGCCAGCGGGGTGGGGTAGCCGTCGATGTCGGCCATGGCGAGGAGCTGGACGAAGCCGAGGCCGAGCACCAGCATCATGACGTCGACCGAATAGACCATCAGCCAGCGGATCTTGTCCAGCCGGGAGGCCTCGCGCACCCGGGCGCGCAGGGAGCGCCGCCGAGCGGGGGCGGAGGTGGCGACGGCGGAGGTCATGCGGGGACCGCCGCTCTGAGCACGAACTCGGTCTCGCCCACCTGCTCGGCCCGGAGCGAGCCGCCCCCCGTGGTCAGCCGCTCGGCGAGGCCTTCCAAGCCCGACCCGTGCTGGTCGGAGGCGGGCCGTACGCCGTCGTTGCGGATCTCCAGCACGCCGCCGTCCAGTTTGATCAGGCAGTGGGTCGGGGTGCTGTGCTTGAGGATGTTCGTGGTGCCCTCGCGCACCACCCAGGCCAGCAGGTCGCGCGAGTGCGGGGGGAGCTGCGCGGCGGCGCCGGTCTCGACCGTGCAGCGCACGCCGATGGACTCCAGCACGCCGCGTCCCTCGGCCAGTTCCTCGTCGAGGTCGAGTGCGCGCAGCCCGGTGGCGGTGGCGTGGAGCTGGCTCAGCGCCTCGCCGGCCAGCCGGTGCACCTGGCGCATCTCCTCGGCCGAGCCGAGCTTGCCGGCCAGCTCGCTCTTCAGCGAGAGCATGACGAGGCTGCGGCCCAGCAGGTCGTGCAGGTCGCGGGAGAAACGCAGCCGTTCCTCGGTCACCGCGAGCCGGGCCTTGGCCTCCTTGCTCTCGTACGCCTCCCTGATCGTGCGCCACAGCCAGAGCCAGAGCCACAGCCCGAAGGTCATCGCGATCATGGCGATGGAGAGCACGATCGCCTGGGCGAGCCAGTCATGGCCGCCGACGAGGTGCAGCCGCACGGTCGTCCCGGCGACGGCGGCCACCGCGAGGGCCGCGGTGATGCCCCGGTGCAGGAACAGGCCGCTGATCGACACCCACAGCAGGACGATGGTGTCCCAGCCCGACGCCGCGGCGCCGCCCGGTGGGACGAGCGCCACCGCGGTCACCGCCAGCACGCCCATGACGGCCAGCAGCAGGGTGGGACGGGGGCGGCCGGCGAAGGCGATGCGCAGCACGAGCGCGAAGATCACGCAGACGCCGGCGAGGCAGACGGTCAGCACGCCCGCGACGGCGAGGGAGATCGTGCCGCTCATGGCCGCGCCGAGCACGGACATCAGGTAGAGGAGGCCCAGGAAGGCCACGGTGCCGTCCATCCAGTACACGAGGATTTTTCGTGCTACTTCGGGACGGGTCACACGGGCCAGTCTAGCCGCGGGCGCGAGCCAGAATGCCGGGTATATCCCCTGATGGTACGGCTCCGCGCACCGAGAGCCACGCCAGGCCGTACCGCGCGGCGAACACCGCCAGCTTGCGCGCGTCCAGCTCGCTGAGGTCGCCCGGCGCGGCCAGGACCGGCGTCACCGCGATCCGCCGCCACGCCTGGGCCGGGTCGTCGCCCGTCGCCAGCGCCACCGCGGCGTTCGCCTTCCGCAGGTCCGCGGCCAGGCGGCGCATCCGGCCGTCGGGAGCCGACTGCGGCTCCATGGGGGCGAGCAGGTTCACCGTGTCCACGGTCGCGCCCGCCTGGGTGGTGAGGCGCACGACCTGTCCGGCCTGGTCGAGGGGGAGGGTGAAGGTGACGTGCAGCCGCTTGCCCTGGGTCCTGGCCTCGGTCTGGAGTGCGCGCAGGGCTTCGGCGCGGCGGAGGGTGGTCCTGGTGGAGGTGTCGTGGATCTCGAACGCGGCGTGGGCGGCGGTGAACGCCTGGAGGACCCGGCGGTAGGCGTTGGCCAGCAAGGGGGGCTTCGCGCAGGCGTCGGCCAGATCGCGGCTGGAGGCCGGTGAGGTGAGGGAGGCGGGTGAGGTGAGGGAGGCGGGTGAGGTGAGGGAGGCGGGTGAGGTGAGGGAGGCGGTGGAGGGGCGGGTGCGCGTTTGCGGGGAGCGGCGGGTGCCGGTCTGGGGGGATGCGGGGGTGGCCGCCGGCGGGGCGCCGAAGGCGATCAGGGGCTCGCCGCCCGCGGCCCGCAGCCGCCGGACGGTCTCGGCCAGCCGTACGCCGCTCTGGTCGGTGCGCCCGCGCCACACCGGCGCGCACCCGCCGTCGCCGGCCACGACGTGGCCGAGCATGAACCAGCGCACGCCGCCGCGGCGGGCCTCGCCGGGCAGGTCGGGCACGGGCGTCCGCCCGGTGTCCACGTAGGACACGAACGTCCCGGGCACCCGCGCCACGGCCGCGCCGGACGGTAACGGCACGGGACCCGAGCGCGCGCTCACGCTGGGCCTGGGCGGCGCCCCGGCCTGGGACGCGCCCGCCCGGTCCGGCTGCGCCTGGGACGGCAGCATCCAGACGGCCGCCCCGGTCGCCCCCGCGAGCGCCAGCCCCGCGAGGATGGCGAGCGAGCGGGGCAGGGTGCCGGGAGCCCGGCGATGCTCAGCCATGGCCACTCCTAGTGGCTATCCGATTACGGACCGGAACCATAGCAAGGCTTGCCGTGATACGCCCGGATAATGGGGAACATGAAGCTGCGGATCTTCACCGAGCCCCAGCAAGGGGCCACCTACGACGACCTGCTCGCCGTCGCGCAAGCCACCGAGCGCCTCGGATTCGACGCCTTCTTCCGCTCCGACCACTACCAGCGCATCGGCCAGGGCGACCCGGGCCCCGGCTCCACGGACGCCTGGATCACCCTCGCCGGGCTGGCCCGGGAGACCTCGCGCATCCGCCTCGGCACCCTGGTCACCCCGGCCACCTTCCGGCTGCCCGGCCCGCTGGCGATCAGCGTCGCGCAGGTCGACCAGATGAGCGGCGGCCGGGTCGAGTTCGGCTTCGGCACGGGCTGGTTCGACACCGAGCACAGCTCCTACGGCGTCCCGTTCCCGCCGGTCGGCGAGCGGTTCGCCCGCTTCGAGGAGCAGGTGGAGATCATCAAGGGCCTGTGGGCCGCGGAGAAGCCGTACTCCTTCGACGGCGCCCACTACCGCCTGGTCGACTCGCCCGCCCTGCCGAAGCCCGTCCAGCCCGGCGGCCCGCCGCTCATCATCGGCGGCTTCGGCCCCAAGCGCACCCCGCGCCTGGCGGCCCGGTACGCCGACGAGTACAACGTGCCCTTCCAGGCGCTGGAGACCACCGGCACCCACTTCTCCCGCGTACGGCAGGCCGCCACCGACGCCGGCCGCACCCTGGAGTACTCGGCCGCCCAGACCGTCTGCGTGGGCCGGGACGCCGCCGAACTCGACCGCCGCGCCGCGGCCATCGGCCAGCCCCTCGACGCCCTGCGCGCCACCGGCCTGGCCGGCACGCCCGCGGAGGTCGTGGACAAGATCGGCCGCTTCGGGGAGCTGGGCGCGTCCCGGATCTACCTGCAGGTTCTCGACCTGGCCGACCTGGACCACCTCGAACTCCTCGCCGCGGAGGTCCTCCCACAGGTCTGAGCACGGAAACCCGTTGGCCGCACCGCTCGCCGGTGCGGCAGACTGTGGACGTGCTGCTGACGATCTCGACGACCCGGAAACCCGCCACCGACCTGGGCTTTCTCCTGCACAAGCATCCCGGCAGAGTGCAGGAGTTCAGCCAGTCCTTCGGCACGGCCGCGGTGTTCTACCCAGAGGCCGGCGACGAACGCTGCACCGCCGCGCTCCTGCTGGACGTCGACCCCGTCAAGCTGGTCCGCAGCCGCGGGGCCTCCTCGCCGGACTTCAGCCTGTCGCAGTACGTCAACGACCGCCCCTACGCCGCCTCCTCGCTGCTCGCGGTCGCGCTGGGCGACGTCTTCCGCACGGCCCGCGCCGGGCGGTGCAAGGCCAAGCCCGAGCTCCCGGACACCGCGCTGCCCCTGGAACTCACCCTGCCCGCGCTGCCCTGCCGGGGCGGCGCGGACCTGGCGCGGCGGTTGTTCGAGCCGCTCGGGTGGGCGGTGGAGGCGGTCGCCGTGCCGCTCGACGAGCGGTTCCCCGAGTGGGGCGACTCGCGGTACCTGTCCCTGACCCTGCGCGGGACGCTGCGGCTGGCCGATGCGCTCAACCACCTGTACGTGCTGTTGCCGGTGCTCGACGACGCCAAGCACTACTGGATCGCGCCGGACGAGGTGGACAAGCTCATCCGGGCCGCGGGCGGCTGGCTGGGGGCGCACCCCGAGCGGGGGCTGATCACGCGGCGGTACCTCGGCCGCCGGCCCACGCTGGCCCGGGCCGCGCTGGCCCGGCTGGCCGAGCTGGGCGACGAGACCGAGGAGTCGCTGGAGCCCGCCGTCGCCGAGGACGCCGCACCCGGCGAGACCGCCCTCGACGAGGCCACCGCCTCCGAAACCGCAGCCGCCGAGCCTTCGGACGGGTCCGCCGAGCCTTCGAGCGGGTCCGCGGAGCCTTCGAGCGGGTCCGCGGAGCCTTCGAGCGGGTCCGCGGAGCCTTCGAGCGGGTCCGCGGAGCCTTCGAGCGGGTCCGCGGAGCCCGCGGACGGGTCCGCCGAGCCTGGGGTCAGGCCCAAGTCGCTCAGCCTCCAGCGCCGCGAGAGCGTCGTGGCGATGCTGGCCGAGCTGGGCGCGAGCAGCGTGCTCGACCTGGGCTGCGGCGGCGGCGAACTGGTCGGCGCCCTGCTCGCCGACCGCCGCTTCGCCCGCGTGGCCGGCACGGACGTCTCGGTCCTGGCCCTGACGATCGCCGCCCGCAAGCTCCGCCTGGACCGCATGCCCGACAGCAAGCGCGCCCGCCTGACCCTCTTCCAGTCCGCGCTGACCTACACCGACAAGCGGTTCACCGGCTACGACGCCGCGGTGCTCATGGAGGTGATCGAGCACGTCGACCCGCCCAGGCTGGCCGCGCTCGAACGTGTGGTCTTCGGCCACGCCGCCCCCGGCCACGTGCTCGTCACGACCCCGAACGTCGAGTACAACGTCCGGTACGAGTCCCTCGTCGGCCTGCGGCACAAGGACCACCGCTTCGAGTGGTCCCGGGCCGAGTTCCGCGACTGGGCCGGCCGGGCCGCCGCGCAGTACGGCTACCAGGTGAGCTACCGCCCGGTCGGCGAGGAGGACCCCGAGCTGGGCCCGCCCACCCAGATGGCGGTGTTCAGCAAGCTGACCCCGGCCGACGCCGAGACGGTCACCGACACGAAGGACGGCTCCCGTGGCTGAGATCCGAGTCCCCGAGCTCTCCCTGGTCGTCCTGGTGGGAGTCTCCGGCAGCGGCAAGTCCACCTTCGCCGCGAAGCACTTCAAGCCCACCCAGGTGATCTCCTCGGACTACTGCCGTGGCCTGGTCTCCGACGACGAGAACGACCAGAGCGCCACCCCGCAGGCGTTCGAGCTGCTGCACCACATCGTGGGCGTCCGCCTGGCCAGGGGCCTGCTGACCGTGGTCGACGCCACCAACGTGCAGTACGAGGCCCGCAAATCCCTGATCGACCTGGCCAAGCGGCACGACGTGCTGGCCGAGGCGATCGTCCTGGACGTCTCCGACGAGATCGCCATCGCCCGCAACGAGTCCCGGCCCGACCGCGACTTCGGCGCGGGCGTGGTGATCCGCCAGCGCAAGGACCTGCGCCGCTCGCTCAGCCGGATCAACCGCGACGGCTTCCGCAAGGTGCACGTCCTGCGCGGCCAGGAGCAGATCGACGCCACCACGATCGGCTACGACAAGTCCTGGTCGAACAAGAAGGACCTCACCGGGCCGTTCGACATCATCGGTGACGTGCACGGCTGCCGCTCGGAGCTGGAGACGCTGCTGGAGCGGCTCGGCTGGGAGCCCGTGCGCGACGCCGAGGGCAGGTGGACCGACGCCTCGCACCCCGCCGGCCGCACCGCGGTGTTCGTCGGCGACCTGGTCGACCGCGGACCGGACACGCCGGGCGTGCTGCGCCTGGTGATGTCCATGGTCGCCGCGGGCCGGGCGATCTGCGTCGCGGGCAACCACGAGCAGAAGCTGGTGCGCGCGCTCAACGGCCGCAAGGTCCGGGTCGCGCACGGCCTGCAGGAGTCGCTCGACCAGCTCGCCGCGGCCGATCCGGTCTTCGTCGAGGACGCCCGGATCTTCATGGACGGCCTGCTCAGCCACTACCTGCTCGACGGCGGCAACCTGGTCGTCGCGCACGCGGGGCTCAAGGAGTCCTACCACGGGCGCGCGTCGGGCCGCGTGCGCAGCTTCGCGCTGTACGGGGACACGACCGGGGAGACCGACGAGTACGGCCTGCCGGTGCGTTACCCGTGGGCGCAGGAGTACCGCGGCCGGGCGATGGTCGTCTACGGGCACACGCCCACGACCAAGCCGGAGTGGATCAACAACACGATCTGCCTCGACACCGGGGTGGTCTTCGGCGGCGAGCTCACCGCGCTGCGCTACCCGGAGCGCGAGCTGGTCTCGGTGCCCGCCGAGCAGATGTGGTACGAGCCGGTCAAGCCGCTGTCCGCGCCCGGCTACCGCGACCCCGGCACCCTGGACATCAACGACGTCCAGGGCACCCGGCACATCGAGACCAGGTACGGCGGCCGCATCAAGATCCAGGAGGAGAACGCGGCGACCGCGCTGGAGGTCATGAGCCGGTTCGCCGTCGACCCGCGCTGGCTGCTGTATCTGCCGCCGACCATGGCCCCGCCCCAGACCTCCCCGCTCGACGGCTACCTGGAGCACCCGCACGAGGCGTTCGAGGAGTTCGCCGCCGCGGGGGTGACGGAGGTCGTGTGCGAGGAGAAGCACATGGGCTCGCGGGCGATAGCCGTACTGACCAGGACCCCCGAGGTCGCGGCGGCGCGCTTCGGGATCACCGACGGCAGCAGCGGCTCGGTCTACACCCGCACCGGGCGGCCCTTCTTCGCCGACACCGGCCCTCTGGTCGAGCGGCTGCGGGAGGCGGTCGCGCCGCTCTGGAAGGCGCTCGACTCCGACTGGGTGATCCTGGACTGCGAGCTCCTGCCCTGGTCGGCCAAGGCGCTCGACCTGATCCGCACGCAGTACGCCTCCGTCGGCGCCGCCGCCGGGGCCGCGCTGCCCGAGGCGGTCGCCGCGCTCACGGCGGCAGCCGGACGCGGCCTGGATGTGGGCGGGTTGCTGGACCGCGCCCGACGTCGCCAGGACAACGCTGCCCTGTTCCGCGACGCCTATGCGCGTTACTGCTGGCCCGTCGACGGGCTGGAGGGGATACGGCTGGCGCCCTTCCAGATCCTGGCGTGCGAGGGGCGGGCGAGCGCGCTGGAGCCGCACGCCTGGCACCTGTCGACGCTCGGGCTGCTCGACCACGAGCTGATCACGCCCACCCGCCACCGTTTCGTCACCCTCGGCTCGGCCGAGTCGAGGGCGGCGGCCACCGCGTGGTGGGAGGAGCTCACCGCGGGCGGCGGCGAGGGCATGGTCGTCAAGCCCGCCGTGCAGCCGCCGACCGGCCGCGTCCAGCCCGCCGAGGGCACTCACCCGGACGGCGCGCCGCCCAAGCGTCCGCCCGCGCGGGTGCAGCCTGGGGTCAAGGTTCGTGGCCGCGAGTACCTGCGGATCATCTACGGCCCCGACTACACCGACTCCCTCGACCTGCTGCGCCGGCGTTTCCTCGGCAAGAAGCGCTCGCTCGCCCTGCGCGAGCACGCGCTGGGTCTGGAGGCGCTGGCCCGCCTGGCCGACGGCGACCCGCTGTGGCGGATCCACGAGCCGGTCTTCGGCGTGCTGGCCCTGGAGTCGGAGCCGGTCGACCCGCGCCTGTGAACCCGCGGCCGGGTGTGGTCAAGGTTCGGTCATCGATCACGTACAGAGAGTGACGAACGGGTAGGTCCCTCGCGAGGGGGACCTACATGGCAACGACTCAGCCCGGCCGGCAGGAGCACCTGCGGCACGTCGTGTTCATCGCAGCGGCGGCCGCGTTGGGCGGTTTCCTGTTCGGCTACGACAGCTCGGTGATCAACGGCGCGGTCACCGGCATCCAGAAGCACTTCGACGTGGGCGCGGTCGAGACCGGCTTCGTGGTCGCCATCGCGTTGCTGGGCTCGGCGGTCGGCGCGTGGTTCGCGGGCGGGCTGGCCGACCGGTGGGGCCGCACCCGGACGATGCAGATCGCCGCCGTGCTGTTCGCGGTGAGCTCGATCGGGCAGATGCTGCCGTTCGCGATCTGGGACCTGGCGATCTGGCGCGTGCTGGCCGGCGCGGCGATCGGCATGGCCTCGGTGCTGGGCCCGGCCTACATCGCGGAGGTGGCCCCGGCGGCCTACCGCGGGCGGTTGGGCTCCTTCCAGCAACTGGCGATCGTGCTGGGCATCGCGGTGTCGCAGCTCGTCAACTACGGCATCGCCCAGGTGGCGGGCGGGAACGTGAACAACGTCCTGTGGGGCCTGGAGGCCTGGCAGTGGATGCTGGGCGCGTGCCTGATCCCGGCGCTGGCCTACCTGCTGTTCGCGTCGATCATCCCGGAGTCCCCGCGCTTCCTGGTCTCGGTGGGGCGCAACGCCGAGGCCCGCGAGGTGCTGGCCAAGGTCGAGAACAGCGACGTGGACCTCGACGCCCAGGTGCGCGAGATCCAGAGCGTGCTGCTGCGCTCGAAGGCGCCGACCCTGCGCGACCTGCGCGGCTCGGCGCTGGGCCTGCTGCCGATCGTCTGGATCGGCATCGGCCTCTCGGTCTTCCAGCAGCTCGTCGGCATCAACGTGATCTTCTACTACTCCTCGTCGCTGTGGCAGTCGGTCGGCATCGACCAGAGCCAGTCGCTGCTGATCAGCGTGATCAGCGCGGCGATCAACATCGTCGGCACGCTGATCGCGATCTCGCTGGTGGACCGGGTCGGGCGCAAGCCGCTGCTGCTGATCGGCTCGGCGGGCATGGCCCTGTCCCTGGGCACGGCGGCGTGGGCGTTCAGCGCGGCGGTCGGCACGGGCGACGACGTGCGGCTGCCCGACCCGCAGGGCACGATCGCGCTGGTGGCGGCCAACCTGTTCGTGCTGTTCTTCGCCCTGTCGTGGGGTGTGGTGGTCTGGGTGCTGCTGGGGGAGATGTTCCCCAACCGGATCCGCGCCGCCGCGCTCTCGGTCGCGGCGGCCGCGCAGTGGGTGGCCAACTGGGCGGTCACCGTGTCGTTCCCGCGGCTGTCGGAGTGGAACCTGCCGATGACCTACCTGGGGTACGCGATCTTCGCCGCGCTCTCCTTCCTCTTCGTGACGAAGTTCGTGAAGGAGACGAAGGGCCGCAGGCTCGAAGACATGGGCTGAACCCCGGCGGCCGGCCCGTAGGCTGGGACGGTGATCGAGGATGTGCTGGGGCCCGACCTGGACGTGCTGTTCTGCGGCATCAACCCCGGGCTGATGTCCGAGGCCACCGGGCACCACTTCGCCCGGCCGGGCAACCGCTTCTGGCCCGCCCTGCACCTCAGCGGCTTCACCCCGCGCCGCCTCACGCCCGCCGAGCAGCACCTGCTGCCGGGCTTCGGGCTCGGCATCACCAACATCGTCGCCCGGCCCAGCGCCACCGCCGCCGAGCTGACCGCCGAGGAGCTGCGCGAGGGCGGGGTACGGCTGGCGCGGCTCGTGGCGGAGGTCCGGCCCGTGGTGCTCGCCGTGCTCGGGATCTCGGCGTACCGTACGGCTTTCGCCCGGCCCAAGGCGGCGATCGGGCCCCAGGACGTGGAGGTCGGCGGGGCGAAGGTGTGGGTCCTGCCCAACCCCAGCGGGCTCAACGCGCACTGGCGGCTGGAGGGGATCGCGGACCAGCTCCGGCTGCTCAGGAAGCAGGTCGAGCTGGCCCGCGGCCGTTAGGACCTGGCCTGCCGTACCCGGCGGACGGTGTGGAAGACCATCGAGCCGATCCACAGCACCAGCAGGACCTTGAGCACCCCGAACCCGCCGAAGATCAGCCCGGCGGCCAGGGCGAGGAGCAGGAGGGGCACGAACGGGCCCGGCCCGCGGCGGGGTCCCCACGGATACCCCGGCCGGCCGCGACGGCGGCTCATGGGGCCGCCCCAGCCTGCGCCCTGACTCCAGGCGGCCGCGTCGTGGGGCCAGGGGGTGTGCCGGCGCCGGGCGTGGGCCTCGTGGCGGAGGCGGCGCATCTCCTGGCGGTGGGCGCGCAGGGCCGCGCGCCAGGCGTCCCGGTCGGCGGGGGGCCAGGCCAGCCCGTGGCGCTCGGCCTCCTCCCGCCAGGCGGCGAACCGCTCCGGCGCGTGCTGCCACGGCCCGGCAAGGTCTGGGAAGCCGGACGAGCCGGGGGACCCGGGGAGACCGGGGAGACCGGGGAGACCGGGGAGCGGGGGAGGCCCGGAGTGGAAGGGGCGCGCGCCGGGACCGGAGGTGGGACCGGGGAGGTCGGTGGTGGCGCGGGAGAGCTCGCTCGCGGTCTTGGACGTGAGCGCGAGTTCGAGCCGTTCGTCGAGTTCCTCACGAGTGAGGCGGCCCTGCGCGTAGTGCTCGCGCAGGGCGGCCGTCACCTGGTCGCGCTCGGCGTCGCCGATGCGCAGCTCGCCGCTCATGCCGCGGTCACTCCTCGTCGCCGTCGCCGTCGGCGAGGGTCTGGTAGAGCTTGCGCCGCGTGTCGCTGAGCGCCTTGCGGGCCTCGCGGATCTGGGCCTCGGACCCGGTCTGCAGGATCTGCATCATCGCGAACGCCGACTGGCGGGCGATGTCCCACAGGTCGGCGGTGTTGTCGTCGATGTCGGGCCGCATCTCGTCCCAGGGCGCGCGGACCTCGTCGGCGTGCTCGGCGATGTAGGCCAGCCCGGTCTCGGTGAGGCGGAAGGTCTTGCGGCCCTCGGCCTCCTCCGCGATGACGAGGCCCTCGTCGGTGAGCTGCTGGAGGGCCGGGTAGACGGCGCCGGGGCTGGGCTTCCAGCCGCCTTCGCTGCGCTGGGCGATCTCCTGGATGATCTGGTACCCGTTGCGCGGCTCCTCCGACAGCAGGGCGAGGATCGCGGCGCGCACGTCGCCGCGCTTGGCTTTGCGGCCCCGCCCGCCCCAGCCGCCGTGGCGGGGACCGAACGGCCCGCCCGGTCCGCCCCAGGGCCCGCGACCGAAGTCGAACGGGAAGGGGCCGGGTCCGCGCCGGCCGCGGTGCCGGTGCTCGTGCGGCCCGCCCTCGTGGTGCGGGTGCGGACGCGGCCCCGGCGCGCCGCGCTCCCAGCTCTCGGCGATGGACCTGACGGCCTCGCGGGCCGCCCGGCGCAGTTCGCGCGGGTCGGGCCAGTGGCCTCCCATGGCGTGTGTGTGGTTCATGGTGATACTCCTTCGATCGTTCTCGATGCTTCAAAGATATATCGCTAACCAGTCGTTCGCAAGCAATCGTGTCCGAATGGATCCCGAAAAGCGGCCAACGTGAGCTACATCACGAAAAAGTCGCGGAATTGGGGAACAAGACCCGGGACGGTACCGTTGGACCAGTCAGACGAGGTCGTTCCGCGTCGGCAGGGCTGGGGGGTGCTGTCGCTGCGGTAACGACCTCGTCTTTGTTTTGCCCGGAAGACGGTCCGTCCGGGAGGTCCGGGAATCACCGGGTCGCCCCGAACGCGGGGGAGTGCTCGGGAGTGGCCGGGAAGTGACCCCGAGGTGACCGGAAAGCCTTGTGGCTAGGGCGTGCGGGGCCCGCCGGCTGTCGGTCCGGTGTCGTAGAGTGCCGATCATGATGGGGCACTCGCACGCCATGACCGGCGCGATCGGCTGGTTAGCGCTGGCGCCGGCGCTCGCGGCACTTCCGCTGCTGAACGAGTCGAGCCGGTTCATCGAGTCCGGGATCATGGCCACCGCGCTGACCCCGGCCGAGCTGATCGCCGGGGCGTTGATCTGCGCCGGCGCCGCGATGCTGCCCGACCTCGACCATCCCAGCGCGACGATCGCCCAGACCTTCGGCCCGGTCACCTGGCTGCTGAGCAAGATCGTCAACTGGGTGGCCGGCGGGCATCGCGGGATGACGCACTCCTTCGCCTTCGCCATCGGCATGGGATTCGGCGCGCACTGGCTGGCCAACACCTACCCGATCGGGCGCGACATCCTGGTGGTGCTGATGGTCGGGCTGGCGTTAAGGGCCATCGGCATCGGCATCCCGGGCAACAAGCTGGGCTCGGCGATGGTGAACGTGGGCCTGACCGCGGGCATCTACGTCGTCTTCCGCTCGCTCGACGTGGGCTACGCGTGGATGGGCCTGGCCATCGGGCTGGGCTGCCTGATGCACGTGATCGGCGACTGCATGACGGAGAAGGGCTGCCCGGTGCTCTGGCCGCTCGGCGCCCGCTTCGTGCTGCCGTGGAAGATCGGCATCAAGACCGGGAAGAAGTTCGAGACCAAGGTGCTGGCGCCGGTGCTGTCCGTCGCCATCGTGGGGCTGCTGTTCGTCCGGCTGGCCCCCATCTAGCGGTCCGGAAGAGCGGAGGTCGGGCGCTGAGCGTGCCCGGCCTCCGGCCTTCGCGGTGCGCCGGTCAGGACAGGCGGGCGTAGAGCGTGTAGTCCGCGCCGCTCCGGGTGCCCCGGAAGACCAGCTCCTGGTAGGGCTCCTCGCCCACGGTGAAGGACTCGCGCAGGATGAGGTCGTCGGACGAGGTGACGTCGTCCTCCCAGATCTCGAAGGTCCAGGTCTCGCCGGTGGTGAAGTACATCGGCAGCGGGCCCTGCTCGCCCACCGACTTGTTGGTGTACCCGTTCGGGCAGCCCCGGACCAGGTTGATGTACCAGCAGTCGCCGGCGTTGACGTTCATCCGGTCGCGGTCGTCCGGCCACATGAGGTACTTCTTGCCCGGCGCCACCGGCGCGATGAAGAAGATGCCGATCTCGTCGTTGCCGCTCTCGTTCTGGTCGTCGACGACCAGCAGTTCGAGAGTGAGCTGGAGCCGGACGCTCGCCGAGGCCGGAGCCGGGGTGAGCGTGGTGAGCGAGAGCACGAGGGCGGTGAGCGCCGCCGCCCAGCGGGTGAGTGATCTCATGGCCCGACCGTAGGAAAGACGGCTTGGGGACCGGTTGGGCCTGGCTGGGACGGCCGCTCCGGATGAGCTCCGCAGGCCGCTGGGCCGGTGTCCGGCCAGGTGGCGGGGGCGGCGGGGGAGAGGCGCGGGCTGCTCGTGATCCAGGGTGGCGGCATTTAACTTGATGTCGAGATACTTTCCGGGATATCTTGACGTCGAGACATCCGCTGCGGCCTGCGGGTTAGGGTTACCTAACGTCGTAACACCCTCCGAGGTGCGGCAGGATTTGACTGAACACAGGTCCACCGAGGAGGCGATTCACCGTGTCCGCGAACAGCTTCGGCAGCCGTGACACGCTACGCGTAGGCGATGCGTCATACGAGATTTTCCGGCTTGACGCCGTCGAGGGCTCGGCGCGCCTGCCGTACAGCCTGAAGATCCTGCTGGAGAACCTCCTCCGCACCGAGGACGGCGCCAACATCACCGCCGACCACATCCGGGCGCTGGGTGAGTGGGACCCGAACGCGGCCCCGAGCGTGGAGATCCAGTTCACGCCCGCTCGCGTGATCATGCAGGACTTCACCGGCGTGCCGTGCGTGGTGGACCTGGCGACGATGCGCGAGGCCGTGCGCGACCTGGGCGGCGACCCGTCCAAGGTCAACCCGCTGGCCCCGGCCGAGCTGGTCATTGACCACTCGGTCATCGTCGACTACTTCGGCCACCCCGACTCTTTCCAGCGCAACGTGGAGCGGGAGTACGAGCGCAACCGCGAGCGCTACCAGTTCCTGCGCTGGGGCCAGACGGCCTTCGACGAGTTCAAGGTCGTGCCGCCCGGCACCGGCATCGTGCACCAGGTCAACATCGAGCACCTCGCCCGCGTCGTCATGGTCCGCGACGGCAAGGCCTACCCCGACACCTGCGTCGGCACCGACTCCCACACCACGATGGAGAACGGCATCGGCGTGCTGGGCTGGGGCGTCGGCGGCATCGAGGCCGAGGCCGCGATGCTCGGCCAGCCGATCTCCATGCTCATCCCGCGGGTGGTCGGCTTCAAGCTGACCGGCCAGCTCCCGGCCGGCGCGACCGCGACCGACCTGGTGCTGACCGTCACCGAGATGCTGCGCAAGCACGGCGTGGTCGGCAAGTTCGTCGAGTTCTACGGCGAGGGCGTCTCCAGCGTGCCGCTGGCCAACCGCGCCACGATCGGCAACATGAGCCCCGAGTTCGGCTCGACCTGCGCGATCTTCCCGATCGACGGCCAGACCACCGACTACCTGCGCCTGACCGGCCGCAGCGAGGAGCAGATCGCCCTCGTCGAGGCCTACGCCAAGGCGCAGGGCATGTGGCTGGACAGCGCGAACGAGCCGGTCTTCTCCGAGTACCTCGAGCTCGACCTCGGCACCGTCGTGCCGTCGATCGCCGGCCCGAAGCGCCCGCAGGACCGCATCGCGCTGACCGACGCCAAGGAGACCTGGCGCCGCGACGTGCAGGTCTTCGTGCCCGACGCGCTCGACGAGGAGGGCGTGGAGTCCTTCCCGGCCTCCGACCCGCCCGCGTCCAACGCGCAGGCCAACGGCTTCCGGCCGCACAAGCCGGTCCCGGTGACGCTGGCCGACGGCACGAGCTTCGAGATCGACCACGGCATCGTCTCGATCGCCGCGATCACGAGCTGCACCAACACCTCCAACCCGTACGTGATGCTGGGCGCGGCGCTGCTGGCCCGCAACGCGGTGGAGAAGGGCCTGACCCGCAAGCCGTGGGTCAAGACCTCGCTCGCCCCGGGCTCCCAGGTCGTCACCGGCTACTTCGAGCGCTCCGGCCTCCAGCCGTACCTCGACAAGATCGGCTTCAACCTGGTCGGCTACGGCTGCACCACCTGCATCGGCAACTCGGGCCCGCTGCCCGAGGAGATCTCGGCGGCCATCCAGCAGCACGACCTCGCGGTCACCGCGGTGCTGTCGGGCAACCGCAACTTCGAGGGCCGCATCAACCCCGACGTGAAGATGAACTACCTGGCCTCGCCGCCGCTGGTGGTCGCCTACGCGCTGGCCGGCACGATGGACATCGACCTCGACAACGAGCCGCTGGGCGTCGGCTCCGACGGCGAGCCGGTCTTCCTCAAGGACATCTGGCCCTCCCCGCAGGAGGTGTCCGAGGTCGTGAGCACCTCGATCGACCGCGAGATGTTCGCCGCCGACTACGCCGACGTCTTCAAGGGCGACGAGACCTGGCGCTCGCTGCCGATCCCGACCGGCAACACCTTCGAGTGGGACGCCGAGTCGACCTACGTCCGCAAGCCCCCGTACTTCGAGGGCATGCCGGAGAAGCCGGAGCCGGTGACCGACATCGCCGGCGCGCGCGTGCTGGTCAAGGTGGGCGACTCGGTCACCACCGACCACATCTCCCCGGCCGGTTCGATCAAGGTCGGCACCCCGGCCGCGACGTACCTCCAGGAGAACGGCGTCGCCGTCAAGGACTTCAACTCGTACGGCTCGCGCCGGGGCAACCACGAGGTGATGATCCGCGGCACCTTCGCCAACATCCGGCTGCGCAACCAGATCGCGCCGGGCACCGAGGGCGGCTACACCCGCGACTTCACCCAGGGCGAGGGCCCGGTGTCGTTCATCTACGACGCCTCGGTCAACTACCAGGCCGCCGGCACCCCGCTGGTCGTCCTGGCGGGCAAGGAGTACGGCTCGGGTTCGAGCCGTGACTGGGCGGCCAAGGGCACCGCGCTGCTCGGCGTCCGCGCCGTCATCGCCGAGTCCTACGAGCGCATCCACCGCTCGAACCTGATCGGCATGGGCGTGCTGCCGCTGCAGTACCCCGAGGGCCAGAGCGCCGAGACGCTCGGTTTGACCGGCGAGGAGGTCTTCGACATCACCGGTGTCGAGGAGCTCAACTCCGGCACCATCCCCTCGACCGTCCACGTCAAGGCGGGTGACGTCGAGTTCGACGCGGTCGTGCGCATCGACACCCCCGGCGAGGCCGACTACTACCGGCACGGCGGCATCATGCAGTACGTGCTGCGCTCGCTGCTGGCCAAGTAGCCACGTCCGACGGCGATGGCCCGGCGCGCACCGCGCCGGGCCATCGGTGTGTCCGGGGCCGGAATCAGGTGATCTTGGCGGCGGGGGCGCTCCACGTGTCGCACGAGCCGCCCGCGAAGCCGCGCTTGAGCCACGCGCCGCGGGTCTTGCCCGAGCCGTGCGTGGGCTGGTCGTCCAGCCAGTCGCCGCGGCTCGACTCCTCGACCAGCGCCGCCCAGTCCGCGGCCGTGCCGCCCGTGGACGCCCACACCGAGCCCAGGAACGCCCCGGCCAGGCAGTCGGCCTGCAGCTCGTAACGGCGGCGGAACTCCAGGGCCTTGGGCTTGGCCACCGGTCTGGCCGGGGACCAGATGCCGGCGAGCCGCTGGAGGTGGTGACCGTACTCGTGGGCCATGACCTTGAGCGGGAACAGGTCCTCGCGGCCCTCGATCCACGGGCCGAACAGCGGCAGCACCAGGGTGCGCGGCTTGATGCAGTAGAAGGCCCAGGCGCCCTCGGGCCACGCGCCGCCGCAGATCTCCGAGCGCGGCTCGGCCAGGTAGAGCACCTTCGGCCGGGCGAAGCTCGCGCCCGCCCGCTTGAAATGGGCCGACCACGCGCGTTCCAGGCACTTCAAGACCGCCCGCGCGTACGGCTCCGCCTCGGTGACGCCGCCCTGCGTCAAGGCGGGCGTACGGCAGGCCGTGGCGGGCGGTTTCCCGGCCAGCGGGTCCCGGGCGGCCGCGGCGGGCCCGGCGGGCAGGAGGACGACGAGGGAGCCGGCCGCGGCCAGCAGGGGGAGTCGGCGAAGCACGGCGGGGAGCCTATCGGACCTTTCCCCCGCGACGGCAGCCCCGGCCGGACAGGGCCCCGCGCGATCGTCGGGTGGGGCGGGCGGACTAGGCTCGCGGGACATGGAGTCGTTTGTCCTGATTGCAGCGGGTTTGGCAGTGCTGGTCGGGGCGATCGTCCAAGGCGGCGTCGGATTCGGGCTGGGCCTGGTGGCCGCGCCGGTGGTGACGATGCTGGACCCGGGGCTGATGCCGGGCGCGATCCAGATCGTCAACGTCACCCTGCCGCTGTTCACCCTGGCCGCCGAGTGGCGCAGGATCGACTGGCGCGGCCTCGGCTGGGCCCTGCTCGGCCGGCTGCCCGGCAGCGCGATCGGCGCGCTGATCGTGGTCTACGTCTCCGCTCAGACCCTCGGCGTGCTGGTCGGCGTGATGGTGCTGGTCGCGGTCGTGCTGACCGCCCGGTCGCTCTCGGTGCCGCGCAACGGCGCCACCCTGACCGCCGCCGGATTCCTCTCGGGGATCACCGGCACCGCGACCGGCATCGGCGGGCCGCCGATCGCGCTGGTCTACCAGTCGGCCAAGGGCCCGCAGATCCGGGCGACGCTGGCCGCCTTCTTCTGCCTGAGCGCCGCGCAGTCGCTCGTGCTGCTGTGGGCGGTGGACCGGCTGCCCCGCGAGGCGGTGGTGGCGGGGCTGTCACTGGTCCCGTTCATGATCGTCGGGTTTCTGGTCTCGGGGCCGCTGCGCCGCTACCTCGACGGCGGGCGGGTGCGCGCGGCGGTGCTGGTCGTCGCCGCGGTCTCGGCCCTGGCCCTGGTGGGGCAGAGCGTGCTGCGCTAGCCGTACCGGACGGGTGGCGACCGGAGCCGCCGCCCGCCCGTCCGGAGGTCAGGCGACGCGGCTGGAGGGGGCGGTGAAGGTGTTGCACGCCCCCGGGTCGGCCGCGCGGAAGCCGCGGGAGACCCAGTAGGCCCTGCTCCGGCCCTTGCCGTGGTCCTTGACCTTGCTGTTCTCGTCGCCGCTCTCGCGCATGATGTCCAGGAGGTAGTCCCAGTCGGCGGCCGAGCGGTCGAGGGAGTCCCAGATGCTGCCGATGAAGGCGGCGCCGAGGCAGTCGGCCTGCAGCTCGAGCCGCCGCCACTGCTCCAGTTCCTCCTTGCGGTGGCGGTAGGGGATGTACTGCCAGGCCTTGGTGATCCCGGTCAGGTCCTGGAGGTGGTGGCCGTACTCGTGGCCGATGAGGTGCATGAGGTAGAGGTCGGACGGGTCTTCCAAGGCGTTCTTGTCCAGCAGCACCACGAAGTGGTCGCTCTCGTGGCAGTAGGCGGCGCCGGCGTCGCCCCACTTGCTGCCGCAGAAACGCTTGGGCTTGGTGATGAAGCCGATGGTGGGCCGCGTGAACCGGATGCCGGCGGCCTTGAAGTGCGCGCCCCAGGTACGGCCCAGGCAGTCGAACACCTTGCGGGAGTACGCCTTCGCCTGGGTGAGGTTCTGCGACTCCAGCGGGGGCTCGGCGCAGGCCGTCGAGGGCAGGTCGCCGCTCTTGTAGAGCTTGTTGTGCGTCAGGACGCGGTTCTTGATCGGGTAGGCGGCTTCAGCAGGGGCGACCGAGCCGGTGGCGCTGAGGGCGAGCGTCAGAACGAAAGGGGAGCATCATGAGAGCAGTGTGCTGGCTCGCCATCAATATGCGATTAAAACGCGAAAAATGGGGGCGATGTCACAGACATCGCCCCCATGTTCAACCAGGGAGGCCGGGAAGGGCGTCAGGCGACGCGCTTCTTGGAGGCCGTCCAGGTGTTGCAGGAGCCCGGCTCCGGCTTGGTGAAGCCGCGGTAGAGCCAGTAGCGCTGGCTGGTCAGCCGGCCGTGGGTGGGCGAGCCGGTGATCAGGTCGGGGGAGTTGCCGTAGCCGGTGACGGCGTCGCTGGTGCCGCCCAGCTCGTGCTCGGCCATGTCCTTGAAGTCGGCCTTGCTGCGGCCCAGGGACGGCCACACGCTGCCGATGAAGGCGCCCGCCCAGCAGTCGGCCTGCAGCTCGGTGCGGCGGCTGATCTCGTACCAGGTGTTGTCGGTGTACTTGCCGTAGGCGTAGGCCTTCCAGATGCCCGCCTGGTTCTGCACGTGGTGACCGTACTCGTGGGCCAGCACGCCCATGAGCGTCATGTCGTCCGGGTCGAGCAGCGCGTCCGGGTTGAGCAGGACGGTGAAGGTCTGGTCGAGGTGGCAGTACACGGCGAGCATCGCCGGGTTGTCGATCTTGCCGCAGCGGCCGATCGGGTCGCCGATCCGCTGGGCGATGGCGAACTTGGGCTCCTTGAACTTCAGCCCGGCCTTCTTGAACTGCTTGGACCAGGTGGTGTTGAGGCAGTCCAGGAGGCCTTCCAGGTACGCCTGGGCGCCGGCCACGTCGCCGCGCGAGTAGCGGCCCTCCTCACAGGTCTTCAGCGGGAAGGCGCCGACCCGGTAGATGGGGTTGGCGATCAGGGCCTTGACCTTGGGGATGGGGTCGGCGCTCGCGGCCTGGGCGGCGCCGCCGGTGAGGCCGGCGCTGAGCGCGAGAGCCACTCCGCACACCAGCGCCTTAACGGAATTACGCATGGCAAGGGACCCTATATCAAGGTAAAGCAGGGGCAAAGAACGGTAATTCACGAAACGGCGGCGGATTTCGCCGCCCAGGTGTTGCACGACAGCGGCGAGGCGGAGGCGAAACCCCGTTCCATCCACACCGCCTGGGTGGCGCCCTTGCCGTGGTCGTTCTGCGCCCAGCCCTTGTGCCCGTTGCGCCGGAACCAGTTGACCGCGTAGTCCCACTCGTCCTGGTCGACGGGGAAACTCTCCTTGATGCTGCTCATGAAGACCGCCGACAGGCACTCGGCCTGCAATTCCGACCGCCTCGACAACTGCAGCCGGGTGGCCACCCCGGCGGCCGAACGGGCGGTCCAGTAGTAGTGCCAGATCCCGGCGCTCTCCTGGACGTGGTGACCGTACTCGTGGGCCAGCAGCCGGGCCACCCCCAGCGCGAACGGCTGGCGCAGCGCGGCCTGGTTGATCAGCATGTAGATGGTGCGGTCCTCGGAGCAGTAGACGCCGTCGGCGCCGGTGGCCCAGGGGCCGCACCCGGTGGTCACGGGCGCGGTCACGAAACGCAGGGCGGGCGGGGCGAAGGAGAGGTTCGCCTGGCGGAACTCCGCGCCCCATGCGCGGTTCAGGCAGCCGGTGAGGTTCACCAGGAAGCGCTTGTAGCCCTCGACGTCGTCCTTCTCCAGCGTCCCCGGCGCGCAGCCGGTGCGGGCCAGCTTGCCGGTCCGGTACAGCGGGCTGTGCGTGGCCACCCGGGCGGCCTGCGCGCGCTGGCCCGCCCCCGCCGGCTCGGCGGCGGCGCGGGTCGCGGGGGCGTGCGCGGTTCCGGCACTGATCGCCAGCATCGCCAACACGAGCGCGGCCAGTGAAGAAACTCGTCTTATGGGGCGAGTGTTCATCTTGAGGGAAAGACTAGGTCAAGATCAGACATACGCTCGTTAAGTCCGGTCAAGTGGGGTCCCGGCCCCTCCACGAACTAGACTCTGGGTGTCGGCTAGCAGGAGGGGACCTATCCGTGAGCGACTTGCTTGCCTCTGTCCGGGGGCCGCACGACGTCAAACGGCTCGACGTGGAGGAGCTCGCGACACTCGCGGCGGAGATACGCGACCTGCTCGTCGACTCGTGCGCCAGGACCGGCGGCCACCTCGGCCCCAACCTCGGCGTGGTGGAGCTGACCATCGCGCTCCACCGGGTCTTCGACTCGCCGCGCGACCCGATCATCTGGGACACCGGCCACCAGGCGTATGTGCACAAGATGCTCACCGGACGCACCACCGGCTGGGACCGCCTCAAGCAGGAGGGCGGCCTGTCCGGCTACCCGAGCCAGGCCGAGTCCGAGCACGACTTCGTGGAGAACTCCCACGCCTCCACCGCGCTGTCCTACGCCGACGGCCTGGCCAAGGCCTTCCGGCTGCGCGGCGACGACGAGCGCACGGTGGTCGCCGTCATCGGCGACGGCGCCCTGACCGGCGGCATGGCCTGGGAGGCGCTCAACAACATCGCCGAGACCGACGACCTGCGGGTCGTCATCGTCGTCAACGACAACGGCCGCTCCTACTCGCCGACCATCGGCGGGCTCGGCCGCCACCTCGCCTCGCTGCGCGTCACCCGCCGCTACGAGGACATGCTGGAGTACTTCAAGGGCAAGCTGGAGAACGTCCCGCTGGTCTACGACGCGCTCCACGGGTTCAAGAAGGGCGTCAAGGACATCGTCTCGCCGCAGGTGATGTTCGAGGACCTCGGCCTGAAGTACGTCGGGCCCATCGACGGCCACGACGAGCAGGCGATGGAGGCGGCCCTGCGCAAGGCCCGCGACTTCGGCGGCCCGGTGATCGTGCACACCCTCACCCAGAAGGGCCGCGGCTACGCCCCCGCGGAGAACCACGAGGAAGACCAGTTCCACTCGCCCGGCGCCTTCGACCGGGCCACCGGCCTGGAGAAGCCCAAGGGCCGCATCTGGACCAACGTCTTCAGCGAGGAACTCGTCAAGCTCGGCCGCGAGCGCGAGGACCTCGTCGCGATCACCGCGGCGATGCTGCACCCGACCGGGCTCAACGAGTTCGCCGCCGCCTACCCCGAGCGCATCTTCGACGTCGGCATCGCCGAGCAGCACGCGCTGACCAGCGCCGCCGGCCTGGCCCTCGGCGGGCTCCACCCGGTCGTCGCGGTCTACGCCACCTTCCTCAACCGGGCCTTCGACCAGCTCCTGATGGACGTGGCGCTGCACAAGCTGCCGGTCACCGTGGTGCTCGACCGCGCCGGCGTCACCGGCGACGACGGCGCCTCGCACAACGGCATGTGGGACCTGTCGATCCTCCAGGTCGTCCCCGGGCTGGAGATCGCGGTGCCGCGGGACGGCGAGCGGGTGCGCGAACTGCTGCGCGAGGCCGTCGCCAAGGACGTGCCGACCGTGCTGCGCTTCCCCAAGGGACCGGTCGCCGAGACGCTGGAGGCGGTCGGCAAGCTCGGCGAGATGGACGTGCTGCGCGCCGGCGACCCCGACGTGCTGCTGGTCGCCGTGGGGCCGATGGCGCACGCGGCGATGGAGGCGGCCGTGCTGCTCGACGCGCAGGGCATCTCGGCGACCGTGGTCGACCCCCGGTGGGTCAAGCCGCTCGACCCGGCGCTCGTGCTGGCGGCGGGGGCGCACAAGCTGGTCGCGGTGGTCGAGGACAACGGGCGGGTCGGGGGCGTCGGCGACGCGGTCGCGCGGATGTTGCGGGATGCGGATGTGGACGTGCCGGTGCGGACGTTCGGGATTCCGCAGCGGTTCCTGGATCATGCGAAGCGGGCGGCGATTCTGGGGCAGATCGGGCTTACTGGGCAGGATTTGGCTCGGGAGATCACTGAGGCGGTTGCTCGGCGGTCTGCGCCTATTGATGCTCCTCGGTAGTTTCGCCGTAGGGGGCGGGGCGCCGTACTGGGGCATGGGCCTGATGCTGGGGTTCTCGCCGCATAGGTGAAACGGCGGGCGGTGCAGCGGCGGCGGGCCGTCCTTTCAGGGGGCCCGCCGTACAAGTGGAATGGCGTACGGCGGGCCCCTCCAATCGAGGGGCCCGCCGTACGCCATTTACCGGTGGGCTCCGTCTAACCGAGGGGCCCGCCGTACGCCGGTTACCGGCAGGCTCCTCTCTGGCCGAGGGGCCCGCCGTAAGTCCGCTTACCGGAGGGTGAGGAGTTGGCGGGTGTGGGTGGGGAGTTCCACCTCGGCCAGCCCGGTGAGCAGGTCACGCAGCGGCATGAGCTGGTCCACCAGCACCTTCCCGTCGGACAGCAACAGGGTGGGGACCTGGGTGTCGAGCTCGGCCGGGGTCAGCGCGGCCCCGGTGGTGAGGGCGCAGAGCGCGGCGCCCTGGGCGCGGAGCCGCTCGGTCAAGCCGGTCCCGCCGCCGGAGCGGTCGATCAGGCGGTCGATGGTCCAGAGGTCGAGAGCGACGCGGTTGTCGTAGACGGCCCCGGTCCCCGAGGCGATGGCGGAGGCGGTGGTGAGAGTGGTGGCGGTGACCAGCGACACGTGCGCCAGGATCTGCTCCGCGTTCCACCCGCCGTCCGAGGGCGCCGGGCCCGGGAAACCGGCCGCGTCCGCCTCGGCGGCGGCCTCCAGCAGAGCCCGGAAAGCCTGCTCCAGCATGTCTGCTCCCTTCGCTGATCGAAGACGCGGTGGTCAGGCGTGCTGGTCGTCCATCTCCCAGGGCGCCTGAGGCAGCACGTCGCCCGTCTCCAGCAGCGACTTGAGGTTGGACAGGACGGCGGGCCAGCCCTTGGAGATGCCGTTGAACATCTCGACGTTCGGCAGGTTCTCATGCGTGACGGTGAGCCGGACGATGTCCTCGTGCGGCTCGATCAGGAAGGTCACGACCGACGGGTCGCGCCGCGCCTCCAGGTCGTCCTCGAAGGTGACGACCAGGCGGTGGGGCGGGTCGGTCGTCAGCACCTTCCCGATGATGTCGAGGTGGCCGGACTCGTCGGCCCGCCGGTGCTCCCAGGTCGAGCCTTCCTGCCAGTCGGAGATGTTGGCGTGTGCCCAGTACCGGGCGGTCAGGTCGGCGTCGGTCAGGGCCTTCCACACCTGCTCGGCGCTCGCGCGGATGTAGGTGACGTAGACGTAGCTGGGCAAGGTGCTGGTCTCGGTGGTCATGGCGTACTCCTCTGCCTGGCGTTTGATGGCGCCGAGGGCTCGCAGCCGGGGCTGGTCGAAACCGGAGATCCAGCGTTCCTGGATCTCGTTGATCGGTGCCGGGTTCAGGTAGTGCAGCCGTTCGCGGCCCCGCCGGACGACGGTGACGAGGCCGGCGGCGACCAGCACGTCGAGGTGCTGGGTCGCCGCCTGCCGGGTCATCCCGAGCCGGGCGCTGAGTTCGTTCAGCGTCTGGCCGTTGTGCTCCCGTAGCCGGTCGAGCAGGAGTCGCCTGGTCGGATCGGCGAGCGCTTTGAAAATCGCATCGATGGCGGCCACCTCTCCATTATGCAGGCATTCACTTGCCTATTGTCAACGGCGCGCCCTCGCTCAGGCGGGCAGGTCATCGGCCGTGGCCGCGACCAGGCCGAACAGGTCGCCGATGGTGACCAGCGCGGCGTCGTGCAGCGCCTCGGCGCTGACCGCGCCACCGCCGTGCCGGGCCAGCGGCCGGGTGGCGCAGGCGTCGGCCACGACCGTGGGCCGGTAGCCCAGGTTGAAGGCGCCCTGTGCGGTGAAGCTGACGCACATGTGCGTCATGAACCCGGCCAGCACCAGGTCGGGCCCGGCGTCCAGGCCCTTGAGCACCTCCAGCAGCTCGGTCTCGTGGAAGGCGTTCGGGAAGGTCTTGACGACGACCGGCTCGCCGTCGCGCGGGGCGACCTGCGGGCTGATCGAGCCGATCTCGGCCCGGATGTCGTACGGCGAGCCGGGCCCGCCGTCGTTGACGACGTGCACGACGCGGGCCCCGGCGGCACGGGCCCGCTCCAGCAGCCGCGCCCCGGCCTCGAGTGCCCGCTCGGCGTCGGGCAGGGCCATGACGCCGGTGCGGTAGGTGTTCTGGTAGTCGATGAGGACGAGGGTGGCCCCGGCCAGGCTGGGCAGCTCGGCGGGCAGGCCGACGACCTCGCGGAGGGTGGGTGAGACGGTGCCGGTCATGGTGGTTCCTTTCGATGGAAGGGCAGGCTCGCGCCGCCGCGGGGCGGCTGAAGAACGAGCGGGAGAAGAGGGGCCGGGTCAGACGGGGATGGTGCGGAAGCGCCGGCGGTAGGTGCCCGGCCCGGTGCCGAGGCGGCGGCGGAAGGCCCGGTGCAGCGTCTCCACCGAGCCGAGCCCGCTGTCGGCCGCCACCCGCTCCAGCGGCAGGTCGGTGGTCTCCAGCAGCCGCCGGGCCACCTCCACCCGGGCCGTCTCGATGTAGGCACCCGGAGTCGTCCCGGTCTGCTGCCGGAAGACCCGGGCGAACTGCCGCTGGCTGAGCCCCATCCGGGCGGCGAGCTCGACCGGGGTGAGCTCCTCGGCGAGATGCTCGGCGATCCACAACCGCAGCTCGTCGATGCCCCGCCGCCCGGAGGGGGCCTGCGCGAGCGGCACGCTGAACTGGCTCTGGCCGCCCTGGCGCTTGAGGTAGATCACCAGCTCGCGTGCCACGCCGAGGGCCAGTTCCTCGCCGTGGTCCTCGGCCACCAGCGCCAGGCTGAGGTCGAGGCAGGTGCTGATGCCGGCGCCGGTCCAGACCCGCCCGCTGGAGCGCACGAAGATCGGGTCGGGGTCGACGGTCACCTCGGGATGCTCGGCCGCCAGCTGTGCGGCCGTGGACCAGTGCGTGGTGGCGGTCAGCCCGTCCAGCAGCCCGGCGTCGGCCAGGATGTGCGCGCCGACGCACACCGAGGCCACCCGCCGGGCCAGCGGGGCGGTCCGGCGCACCCAGGCCACGACCTCGGGAGCGCTGAGCGCCCGCGGTCCCGACCCGGTGAGCTCCACGGCACCCGGGACCAGCAGGGTGTCGACCTGGTCGCCGACCTCGTCGAACCGCAGGTCGGCGAGGATCCGGACGCCGGCCGAGGTGGTCACCGTGCCGCCCTCGGGCCCGGCCAGCCGCACGTCGTACAGCGGGCGCCCGCTCACCCGGTTGGCCAGGGCGAAGACCTCGGCCGGGCCGGTCACGTCGAGCAGATCGACGTGCGGGAAGAGCGTGATGACCACGCGGTGTGCGGCTGACATGCGGATATTCTCGCCGAACGGAGCGAATGACGGCAACGACAGTTCTCTGTCAGTTAAGGACATCAGCCTCGGCGCGGGCCGGCGGCTCGCCGTACCCTGAAGACGCGGCGGGCCAGCAGCGAGCCGGCGGTGATGACCAGGACGACCGTGCCGAGCACCGGGATGAGCAGCTCGGCGTGCTCGCGGACGACCTGCCCGGCGGCGGCGCCGAGGGTGAGGTAGGCGCCGACCCAGCTCACCGCCCCGGCCATCGCCCAGGGCAGGAAGCGGCGGTAGGGGACGCCGAGCATGCCGGCGACCGCGGGCGTCAGGGCGTGGACCACCGGCAGGAAGTACGCCAGGGCGACCGCCCAGCCGCTGCGGGCGAACAGGGACTCGGCCTGCGCCCAGCGCTCCTCGCCCACCCGGCGGCCCAGGCGGCCCTCGCGCAGCCGCCTGCCGTACCGGCGGCCGAGCCAGTGACCCGCGCTCGCGCCCAGGAAGCAGGCGCTCACCCCGGCGAGGGTCAGGCCGGCGACCTCCCAGGGGCTGTCGGCGGTCGTCCCGGCGACCAGGAGCAGGCCGTCGCCGGGGATGACCAGCCCGACGCCGACGGAGGCGTCGAGCGTGAGGAAGGCCAGCAGCAGCGGCCACACCACGCCCGCCTCCTGCCGGGCGAGGAGGTCGAGCAGGTCGATGAGCATCATCCCAGCCTGCCGCCGGGGAAAGGGCCAGGTCATCGGGGGTTGTCCCTGGGATGTCCCTGAGACCGACCGGCCGGAGGGAGGAGGCGCATGATCACCGCAAGTGTGGGCAGCATCACAACGTGGAGACCTTTCGCACCCGGAGTCTTTTTCGCACCAAGAGTGTCGAACAGTCGATTCGCGACACCGAGGAGCCGGAACACCGGCTGCACAAGCGCCTGTCCGCCGTCGACCTGACGGTCTTCGGCATCGGCGTGATCATCGGCACCGGCATCTTCGTGCTCACCGGCCAGGTGGCCAAGGACACGGCCGGCCCGGCGGTGGCCGTGTCGTTCCTGGTCGCGGGCGTGGTGTGCGCGCTGGCGGCACTCTGCTACGCCGAGTTCGCCTCGACGGTGCCGGTGGCCGGGTCGGCCTACACCTTCTCCTTCGCCACGCTCGGCGAGTTCCCGGCCTGGATCATCGGCTGGGACCTGATGCTGGAGATGGCCCTGGCGGCGGCGGTGGTGGCGGTCGGCTGGTCGGGCTACCTCAACTCGCTGCTGGGCACCGCGGGCATCCACCTGCCCGACGTGATCGCCAGCGCGGAGACCGGTTTCATCAACCTGCCCGCGATGGCGGTGGTGGCGCTGCTGACGCTGGTCCTGGTGGCCGGGATCAAGCTGTCCTCGCGCGTCAACCTGGTCATCGTGGTGATCAAGGTGGCGGTGGTGCTGCTCGTCATCCTGGCGGGGCTGTTCTTCATCAAGGGCGCCAACTACACGCCGTTCATCCCGCCGGCGCAGCCGTTGCCGCCGGGCAGCGGGTTGCAGGCGCCGCTGATCCAGGTGCTCTTCGGCATCAGCCCGGTGGCCTTCGGCGTGATCGGCATCTTCTCGGCCGCGGCCATCGTCTTCTTCGCCTTCATCGGCTTCGACATCGTCGCCACCGCCGCGGAGGAGACCATCGAGCCGCAGCGTGACCTGCCGCGCGGCATCATCGGCTCGCTGCTGATCTGCACGCTCCTCTACGTCGCGGTGTCGCTGGTGGTGGTGGGCATGCAGCCCTACACCCAGCTCAGCGAGGAGGCGCCGCTGGCCGACGCGTTCACCTCGGTCGGGCAGCCGTGGATCGCCTCGCTGATCAGCCTGGGCGCCATCGCCGGTCTGACCACCGTGGTGATGATCCTGCTGCTGGGCCAGACCCGGGTGCTGTTCGCGATGAGCCGCGACGGGTTGCTGCCGCGCTCGCTGGCCCGGGTGCATCCCAAGTACGGCACGCCGGCGCGCGCCACCCTGCTGGTCGGCGCGGTCTCGATGGTGCTGGCCGGGTTCATCTCGCTGGGCGCGCTGGCCGAGCTGGTCAACATCGGCACGCTGTTCGCCTTCGTGGTCGTCTCGCTCGGCGTGATCGTGCTCCGCCGGACCCGCCCGGACCTGCCGCGCGCCTTCCGCACCCCGTTGGTGCCGTTCATCCCGGTGCTGTCGATGCTGGCCTGCCTCTACCTGATGCTCAACCTGCCGGTGGAGACCTGGCTGCGCTTCCTGGTCTGGATGGTGATCGGCATCGCGATCTACTTCGTGTACGGCCGCCACCACAGCAGGGTGCTCGGCCGATAAGTTCTTCCGGACAACAAACGTTACAGTCCTGTGTCTGGCATCTCTCGTGGGCGCGAATTACGTTGTGCCAAACAACATTCACCCCCCATGAGAAAGGCCCACGCGTCATGCGCAAGGGGATCTTCACAACCGGCGCCGCCCTGGTGGCGCTCTCCCTCGGTCTCACCGCCTGCGGGGGCGAAAGCGGTGAGACCACCGCCGGCACCGGCACCTCACCGGCCGCCTCGGCGCCGGCCGCGGGCAAGGCCGGCAAGATCGGCGTCATCCTCCCGGACAGCAAGTCGAGCGCCCGCTGGGAGACCGCCGACCGCAAGTACCTGGAGGAGGCCTTCAAAGCCGCGGGCGTCGAGTACGACATCCAGAACGCCCAGGGTGACAAGGCCGCCTTCCAGACCATCGCCGACCAGATGATCACCGGCGGTGTCACCGTGCTCGCCATCGTCAACCTCGACAGCGGCACCGGCAAGGCCGTCCTCGACAAGGCCAAGGCCCAGGGCATCGCCACCATCGACTACGACCGCCTCACCCTCGGCGGCAACGCCGACTACTACGTCAGCTTCGACAACACCGCCGTCGGCCGGCTGCAGGGCGAGGGCCTGGTCAAGTGCCTGACCGACCTCAAGGCCGACAAGCCGGTCGTCTCGCGGCTGAACGGCTCGCCCACCGACAACAACGCCACGCTCTTCAAGCAGGGCTACGACGGCGTGCTGCAGCCCAAGTTCGACGCCGGCGAGTACGTCGCCGGGCCGGACGACTCGGTGCCCGACTGGGACAACGCCCAGGCCGGCACCATCTTCGAGCAGCAGCTCACCAAGGAGCCGAAGATCGCCGGCGTGCTGGCCGCCAACGACGGCCTCGGCAACGCCGCCATCTCGGTGCTGAAGAAGAACAACCTCAACGGCAAGGTCCCGGTCACCGGCCAGGACGCCACCGTCCAGGGCCTGCAGAACATCCTCAACGGCGACCAGTGCATGACCGTCTACAAGGCCGTCAAGCAGGAGGCCGAGGCCACCGCCAAGCTCGCGATCGAGCTGGCCAAGGGCGGCAAGCCCGCCGCGACCGGCACCGTGAAGGACACCGAGTCCGGCAAGGACGTCCCCGCGGTCCTGCTCACCCCCGTCGCCATCTTCAAGGACAACGTCAAGGACGTCGTCGCCGACGGCTACGTGTCCAAGGACGAGCTGTGCGCCGGCGAATTCGCCGCCAAGTGCACCGAAGCCGGAATCAGCTAGTTCCCCCGCGTACGGCTACCGCGTAGAAAGAGGCGGTAGCCGTACGCACCCCCTTCTGCAAGGAGCAGCCCACCGTGACCACCCCGGTCCTGGAGCTGCGCGGGATCGACAAGAGCTTCGGTCCCGTGCAGGTCCTTCACGACGTCGCCTTCTCGGCGTATCCCGGAGAGGTGACCGCCCTCGTGGGCGACAACGGAGCCGGCAAGTCCACGCTGGTGAAGTGCATCGGCGGCATCTACCCGATCGACTCCGGCGAGTACTTCTTCGAGGGCGTGCCCGTGCAGGTGAGCAGCCCGCGCGACGCCGCCGCCCTCGGCGTGGAGATCGTCTACCAGGACCTGGCGCTCTGCGACAACCTGGACATCGTGCAGAACATGTTCCTGGGCCGGGAGCGCAAGAGCGGCCTGGTCCTGGACGAGGCGACGATGGAGGAACTCGCCGCCAAGACGCTGGCGAGCCTGTCGATCCGCACCGTCAAGTCGCTGCGCCAGCACGTCGCCAGCCTGTCCGGCGGCCAGCGGCAGACCGTGGCCATCGCCAAGGCCGTGCTGTGGAACAGCAAGGTCGTCGTCCTGGACGAGCCGACCGCCGCGCTCGGCGTGGCCCAGACCGCGCAGGTGCTCGAACTGGTGCGGCAACTGGCCGACAAGGGCCTGTCGGTCGTGCTCATCTCGCACAACCTCAACGACGTCTTCGCCGTCTCCGACCGGATCGCGGCGCTCTACCTCGGTCGCATGGCGGCCCAGGTCAAGGCCTCCGAGGTCACTCACTCGCAGGTCGTCGAACTGATCACCTCCGGCCGCAGCGGCTCGCTCGGCCTGACGAACGGCAGTGGCTCATGAGCGTCGACACCCTGCCCAAGAAGGCCGAGTCGCAGGTCATCGTCCAGGACTACGTCGAACGCGTGCGCGGCGGCGACCTGGGCGCGCTCCCGGCGATCTTCGGCCTGGTCGTGCTCGTCGCCGTCTTCTCGGTGCTGCGGCCGATCTTCTTCTCGCCCGGCAACTTCGCCAACCTGCTCACCCAGGGCGCGGTCTACGTCGTCATCGCGATGGGCCTGATCTTCGTGCTGCTGCTGGGCGAGATCGACCTGTCGGCGGGCTTCGCCAGCGGCGTCTGCGCGGCCATCCTGGCCATCACGCTGACCAACCTGGGCTGGCCCTGGTACCTGTCCGTGCTGGCCGCCATGATCACCGGCGCCTTCATCGGACTGATCCTCGGCACCCTGGTGGCCAAACTCGGCATCCCGTCCTTCGTGGTGACGCTGGCCGCCTTCATCGCCTTCCAGGGCATCGTGCTGCTGCTGCTCAAGCAGGGCACCAACATCTCGGTGCGCGACGAGATCATCTTCGCCGTCGCCAACAAGAACCTGCCGCCGTGGCTGGGCTGGGCGCTGGCCGGCGCCGCCGTGGCGGGCTACGCCGCGGTGCAGCTCGTCCAGGTGCGCAACCGCAGCCGGCGGGGGCTGGCGACCGCCCCGGCGCTGGTGATCGGCGGCCGCATCGCCGCGGTCGCGCTGGTCATCGGGCTGGCCGTCTACGTGCTCAACCTGGACCGCGGGCGGCTCATCCCGCTCATGGGCGTGCCGATCGTGGTGCCGGTCATCCTGTTCTTCCTGCTGGTGTGGACCTTCGTGCTGCGCCGTACCGCCTTCGGGCGGCACATCTACGCGGTCGGCGGCAACGCCGAGGCGGCCCGCCGCGCGGGCATCTCGGTGGACCGGGTGAAGATCGCCTGCTTCGTGATCTGCTCCTTCATGGCCTCGGTCGGCGGCGTGCTGGCCGCCTCGCGCGCCGCGTCGGTGGACCCCAACACCGGCGGCAGCAACGTGCTGCTCTTCTCGGTGGGCGCGGCGGTCAT
This sequence comes from Nonomuraea sp. NPDC050310, assembly GCF_040655795.1. NCBI lineage: Bacteria > Bacillati > Actinomycetota > Actinomycetes > Streptosporangiales > Streptosporangiaceae > Nonomuraea > Nonomuraea sp. NPDC050310. The sequence continues at coordinate 337,790 of NZ_JBFAKP010000003.1, read as the reverse complement.
CGGCGGCACCAGCCTGTTCGGCGGCAAGGGCCGGGCGCTGGACGCGATCCTCGGCGGCGCGGTGGTCGCCGTGGTGGAGAACGGCATGGGCCTGATGGGCTACGGCGCGGGCCAGAAGTTCGTCGTCACCGGCTCGGTGCTGCTGCTGGCCGCCAGCGTGGACGCCCTTTCGCGTAAGCGGGCCGCCGCCACCGGCCACCGATAGGGTGGACCTCTCCCACCACCCGAAGGACGGAACGATGCGTGCTGGTCCCTCTCAGGAGGAGATCCGCCGGTACAACCTGGGCACCCTGCTCCGCCACGTGCACCTCGGCGGTCCCACCTCCCGGTCCGAGCTCACCAGCCGGATGGGGCTGAACCGCAGCACGATCATGGCGCTCACCGCCGACCTGGCCGCCGCCGGGCTGGTGCGCGAGGAACTGCCCAGGGAGACCGGCCGCGCCGGCCGTCCGTCGCTGGTCGTGCGGCCGGAGTCGGCCCGCATCTACGTGCTCGCCTTCGACGTGGGCGTCGACCGGCTGGTCGCGGCCCGCGTCGGGCTGGGCGGGGTGGTCCTCGACCGCCGCGAGGCCGTCCGGCCGCGCGGCACCTTCGACCTGGCCGAGGTGGTCGCCACCCTGGCCGGCTTCGCCCGGCAGATGCACCGCAAGACCCGTCCCGACACCGTCTGCGTCGGCGCCGCCGCCGCCTTCTGCGGGGCGGTCCGCGAGTCCGACGGGACGGTGCACTTCAGCCCCAACCTGGCCGGCTCGCTGGCCGACGTGCCCTTCGGCCAGGAGCTGAGCCGCAAGCTGGCCATGGGCCTGCCGGTCACCGTCGGCAACGACGCCAACCTGGGCGCGCTGGCCGAGCACAGCCGGGGCGTGGGCGCCGGCAGCCGCAACCTCATCTACCTGCACGGCGACGTCGGCATCGGCGGCGGCATCATCGCCGGCGGCAACCTGCTCGGCGGGCACGACGGCTACTCGGGCGAGGTCGGCCACATGATCGTCAACCCGGGCGGGCGGCTGTGCGGCTGCGGCTCGCGCGGCTGCCTGGAGGCCGAGGTGGGCGAGCGGGCGCTGATGGACCACGCCGGCCAGAGCGGCGCGGTCGGCCGGCAGGCGGTCCGCACCCTGGTCGACGCGGCCGACCGGGGCGACATCGCCGCCCGCGACTCGGTGCACCGCGTGGGCGACTGGCTGGGCATCGGGGTGGCCAACCTGGTCAACATCTTCAACCCCGAGATCGTCATCTTCGGCGGCATGCTCCGCGAGCTCTACCTCGGCTCCGCCGCGCAGGTGCGCAGCCAGATCAACACCAGCGGGCTGCCCGTCGCCCGTGACGGCCTGCGCCTGCGCACCTCCGCGCTGGGCGACGACGTCACCCTCGTGGGCGCCGCCGAACTGGCCTTCGCGCAGATGCTGGCCGACCCGCTGGAAGTGCTGGCCCGCTCCAGCAACTGACCCGCTCCGGCAACTGACCGCTCCGGCCGCATCATCGGAGAACCCCGGGGCGCCGGCCGGTGTAGTCCTGGCATGAGACGACTGCTGGTCCTCCTCGCCCTGCTCGCCCCCGTGCTGGCCCTGGCGGCGCCCGCCCGGGCGGGCGGCTGGGCGGTCACCTACCTCGACCCGGTGCCCCCGACCTTCCAGCCGGGCACCTCCTACACCCTCGGCTCGTGGCTGCTGCAGCACGGCAACCACCCCTACGGCGGCGCCGAGTCCGACCTCAAGGTCGGGCTGCGCTTCACCGACGGCAAGCGCAGCCTCGCCTTCGACGCCGTCAAGCTCAAGGAGCCCGCCCACTACGCCACCGCCGTCGCACTGCCCGCGGGCACCTGGCAGGTCGTCGGCGTGCAGGAGTGGTTCGCGCCGTTCGAGCTCGGCACGCTCACCGTGCCCGGAGCCTTCACCGCCAAGCCGCTGCCCGCCGAGGCCAAGGCCGCCGCGGCCGACTGGCTGAACGGCAACGGCGGCAAGGACCCGTGGGGCGCGGTCCGCCCGCCGGGCCTGGGCGGCAAGGCGCCCGCCGCCGCTGCCCCGGCCCAGCCGGCCGCGCCCGCCGCGCTCGCGCCGGTGTCACCGGTCGCGGCCGCGGTCGAGGCGCCGTGGTGGCGCTCGCCGTACGCCGGCCTGCTCGGGGTGCTCGCCGTGGGCGGGCTCGCCCTCCTGGCAGTACGGCGGAGCAGACGTCAGAGCTTGTAGAGCGCCCGCCCCTCGGCGGTCATCAGGCAGCCGTTGCCGAAGGTGCGGGTGAAGTCGACCCGCTTGCCGTACCAGCGGCCACGGACGGTCACCGTGTGCGGCCGGTACTCCTTGGTGCAGATCGTGCCGGGGTCGGTGAGCCGGGCCGGGTTGCCGCGCACCGAGCGCAGCACCTTGCAGGCGGCCTTGGGCGTCGGGTGCGAGCCGCCCGCACGGCCGCAGGTGAGCCGGGCGTGCTTGACCGGCAGGCCCTCCACCGCGACGGTGATCTTGAGGGACGCGCCGGGCCGGTGGTGGTCGGCCAGGGCGGGGGCGGCGGAGCCCAGGGCGACGGCCCCGGCCATGGCGAGAACGGTGAGGATCTTCATGGGTCTGGTCTTCCCCCGGTGACTCGATGACAGGTGTCCTACACCTCACAGGACGGCAAAGGCCCGCCGGAGGTTCACTCCGGCGGGCCTTTCGCACCGATTCGCCGAGAACTACGACGGCATCGTCGCGCCTTCGGCCTTCGGCTCGGGCAGCGAGGCCACCCCCGGCGGCAGGAAGCGCGGCTGCGCGACGCCCGCGCGGTCGAGGTAGGGCGTGATCCCGCCCAGGTGGAAGGGCCACCCGGCGCCGAGGATCATGCACAGGTCGATGTCCTGTGCCGCCGCGACCACGCCCTCGTCGAGCATGAGCCGGATCTCCTCGGCCAGGGCCTCCAGCACGCGCACCCGGACCTGCTCGGCGGTGGAGGCGTGGTCGCCGCCGGCGAACAGCGCGACCGCCTCCTCGTCGAGGGTGAAGTCCGGCTTGTAGACGCCCGGCTTGCCGGAGGCGACCAGCTCGGCCATGTTCGCCGAGACGCCGAAGCGGTCGGGGAAGGCGGCGTGCAGCGTCTCGGACACGTGGTGGCCGACGGCCGGCCCGACGAGCTGGAGCAGCGCGAACGGGGTCATCGGCAGCCCGAGGTCGTCGAGAGCGTGCTCGGCGACCGGCAGCGGGGTGCCCTCGTCCACGGCGGCGATGACCTCGCCCATGAAGCGGGTCAGCAGCCGGTTGACCACGAACGCGGGCGCGTCCTTGACCAGCACCGAGGACTTCTTCAGCGTCTTGCCGACCGCGAAGGCGGTGGCCAGGGTGGCCGCGTCGGTCGAGGCGCCCTTGATGATCTCCAGCAGCGGCATGACCGCGACCGGGTTGAAGAAGTGGAAGCCGACCAGCCGCTCGGGGTGCTTCAGCTCCGAGCCCATCTCGCTGAGCGAGAGCGAGGAGGTGTTGGTGGCCAGCACGCACGTCTCCGAGACGTGCTCCTCGACCTCGGCGAAGACCTTCTTCTTGACCGCCATGTCCTCGAAGACGGCCTCGATGACGAAGTCGGCGTCGGCGAAGGCGTCCTTGGTCAGCGACCCGGTGACCAGGCCCTTGAGCCGGTTGGCCTGGTCGCCGCTGATGCGCTTCTTGGCCAGCAGCTTGTCGACCTCGGCGTGCACGTAGCCGACGCCCTTGTCCAGGCGGGCCTGGTCGAGGTCGGTCAGCACGACCGGGACCTCCAGGCGGCGGGCGAACAGCAGCGCCATCTGGGAGGCCATCAGGCCCGCGCCGACGACACCGACCTTGGTCACCTTGCGGGCCAGCGCCTTGTCGGGCGCGCCCGCCGGCCGCTTGGCGCGGCGCTGGACCAGGTCGAAGGCGTACAGGCCGGCACGCAGCTCGTTGCCCATGAGCAGGTCGGCCAGGGCCTCGTCCTCGGCGTCGAAGTCGACGCCGTCCTTCGCGCTCAGGATCAGGTCGAGCGCGCGGTAGGGGGCCGGGGCCGCGCCGCGCAGCTTCATGTCGACCAGGAAGCGGGCGTCGCCGACGACCTTCTCCCAGTCCTCCTGCGGCAGGGTCCGCTCGACCGTGATCTCGCCGCGGACGACCTTGGAGGCCCAGCGCAGCGACTCCTCCAGGAAGTCGGCCGGCTCGAAGATCGCGTCGGCGACGCCGAGCTCGAAGGCGTCGCGGCCCTTGATCATGCGGTTCTGGGCCAGCGGGTTCTCGATGATCAGCTTGATCGCCTTGGCCGGGCCGATCAGGCGGGGGAGGAGCTGCGTGCCGCCCCAGCCGGGTACCAGGCCGAGGAAGCACTCGGGCAGCGCGATGGCCGGCACGCCGCTGGAGACGGTCCGGTAGGCGCAGTGCAGCGCGATCTCCAGGCCGCCGCCCATGGCCGCGCCGTTGACGAAGGCGAAGGTCGGCACCTGCAGCGCGCCCAGGCGCTTGAAGACGTCGTGGCCGAGCCTGCCGATCTGCAGGGCCTGGTCGCGGTTGCGCACCAGGGCGGCGCCCTTGAGGTCGGCGCCGACGGCGAAGATGAACGGCTTGCCGATCACGCCCACCGCGGCCAGGTCGGTGCGCGCCTCGATGGCGTCGAGCGCCTGGGCGAGCAGCGTCAGGCCGCCGGGGCCGAAGGTGTTGGGCTTGGTGTGGTCGAAGCCGTTGTCGAGGGTGATCAGCGCCATGGTGCCGGCGCCGCCGGGCAGCTCCACGTCGCGGACCAGGGCCTTGGTGACGACCTCGTCCTTGAACAGCTCGCTGATGTCGCTCATGCCGCGGCTCCCTCGAAGGCGCAGTTCTCCCAGATCACGGTGCCGCCCATGCCCATGCCGACGCACATCGTGGTGATGCCGTAGCGCACCTCGGGGCGCTCGGCGAACTGGCGGGCGAGCTGGGTCATCAGCCGCACGCCGCTGGAGGCCAGGGGGTGTCCGAAGGCGATGGCGCCGCCGTACTGGTTGACCTTGTCGGAGTCGTCGGGCAGGCCGAAGTGCTCCAGGAAGGCCAGCACCTGGACGGCGAAGGCCTCGTTGATCTCGAACAGCCCGATATCCGAAATTTCCAGACCTGCGAGCTTGAGTGCCTTCTCCGTCGACGGGATCGGGCCGACGCCCATCACCTCGGGGTCGACGCCGGCGAAGGCGTAGGAGACCAGGCGCATCCGCGGGGTCAGGCCCAGGTCCTCGGCCGCCTGCCGCTCGGCCACGATGCAGCCGGTGGCGCCGTCGTTGATGCCGGAGGAGTTGCCCGCCGTCACGTTGCCGTGCGGGCGGAACGGGGTCTTCAGCGCGGCCAGGCCGTCGAGCGTGGTGCCGGGCCGCATCGACTCGTCGGCCGTGGCCAGGCCCCAGCCCTGCTCGGCGGTGCGGATGGCGGTCTCGACCAGGTCGGGCTGGATCTTGCCGTCGGCGTAGGCCTTGGCGGCCTTCTCCTGGCTCAGCACGGCGTAGGCGTCCGCGCGCTTCTTGGTGATGCCCGGGTAGCGGTCGTGCAGGTTCTCCGCCGTCATGCCCATGACCAGCGCGCTGGGATCGACCAGCTTGTCGGCGAGGAAGCGCGGGTTCGGGTCGACGCCCTCGCCCATCGGGTGGCGGCCCATGTGCTCGACGCCGCCGGCGATGGCCACGTCGTAGGCGCCGAACGCGATGCCGCCCGCGACGCTGGTGACCGCGGTCATCGCCCCGGCGCACATGCGGTCGATGGCGTAGCCGGGCACGCTCTTGGGCAGCCCGGCCAGGACCGCGGCGCTGCGGCCGATGGTCAGGCCCTGGTCGCCGATCTGGGTGGTGGCCGCGATGGCGACCTCGTCCACCCGCTCGGGCGGCAGGTTCGGGTTGCGCCGCATCAGCTCACGGATCACCCGCACGACCATGTCGTCGGCCCGCGTCTCCGCGTACTGCCCCTTCGGGCCCGACCTGCCGAAAGGCGTGCGTACGCCGTCGACGAACACGACGTCACGAGAGGAAGGCACTCTTTCGCTCCTCGCTGGATGGAAGCTTTCCCCTCCATGCTACTCGCCGGTAACTATCGGCTTCGCTTGGGCGGGTAAGGCGGCGTGGCGCGCCCCGCCGATCAAGAGCCGATCAGGGGCCGATCGGCGGCGATCAGGGGCCGGTGAGTTCGCGGTCCTCGGCGAAGACCAGGTCCAGCAGGCCGGGGAAGCGGGCGTTGATGTCGTCCAGGCGCAGCCGCTTGAAGTTGTTGCGGCCCTGGCTGCGCTCCCAGACCAGGCCGCTCTCGCGCAGCACGCGCCAGTGGCCGGTCTGGGTGGACTTGGGGACCTCCGGCATGACCAGGCCGCAGGCCATCTCCTCGCCGGAGGCGAGCGCGCGGACCATGCGGGCGCGGATGGGGTGGCCGAGCGCGGCGAGCACGTCGATCAGGTCGATCTGGTCGCGAGTGGGGTGGAGCGCCATGGAGCCATCCTATGCGGCTTGACGAGATTGGTTCGATAATACGAGAATCACGAACTGTTCGTGTTTACCGTACTGACGTAAGGACCCTCGTGACCGCGCAACGCAAGGGCTGGGTGCTGGCCCTGCTGGCCCTCTCCCAGCTCATCACCGCCCTCGACTTCTACATCGTGATCGTCGCCCTGCCCGACATAGCCGCCGACCTCGGCTTCTCACCCCAGACGTTGCAATGGGTGGCCAGCGCCTACGCGGTGACCTACGGCGGGTTCCTGCTGCTGGGCGGCCGGGCGGCCGACCTGCTGGGCCGCCGCCGGATGTTCGTCCTGGCCATGGCCCTGTTCGCCGGGTCCTCGCTGGCCGGCGGGCTGGCCACCGGCCAGGAACTGCTGGTCGCGGCCCGCGCGGTGCAGGGACTGGGCGGCGCGCTGCTCTTCCCGGCCACGCTCTCCCTGGTGAACACCCTGTTCGCCGAGGGCAGCGCACGCAACCGGGCCCTGTCGGTGTGGAGCGGCGCCGGCGCCAGCGGCCTGGCGATCGGCTCCCTGCTGGGCGGGCTGCTCACCGGCTGGTGGGGCTGGGAGGGCGTGTTCTTCGTGAACGTGCCGCTGGCCGTGCTCGCCATCGCCGCCGCCTACCGGCTGCTCCCGGCCGACGCGCCCCGCGAGCGCGGCCGCCGCTTCGACCTGCCGGGCGCGGTGCTGGCCACCGGCGGCGTCACGCTGCTGGCCTTCGCGCTGATCCAGGGCCCGGAGTCCGGCTGGGGCTCGCCGCTCGTCCTGGGCGCCTTCGCCGCCGCGGCGATCCTGCTCGGCGCGTTCGTCGCCGTCGAGCGGGCCAGCCGTGACCCGCTCATGCCGCTGAGCCTGCTGGCCAACCGCAGCCTGCGGCCGGCCATCCTGGTCATCCTCATCTTCGGCGCCACCTTCAACGCCCAGCCGTACTTCCTGACCATCTACTTCCAGAACGTCCTGGGCTACGGCGCCATCACCACCGGCCTGGCCTTCCTGGTGCCCTCGCTGCTCATCATGATCGGCACGCAGCTCGGCGGGCGGCTGGCCGGCCGGCTCGGCATGCGCACGCTCCTGCTGGCCGGCACGGTCGGCGGCGCGCTCGGCTCGGCGGTGCTCGCCCTCGGCGTGCTGGCCGACAGCTCCTACTGGAGCATCCTGCCCGGCGTGCTCGTCCTGAGCGTCAGCCAGGGCTTCACCTGGACCGGGATGTGGATCGCCTCGGCCACCGGGGTCGCCGCGGGCGAGCAGGGCGTCGCCTCCGGCATGGCCTCCACCGCGCTCCAGGTCGGCTCGGCGCTGGGCCTGGCCGTGCTGGTCGCCGCCGGCGGCATCGGCGAGGCCGCGCCCGGGGCGGAGCTGGCCGGCGGGGTCCGGCTGGCGCTGTTCCTGACCGCCGCGGGCATCCTCGCCGGGAGCCTGGTGTCGCTCACCTTCGCCAGGAAGAGCGCGCCGGCCGAACCGGTGCTGGTGTCGGCATGATCGACGTCGCCATCGCGGGCGGCGGGCCCGTGGGGATGCTGCTCGCCGCCGAACTCGCCCTGCAGGGGGTGCGGCCGGTGGTGTTCGAGCGGCTTGCCGTACCGACCGGGGAGTCCAAGGCGGGCACCCTGCACGCCAGGACCGCGCAGAGCCTGCTGCGGCGTGGCCTGCTGGAGGAGACGGGCTGGCCGACCTACGGCAGCCAGCGCTTCCACTTCTCCGGCATGTTCGGGCTCGACCTGGGCGCGGTCGCCACCGACGGGCCGTCCATCGTGGGCAGCCCGCAGGCCCACGCCGAGCAGGTCTTCGCCGACCGCGCCACCCGGCTCGGGGCGCGGATCCGGCGCGGCGCCGAGGTCACCGGCCTGGTCCAGCACCCCACGCACGTCACCCTCACCGTCGGCGGCGAGGAGGTTCAGGCCCGCTACGTGGTCGGCGCGGACGGCGCCCGCAGCGCCGTCCGCAAGGCCGCGGGCATCGCCTTCGAAGGCACGCCCGCGCGGGTGGCCGCCCTGATGGGCGAGGTACGGCTCGCGCCGGACGTGCCCGGCGGCTGGCACCGCACCCCGCGCGGCTGGCTGCTGGTGTGGCCGGGCGCGGGCGGCCGGGCCCGGGTGACGACCTACGACTTCCGCGCCCCGCACCCTGACCGCGAGGCCCCGGTCACCCTGGAGGAACTGCGCGAGACGGCCTCCTACATCGCCGGGTTCCCGGTCGGCATGAGCCACCCCCGCACCCTCACCCGGTACGGCGACGCCGCCCTCCAGGCCGCCGCCTACCGCAAGGGCCGGGTGTTCGTCGCCGGGGACGCCGCCCACGTGCACTTCCCGTGGGGCGGCCAGGGCCTCAACACCGGCCTGGAGGACGCCATGAACCTCGGCTGGAAGCTGGCCTACGCGCTGGCCGGGCGCGGGGGCCCCGGCCTGCTGGACAGCTACCACGCCGAGCGGCACCCGGTGGCGGCGCGGGTGCTGTGGAACGTCCGCGCGCAGAACGCCCTGGCCGCGCCGGACCCGGCGCTCGACCCGCTGCGCGAGCTGTTCGCCTCGCTGATGGAGCTCGACCAGGTCAACGCCTACCTGAGCGGGATGATCAGCGGCCTGGACACCGTCTACGACGTGGGCGTGCCCGGCGCGGGGCGGATGGTGCCCGACCTCGCGGTCAAGACCGCCGCGGGCGAGGTGCGAGTGGCCGAGCTGCTACAGCAGGGGCAGCCGCTCTTCCTCGACCTCGGCGGCCACGACGACCTCGTGGAGCTGGTCGCCGAGCGGGTGCCGGTGGTCCGGGGCGTGACCTCCGGCGAGGCGCCCTCGGCGGTGCTGGTCCGCCCGGACGGCTACTCCGCCTGGACCGCCGGGGCCGGGGCCGCGGCACTGGAGGAGGCCCTGACGCGCTGGTTCCTGTGACAGACTGGGAAATCGCTTTCCCAGGAGGTGTGCGTGGTCACGTTGGAGGAGGTCGCGAAGCTCGCGGGGGTGTCGCTCGCCACCGCGTCCCGCGTGCTCAACGGCAGCACTCGCCAGGTCGGCGCGGGCCTGCGCAGCCGCGTCGAGCAGGCCGCCGACCAGCTCGGCTACCGCACGAACGTGGCCGCCCAGACGCTGGCCAAGGGGGCGAGCAACGTCATCGGGCTGGTCGTGCACGACCTGACCGACCCGTACTTCGCCGCGCTGGCCGACGGCGTGATGCGGGCGGCCGAGGGGGAGGGGCTGCTGGTCATGGTGGGCACCACCCACCGCGACCCGGAGCGGGAGATCGCCTACGTCGCCACCCTGCACACCCAGCGGGTGCGGGCGGTGCTCCTGGCCGGCTCCCGCGTGGCCGACCCGGACAGCACCGCCCGGCTGAAGGCCGAGCTGGAGAACTACCGGCAGGCCGGGGGACACGTGGCGGTGATCGGCCAGGACCTGCTCGGCGTGGACACCGTCGCGCCGGGCAACCGGGCCGGGGCCGCCGCCCTCGCCCGCGAGCTGGCCGCGCTCGGCCACACCCGCTTCGCCGTCCTGGCCGGGCCGGAACGGCTGCTCACCGCCCGTGACCGGTGCGAGGGCTTCACCGCCGCGCTGGCCGAGCTCGGGCTGCCCGCGCCCCGGGTGATCCACGGCGCGTTCGACCGGGACGGCGGGCACGCCGCCGCCCAGGAGAGCGGCGAGGCCACCTGCGTCTTCGCGGTCAACGACGTGATGGCCGTGGGCGCGCTGGCCGCCTACCGCGAGCGGGGCCTCCGGGTGCCGGAGGACGTCTCGGTGGCCGGTTTCGACGACATCAGCACGCTGCGCGACCACGTGCCCGCCCTCACCACTGTCCGGCTGCCGCTGGCCGCCATGGGGGCGCGAGCCCTCGAACTGGCCCTGCGTCCGGGGGAGGAGCCGAGGGTGGAGCGAGTGACGGGCGAGGTGGTGCTGCGCGAGAGCGTCCGTGCCCTGGAGGAGGGGAAGGTCCGATGAGACTGGCCGTCAGCACGCTCGGGATGCCCGGCGACGGGCTCGACCGGGCCGTCGAGATCGCGGTCGCCGCCGGGTGCGCCGGGCTCGAACTGCGCCTGCACCCCGACACCGGCGTGCACGCGGGACTGGACGAAGCCGAGCGGGCCTCGGTGCGCGAGCGGGTCGCCGCGGCCGGGCTGGAGATCGCGGCCCTGGCCGGCTACACCCGGATCTGCGCCGCCGGCGACCCGGGGACGCCCGGCCTGCTGGCCGACCTCGAACTGGCCGCCGACCTGGGCGCTCCCGGCGTCCGGGTGTTCCCCGGCGGCGACGACCTCGACCTCGGGGCGCGGCGGCTGCGCGAGGTGGCTCCCCGCGCGCTGGAGCTGGGCGTGCGGGTGCTGGTGGAGACGCACGACGCCCTGCCCACCGGACGGGCGGTCGCCGCCCTGCTGGAGCGGGCCGCCCTGCCGGAGGCGACCGCCGCGCTGTGGGACGCGCTGCACCCCTGGCGGCACGGCGAGGCGCCGGCCGAGACCCTGGACCGGCTCGGCCCCTGGCTGGCCTACGTGCAGATCAAGGACGCCGTCTCCGCCGCCGACACCACGCCCGTCCCGCTCGGCACGGGGTCGGTCCCGCTGCGGGAGTGCGGCGAGCTGCTGCGTACGGCAGGCTACGGAGGCTGGGTGTCCCTGGAGTGGGAGCGCACCTGGTACCCCCGGGTGGCCCCGGTCGAGGAGATCCTGCCGGGCGCCTCGGCCTGGGTGGCGACGTACGCGAAGGAATGACGCATGACAGTGAACGACGTGCCGGTGAACGACGTGCCGGTGAACAAGGTGCTCGTCGTCGGCATGGACGGGCTGCGCTTCGACCGCCTCGCCGAGATCGGCCCGCCGGTGTTGCGCGGCCTGATGGAGACCGGCGCGTACGGCACCGGCAAGCTGCCCTACGGCGAGGCCGGCGCGCCCCGCACCGAGTCGCCGGGCGAGGTCGTCGAGGCCCACCACGAGGGCGGCGGGAGCGGGCGGGAGATCCGGGCCAGGACCGACTCCGGGCCGGGCTGGTCGTCGATCGCCACCGGGGTGTGGCCCGACAAGCACGGCGTCGTGGACAACGGCTTCGCCGGAGCCCAGTTCACGAAATATCCGGACTTCCTGGTGCGGGCGACCGCCGCCGGCCACCAAACCTACGCGATCTTCTCCTGGGCGGCCCTGGCCGAGCACGGCGCCTTCGGCCCGGCCATCACCGACCGCACCGTCCTGGACGGCTATGCCGACACCTTCGCCGCCTGCGACAAGCGGGTGGCCGACCTGGCCGAACGCCACCTGGCCACCCAGGACCCGGACGCGGCCTTCGTCTACTTCGGCGACACCGACGAGGTCGCCCACGACCTCGGCCCGTGGTGCCCGGAGTACACCGACGCGCTGCTGCTCCAGGACGCCTTCCTGGGCCGCCTGCTGGACGCCGTGCGCGCCCGGCCCGCCTACGCCGCCGAGCGCTGGACCGTGCTGGTCACCACCGACCACGGGCACGTGGACGCGGGCGGCCACGGCGGCATCTCCGACGAGGAGCGCACCACCTTCGTCATCCTCAACGAGCTCGACCGGGCGCGGCCGGCGCCGCTGGAGTCGCCGATGCTGGTGGACCTCGCCCCGACGGTCCTGGACCGGCTCGGCGTCGCGCTCGACCCGGCGTGGGGCCTGGACGGAAAGGTCCTTCCTGCGGGGTAACTTTTTCATCACGTGATGAATTCTTGGTGGGCGGCGGGGCACACTGAGGACATGAAGCTCGCGTTCACCTTCGCCGAGATCGACGCCTCGATGCTCGCCGACGTGGGCGGCAAGGCCGCCAACCTGGGCGAACTGGCCCGCGCCGGGCTCCCGGTCCCGCCCGGCGGCTGCCTCACGACCGAGGCCTACCGGCAGGTCGCCGCGGCGGCCGGGCTGACGGACCTGCTCGCGAGCCCCGCCGCTCCGACCGGGCAGGAGCTCGCCGGGCAGGCCCGCGAGCTGCTGCTGGCCGCCCCCGTCCCCGACGAGGTGCGGGCCGCCGTCGCCGGGCTCTACCACGGCGGCCCGGTCGCGGTCCGCTCCTCGGCCACCGCCGAGGACCTCCCGCACGCCAGCTTCGCCGGCCAGCAGGACACCTACCTCAACGTCGTGGGCGAACGGGAGGTGATGACGGCGGTCCGCCACTGCTGGGCCTCGCTCTGGACCGACCGCGCGGTCGCCTACCGCGAGGCCAACGGCATCGAGCACGCCGCCGTCCGGCTGGCCGTGGTCGTCCAGGACATGGTCGACGCCGAGGTCGCCGGGGTGATGTTCACCGCCAACCCGGTCACCGGCCGCCGCCGCGAACTGGTCATCGACGCCGGCCCCGGACTCGGAGAGGCGGTCGTGTCCGGCGCGGTGAACCCCGACCGGTTCGTGGTCTTCGGCGGCGAGATCCTCGACCGGCACGCCGGCGACAAGCGCCTGGCCGTGCGCTCCCTGCCGGGCGGCGGCACCGAGCGGGTCGAGACCTCCGGCGCGGAGCTCTGCCTGGGCGACCGGCAGGTCCTCGACCTGGCCGAGCTGGGCCTGCGCGTGGAGGACCACTACGGCAGCCCCCAGGACACCGAGTGGGCGATCGACGCCGACGGCCGGCTCTGGCTGACCCAGGCCCGCCCGATCACCACGCTCTACCCGGTGCCCGACGCCACCGCGCCGGGCCTGCGCGCCTACCTGTCGGTCAACGTCGCCCAGGGCGTGCTCGGCCCGCTCACCCCGCTCGGCCTGTCCGCCTTCCGGCTGCTCACCTCCGGCGCCGCCGGGCTCTTCGGCGTGCCCGTCGCCGACCGCCACCGGGGCGCGCCCGCCTTCCACGTCGCGGGCGAGCGCATGTGGCTCGACATCACCCCGGCCCTGCGCAGCCGCGCCGGCCGGACCGTCCTGCCGCGCCTGCTCGCCGTCGGCGAGGCCCGCGCCGGAGTGATCTTCGACCGGCTGGCCGGCGACCCCCGGCTCTCGCTCACCCAGCACTCCCGCCGCCCGTTCCTGCGCGCCGTGCGCCGCTTCGCGCGCCGCGTGCACGCCCCCAGGCTGGTACGGCTCGCCCTGACCAACCCGCGCCGCGCCCACGCGCACGCCCGCCGCGTCGAGGCCGACCTCGCCCGTAGGCTGGCGGTCCCGCCCGGCAGCACCCCGCTGCAGCGCCTCGACCACGCCGAGCGGATCCTGTACGGCACGCCGCCGGTGCTGGCGTCGATCGCGCCTATGGCGGTGGCCGGCTACGCCATGCTCGGCCTGGCCGCCCGCCTGTCCGGCCGTTCCCTCGGCGACCTCCAGGACGTGCTGCGCAGCGTGCCGGACAACCCGACCACCGAGATGGACCTCGAACTGTGGCGGCTGTCCACCCGCATCGAACCGCTCGGCGACGCCACCGCCGAACAGCTCGCCGAGCGCTTCCGCGCCGGGACGCTGCCCGAGCGCACGCAGCGGGAGGTGGCCGCCTTCCTGGCCAAGTACGGTCACCGCGGGGTGGCCGAGATCGACCTCGGGGTGGCGCGGTGGGCGGACGACCCGTCGCACATCTTCGGCGTGCTGGCCAACTACCGGCGGGCGGGGGGCTCCGCCGTACCGGCTGACGAGCTGTTCGCGCGGGGCGCGCGGGCGGCGCAGGAGGCGGTCGAGCAGGCGGCGGCCGGTGCGGGCCGGCTCAAGGGGCCGGTGGTGCGCTGGGCGCTCGGCCGGGCGCGCTCGCTGGTCGGGCTGCGTGAGATGCCCAAGTATTTGGCCGTCCTGACCCTGGCCGGGGTGCGGTCAAGCATGTTCGTGGTCGGCGAGCACCTGGTGAAGGAAGGGCTGCTCGACGAGGCCGGGGACGTCTACTTCCTCACCTTCCCCGAGCTGCGTGCCGCGCTCACCGAGCCCGACGGCGGGCTGGGCCACCTGGTGGCCGAGCGGCGCGAGCGGTACCTGCGGGAGCGGCGGCGCCGGCACGTGCCCCGGATGCTGCTGTCGGACGGCACCGAGCCCGAGGCGCTGGCCGCGGTCGCCGCCGGCGCCTCCGCCTCGGAGGGCGTGCTGACCGGCACCCCGGCGTCGGCGGGCACGGTGACCGGGATCGCGCGGGTGGTGCTCGACCCGGTCGGGGCGCACCTCGAACCGGGGGAGATCCTGGTCTGCCCGTCCACCGACCCGGGCTGGACACCGCTCTTCCTCACCGCGGGCGGCCTGGTCATGGAGATGGGCGGCGCGATGTCGCACGGGGCCGTGGTGGCGCGGGAGTACGGCATCCCGGCCGTGGCGGGCGTCCCGCACGCCACCGAACGCCTCACCAGCGGGCAGCGCGTGACCGTGGACGGCGCCACCGGCACCGTCCGTCCCGACCCCGCCTAGCCGCCTTCGTCCCGGCCCGCCGTGCCCGGGCCCCGGCGTGACCCCCTCACCAGCTCAGCAGGTGGACGAGGGTGCGCGTCCCGTCCCGTGCCGCCACCCACAGGCGGCCGGTGCCGGGCTCGGGCACGATCCGGGTGATCCCGCTGCCGCCCGGCACCACGGCCACCCGCCACCGGCCCTCCACCCACCGGCCCTTCGCCTCCCGGCCCTTCGCCCACCGGAAGACGGTCTGCCCGCCCGCCAGCCAGACCCCGCCCCCATCCACGGCCAGCCCCGACACCCCGCCGAGCCCCGGAGGCGGCGCGACGGGGATCCAGGCAGTGCCGTCCCAACGGAGTAGTTCCCGCCGCCCGGCCGCACAGGAGCCGGTGGGCACGGCCGGCGCGGACACGGCCACCACCCACGCCTCACCCGCCCGAGCGGCCAGGTGCTCGACCTTGTAGTCCTCCCACGACCCACACCCGGTGACAGGCGGCGACGCGGGATGCAGCCGCGTGCCGTCCCAACGGTGAGGCCCGCGATGGTTGACCACCCAGGGCGGCGCGAGCAACGCGAACTGGGTGTCGAACGTATGAGCCCCACCGGTGGCCAGGTCCACCCACCGCGTCCCGTCCCACGACCGGATCCCGACGCAGTGGCAGTCCTCCGGCCCGCCCATCTCCCCGACCCACACCCGATCCCGGGCCGGCACGGCATAGGACGCGTCGTAGAAGGGTCCTCGCGGAAAGGGCCGCCCCACCCACCGCCCACCGGCCCACTGCCACGGCGAGCCGGCACCGAACAACCACAGGTCGTCCCCGGCGGGCGAGGCCACCAGCATGCCGTACGGCCCGGGCGGACGCGCCGGCACGGCCGCCCGCCCCCAGGCCCGCCCGTCCCAGCGCCGGAGCTCCCCGCCCCGCCCGAGCAGCCAGGCCTCCCCGCCGCCGGTCGCCGCCAGCGACCGGATCTCCCCCGGCCAGGCGAGCGTCAGCAGCCACCGAGGACCACCCTGCGGCGCTCCCGCCGCCAGGCAGCCCAGCAGCAGGACGAGCACGACACCCACCCGCACGCGGCACCTCCCGGTCCAGGAGGTGATCACCCTACCCGGGCGAGTCCCGGCGGATCACCCGATCAGCGCGGCGAACCGCTCCTTCACGGTGGCCAGCACCTCGTCCGGGTCGGCCGCCCACACCTCGGCGTTGAAGATCTCCACCTCGATGTCGCCGGTGTACCCGGCCTCCAGCACGGCCCGGGTGAGCGGGCCGAAGTCGATCACCCCGTCGCCCATGACGCCCCGGCCCAGCAGGACGTCGGCCGGCAGCGGGTGCAGGTAGTCGCAGACCTGGTAGGACGCGATCCGCGCCCCCGCCCGGGCGATCTGCTCGAACACCTGCGGGTCCCACCACACGTGGAAGGTGTCGACGACCACCCCCACCTGCGCCACCGGGTACGGCTCGGCCAGGTCGAGCGCCTGCCCGAGGGTGGACAGCACGGCCCGGTCGGCGCAGTACATCGGATGCAGCGGCTCCAGCGCCAGCCGTACCCCGCGCTCCCCGGCGTAGGGCGCCAGGACGGCCAGCGCCTCGGCCACCCGCTCCCGCGCCCCGGCCAGGTCCCGGCCCGCCCCGGAGTCGAGCGGCTCGCCGGGCACCACGCCCGGCAGGCCGCCCACCACCAGCACCAGGCAGGCGGCCCCCAGCTCGGCCGCCTCCTCGATCGCCCGGCGGTTGTCGTCGAGCGCCTCGGCGGAGCCGGTGGTGAGGAAGCCGCCCCGGCACAGCGACGACACCCGCAGCCCGGCCTCGCGCACCAGCCTGGCCGACTCGGCCAGGCCCTGCGCGGCGACGTCCTGCCGCCACAGGCCGATCGCCTCGACGCCGTGCCGGACGCAGCCGTCCACCGCTTCGGCGACGCTCCACCGCTTGGTGGTCCACTGGTTCAGCGACAGGCTCACCGGCCGTTCACCGCCAGCAGGGCGCGCATCCGGTGCACGGCCAGCTCCGGATCGGCCAGCAGCCCGGCCCGGTCGGCCAGGCGGAAGACCTCGGCCAGGTGCGGCAGGGAGCGGGCCGCCTGGGCGCCGTTGACCATGGCGAAGGCGTCCTGGTGACCGTTGAGCCAGGCCAGGAAGACGATGCCGGTCTTGTAGTGGTAGGTGGGCGCCTCGAAGATCTTGCGGGACAACGCGACGGTCGGCTCGAAGATCTCGTCGTAGCGGGCCAGGTCGCCCGCGTCGAGCGCCTGGAGCGCCGCGGCCGCCGCCGGGGCGATGGCGTCGAAGATGCCGAGCAGCGCGTGCGAGCCCGACTTGATCAGCGAGGGGTAGTTGAAGTCGTCGCCGGTGTAGAGCCGCACGCCGTCGGGGAGCGCGGCGCGCAGCCGTACCTCGTGCTCCTCGTCCAGCAGGGAGACCTTGACGCCGTCGACCGAGGCGGCGTGCGCGTGGATCAGCTCCAGGAACGACTCGGTCGCCTCGGCCACGTCGGGCGAGCCCCAGTAGCCGGCGAGCTGCGGGTCGAACATCTCGCCCAGCCAGTGCAGGATGACCGGGCGGTCGGCCTGGGCGAACAGCTCGCCGTACACGCGGTGGTAGTCCTTGGGCGAGGCGGCCGCGCGGGCGAGCTGGCGCGAGGCCATGACGATGACGCCCGCGCCCGCCTCCTGCACCACCGCGAGCTGCTCGGCGTAGGCGGCGGTGATCTCGTCGAAGGTGGCCGCCTCGGGGCGGTGGTCGGTGCCCGCGCCGCAGGCCACCAGCTCGGCGGGGTCGCCGAAGGCGCGGGCCTCGGCGGCGCTGCGCCGGATCAGCGTGCGGGTGGCGGCCCAGTCGAGGCCCATGTTGCGTTGCGCGGTGTCCATCGCGTCGGCCACGCGCAGGCCGTAGGACCACAGGTGGCGGCGGAAGCGCAGCGTGGCGTCCCAGTCGACGGCGGCGGGGGAGCCGGGGGTGTTGTCGCCCAGCGGGTCGGCGACGACGTGCGCGGCGGCGTAGACGACGCGGCCGGCGGGCGGGCCGGAGGGGACCGGCCAGGCGACCGGCTCGCGCAGGGTGTGCGGGCCGCCGGGGAGGTCGATCGTGGTCACAGCGAGCCCACCTCGACGCGGCGGCCCTCGGCGGAGGAGCGCAGGCCCAGCTCGGCGAGCTGCACGCCGCGGGCGCCGGCGGCGAAGTCGTAGGGGAAGGGCGCGTCCTCCAGCACGTGCCGGACGAAGAGCTCCCACTGGATCTTGAAGCCGTTGTCGAACTCGCCGTTGTCCGGGACCTCCTGCCAGTCGTCGCGGAAGCGGTGGGTGACCGGCAGGTCGGGGTTCCAGACCGGCTTGGGGGTGCCCGCGCGGTGCTGGAAGCGGCAGTTGCGCAGCCCGGCGACGGCGCTGCCCTCGGTGCCGTCCACCTGGAACTCCACCAGCTCCTCGCGGTTGACCCGGACCGCCCAGGAGGAGTTGATCTGCGCGACGACGCCCCCGGCCAGCTCGAAGATGCCGTAGGCGGCGTCGTCCGCGGTCGCCTCGTAGCTCGCGCCCTGCTCGTCCACGCGGGCGGGGATGTGCGTGACCGCCTTGGCGTAGACCGACTCGACCCGGCCGAACAGGTTCTCCAGCACGTAGTGCCAGTGCGGGAACATGTCGAGGATGATGCCGCCGCCGTCGGCCGCCCGGTAGTTCCACGACGGGCGCTGCGCGGCCTGCCAGTCGCCCTCGAAGACCCAGTAGCCGAACTCGCCGCGCACCGACAGGATCCGGCCGAAGAAGCCGCCGTCGATCAGCCGCTTGAGCTTGAGCAGGCCCGGCAGGAACAGCTTGTCCTGGACCACGCCGTTCTTGACGCCCTTGGCCTGCGCGGCGGTGGCCAGCGCGACCGCGTCCTCGACCGTCTCGGCGGTCGGCTTCTCGGCGTAGACGTGCTTGCCCGCCTCGATCGCCTTCAGCACCGCCTTGACCCGGGCCTGGGTGACCTGGGCGTCGAAGTAGACGTCGCAGCCCTCGATCGCGGCGTCGAGGTCGGTGGTGTACTCGGCGATGCCGTGCCGGGCGGCCAGGTCGGCCAGCTTGGCCTCGCTGCGGCCGACCAGGACGGGCTCCAGCCTGACCCGCGAGCCGTCCGACAGCGCGACGCCGCCCTGCTCGTTGATGGCCAGGATCGACCTGACCAGGTGCTGGCGGTATCCCATCCGTCCGGTGACGCCGTTCATCGCAACGCGGATCATGACTGCCCTCTCTGGAAAGCGCTTTCCCAGACGGTACGGCTCGCGCCGGGCACGCGTCAACCGGGAAGGCCGGGCAGGGGCGCAGGGGGCGCCGAGAGGGGTGCGGGGTCAGAGATCCTTGATCTCGAGCCGCTGCAGCGCCTTGGCCAGCGGCCGCGCGGTCAGCTCGACCTGCCACGACCGGGCCCCGAGCTCACGCAGCCGCGCCGCGACGCTCTCGTCGGACAGCTCGTCCGGCGGCTGCCAGGTGAGCCGGCGCACCGCGTCGGGCTGCAGCAGGTTTTCGGTCGGCATGCGGTGCGCGTCGGCCAGCGCCGCGATGACCGCCCGGGCGGCGGCCAGCCGCTTGGCGGCGGCCGGGTCGCGATCGGCCCACCGGTTGGCCGGCGGCGGCCCGTCGCCGGGCACGCTGGGCGCGGGCAGTTGCGAGTCGGGCAACGAGCGGGCCCGGGTGACCGCGGCCAGCCAGTCGTTCATGTGCCGCCGGGCCGAGCGCGCGGTGAACGCGGTGATCTCGGTCAGCGCCTTCTTGGTGCGCGGCGCCTCCAGCGCGGCGGCGACGATCGCGCCGTCCGGCAGCACCCGCCCCGGCGCCAGGTCGCCCTCGCGGGCGATCTGGTCGCGCATGTTCCACAGCTCCCGCACCACGGCCAGCGCGCGGGCGTTGCGCACCTTGTGGATGCCGGAGGTGCGCCGCCACGGGTCGTGCCGCGGCTCGGGCGCCGGGGCGTGCAGCACCGCCTCGAACTCCTCGACCGCCCACGCCAGCTTGCCGCTCTCCACCAGCTCCTCGTGCAGCACGTCCCGCAGCTCGACGAGCACCTCGACGTCGAGCGCGGCGTAGCGCAGCCAGTCCTCGGGCAGCGGCCGGGTCGACCAGTCGGCGGCCGAGTGCCCCTTCTCCAGCCGCAGCCCCAGCACCGTCTCGACCATCGTGCCGAGGCCGACCCGCTCGTAGCCGAGCAGCCGCCCGGCCAGCTCGGTGTCGAACATGTCGCGCGGCCGGAACCCGACCTCCGACAGGCACGGCAGGTCCTGGGAGGCGGCGTGCAGCACGACCTCGGTGCCGGCCAGGGCGGCGTCGAGACCGGACAGGTCCGGGCAGGCGATCGGGTCGATCAGCGCCGTGCCCGCGCCGCTGCGCCGCAACTGCACCAGGTACGCGCGACCGCCGTAGCGGTAACCCGAGGCACGCTCGGCGTCGACCGCTACGGGCCCGCTCCCGGCGGCGAAAGCCGCCACTGTCCTGGCCAGCTCCTCGGCATCCGCGATCACCGGGGGGATACCCTCGCGCGGTTCGAGGAGCGGGACGACGTCGTTCATCTTGCTTAGCCTACTAACGACGATCATCTTCGCGACGCCGAGGCAGTGCCGCGACGTCGGGCGGCAATGGGGGGATACCCGCCGCCAGGCACATCAGATCACACCAAGCCGCCACGTGTCCCGACAGATCTGCTTCGAGCGGCGACCAGGAGGCCCGCAGTTCGAGCTCGGTCGAGACCGGATCGTCCGACTTGTTGCCGAATCCTTCGGAAACCGCACGGGTGACCGTGCCGCCGGCCGCGCTGTAGGCGGCCTCGCGCAGATCGAGGGCCTCGGTGAGCCAGCTCCACGCCACCGGGCCGAGCAGCGGGTCGGAGGTGATCTCCGGCTCCATGTCCGCCCGGACGTAGGCGACCAGCCGGAAGGAGCCCTCCCAGCCGCGCTGGCCCTCGGGATCGTAGAGCAGGATCAGCCGGCCCACCGCCAGCTCCTCGTCGTCCCGGTAGATCGAGGCGCCGATGGCGGCCGAGTACGGGGCCAGGCGCTGCGGCGCCGGCAGGTCCTCCAGCTCGATCTCCGGCCGCACCTCGGCCAGGCGCAGGCTCTCGGCCGCGCGCTGGAACTCGGGCGGGGCCGGCGGGCGCTCACCGGCGGGCATGGCGGCGGCGCGGGTCGGTGCCGGACGGAAGGGGGCCACGGGGGTGCTCGTCACAGTGGATCAAGCCGTCGCCACTAGCTCTCGAACCCGGGCCGGGAGCGTCCCGATGAAGTACGCGCTGTCGCACGAAACACAGACCCAGTCGGGGCAGTGGCCCGGCTCGTGCCCCTCGTGGCACGGCGGCTGCTCCAGCAGCCGCTCCTCCGCACAGCCGGCGCAGAACCCGTCCATCGCAAGCGTTGCCTTTCTTCGCGGTCGTGCTCTGACGTTGGCACGGGTCGTCGACAATTCCGCGCATCGTGCTCGGCGTGTCCCGAAAGTGGTCCTGAATCGATGCGGGGGAAGGCTTTGCCGCGCGTTGGGACTCCAGGTAGCCGGCCGCCGGGACTCCGCGAGCCGGGCGGGCACCCGGCATGGGACCCTTGACGGGTGACTTCAGCCTTCCTCGCCGCCTGCCGCCGCCAGCCCGTCCCGCACACCCCCGTGTGGTTCATGCGCCAAGCCGGGCGCTCGCTGCCGGAGTACCTCAAGGTCCGCGAGGGCGTGCCCATGCTCCAGGCCTGCGCGACGCCGGAGCTGGTCGTGGAGATCACCATGCAGCCGGTGCGCCGCTACGGCGTCGACGCGGCCATCTTCTTCAGCGACATCGTCGTCCCGCTCAAGGCGATCGGCGTCGACCTCGACATCAAGCCCGGCGTCGGCCCGGTCGTGGCGCAGCCCATCCGCGACGCCCGCGGCCTTGAGGTGCTGCGCGAGCTCACCCCCGACGACGTGCCCTACGTCAGCGAGTCGATCCGCGCCCTGACCGGCGAGCTGGCCGGCACCCCGCTGATCGGCTTCGCCGGGGCCCCGTTCACCCTGGCCTCCTACCTCATCGAGGGCGGGCCGTCGAAGAACCACGATCACACCAAGGCCATGATGTACGGCGAGCCGCAGCTCTGGCACGCCCTGATGGCGCGGCTGACCGACATCGTCGCCACGCACCTGCGCATCCAGATCGACGCCGGCGCCGAGGCGATCCAGCTCTTCGACTCCTGGGTGGGCGCGGTCGCGCCGGCCGACTACCGCGAGTTCGTCCTCCCGTACACCTCCAAGATCTTCGCGGCGGTGGCCGACGTGCCGCGCATCCACTTCGGCGTCGGCACCGGCGAGCTGCTCGGCCTGCTCGGCGAGGCCGGGGCGGACGTGGTGGGCGTCGACTGGCGGGTGCCGCTGGACGAGGCGGCCCGCCGGGTGGGGCCGGGCAAGGCCCTGCAGGGCAACCTCGACCCGGCCGTGCTGCTGGCGCCGTGGGAGGCGGTCGAGCGCAAGGCGCTCGACATCCTGGAGCGCGGCAAGGCGGCCGAGGGGCACGTGTTCAACCTCGGCCACGGCGTCCTGCCCAGCACCGACCCCGACCAGCTCAAGCGGCTGACCGACCTGGTTCACGAGAACAGGTAGTCCCCGCCGAGCTTCGCGATCAGCGCGGCCACCACGCACAGCAGCACGATCCGGATGAACCCCGCACCCCGCCGCAGCGCGGTGCGGGTGCCGACGCGCGCGCCCAGCACGTTGCAGGCGGCCATCGCCAGGCCCAGCAGCCAGAAGGCCTGGCCGTGCACGGCGAAGACGGCCAGCGCGCCGACGTTCGCGCCCAGGTTGACCAGCTTGGCGGTCGCCGAGCCGGTGACGAAGTCCAGGCCGAGCAGGCCGGTCAGGGCCAGCAGGATCATCGCGCCGGTGCCCGGCCCGACCAGGCCGTTGTAGAACGGCAGCACCACGCCGGTGACCGCCACCGCCGCGACGGCTCGGTGGCGGGCCGGCCGTACCTGCCGGGGGCTGGTGCCGAGTCCCGGCCGCAGGATGACGACGGCGGCCACCACGACCAGCGCCCCGAGCACGAACGGGCGGAAGGCGGCGGCCGGGATGAGCCCGGCGGTGGCCGCTCCCGCGCCGGAGACGACCACCGCCAGGAGCGCGGCGGGCGCGGCCACCCGCAGGTCGGGGCGGGTGCCCCGGGCGAAGGTGATCGCCGAGGCGGTCGTGCCCGAGATCGAGGAGAGCTTGTCGGTGGCCAGGATGGTGGCCGGCGGCGCGACGGGGAAGGCCAGCAGCAGCGTGGGCAACTGCACCAGCCCGCCCCCGCCGACGACCGCGTCCACCCAGCCCGCGGCCAGCGCCACCAGCAACAGCAGCACGATGAGTTCGGTCTTCACGCGTGGATCCCCCGATGCCGAGATAACTACGGCATACGGAGTATCGCGTCGCGTTATGGATTCGCTTTAGACGGGTTCCTTCTCCTGCACCGCGGGCGGCCCGCCGGGCTCCTCGGGCGCCGGGTCGGGAGCGGGCGCGGGCGGCGCGGGCGGGGCCGGATAGGCGGGGCGGCGGCGCCGTACCAGCCAGGACACCAGCAGGAACACCGGCACGATCACCAGCAGCCAGGGCAGGACCACGCCGAGCACGGTCACCACGATCTTCAGGAAGGCCACCAGGGCGTCCCAGCCGTCGCGCAGGCCCTCCAGGAAGCCGGCCGGGTCCTCCTCCGGCTCGGGAGCGGGCACGACCGGGCCGATGAGCTGGAGCGTCACGGTGGCCATGCCGGTCTGCCTGGCGAGCTCCTTCTGCTGGGCCTGGAGCGACTCCAGCTCCGACTCGCGGTTGCGGATCTCGCGCTCGACCTCCAGCACCTGGCCGATGGTCTTGGCCTGGCCGAGCAGGGTGCGCAGCGAGGCCAGCGCCTCCTCGGCCGACTTCAGCCGGCTGTCCACGTCGGCGACCTGGAGGGTCACGTCCTCGGTGTTCTGGTTGAGTGAGAGCTGCTGGCCCAGGTCCTTGCCGAAGGCGGTCAGCACCTCCTGGTAGCGCTCGGGCGGGATCTTGAACTCCAGCGTCGCCCGGCCCTCGTTCTGATCGGCCGAGCTGGAGTCCTCCTTGGACAGGTAGCCGCCGGCGGCGGTGACGATCGTCTTGGACTTGGCCGAGGCGGCGGCGACGTCCTTGGCGCGGATGGTGATCCTCGCCACATAGATGATCTTCCGTTCCTGCTGGGTCACCTTGACGTCTGTGGTGATCGACTCACCCCGCGGGGCCTTGGCCTGCTCCTCGGGCGCCGCGGGCGGGGCGGTGGCCATCGCCGGGGCTCCGGCCTCGGAGGAGGCGCCGCCGAAGGAGGTGCCGCCGCCTCCGCAGGCGGCCAGCGTCAGGGCCGCGCACACCCCCGTGAGCGCCAGTTGCGTGGACCGTAATCTGCTCATGTCTCTAATGACGGCTCCGGCGCGGGCGGTGCCGTCACGGACTGATCACGGTACGCACTCCACTGCATCACGCGATAGCGTCGGATTCCGTGGACGCGCATGTGGTTATCGTCGGTGGCGGCATCTCGGGACTGGCCGCGGCATGGTATCTCCGGGAGAGCGCGGGAGTCCGCGTCACGGTCCTGGAGTCCTCGCCGCGCATCGGCGGCAAGCTCCACGCCGGCGAGGTCGCCGGGGTGATGGTCGACGCGGGCGCCGAGGCGATGCTGGCCCGCCGCCCGGAGGGCAAGGAGCTGGCCAAACTGGTCGGCCTCGGCGACGAGCTGATGGACCCGGGCACCACCAGCTCGGCCGTTTACAGCCGCGGCGAGCTGCGCTCGCTGCCCAAGGGCCAGGTCATGGGCGTGCCCTCCGACCTCACCGAGCTGGTCCGCTCGGGCGTGCTCTCGCCGGCCGGGGTGGCCCGCGTGCCGCTCGACCAGATCCTGCCCGCGACCCTGGTCCGCACCGACGTCTCGGTGGCCGCCTACATCCGCGCCCGGATGGGCGCAGAAGTGGTCGAGCGGCTGGTCGAGCCGCTGCTCGGCGGCGTCTACGCGGGCCGGGCCGACATGCTCTCGCTGGACGCCACCATGCCCCGCGTGGCCACCCTCGCCCGCTCCGAGCGCTCGCTGCTGGCCGCCGCCCGGCAGATCGCCGGCGAGACGCCCAAGGACGCCGGGCCGGTCTTCACCACCCTGCGGCACGGCATGGGCAGCCTGCCCGCCGCCGTCGCCCGCGCCTCCGGCGCCGAGATCCGCACCGGCGTCACCGTCCGCGAGCTGCGCCGTACCGAAAGCGGCTGGCGGCTGGTCGCCGGGCCGGTGCCGCGGCCCGAGGTGATCGAGGCCGACGCGGTCATCCTGGCCGTGCCCGCCGCCCCCGCCGCCCGGCTGCTGCGCGCTGAGGTGCCCAAGGCCGCCGACGAGCTGGCCCGCATCGAGTACGCCAGCATGGCCGTCGTCACCCTCGCCTACCCGCGCGACGCCTTCCCGCAGGTCCCCGAGCGCAGCGGCTACCTCGTGCCGGCCGTCGAGCGCCGCCCGGTCAAGGCGGTCACCTTCAGCTCGGTCAAGTGGCCCCACCTCGGCAAGGACTTCGTCATCCTGCGCTGCTCCATCGGCCGCATCGGCGAGGAGCACCTCCTGCAGCGCACCGACGCCGAGCTCATCTCGCTGGCCACCGCCGAGATGGCCGACGTCATGGGCGTGCGCGGGCTGCCCGCCGACAGCCGCGTCACCCGCTGGGGCGGCGGGCTGCCGCAGTACAACGTGGGTCACCTCGACCGCGTGGCGCGCATCCGCGCGGCGGTCGCCGTCCAGCCGGGCCTGGCCCTGTGCGGCGCGGCCTACGACGGCTTGGGCGTGCCGGCCTGCATCGCCACCGCGAGTAAGGCGGCGGCGCGGATCTCAGTAGGCTTGAAGGCATGACTGAACGGCTCAAGGCGCGCGACCTCAACCAGGTGATCCGCTACACGATGTGGTCGGTCTTCCGCGTGACCGAACCCTGCCCAGGCAACCGCGAAGGCATGGCCGACGAGGTCGAGGAGCTGCTGGAGCAGGCGGCTGGCAAGGACGTGGTCACCCGCGGCGCCTACGACGTGGCCGGCTTCCGCGCCGACGCCGACTTCATGTTCTGGTGGCACGCCCCCACGCCCGAGGACCTGCAGGACGTCTACACCCGCTTCCGCCGCACCAGCCTCGGCCGCCGCACCGAGCCGGTCTGGTCGGCGATGGCCCTGCACCGCCCGGCCGAGTTCAACAAGTCGCACATCCCGGCCTTCCTGGCCGAGGAGGAGCCGCGCGGCTACGTCTGCGTCTACCCGTTCGTGCGCTCGCTCGACTGGTACCTCCTCGACGACACCGAGCGCCGCACGATGCTCGCCGAGCACGGCAAGATGGCCCGCGACTACCCCGACGTGCGCTCCAACACGGTGGCCTGCTTCGCGCTCAACGACTACGAGTGGATGCTCGCCTTCGAGGCCGACGAGCTGCACCGCATCGTCGACCTCATGCGGCACCTGCGCGGCGCCGAGGCCCGCCGGCACACCCGCATCGAGGTGCCGTTCTACACCGGCGTGCGCAAGGCCGTCCGCGAGCTGCTCACCACGCTGCCCTAAGACCCGTTTGGTCGTACGGCAGGCGGC
This sequence comes from Nonomuraea sp. NPDC050310, assembly GCF_040655795.1. Classification (NCBI taxonomy): domain Bacteria; kingdom Bacillati; phylum Actinomycetota; class Actinomycetes; order Streptosporangiales; family Streptosporangiaceae; genus Nonomuraea; species Nonomuraea sp. NPDC050310. The sequence goes on along the minus strand of NZ_JBFAKP010000003.1, from coordinate 311,566 downwards.
GCCGGACGGCTTTTGCCACAATCGGCAGGTGGCACGTTCCAGTGGTGGACGCCGTCGTCGGGCGGCGCGTGGTCGCTGGGGGCTCGCTCTGTCCGTCCTGACGGCGGCGGGCCTCGCCGGAGGCGGATACCTCGTCCTCGGCACGGTGGAGCAGTCCGGCCCGGCCGTCGCGGCGGCGGCCCCCGGCCGGGTGGTCCCGGTGATCGTCGACGAGACCCCCGCTCCGGCGGCCTCCAAGACGCCGGACAAGCCGGCCCGAGCGTCCAAGCACACCGACCGCAAGGCCGCGGCCTACTTCACCCGGCGGTGGGGCCCGGCGGACAAGGCGGTCAAGCGCATCAAGGACGTGCGCACGGTCGGCGGATATTTACGCATCTACACCGATCTGCCGGAGTCGGCGAACAACTCCGCACCCGCGCTCACGTTGTGCGAGCGCGGGGTCGATTACCTGAAGGAACAGGGCGTCGCCGACCCCGTGGTCTTCGTCCAGGCCGAGTTCGGCGAGAACGGCAACCCCGTCCTGGCCAACATCCTCGGCCCCGGCGACGGCAACTGCCGGGTCACCCACCCCGAACCGGGCCGGTGACCTACTCGGCCGGCACCAGCCGCAGCGACACCGAGTTGATGCAGTACCGGTCGTCGGTCGGCGTCGAATAGCCCTCGCCGTGGAAGACGTGCCCGAGATGCGAGTCGCAGCGGGCGCAGCGCACCTCGGTGCGGACCATGCCGTGGCTGCGGTCCTCGATCAGCCGGACCGCCTCGGAATCGCCCGGCTCGAAGAAGCTGGGCCAGCCGCAGTGCGAGTCGAACTTGGCGTCCGAGCGGAACAGTTCGGCCCCGCAGGCGCGGCATTCGTAGACGCCCTCGGTCTTGGTGTCCACGTACTCGCCGGAGAACGGCCGTTCGGTGCCGGCCTGCCGGAGCACGTGGAACTCCTCTGGCGAGAGCTGGACCCGCCACTCGGCGTCGGTCTTGACCACCTTGTCCATGACCTCAGCCTACGGTGTCCGCAAAAAGAGATCTCCATCGGACAAGCATCCATTCCGGGGGGATTCTGCGTCTTTATCGTCATGGAGGGGTTGAGTGCCTCTCCAAGGGGACCATCGGCGGATCCGCCGAGCGGCACAGCCCACGCCCGTGCTGGAGCCGACGGCAGGATCGACAGGCCGGCCGGGCGGCGCGCCAGCGTCCGGAACGGCGGGACCGAGTGGTCGCCTGGGGTCCGGCCCGTCGAGCCCCGGTCCCGCCATCGTGCGGCTCCGGGCCGGACCCGCCTTCCGCCGCCCCGCCCCGCCGTGAACACCCGCGTGCCCGGCGGCCACCACAAGGGGGCCTTGCGATGATCCTGGGGGTAGGTTGCTGCCATGGCCTCGCCGTACATTGAGCTGGAAGTGGGGGAACGGACCGTCAAGGTCACCAACCCCGACAAGGTGTACTTCCCGGAAGCCGGGATCACCAAGCGCGAACTGGTCGAGTACTACATCGCCGTCGGCGAGGGCGCCCTGCGCGCCATGCGCGACCGCCCGACCAACCTCAAACGGCACCCGGACGGGATCCACACCGACGCGATCTACCAGAAGCGCATGCCGCCCAAGCACCCCGACTGGCTGCAGACGGTCACCGTGCGCTTCCCCAGCGGGCGCACCGCCGACTCGCTGCGCGTCACCGAGGTGGCCTCGATCGCCTACTGCGCCAACCTGGGCACGATCGACTTCCACCCCTGGCAGGTGCGTGCCGCCGACGTCGAGCACCCGGACGAGCTGCGCGTCGACCTCGACCCGCAGCCCGGCCTCGGCTTCGACGCCGTCCGCGAGGCCGCCTTCCTCTGCCGTGACGTCCTCGCCGACCTCGGCATGACCGGCTACCCCAAGACTTCGGGCAGCCGCGGCGTGCACGTGGCCGTGCGGATCGAGCCGCGCTGGGACTTCGTCCAGGTACGGCACGCCGGCATCGCCCTGGCCCGCGCCATCGCCGACCGGGCCCCCGACCGGGTCACCACCGCCTGGTGGAAGGAGGAGCGCGGCGAGCGCGTCTTCATCGACTTCAACCAGAACGCCCGCGACCGCACCGTCGTGGCCGCCTACTCCGTGCGCGCCAAGCCCAACGCCCAGGTCTCCACGCCCGTCACCTGGGAGGAACTGGAGACCGTGGACCCCGAGTCCTTCACCGTCCGCACCGTCCCGGCCCGCTTCGCCGAGCTCGGCGACGTCCACGCCACCATCGACGACCAGGCCTACTCCCTCGATCCCCTCCTCGACCTGTTCGCCAAGGACGACCGCGGCGACCTCCCCTACCCGCCCAACTACCCGAAGATGCCCGGCGAGCCCATGCGCGTCCAGCCCAGCCGCGCCCGCCACCAGGAGGACGAGTCAGGCTGAGCTTGTCACCACCATTCGGGATCCTTGTCGTCCTCGACCTCGTCGATGCCGGGCAGTCCGGCCATGGCACCACGAACCGCCTGCGCTCCCGCCGGATCGGTCAGCTTGACGTGGAAGGAGGAGCCGGGCAGGTAGTCGGCGCCTTCCATGAACCCGGGTGAGGTGGGCGCCTGGTTCTCCAGGTCCTTGGTCGCGTGCTCGGCGTTCTCCAGGTAGAGCTCCGCGATCTCCGGCAGAGCCTGGAGACGATCCAGGATCACCTGCCGCTCGGCGTCGGTCGCCAGGCTGCGGCCCTCGCAGTGGGAGTCGACGCGAGCCGTGGTCCCATAACCGCACAGCTTCACTCGGAGGTCGGTCATTCCTGCCCAGAAGCCGGTCCGGCGCCACGAGACCTCGGCCACGCCCGGGAGGGCCTCGAAGGGCTTCGCGGTGGCCTCCGAAACTTCGGAGAGATCCGCCCGGAACGCCTCCGGGATGTCCTGTTGCGTGATCGATCCCGGCCAGCCGGCGTCGATCGCCGGCTTGTAGAGCCCTGCCCAGATCATGGCCTGATCCTCGAAGCGGACGGCTGTGATGCCGGGTAGCGCGCGAAGCTGCGCTTCCACGGCCTGCTTCTGCTCAAGGGTGATCGACTGCCCGTCGCACGGCTCTCCCCTGACGTCGCCGACACAGAGGAAGACACGCAAGGCGCCGCCCTTGGGAAGGGGCAGGTCCGGGGGCGACTGGGCCACCACGCCGGCCGCGTGGCGTTGCCACAGGAGCGTGCCGGCGCCGAGGCCGAGCACCGCCACCGCCGCGAGCACTGCGGCCGGCCAGCGCCGGCGGCGTTTCGCGCGTTGTACGGGACTCGTCTCGTCTATCAACTCGGTCGACATCGGGCGAATATCCCAAACCTGCACGTCCACCGCAAGATCGCGTCATCACGGATCGCGGGGCAGGCCGAGGGCTCGTTCGGCGATGATGTTGAGCTGGATCTCGGTGGTGCCGCCGCCGATGGTGAAGGCGCGGGTGGCGAGGATCATGCGGGACCAGTGCGGGTCGTCCGGGGCGAGGGACCAGCAGAACTCGGCGACGGCCTGGAAGTGGCGCATGCCGAGGAGCTTGCGGACGCTGGAGGCCGGGCCGGGGTCGGCGCCGGCGAGCTGGGACAGGGTGACGCGCAGGCCCAGGGCCGAGGTGGCCTGACCCTCGGCCCAGAGGCGGCCGGCGCGCTCGCGGTCGGCCTGGCGGGTGCCGGGGAGCTCGGCGAGCAGGCGGGCGAGGTCGGTGTGCCGGGCGCCGGGGCCCCAGGAGTCGCCGAGGGCGACACGCTCGTGGGAGAGGGTGTCGCGGGCGACCCGCCAGCCCTGGTCGACCTCGCCGACCACGAGGTCGTCGGGGACGAAGACGTCGTCCAGGAAGACCTCGTTGAAGATCTCCTCGCCGTTGATCTCGCGCAGCGGGCGGACGGTGACGCCGGGGTCGGCCATGTCGACGAGGAAGTAGGTGAGGCCCTCGTGCTTGGGCCGGTCGGGGCTGGTACGGGCCAGGCAGATGCCCCAGTGGGCGTACTGGGCCAGCGAGGTCCAGACCTTCTGGCCGGTCAGCGACCAGCCGCCCTCGACCCGCACCGCCCTGGTGGACAGCCCGGCCAGGTCGGAGCCGGCGCCGGGCTCGCTGAAGAGCTGGCACCAGACCAGCTCGCCGGTGAAGGTGCGGGGCAGGAAACGGTCCTGCTGCTCGGGCGTGCCGTACCGGACGATGGAGGGGACGGCCCAGGCGGCGATGCCGAGGTTGGGGCGCTTGGGGAACTCCTGGTGGATGATCACCTGTTCCAGCGGGGTGGCGGCGCGGCCCCAGGGGCGGGGCAGGTGGGGCATGATCCAGCCATCCCGGGCGAAGCGGGCCAGCCGGTCGAGGGGTTCGGCGGCGCGCAGCTCGGCGGCGATCCCGGCCAGCTCCTCGCGCAACGGCTCGGCCTCGGGCGGCAGGTCCGGGTCCATGCTCCGCCGTACCCCGGAGAGGGCCAGATCGAGGGCCTGCTCGGCCCACGGGCCCGCGGTGAGGCGGCGGGTGGTCAGGGCGCGGCGGTAGTAGCGGTGGGCGGGGTGCTCGAAGGTGTAGCCGAGGCCGCCGAGCACCTGGATGGCGTCGGCGCAGCAGCCGACGGCCGCGTCAGGGGCGAGGACGGCGGCGACGGCGGTGGCCAGGCGGGTCTGCGGGGTGTCGCCCTCGTCCCAGGCCCGGGCGGCGTCCCAGACCGCGGCCCGCGCCTGTTCGAGGGCGACGAAGGCGGCGGCGACGCGGTGCTTGACGCCCTTGAACTGGCCGATCGGGCGGCCGAACTGCTCGCGGACCTTGGCGTGGCCGGTCGCGGTGCGCACCGCCCAGGCGGCCACCCCGCACGCCTCCGCGCCCAGCAGCACGGCTGCCAGCTCCTTCACCGGCGCCTCACCGACCAGCCGCTCCGCCGGTACGGCCAGCGGCACGGCGGCGAAGAACGGCCGGTCCAGATCGAGCCCGTTCTCCGCCCTGTCCGAGGTGGCGGCGTCCGGCCGGTCGAGCAGGGCCCAGCCGTTCGGGGTCGGCAGCAGGAACAGGTCGGCGTCGGGGGAGCCGAGCGCGCGGCCCGGCAGCAGGCCGGCGGCGGCGGTGAGCGTGCCCCCGGCCAGGCCGCCGAGCTGCGCGGCCCAGCGGGCGGGCTCGGCGGTGCGGGTCAGGACGGCGGAGACCAGGGCGGTGGCCAGGAACGGGCCGGAGTCGAGGTCCTCGCCGACCGCTTCGAGCGCCACGCAGAGCTCCAGCAGCCCGAACCCCTGCCCGCCGAACTCCTCAGGCACGTGCAGGCCCGTCCATTCGGGCCGCAGCAGGTCGCCCTTGCGGGCCGATCCGGCGGCGGAGGCGGCCAGCGCGCGGTGTTCGTCGGTCAGTCCGATGCCCATGCGGCGAATCTAGAACCTTGTTCGGTCCTTGTCCACGTGTCTACGCCTCACCGAACTCCAGCTCCAGCGCCCGCGAGAAGTCGGCGATCGCCTCCTCGTGCCGGTCGAGCTCCTGCAGGATCTCCCCGCGCACCCGGAAGGCCCACACGTACCCGGGGTCGAGCTCCACCGCCCGGTCGAGGTCGGCCAGCGCCTCCTCCGGCCGTCCCAGGTCGCTGAGCACCGCGCCCCGGCTGCCCAGGGTGCGCTCGTTGTCGGGGTCGAGCTCCAGCGAGCGGTTGAGGTCGGCCAGCGCCTCCTCGTCCCGGCCGAGCATGCGCAGCGACTCCCCGCGCTGCGCGTAGGCCCGGGCATGGGCGGGGTCGGCCTCGACGGCCCGGGTGAAGTCCTCGATCGCCTCGGGGTAGAGGTCCATGCTCTGGTAGAGGTCGCCCCGGTGCGCGTAGGCGTCGGCGGTGCCGTACCGGCCGATGATCCGCTTGTGCACCGCCAGGGCGTCCTCGAAACGGCCGAGGTCGGCCAGGACGTCGGCGTAGGAGGTCAGGATCCACGCCGTCTCCGGCTCCAGCGCCAGCGCCCGCTCGAAGTCGGCGACCGCCGCGGCGGCGTTGCCGAGCGCGGCGTACGCCTGACCGCGCGAGCCCAGCGCGTAGGCGCTGTCCGGGTCCAGCTTGAGCGCCTGGCCGAAGTCGGCGAGCGCCGCCTCGTACTCGCCGCTGAGCCGGTGGCACTCGCCCCGGCTGCGCCAGGCGCGCGGGTCGTCCGGAACCAGCTCGATCGCCTGGCTCAGGTCGGCGAGGGCGTCGTCGTGGCGGTGCAGGGCGAGATAGGACTCGGCGCGGAAACGCAGCAGCGATGCCCGCGACTGGGCTTCCGCCACGGAAAGCTCGGCCATGGCACGGACTATATCTGGATGATCGCCGCCTTTTCCCGGGTGTACTCGATCATCGCGTCGTGCCCGTAGCCGCTGTCCTTGACGCCGCCGAAGGGCAGCCCGGGCGGCATCTGCCGGTGGGTGTTCACCCAGACCGTGCCGGCCTCCAGATCGCGGATCATCCGGTGGGCCCGGCCCAGGTCACGGGTCCAGACCCCGGCGGCCAGGCCGTAGCGGGAGTCGTTGGCCAGCCGTACGGCCTCGGCCTCGGTGTCGAACGGCAGGGCCACCGCGACCGGGCCGAAGATCTCCTCCTGGCAGATCCGCAGGCCGTTGTCGGTGGTGGTGTAGAGCGCCGGCTCGACCCAGTAGCCGCCCGGCAGCGCCTCGACCACCGCCGCGCCGTACCGCCCGCCGAACACCCGCTCCGCGCCCTCCGCCTCGGCCAGCTCCAGGTAGGAGACCACCCGCCGGTACTGCTCGCGCGAGACGATCGGGCCCATCTCGGTGGCCAGGTCCAGCGGCTCGCCCAGGACGAGCTTGCCGGCCCGCTCGGCGATGCGCTGGATCAGCTCCGCCCAGATCGGGCGGTGGATCAGGATGCGGCTGCCGGCCACGCAGACCTGGCCGGCGTTGCCGGTGTAGATCGAGTTGACCGTCACCCCGTCCACGGCGCGGTCGAGGTCGGCGTCGTCGAAGACGATCACCGGGGACTTGCCGCCGAGCTCGAAGGTCATCGGCTTGACGCCGGCCGTACGGGTGATGCGCAGGGCGGTCTCGGTGGAGCCGGTCAGGCTGACCTTCTGCACGCCGCGGTGCCCCACCAGCGCCTCGCCCACCTCCTCGCCCAGGCCCGCGACGATGTTGAGCACGCCGGGCGGGAAGACCTCCGCCAGCAGTTCGGCCAGGCGCAGCACCGACGCGCTGGCCTGCTCGGCGGGTTTGACCACCACGGTGTTGCCCGCGGCCAGCGCGAAGGCCGCCTTGGCGGAGAAGGTGGAGACGGGGGAGTTCCAGGGGATCACGCAGGCCACCACCCCGTACGGCTCGCGCCGGGTCAGCCCGAGCGCGTCCGGGCCGAGCAGGACGGTGTCGCCCTTGACCGCGTCCAGCACCTGGCCGGCGGCGAGCTGCCACAGGAAGGCCATGCCGGGCAGGTCGCGGTGCAGGGTGTCGCGGAGCACGCGGCCGTTGTCGGTCGTCTCCAGCCTGGCCAGCTCGTCGGCGTGCCGGGTGAACAGGTCGGCCACCTGGCGCAGGTACCGGGCCCTGCCCAGGGCGGGCATGGCCGCCCAGCGGGGGAGGGCCGCCCTGGCCGCGGCCACCGCCGCCTCGGCCTCGGCGGGTCCGCTGCGGGGGATGCGGGCCCAGGTCTCGCCGGTGGCGGGGTTGACCGAGTCGAGTGTGCGGCCGTCGGCGGCGGGCCGGAGCTCGCCGCCGATCAGGTTACGGTAGACGATCACGTCGCCAAGCATACGCTTGCTTGTCAGTGCGAGGGAGAGGCTGGGCCAGGCGATCGGCGGGCGCGTTCTATGCTGGGCGGCATGCTTCTCGCACCCGGCGTGCAGGTGGCCGTCACCGATCGGCACGGCGGCCTGTCCACCCCGCCCTACGGCTCACGGAACCTGGGCGGGCTGGTGGGCGACACCCCCGAGGCCGTCCGCGGCAACCGCGAGGCCCTGGCCGCCGAGCTGGGCGTGCACGGCATCGTGTTCATGCGCCAGGTCCACGGCGCGGACATCGCCTACGCCGCCCAGCCCTTCGGCGCCGACCCGCCCCCGGTGGACGGCGTCTTCACCGACGTGCCCGGCCTGGCCCTGGCCTCGCTGGGCGCCGACTGCCCGGCGATCCTGATCGGGGACCCGGTGGCCCGCCTGGTGGGCGCGGCCCACTCCGGCCGCCCGGGCACCGAGGCGGGCATCGCCACCGCCCTGGTCGAGGCCATGCGGGCCAAGGGCGCCCGCGACCTGGTCGCCCTGGTGGGCCCGGGGGCGTGCGGGCGCTGCTACGAGGTGCCCGAGGACCTGCGCGCCCGGGTGGCCGCCAAGGTGCCGGAGACCTGGTCCACGACGTCCTGGGGCACCCCCGCCCTCGACCTGCGGGCCGGCATCGAGGCCCAGCTGCGCGCCGCGGGCGTCTCCGACGTCCGGCACGACGCGCGCTGCACCATCGAGGACGAGGCGCTCTACTCCCACCGCCGGGAGCAGGTAACCGGCCGGTTCGCCGGCCTGGTCTGGCTCACCTGAGCGCGGGCTACGGCTTGCGGGTGGACTGGGTGAACACCACGTTCACCAGCACGATCCCCGCCCACACCGGGATCAGCGCCAGCGCGCCCTTGGTGGTCGCGAGGATGGCGATGGTGACGATCGTGCCCAGCGCCAGCGAGACGATCGCCAGCGCCAGCCGCATGCCGTCGGACCGGCCGTCGCGGGTGGCCGGGGTGGCGACCTCGGCGGCGGCGACCCGCTGATCGACGCGCCGGTCGACCTCGCTGCCGAGTTTGTCGAGGAAGGACTCCACCAAGGCGTCCTCGAACTCGGGTCCGAGGTCGCGGCGAGCGGAGACGGCGGCCCGGAGCTCGTCCCCGGGCGAGGGGGTGGTCATGCCGCGAGCCTACGTCGGCCGGGCGATCACCGCGCGAGGATGTCGTCGAGCTGGTACCCCACCGGCCGTTCGAGCTGCTCGTAGGTGCAGGACTCGGGGGTGCGGTCGGGCCGCCAGCGCCGGAAGTGGGCGGTGTGCCGGAACCGGTCGCCCTCCATCTGGTCGTAGGCGACCTCCATCACCAGCTCGGGCCGGAGCGGGATGAACGACAGGTCCTTCTTGGCGTTCCACCGCGACACCGCGCCGGGCATGCGCTGCCCGCCGCGCGAGGGGGTGGCCGCCGCCTCGCCCATGTTGCGGATCGCCTGGTCGGCCCACTCGCCCCACGGGTGCTCGCCCAGCTCGGCCCGGTAGGGCGCGAGCTCCTCGACGAGTTCGGCCCGGCGCGCCATCGGGAAGGAGGCGGCCACGCCCACGTGGTGGAGCTTGCCGTCCGGGCTGTAGAGCCCGAGCAGGATGGAGCCGACGATCGGCCCGCTCTTGTGCTCGCGGTACCCGCAGACCACCACGTCGGCGGTGCGGTCGTGCTTGACCTTGAACATGGTGCGCTTGTCCGGCACGTACGGCTCGGTGCCGGGCTTGACGATGATGCCGTCGAGGCCGGCGCCCTCGAACATCTCGAACCACTCGCCGGCGCGCTCCTCGTTGGTGGTGACCGGCGTCAGCCGTACCGACCGGGCAGGGTCGGACTCGCCGGGGAAGATCGTCACGAGCCGGGCGCGGCGCTCGGCGAAGGGCGTCTCCATCAGCGACTCCTCGCCCAGCGCGAGCAGGTCGAAGGCGATGTAGGAGGCCGGGTAGGTCTCGGCCAGCATCTTCACCCGCGAGGCGGCCGGGTGGATGCGCTGCTGGAGCATCTCGAAGTCGAGCTCCTGCCCCTGCCGCAGGACGATCTCGCCGTCCAGCACGCACTTGTCCGGCAGCTCCTTGCGGATCGCCTCGACGAGTTCGGGGAAGTAGCGGGTGAAGGGCCGCTCGTTGCGGCTGCCCAGGAAGACCTCGTCGCCGTCGCGGAAGACGATGCAGCGGAAGCCGTCCCACTTGGGCTCGTAGAACAGCGTGCCGTCCTGCTTGGGCATCGCCTTGACCGCCTTGGCCAGCATCGGCGCGACCGGCGGCATGACCGGCAGGTCGAGCTGGAGGTCCTCGTACGGGTCGATCGGCTGGGTCATCGGGCACGCTCCCGTACATATCGCTGGAAGAGGACCCCATCCTCCTCCAAGACCTGGGTGAGGCGGAGCGGCACGTGCGACGCCTCGCCGTTCAGGATGCGGGCCGCGACGCCGCCGATCAACAGCGGGCTCACCGTCAGGCACAGCTCGTCGATCAGGTCGTCGGCGGCGAGCTGGGCGTTGATCCGGGGGCCGCCCTCGCACAGGATGCGGGTCAGCCCGCGCATCCGCAGGAACTCCACGGCCGCGGGGAAGTCCACCCGGTCGCCACCGGCGACGATCACGTCGGCCAGCTCGGCCGCCGCCTCGACCCGGTCGCGCGGCGCCGCCTCGCAGGTGATCACGATCGTCCGGGTGCGGGCCTCGGTGAACAGCGTGCCGCCCAGGTCGAGGTCCATCCGCCGGGTCACCACCGCGATCGGCGGCGGCACCTCCCGGCCCTCGCGCGGCTTGGCCGGGCCGTACCCCTCGGCGCGGACGGTCGCGGCGCCGGCGACGATCACGTCGGCCAGCCCGCGCAGGACCCCGAAGATGCGCCGGTCGCCCTTGCCGGACAGGCCACCGGACAGGCCCTTCACCCATGCGGCCCCGTCGGCGCTGGCCACCATGTTGACCCGCAGCCAGTGGTCGACCGGATAGGCGTAGGCCTGGATCAGGTCGGGGTCCTCGGCCGGGTCGGGAAAGATTCGACGCACCCGTCTACCTTGACACACGGCCACGGACCGGTGGCTTTTCGGGGCGGCCATAGCACTTTGCCCGTATCTCGTGACGTACGTGCGCTGATGTGCTTACGTGGCGAGTGAGATCAGGGACTCCAGGGAGGCTCGGTTGGGGCTGGTCACTCTCGTGCCGTGGTTGGTCGCCGCGCTGGTCGGGGTCTACCTGCTCTACATCTGGCTCTCCGGGGGCGGTTTACGGCAGCAGGCCACGAAGGTCACGCGCTTCCCGGTGCTGCTGATCTTCTCCCACCCCGTCTTCGCGGTCAGCGCGCTGGTCTGCTGGGGGATCTTCCTGGTCACCGGCGCCGGCTCCATGGCGTGGGCCGCCTTCGGCGTCCTGACCGTCGCCGCGCTGCTGGGCTTCACCATGTTCACCCGCTGGCTCGGCGCCGGACGGCACGCCAAGGGCGCCGAGCGCGGCTTCCCGCTGGTGGCCGTGGCGGTGCACGGCCTGGCCGGGCTGACCACGTTCGTGCTGGTGCTGCTGACCGCCGCGCGGGTCTAGCTCAGGCGCGCCCGGAGCGCGGGTGGCGCAGCACCTGGACGCTGCGCGAGGTGACCGCGACCAGCGAGCCGGGCGTCCAGTGCTCGTCCGGGAACGGCTCGTCGCGGGAGAGCTCGTCGCTGGTGTCGAGCTCGGTCACCCAGAACGCGCCGAACTCCTCGCCCGGCAGGGTGAAGGTCATGTCCTCGTGGTGGGCGTTGATCAGCAGCAGGAACGAGTCGTCCACGATGCGCTCGCCGCGCGGTCCCGGCTCGGTGATCGCCTCGCCGTTGAGGAAGGCCCCCATCGCGCGGGCGTAGCCGGTCTGCCAGTCGCCGGCGCTCATCTCCCGCCCGGCCGGGGTCAGCCAGACCAGGTCGCGCAGCCCGCGCGCGCTGCCGCGGAAGAAGCGGCGGCGCTGGAAGACCGGGTGCTCGCGGCGCAGCTTCGCCAGGTTGCGGACGAAGGCCAGCAGGTCGCCCTCGCGCTCGATCATCGACCAGTCCACCCAGGTCAGCTCGTTGTCCTGGCAGTAGCCGTTGTTGTTGCCGAGCTGGGTGCGCCCGAGCTCGTCGCCGTGCGAGAGCATCGGGACGCCCTGCGACAGGAAGAGCGTGGCCAGCAGGTTGCGGCGCTGGCGGCGGCGCAGCCGGACGATGTCCGGGTCCTCGACCGGGCCCTCCGCGCCGCAGTTCCAGGAGCGGTTGTCGTCGGTGCCGTCGCGGTTGTCCTCGCCGTTGTCCTCGTTGTGCTTGCGGTCGTAGGAGACCAGGTCGGTGAGGGTGAAGCCGTCGTGGCAGGTGACGAAGTTGATCGAGGCCACCGGGCGGCGGCCCGAGGAGGCGTACAGGTCGGAGGAGCCCGACAGCCGCGAGGCGAACTCCGGCAGTACGGCATGCCCCCGCCAGAAGTCGCGGACCGCGTCGCGGTACTTGCCGTTCCACTCCGTCCACAGCGGCGGGAAGTTGCCCACCTGGTAGCCGCCCGGCCCCACGTCCCACGGCTCGGCGATCAGCTTCACCTGCGAGATCACCGGGTCCTGCTGGATCAGGTCGAAGAAGGCGCTGAGCCGGTCGACGTCGTGCAGCTCGCGCGCCAGCGCCGCGGCCAGGTCGAAGCGGAAGCCGTCCACGTGCATGTCCAGCACCCAGTAGCGCAGGCTGTCCATGATGAGCTGCAGCGCGTGCGGCGAGCGCACGTTGAGCGAGTTGCCGCAGCCGGTGTAGTCGAGGTAGTAGCGCCGGTCCCCGTCGTGCAGCCGGTAGTAGGCCGGGTTGTCGATGCCGCGGAAGCCCAGCGTCGGGCCCATGTGGTCGCCCTCGGCGGTGTGGTTGTAGACCACGTCCAGGATGACCTCGATGCCCGCCTCGTGCAGCGCGCGCACCATCGCCTTGAACTCCAGCACCTGCTCGCCGCGGGTGCCCGCGCTGGAGTAGGCGGCGTGCGGGGCCAGGTAGGCCATCGTGTTGTAGCCCCAGTAGTTCGTCAGCCCGCGCGCCACCAGGAAGTGCTCGGGCACGAAGTGGTGCACCGGCATGAGCTCGACCGCGGTCACGCCCATGGCCAGCAGATGCTCGATGATCGCCGGGTGCGCGAGGCCCGCGTAGGTGCCGCGCTGCTCCTCGGGCACGGCCGGGTGACGCATCGTCAGGCCGCGCACGTGCGCCTCGTAGATGACCGTCTGGTGGTACGGCGTGCGGGGCGGGCGGTCGTTGCCCCACTCGAAGAACGGGTTGATCACCACGTTCTTCGGCATGTACGGGGCGCTGTCGGCGGTGTTGCGCTTGGCGGGGTCGGTGAAGTGGTAGGAGAACAGCGCCTCGTTCCACTCCAGGTCGCCGTCGATGGCCTTGCCGTACGGGTCGATGAGCAGCTTGGCGGGGTTGCACCGCCCGCCTCGGGACGGCTCGTAGGGCCCGTGGACGCGGTAGCCGTACCGCTGCCCGGGGACGATGCCCGGCAGGTAGCCGTGCCAGACGAAGCCGTCGACCTCGGGCAGGTCGACCCGCTCCTCAGTGCCGTCGTCGTGGAACAGGCACAGCTCGACCCGCTCGGCGACCTCGGAGAACACCGAGAACCCGGTGCCGACCCCGTCCCAGGTGGCGCCGAGTGGATAGGGCTCGCCCGGCCAAACCTCTCGCATGTGTCCCGATTGTCGCACGCGAGAGCCGCCGGGCGAGCGCCACCCGCGGAATCAGCCGACGAGCTCGGCGTCGAGCGTGATGGTCGTGCCGGTCAGCGCCTTGCTGACCGGGCAGTTGGCCTTGGCCGTCTCGGCGGCCTGCTGGAACTGCTCGGCGGTGATGCCGGGCACCTGGCCCTTGACGGTGATCACGATGCCGGTGATGCCCTCACCCGGCTGGAAGGTCACGTCCGCGCGGGTCTCCAGCGACTGCGGCGGGGTGCCGGCGCCGTTGAGGCCGTGCGACAGCGCCATCGAGAAGCAGGAGGAGTGCGCCGCGGCGATGAGCTCCTCGGGGGAGGTCTTGCCGTTGGCCGCCTCGGCCCGGGAGGGCCAGGAGACGTCGAAGGTGCCGACGCCGGAGGAGTCGAGTGAGACGGTGCCGGAGCCGTCGAGCAGGGCGCCCTTCCACTGGGTGGTGGCGGTGCGAGTCGTCGCCATGCCTTATATCCCTTCAAGAGCTTTCGCGTACGACTCCGAACATATCGCGATCGCCGGGACCACCTGCGCCTTCACTCACGGCTTGAGACGCGTCCCTGAGTAGGTCATCCGCCTCAACTTTTCCGGCGAATAGTGACATGCTCAGACAGTGGCGTCAGCGGATCACCGGAACGCTGGGAGTGTGGTGCCAGTGGAGGCGCCGGACGACGACCGCCTGCTGCACCAGCGCGTGGTCGGCGGCGAGGAGGCGGCGCTCGGGGAGGCCTACGACCGCTTCTCCGCGCTGATCTTCGGCCTCGCCGCGCGCGTCACCCGCGACCGGGTGGTCGCCGAGGACATCACCCAGGAGGTCTTCCTGATCTTCTGGGAGCGCCCGCTGGCCTACGACCCCGGCCGCGGTTCCTTACGCGCCTGGCTGGCCACCATCGCGCACCGCCGCGCGGTCGACCACGTGCGGTCCGAGGAGCGCCGCCGGGTGTCGGTGCTGGGTCCCCGGCTCTTCGAGCCGGAACCGGCGCGGCTGGAGGAGCGCGTGCTGGCCGCCGACGAGGCCCAGCGGGTACGGCAGGCGGTCACCCGGCTGCCCGGCGCCCTGCGCGAGGTCGTGGAACTGGCCTACTACGGCGGCCGGAGCTACCGCCAGGTCGGGCAGGAGCTGGGCGTGCCGGAGGGCACGGCGAAGTCGCGGATCCGGCTGGCGCTGCGGCGCCTGGCCGAGGAGCTCACCGAGGAGGAGGGGTGATGGACCCCGTCGAGCGGCTGTACCTCGACGCCCTGACGGCCGAGCCGGCCGAGCCGGGCCGTTCGCTGCGGCCCCAGCTCCTGGCCGGGGCGCGGGCGCGACGCCGGCCCGCCGAGCGCACCGCCCCCTGGGCCGAGCCGTTCGCCGGGCGCGTGGCGGCGATGGACGCGCTGCTGGCCGCGGCGGTCGACGACGACTGGCACCGCGTCATCGTCGAGGGCTGGACGCTGCAGGAGCTCGTGGCGCATTTGGCGGCCAAGGACGGGCTGCTGGCGCACGCGGTGGGGGCTCCGGTGCTGGGGCCGCCGCTCGGCGTGCTCGACGCGGCGGGCCGTACCGCGCAGGTCCAGGAGCACGAGCGGGCCCGCAGCCCCGAGCAGACGCGGCGCGACTGGCGGGCGCAGGCCGACGCGCTGTGCCGGCACCTGGCGACCCTGGACCCGGCGGCCCCGGTCCGGGTGGACGGGCTGGAGGCCCCGCTGGGCGACCAGGTGCTCGCCCGGAGCCTGGAGACGTGGGTGCACGCCGACGACGCGGCGCGCACGGCGAGGCTGGCGCTGCCGCACCCGGTGCCCGAGCACATCCACCCGACGGCCGACCTGTGCGCGCGGCTGCTGCCGTGGACGCTGGCGGTGTCGGGGCTCGACGGCTCGGGGCACGTGCTGGAGCTGACGCTGACCGGGCCCGGCGGCGGGCGGTGGCAGGTCCCGCTCGGCCTGGGCGACCCGCCCGGGACGGACGCCGACGTGTCGATCAGCGCGGACGTGGTCGAGTTCTGCTTCCTGCTGGGCGGGCGCGGGTCGGCCGAGAGCCTGCCCGCCCGGCTCGGCGGCGACACCGAGCTGGCCAGGCAGGTCCTCCGGAGCGCCCCGGCCCTGTCCGGCCCCTGACCCGCCCTCAGGAGAGCCGGCGGTCAGGCGCCGAGCTGGGCCTGGGCCTCCACGGCCAGTTCGCGGTCGTACGGGTCGTCGCTCTCGGCCAGCACCCGCTTGATCCCCGCCTCGGCGCGCGCGTCGCCCCGCTGGGCGAGCCCGCGCGAGGCCTCGGCGACGGTGTGCAGGTCGCTGTCGTCCAGCCGCGCGGCCAGCGCCTCCCGGATGGCCGGGGTGTCGGCCGCCTGGTTGGCGAGCCCGGCGGTCGCCCAGTCGCGCACCTCGTCGGACTCGTCGGCGGTCATCTCGATCAGCAGCTCCAGCCCCTCGCCGCCGTCGGGAGGCAGCACGTCGGCCAGCGCGATGGCGTCGGTCATGGTCCGCTTGTGGCCGGGCCGGCCGATGATCTCCAGCACCTGCGGCAGCGCCCGCGGGTCGCCCTGGTGGCCGAGCGCGGACAGGACCGAGCGCAGCACCTGCGGGTTGCCCTCGGTGGTGGCCATCTTCTGCAGCAGCGGCAGCGTGCGCTCGCGGTAGGGCTTGTCGCCGTCCTCGGTCACGCCGAACTGGGCGATGGCGTCGACGCCGAACTCCCGCTCGCGCGCGTCCTCGCTCACGCACAGGGTGGACAGCGCCTCGTAGGTCTCCTCGGCGTCGCTCGTGCCGGCCCGCCGGCCCAGCGAGTCGGCCACCACCCACCACGTCTCGGCGTCCTCGTCCACGTCGCGGTGCGCCAGCGCCCGTGCCACGAGCTGCGCGACCGGGGTGTAGAGGCCGGTGGCGTCCTCCAGCAGCGTCGCGACCGCCGCGTGCCCGCGCTGGGCCTGCACCTGCTCGCTGTCGCCCTCGGCCGAGCGGCCGTGCACGGTGACCAGCTCGGTGCCGTCCTTGGCGAACTGGCGGGTCACCACGTACTCCCAGCCCTCCTGCCCGATCTGGTCGAGCAGCGCGGTCTCCAGGTGCACGCCCACCCACGCCGAGGCGATGTCGAGCGGGGTGTCCCCGTCGCCGTCGGCCTTCTCGGGGTCGGCCCCGGCGTCCAGCAGCACCCGCACCGCGCCCAGCGCGCCGCGGCGCGCGGCCAGCGTCAACGGCGTCTCGCCGCCCTCGCTCGGCTCGTCCACCGGCGCCCCGGCCTCGATCAGCGCGTGGGCGGCGTCGGCGTTGCCGTTGGCCGCCGCCCACATCAGCGGGTGCCAGCCGTCGGCCTCCCGGGCCGCCACCTCGGCGCCGCCCTCCAGCAGGGCGGCGATGACGTCCAGCCGGTCCCAGGCCGCCGCCGCGCACAGCGGCAGGCCCTCCTCGACGGGCTGGTTCGGATCGGCGCCCCGCTCCAGCAGCCCGCGGACCTTCGTCAGATCGCCGGACAGCGCCGCCTGGTAGAGCTCTTCCTCATGCATAGCTCAGGACCCTAGTAGCAAACGGAAGTCCTTCCTTCGGAGGACGCGCAGCGGGCGGCAAACGCGATATGTTGCGTCTTATGGACGAAGTGCGCGCGTCTGACGCCGAGCGCGAGGCCGTGGTGGAGCTCCTCAAGCAGGCCTCCGTGGACGGCCGGTTGACCCTGGTCGAGCTCACCGAACGCACGGGGGCGGCCTACACGGCCAGCACGCAGGCCGAACTCGCCCTGCTCACCCAGGACCTGCCCGCCGTCTCGGCCGCGTCGTACGCGCCGCAGCCGGTGGACACCGAGCGCAAGCGGCGCTGGTTCGTGGCGGTGATGGGCGACTCCAAGCGGCGCGGGAAGTGGCGGGTGGAGTCGGAGATCGGGGCCGTCGCGGTCATGGGCGACGTGCTGCTCGACCTGCGCGAGGCGGAGGTGCGCGGCAACCGGATCGACATCGTGGCCACCGCGGTCATGGGCGACGTGAAGATCATCGTGCCGGACGGGGTGGACGTCGACCTCGAAGGCATCGCGATCATGGGGGACAAGAAGGTCGACGTCATGGAGGCCGAGCCCGGCCGTGACGTCCCGGTCGTGCACGTCAAGGCCTACGCCGTGATGGGCGACGTCAAGATCATCGGTGACTCCAAGGCCGAGCCGATCCGCCGCGGCCTGTCCGCCTGGCGGGAGCACTGGCGCGCCCTCGTCGGCGACGACGGCCTCCACGGCCTGCACGGCGGCCAGTACAACCCGTGGACGGGCCGCCGCCGCGAGATCGACTAGCGGTCTCAGGCCGGCGCGGCCCCGTCCGGGAGGGTGGCGGCGATCAGCCGGGCCAGCTCCGCCGCGACCGCCTCCGGGGCTTCGAGCTCGGGCACGTGGCCGCAGCCCGGCACCACGGTCAGCCGCGCGCCGGGGATCGCCGCCGCCACCGGCCGGGCGCAGGTCGCCACCGGCGTGACCGCGTCCAGCTCCCCGCCCAGCACCCCCACCGGTACGGCAGGCACCCCCGCCAGCCACCGGTGGATGTCGCCGAACGCCAGCAGCCGGGCCGCCCGCAGATAGGCCGAGGCGTCCAGGGCCAGCGTCGCGGCCCGCGCGGCGGCCAGCGCCCGCGGGGATCCGGAGGCGATGAGCACGGGCACCCGCTCGGCCGCCATCCGCTCCGGCCCGAGCGCGATCAGCGCCTCCCGCGCCGCCAGTTCGGCCGCGCCCCCGCCACCGGGCGCCGGAGCGCACAGCAGCAGCGACCGCACCCGCTCGGGGAAGCGCGCGGCGGTCTCGGCGGCGATGAGCGCGCCGATGGAGCTGCCGACCAGGTGGCAGGACCCGATCCCGCGCTCGTCCAGGAAGGCGGCGAGCGCGTCGGCATAGCTCCCGGACTCGGCGAGCGGCGGCGTGCCCGCGTACCCCGGCAGGGTCCAGGACACCCCGCGCACCCCGGCGGGCAGCAGCTCGACGACCTGGTCGAAGGCCGCCGCGTCCGACCCGATGCCGTGCAGGAACACCGCGACGTCCGTCATTTGAAGAACTCGATCACGTGAACCGAGGAGTTGGTGATGTGCTCGTGCATCGCGGTGTAGGCCGCCTCCGCCTCCCCGGCGAGGATGGCCGTCACGAGCTGACCGTGCTCGGTGAAGGAGGCCCGCATCCGCTCGTTGCGCACGTAGAACTGCGGCAGCCGGAAGGGCGAGGCGCGCTGCCGCAGCCCGCGCGCGATCTCGACCAGCGGCCGGTTGCGGCTGCCCTGGTAGACCAGGTCGTGCAGCCGCTCGTTGCAGACCGCGTAGCCGGCGTCGTCGCCGGTGCTGACGAACGCCGACGACTGGCTGTGGGCCAGCTCAAGCTGCCGGCGCTCGATGCCGGTGAGCCGGACCGCGGCCAGCTTGGCGCACAGGGCGTCGATCTCGGCGCACGCCTCGAAGAGCTCCTCCAGTTGCTGCGGGTCGATCTCGGCCACCCACGCGCCCCTGTTGGGCAGGATGCGCACCAACCCCGTGCCGCTGAGCTGGCGCAACGCGTCGCGGACGGGGGTGCGGGAGACTTGGTAGCGCTCGGCGAGCGCGGGCTCGTCGAGCTTCTGGCCCGGCCGGAGCCGCCCCGACACGATGTCGTCGGCGATGCGCTGCCGGATCTCCTCCGACCGGGTCTGGCCTACAGAAGCGTGCATGCGTCCTCGAATGAGAGCCGGGGCAGGCGGGGATAGAGTGCCTCCCGGTCGGCGCGGCCCAGGTTGCACAGGAAGTTGACCCGGATCCGGCCGTCGGGGAAGAACTCCGCCTCCAGCCGCTCGCGGTCGAATCCCGACATGGGCCCGCAGTCGAGGCCGAGCGCCCGTGCGGCCATGATGAGATACGCCCCCTGGAGGCTGGAGTTGCGGAGCGCCACCTCGTGGCGGTGGCTGCTCCTATTGTCCCCCTCGTGGGCCGTTATCAGATCATCCCGGCCGGGGAAAAGCACCGGTGCCATGTGGTGGAACCGCTCGTCCCAGCCGATGATCACGGTGACCGGGGCCTCGCGGGTGCGCACCACGTTGCCCGGGTCGAGGCAGCGCAGCAGCCGCTCCTTGGCCTCGGGGGTGCGGACGAAGACGAAACGGGCCGGGCACAGGTTGCCCGCGGTGGGGCCGAGCCGTACCAAATCGTAGAGTTCGCGCAGCACCTCCTCGGCGACCGGTTCGGCGGTGAACCGGTTGGCCGTGCGGGCCTGCCGGAACAGGCGGTCGAGGACGGTCCCGGTCTCGGCTCTCACGCGAGCTCCGCCTCGAAGGCCTGGATCTTGGCGACGACCTCCGCCAGCTTGGCGCGGGCCGGTTCGGTGAGCGGGGCGACGGGCAGGCGCGCCGGGCCGGGGTCGTGGCCGGTCAGGGCCATCGCCTCCTTGATGACGACCGGGAAGGAGCCCAGCTCCCAGGCCCGGCGCAGCGGCGCGAGGGCGTCGCTGATCGCCAGCGCCTCCTCCAGCCGCCCGGACTTGGCCGCGCCGTACATCCGGACCAGCAGGCGCGGGAAGACGCAGGCGGCCGGGGAGATGGCGCCGGCGCCGCCGTGCAGCAGCAGGGCCAGGGTGATGGTGTCGCGGCCGGAGAAGACCAGCGCGCCGCCGCGCAGGTACTCGACGGCCTGGGTGAGGTCGCCGCTGCTGTCCTTGATGCCGACGACGTTGCCGAACGGGGTGAAGCCGGTGAGGTTGACGCCGGTGCGCGGCGGGTTGTTGTAGGCCAGGACCGGCAGGTCGGTGGCGGCGGCGACCTGGCGGTAGTGCGAGGCCAGCTCGGCGGGGGAGGGCGACAGGAAGTAGGGGGTGATGATCATGGCCACGTCCGCGCCGATCGACTGGGCGGCCCTGGTCAGCTCGATGCTCTCGCGGGTGGAGATCGCGCCGGTGCCGGCGTAGACGGGCACCCGGCCGGCCGCCTCCTCGACCGCGATCTCGATCAGCCGCAGCCGCTCGGTGCGGTCCAGGACGGCGAACTCGCCCTGGCTGCCGGCCACCGAGACGCCGTGCACGCCCTCGCTCAGCAGGTGGCGGACCAGCTCGCGGAACCGGGTCTCGTCCAGGTCCCCGTCCTTGGTGAAGGCGGTCGGCGTGGCGGTGACGATGCCCTGCAACACGGCCATCTCAGACCACTCCCATCAGCTTGCTCAGGTGCAGGACGGCCTCGGCGAACTCCGGCAGGCCGCGGGTGACGGCCGGGTCGCGGGGCCGGGGGATCTCCACGCGCATCTCCTCGGCGACCGCGCCCGGCCGGCCGGTCATCACGACCACGCGGTCGGCCAGGAAGACCGCCTCGGGGATGCTGTGCGTGATCAGCACGACCGTCTGGCGCAGGTCCTGCCACAACCGCAGCAGTTCCACGTTGAGCCGGTCGCGGGTGAGCGCGTCGAGCGCGCCGAACGGCTCGTCCAGCAGGACGATGCGCGGCTCGCAGATCAGGGTCTGGCCGAGCGCGGCACGCTGGCGCATGCCGCCGGACAGCTCGTGCGGATATTTCCTGGCGAAGGCCGACAGGCCCAGCGTCTCCAGCATGGGCGCGGTGTCCACCTTGCGGCCCTTGAGCTGGGCGCCCAGCCCGACGTTCTGCTCGACGGTCAGCCAGGGCAGCAGGTTGGAGGTCTGGAAGACCACGCCGATCCCGTCGCCGGTCTCGACGCGGCCGGAGCTCGCCTCCTCCAGCCCGGCCACGATGCGCAGCAGGGTGCTCTTGCCGCAGCCGCTGGGGCCGAGGATGGCCACGAACTCGCCCTCGCCGACCTCCAGGTCGACCGAGTCGAGCGCGTGCACCCCGCCGGGGAAGGTCTTGGAGACCCTCCCCAGCGAGATCGCCGTCACTTGCGCGCCCCGACCCACCCGTTCTGGGTGATGTCGAAGACGATGCCGTCCGGGTCGCGGTACTTGGCCTCGTAGTAGAGCGAGTCCTTCTCCAGCGGCAGGTCCATGAAGTACACCCCGCCCCGGTCGGTGATCGCCTTGGCCTGCTCGTCGAGGTCCTCGCACCAGAAGCCGAAGTGGTGCACGCCCACGTAGTCCTTGCCGCGCTCCAGGCCGGCCGCCTCGTCGGTCTTGTAGTTGAGCAGCGCCAGGCAGACCGTCCCGTCGCTCAGGTAGAGACCCGAGGCGATCGGCGACTCGGTCTCGCCGACGACCTCCATCTCGAAGGCCTCGCAGTAGAACTTGGCCGACGCCTCGAGGTCCTGGACCGCCAGCGCGACGTGCCGCAGCTTTGCCATGATCGAACTCCTTAGGTGATGGACCGGCCGCGCCACCAGACGAGGCGGCCGAGCAACTCGATGACTCCGTAGAGCAGGAACGACAACGCGCTGACCAGCACCAGCGCGGCGAACACCAGGTCGGTGCGGTTGCTGGAGGCGGCGAACTGGATCTGGCTGCCCAGCCCTTTCTCCGCGCCCACGAACTCGCCGACGATGGCGCCGATGACCGCCAGCGGCATGGCCACCTTGCAGCCGTCCACCACCGCCGGCAGCGCGTACGGCACGCGCAGCCGGGCGAAGGTCTGCCAGCGCGTGGCCTTCAGCGCCCGGAAGTGCTCCTCCAGGTGGCTGGGGGTGCCGGCCAGCCCGCCCAGGGTGGCGATGGCCACCGGGAAGAAGGCGAACAGGAAGGCCATCAGCGCCTTCGACCCCAGCCCGTAGCCGAACCAGACGACGAACAGCGGCGCGAGCGCCACCTTCGGCAGCCCCTGCAACGCCACCAGCAGCGGGTAGAGCGTGCGGCGCAGCGGGGGCCAGCCGTGGATGAGCACCGCCAGGACCACCCCGCCGAGCGCGGCGGCGGCGAAGCCCAGCAGCACCTCCCAGGTGGTGATCAGCAGGTACTCGCCCAGCGTGGCCCGCGACTCCCAGCCCGCCGCGAGCACCTCGCTGAGCCGGGGCAGCAGGTAGGACTTCAGGCCCAGCAGGCCCGGCAGCCACTCCCACAGCGCCAGCAGGGCCACGACCAGCAGCGCGGGTTCGACCCAGCGCCTCACGCCTTCTCCTGGTAGAGGGCGGGGGCGGTGACGCGGAAGCGGCTGAAGTGCCACTGGTCGTAGGCGTCCAGGTTGTCCTCCCAGACGGCCGGCTCGTAGGGGTGCTCGGCGTCGATCCGCACCATGTCGGCGTAGAACTCCACGAAGTTGCCGTCGGGGTCGCGGAAGACTAGGAAGAGGTTCTCGCCGGGCCCGTGCTTCCCGATGCCGCGGACGATGTCGACGTTCTTCTCCTCCAGGAAGTCGGCGATGCCCTCCAGCTCCTCCAGGCCGCCGACCTCGTAGGAGAAGTGCTCCAGCCCGGCGCGCTCGCCGACCTCGCGCGGCGGCAGGGCGGCGGTCTCCGGCGGGAGCTGGGCCAGGCCCAGGTCGTGGTGGTCGGTCCCGCAGCGCAGGAAGACCATGGAGTCGCCGATCCAGTCCGACAGGGTCAGGCCGACGATCTCGGTGTAGAACTCGTACGACTTCTGGATGTCGCGCACCTGCAGGACCAGGTGGCCGAGCTTGCGGGGGCGGGGCTTGGGCATGGGGGTCGCCTCACTTCAGGTAGTCGTTGCTGTAGACGTCGGTGGGTGGGACCCGCACCTGGTAGGCGGTCCCGATGATCTCGGCGGTGCTGGCCATCCGGGCCGGGTCGAAGCGGCCGCTGCCGTCGCCGAGGAGCTGGTTCATGTCCTCGACCTGCCGGGTCAGCACGTCGGACTTGAGCTCCGGGTAGCGCTTGAGCATGATCTCGACGACCTTGGCCGGGTTGTCCTTCATGAAGGCGTAGCCCTTGTAGGTCGCCCGCAGGAACTTCCTGACCTGCTCGGGGTCCTTGCTCAGCCGCTCGGCCGAGGTGACGATGCCGTTGCCGTACATGTCGAGGCCGTGCTCGCGGTAGTCGAGCCACTTGATCTCACGCCCGGCCGCCTTGGCCAGGTCGAGCACGGTCGCGCGGTTGCTGCCGGCCCAGCAGTCGGACAGGTCGATCTTGCCCTGGACCAGCGAGGCGTCGACCACGGCCGGGTCCATCTTGAGCAGCTTGATGTGCTCCTTGGGCAACTGGTTGCGCTCCAGCCAGACCGGCAGCAGGCTCTGGATCGGCGAGGTCGCGCCGCCGCCGAGCACCAGGCCCTTCAGGTCGGCCAGGCCGTTGACCGAGTGCTTGCCGGCGTCGTAGCACAGGCCGCCGGGCCAGACGGTGTTGAGCGCGCCGACCATCACGGTCTTGCCGTTCTTGGCGCGGTTGAGGATGACGCTGATCGGGTCGCCGTAGCCGTAGTCCCACTGGCCCTGGTCGATCTCGTTGACCGTGCGCGTGCCGCCGTACCCCCGGACGGGCTCCACGCTGAGGCCCTCGGCCTCGTAGTACCCCTGGTCGATGGCGGCGAAGACGCCGCCGAGGCTGCCCTGCGGGAACCAGGCGAGGTTGAAGGTGACCTTCGTCCCACCCCCGCCGCCGGCCGAGCCGCACGCGACGAGCAACGCTGTCAGGGCGGCCGCGGCCACTGCATGCTTCATGGCTACTCCTGGATCACGGGGTTCTCCAGGACGCCGATGCCGTCGATCTCGGCTCGCATGACGTCTCCGGAGGAGAGGTAGACGCCGCGGCCCATGCCGACGCCGTCTGGGGTGCCGGTGGCGATCACGTCGCCGGGCCGGAGGGTGAGGATGCTCGACAGGTAGGCGATCTGCTCGGCCAGCGTGAAGATCATCTCGTTCGTCTTGCCGTCCTGCATGATCTGGCCGTTGACGGCCAGGCGCAGCGCGACGTGCTGCGGGTCGCGGATGAAGCGCGCCGGCACCACCCACGGCCCGAAGGGCGCGAAGGTGTCGAAGCACTTGCCGCGGAACCAGTCGAAGGTGAAGGGGAAGTCGTCGCGCATGTTGAGGTCGCGCGCCGAGACGTCGTTGAGGATGCTGTAGCCGGCCACGTGCTCCAGCGCCCGCTCGGCCGGGATGTGCCGGCCGCCGCGGCCGATCACCGCGGCCAGCTCGACCTCCCAGTCGAGCTGCCGCGTGCCGGCCGGCATCACCACGTCCCGTCCGGGGCCGACCACCGCGGAGTCGGCCTTCATGAAGACGTACGGCTGGCTGTCGGCCTTGGCGGCGAGCACCGTGCCCATCTCGTCGGCGTGGTCGACGAAGTTGGAGGCGGCGGCGAAGATCCGGCCCGGCCGGTACGGCTCGGCCAGCTCGGCGCTGTGGTCGGGCAGGTCGGTCCGGGCGGCGGCGGCCTCGGCGAGGCGGACGAGCTCCTCCTCGTGCCCGGTCAGCAGGGTGACCAGGTCGGGGAGCGGGCCCTTCCACAGCGCGGCCAGGTCGTGGACCCGGTCGGGCGCCAGGACCAGCGCCGGTCTCAGCTCCGCGCCGGCCCGATACGAACCCAGGGCAAACCAGCTCACGCATGCCTCCTCGGTGGTGTGCGCTTTCTTGATGAGATGTATACACATCGAGCGCAAGGCATGCAATAGTGCGTTTCATGTGGACAACATGGGACCGGCCCCGGGTTGCGGCGTGCCCGGGGCCGGAAGTGGGGAGCTCAGTGAGAAGAGCTGCAGAAGGTCATCGTGCTATCGGCCGGCCGCCTGCAGAAGTAGCTCCGGCGTGACACCTTGGCTACGTTGCGTAGTCTCGTCGTAACGCTGAAGCAGCACCGCGGCCAGCTCAGGCGCCGCGCCCAGCACGTCCGCGGTCACGTCCGCGCCCGACGTGCGCCGCACCTTGTCCGCGAAATACCCGGGAGCCAGCAAGTACGGCACGCAGACCACCCGGGCGGCCCCGGCCTGACGCGCCCGCGCCACGGCCTCCTCCGGCGACGGCCCGGCCGCCGAGGCGTAGGCCGCGCCGACCGACCGCCAGCCGGCCGGCCACTCCCGCGCCATCCGCGCGATGACGGCGTTGGCCCGGGCGTCGCTCGACCCCGCCGACACCAGCACCAGCGCGGTCTCCGCGTCGCGCGCCACCCCGGCCTCGGCCAGGCGGCGCTCCATGATCTGCGTCATGAGCGGGTGCGGCCCCAGCGTGCGGCCGTACCGCACCCGCACGCCCGTGCGGGCCCGCACCTCGGCCAGCGCCGACGGCAGGTCCACCCGGCTGTGGTAGGCCTCGGTCAGCAGCAGCGGCAGCACCACCGCCTCCGCCAGGCCGCCCAGCGCCTCGGGCAGCCGGGGCCCGGCATGGTCGAGGTAGGCCGCGCGCACCTCCAGGCCGGGGCGCGCCAGCCGTACCAGATCGAGCAGAGCCGCCACCGTCGCGGCGGCACGCGGATCACGCGACCCGTGCGCCACCGCGACGAGGGGCGCGGCCGAAGGCCCGGCCGCGGGGGAGGAGCCCGGCCCGCCTGCCAACGGGCCGGGACTCACGTGTGCAGGCCGCATTCGATCTTCCCCAGGCCGGCCCAGCGGCCACTGCGCGGGTCCTCGCCCTCGGCCACCTGCCGGGTGCACGGGGCGCAGCCGATCGACGGGTAGTTGTCGTAGTGCAGCGGGTTGATCAGCACGCCGTTGTCGGCGATGTAGTTGTCGACCTCCTCCTGCGTCCAGGCGGCGATCGGGTTGACCTTCACCATCTGCCGCTTGGCGTCCCACTCGACCACCTTGGTGCCGGTGCGGGTGGGCGACTCGTCGCGCCGGATCCCTGAGATCCAGGCGAGGTACGGCTCCAGCGCCCGGTTGAGCGGCTCGACCTTGCGCAGGTAGCAGCACAGGTCCGGGTTGCGGCCGAACAGCCGCGGGCCCAGGTCACGCTCCTGCTCGGCCACGCTGCGGCTCGGGTAGATGTCGATCACGTTGACGTCGTAGACCGCCCGCACCGCGTCGCGCGTGCCGATGGTCTCGGCGAAGTGGTAGCCGGTGTCCAGGAAGAGCACGTCCACGCCCGGCTTGACCCGGCTGACCAGGTCGATGAGGAGCGCGTCGCTCATCGACGAGGTCAGGCACAGCCGGTCGCCGAAGGTGGCCGCGGCCCAGCGGATGATCTCCCGGGCCGGCGCGCCCTCCAGGAAGACCGCGGCGGACTCCACGATGCTCTGCAGGTCGAGCGTGCCGCGTTGCTCTCGCAGGCCGAGCTCGATGTCGACGAGCGTCATATCTTTACCCCGATCCCCAGAAAGGTCAGCTTGAAGGCGCGAGCGCAGGAGCGGCAGTACCAGCCGCCGTCGCGCTCGTAGGGCTCCAGGTCCTCGTCACCGCAGTAGGGGCAGTGGAAAGGCACCGCGCGCTCGCTCACGAGAGATCACCCTCGTCCGCGCGCTGGACCCAGTCGGCGAACCGCTCGCCGTCCTTCTTCTGGGACTCGAAGTTGCGCAGCACCCGCTCGACGTAGTCGGGCAGGTCCTCGGCCGTGGTCTTGAGACCGCGCACCTTGCGGCCGAAGCCGGGGTTGACGCCCAGCGAGCCGCCCAGGTGGATCTGGAAGCCCTCCTTGCCGTCGACGAGCTGGCCCTTCAGCCCGATGTCGGCGACCTGGATGCGGGCGCAGGAGTTGGGGCAGCCGTTGAGGTTGATGGTCAGCGGCTCGGCGAAGTCCGGCAGGCGGCGCTCCAGCTCGTCGATGAGATTGGCCCCCGCGGCCTTGGTCTCGACGATGGCCAGCTTGCAGAACTCGATGCCGGTGCAGGCCATCGTCTGGCGGCGGAAGGTGGACGGGTTGACCTTCAGGTCGTTGGCCTCCAGCTCGGCCACCAGGCCGTCCACCTGGTCGGGGGCGACGTCGAGGATGACCATCTTCTGCTCGACCGTGGTGCGCACCCGGGCCGAGCCGTACTTCTCGGCCAGGTCGGCGATCAGGTGCAGCCGGTCGCCGTCCAGGCGGCCGACCTTGGGCGCGAAACCGACGTAGAAGTTGCCGTCCTTCTGCGGGAAGACGCCGACGTGGTCACGCCGGTGTGCGCGCGGCTCGACCGGAGCCGGGCCGTCGGGCAGCGGCTCCTTGAGGTACTCCGTCTCCAGCACCTCGCGGAACTTCTCCACGCCCCAGTCGTTGACCAGGAACTTGATCCGCGCCCGGTGCCGCAGCCGGCGGTAGCCGTAGTCGCGGAAGATGCCGATCACGCCGCCGTAGACGTCGGCCACCTGGTCCGGGCGGACGAAGACGCCGATGCGCTTGGCGAACATCGGGTTGGTCGACAGGCCGCCGCCGACCCACAGGTCGAAGCCCTTCTCGCCGTCCTTGTCCACCGCGACGAAGGCCACGTCGTTGATCTCGTGCACCGTGCAGTGCGCCGGGCAGCCGGACAGCGCCGACTTGAACTTGCGCGGCAGGTTGGAGTAGGCCGGGTCACCGATGAACCGGTCGTGGATCTCCCGCACCTGCGGCGTCGCGTCGAGCAGCTCGTCCTGGTCGATCCCGGCCAGCGGGCACCCCATGATCACTCGCGGGGTGTCGCCGCACGCCTCGGTCGTCGACAGGCCCACGGCCTCCAGCCGCTCCCAGATGTCCGGGACCGACTCGATCTCCACCCAGTGGAGCTGGATGTTCTGCCGGTCGGTGACGTCCGCGGTGCCCCTGGCGTACTCGTTGGCCAGGTCGGCCACCACCCGGAGCTGCTCCAGGCTGAGCTGGCCGCCGTCGATCCGGACCCGCAGCATGAAGTAGCGGTCGTCCAGTTCCTCCGGCTCCAGGATCGCCGTCTTCCCGCCGTCGATGCCGGGCTTGCGCTGGGTGTACAGCCCGTACCAGCGCATCCGCCCGCGCAGGTCGGCGGGATCGATCGAGTCGAAACCGCGCTTGCTGTAGATGTCGATGATCCGCTGGCGGACGTTGAGGCCGTCGTCGTTCTTCTTGTTCTCTTCGTTCTTGTTGAGCGGCTCGTGGTAGCCGAGCGCCCACTGGCCCTCGCCGCGCGGGCGCTTGTGGTGGCGGCTGGCGTTTCCCTTGATCGGGCTGGTCGTCATTGCGCGTCCTTTGGGTTCTTCGGGCGCGCACGGCGATCCTCCTGCCTCGTCATCGAGTGCAGGGGTTCAGGGTGGGGTGGCGTGCGACGAGCCCGGCTTCGGCAGGAAGGGGTTAGCGGGCGTCGCAACAGATGGCACTGCGGACACGCTGAAGGTCGACGTGGCGTCGACCGGTGAGCATGGGGTCCGCTGGCATGGTCATGACGATACCCCGGCGATTACGGATGTCCAAGGCGGGGTCCACACTTTGGACTCTTCCGGCCATTCCCCTTTCCCCGCCCTCCGGGTCACGGGGCGGGGTGCGGGACCGCTGGTTTCGTGGCTGTCGTTCGCACGGTGAGCGCCACCAGCCCCAGCGCCACCGCGGCCAGCGGCGGCCCGAGCGCCCTCACGTAGTCGAGAGCCAGCTCCACGTGGAAGGGCACCACCACCGACGCCGGCAGGTACGAGACCCGGCTCACCGGCCCCGCCACGAACCCCGGCCCGATCAGGGTGGGCAACGCCGCCGCCACCGCCGCCCCACCCCAGAGCCCCGGCTGACGCCCGCTCAACCCCGCCGGCGTGCCGCCTCGCCTCATCGCCAGAACCACCAGGGCCGAGGCCGCCAGATAAGGCCCCAGCACCTCCCAGGGCAACCCCCAGCCCCGCGCCCCCGGCATGGGCAGCAACCACCTCTGCGCGACCAGCAGCCCGGCGGCCACCAGCGGCACCCCCGCCGCCACCCGCCCGGCCCCGCTCCGAAGCGCCACCGCCAGCACGATCGGCACGAACACCGGCACCAGCCGCCCGGCATCCCATGCGAGCAGCACCCCGAACCCGACCTCACCCGGCGCCACGGCAGCAGACCCGTCCGGCGGACTGAACAACCACCGCAACGCCGCCACCAGCGGCGCAACCGTCACAGAAACGGCCAGGAACCGTAAACCCACGCGAGGACCCTAGCCCCGCCCGCGGTGGCCGAGAAAGACCCGTCAGCCCTGCCGCTTCCAGTTCAGGTCGGGCTCGCCCTCCGAACGGCGGTCCTCCCGGCCCTCCGGGCGGGCGCGCGGCTGATGCTGGCAGTCGCACCAGGACCCACCACGGCACTCCTGGTGCCGTTTGTCCTTGCAATGCTCGCAGATCATAGGTACAGCATCCCTCATGGACTTAATCGCCGGCCTGCTGGCCGACCTGCGCGCCGAGACCGAGTCGCTGGTCGAGATCCTGCGCCCGCTGCGGGCCCAGGACTGGGAGACCGGCACCCCCGCGGAAGGCTGGACGATCCGCGACCAGGTGGCCCACCTGGCGTGGTTCGACGAGGCCGCCACCCGTGCGGTGGCCGACCCGTTCGGCTTCCGGCGCTCGCTCGCCTCGCTCGACCCGGGCTTCGTGGACACCGTCACCGAGGACTCCAGGACGTTGCTCCCGCACGAGGTGCTGGAGTGGTTCCTGCGCGCCCGCGCGACCATGCTGGAGACCTTCGCCACGCTCGCGCCGCGCGACCGCGTGCCCTGGTACGGGCCGGACATGTCGGCCGCCTCGTTCGTCACCGCCCGGCTGATGGAGACCTGGGCCCACGGCCAGGACGTCGCCGACGCGGCCGGCGTCACCCGACGCCCCACCGCCCGGCTCCGGCACGTCGCGACGATCGGCTTCAGGGCCATGCCGTACGGCTTCGCCGTACGCGGCCTGCCCGTGCCCACGGGCCCCGTCCGGGTGGAGCTCACCCTGCCCGACGGCACCCTGTGGGCCGCGGGCCCTGCGGACGCCGCCGACGTGGTCAGGGGCCCGGCCCTCGACTTCTGCCTGCTGGTGACCCAGCGCGTCCACCGCTCCGACACCGCCCTCGACGTCACCGGCCCCACCGCCGACGCCTGGATGGACGTGGCCCAGGCCTTCGCCGGCCCTCCCGGACCGGGACGCCCGCCCCGTGACCCTGAGTAGCGGATCAGGGTCTGACCAGGGGGATGCCGGATGATCCCGGCGAAAGGGCGATGACATCCTGAAGGTATGCGGACCATCCTGAACGTCATCTGGCTGATCTTCGCCGGGATCTGGCTGGCGGCCGGTTACGCCCTCGCCGGCGTCATCTGCTGCATCCTGATCATCACGATCCCGTTCGGCATCGCCTCGTTCCGGATCGCGGGGTACGCGTTGTGGCCGTTCGGCAGGACGGTCGTCCGCGACCCGGAGGCCGGGATCATGTCCACGATCGGGAACGTCATCTGGGTGGTGGTCGCCGGGATCTGGCTGGCGATCGGGCACGTCCTGACCAGTATCCCGCTGTTCGTCTCGATCATCGGGATTCCGCTGGGCATCGCCAACCTCAAGATGATTCCGATCTCCTTGCTGCCGCTGGGGGCGAAAGTGGTGGACATCGACCGGTAAACGGCGCGCATCGGGGTAGCGATGTCCCCAGGTCATATGCTGAGCGAGATGACGTCCACCGATGCGCGCACGCGAGCGCCGAAACCCAAACGCTCGCCTCTGCGAGAGGCCAGGGCCCGGTTGAGCTGGGTGCTCGACACCAGGTCCTGGTCCATCGTGCGCGCGACCGTCAACGCGGGCGTCACCTACCGGGTGACCGGATTGGCGGGGGAGGCGGCGTTCTTCGCGCTGCTGTCGCTGCCGCCGTTCGTGCTGGGGCTGCTGGCCGTGCTCGCGCCGCTGAGCACGCTGCTCGGCCCCGACACCATCACCACGGTCAAGGACGCGGTCCTCGACCAGGCCCAGTACCTGTTCACCGAGGACGCGATCGAGCGGGTGCTGAAACCGCTCATCGACGACGTGCTCAATCCCAACCACAGCGTGCCGCTGATCTCGCTGGGTTTCCTGCTGTCGCTCTGGTCGGGCTCGAGGGCGTTGTACGTCTACGTGGACCTGATCTCGGTGGCCTACGGGCTGGGGGAGGAGCGCGGGATCATCAGGACCCGGCTCATGTCCTTCGGCCTGTACGTGGTGGCGCTGCTGATCGGCGTGGTGGTGATGCCGGTCATGCTGATCGGCCCCGACCTGCTGCGGGCCGCCTTCCGCGAGTACGACGTGCTGGTGGACGTGCTCTACTGGCCGGTGGTGGTCATCGGGTCGGTGCTGTTCCTGACGATGCTCTACCACGTGAGCGTGCCGGTGCGGACGAAGTGGTTCCGCGAGCTGCCGGGCGCGATCCTGGCGCTGTTCCTGTGGATCGTCTGCGCCGCCGTCCTGCGCGCGGTGCTGGCCTCGTGGCTGTCCCCGATGAGCGTGTACGGCTCGCTGGCCGCCCCCATCGCGGTGCTTTTGTGGCTGTACATCACGGCCTTGGCGGTTCTGATCGGCGCGCTGCTGAACGCCGAGGTGGACCGGCTGTGGCCGCACGCCGCCAGCCGTACCGGCCGCTGATAGTGTCTAGGGCGCGACTGGCGCGTGGGTGGGGCACCACCGGGGAGCGAGCGGGCGGAGGCCGGGCGCCTGGGTCTTCGCCGATGATCACCACTGACAGGAGTGTCATGAGTTCTCTCGCTAACGTCGACCCCCAGCTCGCCGAGCTGATCAAGGCCGAGGAGCGGCGTCAGGCCGACACCGTCAAGCTCATCGCCTCGGAGAACTATGTCTCCAAGGCCGTGCTCGAGGCCACCGGCACGGTGCTGACCAACAAGTACTCCGAGGGCTACGCGGGCAAGCGTTACTACGAGGGCCAGCAGGTCATCGACCAGATCGAGACTCTCGCCCAGGAGCGGGCCAAGGCCGTCTTCGGCGTCAACCACGCCAACGTGCAGCCCTACTCCGGCTCGCCCGCCAACCTGGCGATCTACATGGCCTTCCTGCAGCCGGGCGACACGGTCATGGGCATGGGCCTGCCCTTTGGCGGCCACCTGACGCACGGCTGGTCGGTCAGCGCCACCGGCAAGTGGTTCAACCCGGTCCGGTACGGCGTGCGCCAGGACACCGGCCGCGTCGACCTGGACGAGGTCCGCGAGCTGGCCCTGGAGCACCGGCCCAAGCTGATCTTCTGCGGCGGCACCGCCATCCCGCGCACCATCGACTTCGAGGGCTTCGCCGCCATCGCCCGCGAGGTGGGCGCCGTGCTGGCCGCCGACATCGCGCACATCGCCGGCCTGGTCGCCGGTGGCGCGCACCCCTCGCCGGTCGGCCACGCCGACGTCATCTCCACCACGACGCACAAGACCCTGCGCGGCCCGCGCGGCGCCATGCTCATGGCCACCACCGACGAGCACGCCACCGCGCTCAACAAGGCGGTCTTCCCCGGCCTGCAGGGCGGCCCACACAACCACACCACCGCGGCCATCGCGGTGGCGCTGCACGAGGCGGCCCAGCCGGAGTTCAAGACCTACGCCCACCAGGTCGTCGCCAACGCCAAGGCGCTGGCCGAGGAGCTGTCCGCGCGCGGCTTCGACCTGGTCTCCGGCGGCACGGACAACCACCTGATCCTGCTCGACCTGACCCCCAAGGGCATCGGCGGCAAGCCCGCCGCCCAGGCGCTCGACCGGGCCGGGCTGGAGACGAACTACAACACCGTGCCGTTCGACACCCGCAAGCCGTTCGACCCCTCCGGCATCCGCATCGGCACCCCCTCGGTCACCTCGCGCGGCATGAAGGAGGGCGAGATGCGGCAGATCGGCGCCTGGATCGACGAGGTCGTCACCGCGCTGGCCAAGGGCGACGCCGAGGACGTGATCTCCCGCGTGCACCACGAGGTCAGCGAGCTGACCGCGCAGTTCCCGGCCCCGGGCCTGTAAGCACCAGGACAGCCCCGCCGTACCGGCCCGCTGGCGGTACGGCGGGGCTTCGCCGTACCGGCTGTGGTGCTACAGTGAGCGCAGGCACATCGACCGAGGAGGTGAGGACATGCGGGTCTTTCTGACGATCCTGCCGTCGTCCAACAACCTCCGGGTGGTCGCCTGACACACCCGGGTTCATCCAAGGGTGTTCCACAGTGTCTTTTGATCTTTCTCTGCTCGGCTGGACCGACTCTCTCGCCGCCGAGTTGCCCAACGACACCATCCCGGCCCGGGTGGCCCGCGTCGACCGCGGTGCCGCCGAGGTCATCGCCGAGGACGGTACCCACCAGGCCCGATACAGCGCGGACGTGCGGCGGGCCGCCGCGCACGACCCCGTGGCCCTGCCCTGCGTGGGCGACTGGGCGGCGGTGCGCCTGCTGCCCGAGGGCCGCTACGAGCTCGTCGCGGTCCTGCCGCGCCGCAGCGCCTTCGTGCGGGGCGGCGTGGCCCGCGACTCGCGAGGCGGGTTGTCCGGCGACAGCCAGGGGCAGGTGCTGGCCGCCAACGTCGACCTCGTCTTCGTGGCCGAACCCGCCCTGCACGCCACCGACTTCGCCGACCTCGGGCGCATCGAGCGCCTGGTGGCGCTGGCGTGGGAGAGCGGCGGCACGCCCGTCGTGCTGATCACCAAGTCGGACCTGTTCGAGCAGGGGCTCGACGACCTGCTCGACGACGTGCGCGGAGCCGCGCCCGGCGTCGAGGTGCACGCGGTCTCCTCGCTGCAGGGCGAGGGCGTGGACCTGGTGCGCGACTACCTCGCCGGCTCGCTGACCGCGGTGGTGCTCGGGCCTTCCGGCGCGGGCAAGTCCACCCTGGTCAACGCGCTGGCCGGGGGCGAGGTCATGGAGACCCAGCAGGTCAGGGCCGGCGACGGCCGCGGCCGGCACACCACCGTGCACCGGGAGCTCATCCCGCTGCCCGGGGGCGGGCTGGTCATCGACACGCCGGGTATCCGCCGGGTCGGCCTGTACGGCATGTCGGACGGGGTGGACCTGGTCTTCGCCGACATCGACGAGCTGGCCCAGCAGTGCCGGTTCGACGACTGCGCGCACGACAGCGAGCCCGGCTGTGCCGTACTGGCGGCGCTGGAGAGCGGCGAGCTGCCCGAGCGGCGGCTGGAGAGCTGGCGCAAGCTCCAGCGGGAGGCGGCCTGGATGGCGGCGCGCGGCGACGCGCGGCTGCGCAAGGAGCACGTCGGCCGGTGGAAGAGCGTCACCAAGCAACTGCGCCAGCACTACAAGAACCAGGGTCGCTGACCCCGGCACGCCGGCTTCCCCATGGGCCGGGCGGGTTCTGGCGGGTGACCCGCCGGACCTGCCTTCCCCGTGGGGTGGGTTTCGGCGTGTCGTGGGGGTGGCCGGGGTAGCACCCTTTCATGGGGCCCCTGTTCACCGACCGCTCCGAGGCCGGCGCACTGCTCGCCGAGCGCCTGCTCCATCTCGGTCTCGGGCACCCCGGCCACGGCCGGCGCGACCCGGTCGTGCTGGCCCTGCCGCGCGGCGGGGTGCCGGTGGCCGTCCCGGTGGTGCGCCGGGTCGGCGGCACGCTCGACGTGCTGGTGGCCAGGAAGATCGGCTATCCCCCCTCGCCCGAGCTGGGCGTGGGGGCGATCTGCGAGGGCGGCGAGCCCGTCCTCGACCAGGCGATGCTGAACCGGCTCGGGCTCACCCCCGAGTCGGTGGCCGAGGTGGTCGAGGCCGAGCGGCGGGAGCTGGAGCGCCGGGTGCGGGTCTACCGGGCCGACCGGAGGCTGCCGTCGCTGACCGGCCGCGAGGTCGTGGTGATCGACGACGGCCTGGCCACCGGCGGGACGGCGCGGGCCGCGCTCCGGGCGGTCAGCGGCGCCAAGCCGGGCCGGCTCACCCTCGCGGTGCCGGTGGCCGCGCCGGAGACGGTCCGGGCGTTGCGCGCGGAGGCCGACGAGGTGGTCGTGCTGGCCACACCGGGGGACTTCCGCTCGGTGGGGCAGTGGTACGGGAGTTTCGACCAGCTCAGCGACGAGGACGTGGTCGAACTGCTCGGCCGCGACGGGCCGGGCTGACAGGGTCAGCGCAGAACGGCCCAGACCCGCTTGCCGGGCGTCGACTGGTACCAGCCCCAGCACAGCGAGAGCGCCTGGATGAGGTGGAGCCCCCGGCCGAACTCGGCGAAGTGGTCGGCCTCGGCCGCCGCGACCGGCGGCAGGTGGTTGTAGTCGCTCACCGAGCAGCCCACGTGCGCGCCCCGCACCACCAGGGACAGGCTCTGCGCGCCGCCGCCGTGCCGCATCGCGTTGGTGATCAGTTCCGACACGATGAGCTGGGCGTCGAAGACCGCGTCGGCGTTGCGCCACTCGGTCAGCACGGTGGCCACGAACACCCGGGCCGCCGAAACCGGCGCGGGGTGCTCGAACACGGCCAGATGCCCGTCCGCGTCGGTGTCGGACAGGACTGCCTGTAACCACTCTGGCGGTGCCTGACCGGCAGCGGCGGCATGCGGTCGGGCGGCGGAGGTCGTCATCCCAGTCCCCGGTCGTCGCGTGATCTCAGGGACCATACTTATGTGGCGGGATTCACGATGCAAGACTTTTCGTGATTTACCAATGCATATTCCTTTTGCACGTGCAGCGTGGAACACTTGAGCCCTGTTGATCAAGGAGAGGCCCATGGGCGCGGCGGCGGAGAACATCGGGGAGGGCCGGCTCCTGGCCCTCGACCAGGGCAGCCCGACAGTCCTGCGCATCCTGCTGGGCACGCAACTGCGCAAGCTGCGGTCCGCCCGCGGCATCTCCCGCGAGGACGCCGGCTACTCCATCCGTGCCTCGCACGCCAAGATCAGCCGCCTGGAGCTCGGCCAGGTCAGCTTCAAGGAACGCGACGTCGCCGACCTGCTCACCCTCTACGGCGTCACCGACGAGGCCGAGCGCGCCCCGCTGCTGGAGCTCGCCCGCCAGGCGAACGCGCCCGGCTGGTGGCACAAGTACGGCGACGTGCTGCCCGGCTGGTTCGAGGTCTACATCGGCCTGGAGGGCGCGGCCTCGGTCATCCGCACCTACGAGAACCAGTTCGTGCCCGGCCTGCTGCAGACCCCGGCCTACGCCCGCGCGGTGATCGTGCTGGACAACGCGCACGCCTCCACCGAGGAGCTCGACCGGCGCGTCTCGGTCCGGATGACCCGCCAGCGCCGGCTCACCGCCGCCCAGCCGCTGACCCTGTGGGCCGTGGTGGACGAGGCCGTCGTACGGCGCAGCCACGGCGGCCCCGGCGTGATGCGCGAGCAGATCGAACACCTGCTGACCATGGCCGCGCTGCCGAACGTGACCATCCAGATCATGTCCTTCGAGCGCGGCGCCCACGCCGCCGCCGGCGGCCCCTTCTCGCTGCTGCGCTTCCCCCAGCCCGAGCTGCCCGACGTGGTCTACATGGAGCAGCTCACCTCGGCCCTCTACCTGGACAAGCCGGTGGAGACCGAGCACTACATCCAGGTCATGGACCGGCTCAGCGCCCAGGCGCTCACTCCCGACGACTCCACGCGCTTCCTGCGCAACCTCCTCGCCTGACCCTTTTTGGTCGTCCTGTATATGAAGATCGGCACTCTGCCCTATTCTCGGATGCACGTGCATTCGTAATCGCGAGGAGCCATCCCCCATGCAGGGCATCCAGAACGGCATCTCCGCCAGCCGTCTCCCCGTCGCCTGGCGTAAGAGCGCGCGCAGCAACCCGAACGGCAACTGCGTCGAGCTCGCCCCGCTCCCCACCGGCGAGGTCGCCATGCGAAACTCCCGGTTCCCGGACGGTCCGGCGCTCGTCTACACGCGCGCGGAGATCGAGGCCTTCGTTCTCGGCACCAAGGACGGCGAGTTCGACGACCTGATCGCCTGAGCCCTGACCGCCGCCGGTGAGCGGTCAGAGCCAGCCCTGTTCGTCGGCGATCCGGATCGCCTCGGCCCGGGTTCGGGCCCCGGTCTTGCCGATCGCCGCCGACAGGTGGTTGCGCACGGTCCCTTCCGCCAGGCGCAGCCGCCTGGCCAGGTCGCCCACGGTGCTGCCGTCGGCGGCGGCGAGCAGGACCTCGCGTTCCCGCCCGGTGAGCGGGCTCGGGCCGCCGCTGAGCGAGGCGGCGGCCAGGTGCGGGTCGACCACGCGCAGCCCCGCGTGCACCCGGCGGACCGTGTCGACGAGCTGCTCGGGCGGGATGTCCTTCACCACGAAGCCGGACGCGCCGGCGGCCATGGCCCGGCTGAGGTAGCCGGGCTTGCCGAAGGTGGTGAGCATCACCACCCGGCAGCCCAGCGCCGTCAGCGCGGTGACCGTGGCCAGCCCGTCGCGGCCGGGCATCTGGATGTCGAGCAGGACGACGTCCGGACGGGTCCGGCCGGCGAGCGCCAGCGCGGCCTCACCGTCGCCGGCCTCGCCGACCACCTCGATGTCGCGCTCCAGCCGGAGCACCATCGCCAGCGCCCCGCGCAGCAACGCCTGGTCGTCGGCGAGCAGGACCCGGATCACGACGGCAGCTCGGCGCGCAGCAGGTAGCCGCCGGCCGGTCCGGAGCCCGCGCTCAGCGTGCCGCCGAGCGCGCCGAGCCGGGTGGCCAGCCCGGACAGCCCGCGGCCCAGCGGCTCCGCCGAGCCGGTTCCGTCGTCGCGCACCTCGATGAAGCCGGGGCCGAGCCGTACCTCGCAGGTGCGGGCGGAGCTGTGCCGGATCACGTTGGTCACCCCCTCGCGCAGCACGTAGGCGAAGATCTCCGGCGTGCCGTCGGCCGGTTCGGGCAGCCGCGCGCCGATCCCGGCGGCCCCGAGGGCCCGCCGCGCGTCGGCGAGCGCGGTGGCCATGGACAGCTCCCCGGTCGCCCGTACGGCGGCGCGGACGTCGTCGAGCACCCGCCGCCCGAGCTCCTCCACCTCGCGCAGTTCGGTGGTCGCCGCCTGCGGCTCGCCGCTCTCCAGCAGCCGCCGGGCCAGCCCGGCCTTGACGATCAGCGTCGTCAGCCCCGCGCCCAGCGCGTCGTGCAGGTCGCGGGCGATGCGCTCGCGGTCCTCGTGCACGGCCAGCGCGGCGATGGTGGCGTTGGCCTCCTTGAGCTGCTGCGCCATCCGGAAGAAGCCGCCGATGCCCATCCCGCTGAGCGCGACCAGCAGCAGGAGCATGTGCTTGGTGGGCACCCCGCCGGTCCGTACGGCCAGCACGGCGACGACCACCAGGGCCAGGCCGCCGCCGCACAGCGCGGCCCAGTGCCAGGGCAGCAGGATCGCCATGAGCACGATCGAGTAGGAGTAGGTCATCGCGTCGTGGCCGAAGGCGAACACGTGCGCGCTGTTGATCGCGGTGACCACCAGGCAGGCGGCCACCCGCCAGGACAGCGGCCGGTAGACGGTCAGCGGGCAGGCCAGCGAGTAGGCGGCGATGAAGGCCAGGCAGACCGCGCGAGCCGCGAAGCCGGTGGAGCCCGCCAGGTCGAACCAGAGCGCGACGGTGAACGGGAAGGAGAAGGCCAGCCAGACCCACGGCGGGCTGGCCGGCTGCACGAGCTCGTCGGCGGCCGCCCGCTTGATCCGGGCCGCCGGGCCGGTGCGGGGGGTTGCGTGGTTGGTCCGGCTCATGGCGATCACACCATATGTGGGTGATCGCCGGTTGCCTAGGCGCGGGCGGCGTCGCGCCGGTACAGCCGGCCCACCACCAGCCCGCACACCACCAGCCAGACGGCCACCACGGCCACCCCGGCCAGGTCGAGCGGGCGCCCGGCGACCAGCTCGCGGGCGCTCTCGGCCATCCAGTAGCTGGGCAGCGCGCGGGCGAGCGCGGCCATGACCGAGGGCAGGATCTCGACCGGCATCCACAACCCGCCCAGCATCGACAGCAGCAGGAAGGCCATCACGCTCAGCGGCGCGACCGCCTCGGGCTTGGCCGCCAGCCCGATCAGCAGGCCGAGCAGCGCGAAAGGGATCGAGCCCACCCAGGTGGCCAGCACGATCACCAGCCAGTGCCACGGTTCGAGCGTCACGCCCTTGACCAGGAAGCCGACCAGCAGGATCAGGGCCACGCACGGCAGGACCACGACCATCGCGGCGACCACCTTGCTGAGCACGTACGACCAGCCGGGCAGCGGCGTCAGCCGCAACTGCCGGTTCCAGCCCGCCTGCTTCTCCTGGGCGACGCGCTGGCCGACGTTGACCGCGCCGCAGACCGCGCCGAAGGCGGCCATGCTGATCATCATGTAGGTGGACATGTCGAAGCCGGCCGGCGGCATCGTGCCGAAGACCTCCGACATGACCAGGAAGAACACGGCCGGGAAGAGCACGGCCACGACCAGGAACTCGCCGCTGCGCAGGAGCAGCTTGACCTCGGTGCCGATCAGGGTGCCCATCGTCAGACCTGCTCCTTGTCCGTGCTGGTGGTCAACGCGACGAAGGCGTCTTCCAGGGTCATCGCGCTCACCACGACGTCGCGGGCGGCGGGGAAGTCGCGCAGCAGCGCCCGCAGCGCCCGGTCGGAGTCGAGGCAGTGCATCGTCACCAGGTCCTCGCGCACCTCGACCAGGTCGACGCCGGGCAGGCCGCGCAGCCGTACCGGATCTGCTCCCGGGAGCACGGCGGCGATGGTACGGCCGGCCACCCGGGAGGTGATCTCGGCGACCGAGCCGTCGGCGATGATGCGTCCCCGGCGCAACAGGACCACGCGGTCGGCGAAGTCCTGGGCCTCGGCCAGGTAGTGGGTGGCGAACACCACGGTCTTGCCGCCCTCGGTGTAGGCGCGCATCGCGGCCCAGAACTCGTGCCGGCCGCGCACGTCCATGGCGACCGTGGGCTCGTCCAGCACCAGCAGGTCCGGGTCGCAGACCAGCGCGGCGGCGAAGCGCACCCGCTGCTGCTGGCCGCCGGACAGCCCGCCGTACCGGAGCTTGGCGTGCTCGGCGACACCGGCCCGGGTCAGGGCCTCCTCCACCTTGAGCGGCCGGGGGAACTGGGCCGCCATGACCTGGACGATCTCTCGCCCGGTCATCTCGCGCAGGAAGCCGCCCGACTGGAGCATGGCGCCGACCAGGCCCTCGGCCATGGCTCTGGCCGGGGGGCGGCCGAACAGCCGGACCTCGCCGGCGTCGGGGGTGGTGAGGCCGAGCATCATCTCCATCGTGGTGGTCTTGCCCGCGCCGTTGGGGCCGAGCAGGGCCACCACCTCGCCGGGGGCGATCTCCAGGTCGATCCCGTCCACGGCGTGCACCTGGCCGAAGGTCTTGCGCAGCCCGCTGAGGCCGATCGCGCTCGTCATGCTGCCGATCATCCAGCGGGCGGGGGAGCGGCGCCTGGTCCGGACGTCACGGAAGGATCCATGACAGATGTCACGCGCGTGTCCTGACATGGCGTGTTCGTCAGGACACCTAGGGTGATCACATGGATGTGGTGGATCTGGCGCGCTGGCAGTTCGGCATCACGACGGTGTACCACTTCCTGTTCGTGCCGATCACCATCGGGCTGTCGCTGCTGGTCGCGCTCATCCAGACCGCGTGGGTCCGCACCGGCAACCCGGCCTACCGGCGGGCCACCAAGTTCTGGGGCAAGCTGCTCCTGATCAACTTCGCGATGGGCGTGGTCACCGGCATCGTCCAGGAGTTCCAGTTCGGCATGAACTGGAGCGCCTACTCCCGCTATGTCGGCGACATCTTCGGCGCGCCGCTGGCGCTGGAGGCCCTGCTCGCCTTCTTCCTGGAGTCGACCTTCCTGGGGCTGTGGATCTTCGGCTGGGACCGGCTGCCGAAGCGGCTGCACCTGATGTGCATCTGGCTGGTCGCCATCGGCACCGCGCTGTCGGCCTACTTCATCCTGGCCGCCAACTCCTTCATGCAGTGGCCGGTCGGCCACCACCTGGCCGGCGGCCGGGCCGAGCTCACCGACTTCGGGGCGGTCCTGACCAACAAGGTGCTGCTGGCCACCTTCCCGCACACGATCTTCGCCTCCTGGCTGTCCGGCGGCATCCTGCTCGTGGCGGTCTCCGCCTGGCATCTCGCCCGGCGCCGGGACCTGGACGTCTTCCGCCCGTCGATGAAGCTGGGGCTCTGGACCGCGCTGGTCTCCTTCGCGCTGATCTTCGTCTCCGGCGACGTGCTCGGGAAGATCATGACCGACACGCAGCCGATGAAGATGGCCGCCGCCGAGGCCCTCTACGAGACCCAGCAGCCGGCCCCCTTCTCGTTGTTCACCATCGGGACCCTCGACGGCACCGAGCCGGTCTTCCGGCTGGAGCTGCCCAACGTGCTGTCGTGGCTGGCCACCGGCAGCTTCGACGGCAGGGTCGAGGGCATCAACGACCTGCAGGCGCAGTACCAGGACCGGTTCGGGCCCGGCGACTACCGCCCCTACATCCCGATCACTTACTGGGGCTTCCGCCTCATGATCGGCTGCGGGGCGCTGGCGGCGCTGATCGCGCTGGCCATGCTCTGGCTCACCCGCCGCGGCCGGCTGCCCGAACGCGCGTGGCTCTGGCGGCTGACCGTCTGGTCGGTGGCCCTGCCCGTGCTCGCGCACAGCTTCGGCTGGATCTTCACCGAGATGGGCCGCCAGCCGTGGATCGTCTTCAGCCTGATGCGGACCGCCTCCGGCGTCTCGCCGTCGGTCCCGGCCGGCACCGTGCTGTTCTCCATGATCGGCTTCACCCTGCTGTACGGCGCGCTGGCCGTCATCGAGCTCGGGCTCATGATCAAGTACGGCAAGGCCGCCCCACCCCCCGACGAGCAACCGCGTGATCGGGAACAACTGGCCTTCGCGTACTAGGAGCCGCCTTGGAGACCATCTGGTTCGTCGCGATCGTCGTGCTCTGGGTCGGCTACTTCGTCCTGGAGGGCTTCGACTTCGGCGTGGGCATGCTGCTGCCCGTGCTGGCGCGCAACGGCGTCGAGCGGCGGGTGATGATCAACACGATCGGGCCGGTGTGGGACGGCAACGAGGTCTGGCTGATCACCGCGGGAGGGGCGACCTTCGCCGCCTTCCCCGAGTGGTACGCCAGCCTGTTCAGCGCCCTCTACCTGCCGTTCTTCCTGATCCTGGTGGCGCTGATCCTGCGCGGCGTGGCCTTCGAGTACCGCGGCACGCGCGAGTCGGCCAGGTGGCGGGCGAACTGGGACCGGGCGATCGTCTTCGGCTCGTTCGTGCCGGCGTTGCTGTGGGGCGTGGGGTTCGCCAACATCCTGCGCGGGCTCGAACTGGACGCCTCGCACGAGTACGTGGGCGGCTTCTGGGACCTGCTCAACCCGTACGCGTTGCTCGGCGGACTGGTCACGCTCACGCTCTTCGCCGCGCACGGCGCGATCTTCCTGGCGCTCAAGACGCGCGGCGACATCCGGGCCCGCGCCCGCAGACTGGGCGTGCGCGTGGGCATGGTGGCCGCGGTGCTGGCGGTGTGCTTCCTGGCGTGGACGCAGTTCATGGGTGGCACGCCGCTGACCGTGCTGGTCTCGGCGCTGGCCGCGCTGGCCTTCGTCGCCGCGCTCGGGTTGCTGTTCAGCGGGCGGGAGGGGTGGGCCTTCGGCCTGTCGGCAGGCGCGGTCGGGCTCGCGGTGATCAGCCTGTTCGCGGTGCTCTACCCCGACGTGCTGCCCTCGACGATCGATCCGGCCTACAGCCTGACCGTCGAGAACGCCGCCGCGAGCGCCAAGACCTTGACGATCATGACGTGGGTGGCGGTGATCTTCCTGCCGGTGGTGTTGCTCTACCAGAGCTGGACCTACTGGGTGTTCCGCCGCCGGATCGGCGTTCAGGACATACCCACCTGATCAGGCAGTTGTCCCGACCGGGTTCGCGCCCGCCGCCAGGACGGGCATCATCGGGACAACTGCGTGATCACGTAACTTCTGAAGGGGTCACTGATGTTCCGGAATCCACGCTCACGCGGGGATTTCGGTTATCGGCCGGCGAAACGAGACGGCCGGGGTTCGACCCGTGAAAACGTGCCGGGAGAAACTCAGGCGGCGGAGATGCCGGCGCTGGCGGCGCGCCGCATACGACGACGACGCTCGGAAGCGCGCTCGTCCTCGTTCAGTCCGCCCCACGTGCCGTACTTCTCCGGACGGGACAGCGCGTAGTCCAGGCACTCGTTGCGTACCGGGCAGCCGCCACAGATCGCCTTGGCCTTCTTCTCGCGGTTGTCACGCTCGGGCTGCCGCTCCCCATCGGGGCCGAAGAACAGCACGAGGTCCTCACCCCGGCACGCGGCATCATCCTGCCAACCCCAACTGGGGCGCGGGCGGGTGAGCTGCCGACGTACCTGAGACATGAGAAATCCACCTTTTTGAGAGTATTTCGGTCTT
This sequence comes from Nonomuraea sp. NPDC050310, assembly GCF_040655795.1. Lineage (NCBI taxonomy): Bacteria > Bacillati > Actinomycetota > Actinomycetes > Streptosporangiales > Streptosporangiaceae > Nonomuraea > Nonomuraea sp. NPDC050310. The sequence goes on along the minus strand of NZ_JBFAKP010000003.1, from coordinate 268,391 downwards.
TTTGAGCCGCATTGGACGCTTTTGGCGTCACTGGTCCAACGCAAGGTCTGGCCGGGATGTTCCCATGTCAGGTGAGGGCGGGCGTGACGTACCGCACAGGGGTGAGCCTGTCCAGCGAGATCAGCCGATAGGTTGTGATCGTTTCGGCGCAAGCCGTACCACACGGTGCTTGGAACACCGATGGCTCAACCACAACCCGGAGCCGCACGTCACCGCAGCGCACGAGGGCTTCGGTGACGTCGCCGTCCAACCTGGAGGATTCCACGGCCACTCCGCCGACCGAGAGCTCTCCCGTGTGGAGGCGGGCGAAATGCTCGGCGGCTTGCAGTGGCTCAGGGATGCCTGCGCGTCCCCGGTAGCGGTCGAGGATGACCTCGCCCGACCGGTACGCGTTAGCCGCCGACAACGCGGCAGCCTGAGACATGCTGCCGTAATAAAGTCCGTGTGGCAAGCACACGAGGTTGGCGGCGTAGCGATCGCCGCCAACGTGTGACGTTTCCCACACTCTGTCCGGCAAAATTTCTGCCAGCGACCGAGCGAGGGGTAGTCCAATGCGGGCGCAGCACGCGTTGCGCTTGGCGTGCGTGCAGACCAGAAATACCGGCTCGTCATCAAGTATGCAGGACTCTGGGACCACTCCGGCCATCAGCGCGTCCAGGTCAAGATCATCCGGACCTGCGATGATGCCCTGCGCCATCCAGGGGTCGGGGCCTGCGGCGTAGGCCACTATCACACGGATTCCCTGGTCCAGCGGGCGGGTCCGGCGTCCGGGCCGGCGGATGAGTTGCGGCCTGATACCGCGTTCGGCGGCCCTGCGCACGAGTTTGGCGATTCCCTCGGGGAGAGTTGAATTCTCCACCCGGTCCGCCCAGGGGCCCTGGTACTCGACGAGCAGCCACGTCCTGGCTCCGACCGTCGCGCTGGCGAAGGTCGGCAGGATGCCCTCGTGGCACCCCACCGGATGGTCGCAGCCTCTGGCCACCGTCTTGCCTCCCCCGACGCCTCCTTCTGACTTAGGCAAGCCTAACCTAGGAGACGCGTGGGACGGGCGGGAGGGGCGTAAACCTCTCGGAAAGCCGGGCGCTCAGCCGGATCGGGCGGCCCGCCCGAGCAGGCCGTCCACGAACGCCTCCAGGGCCTCGGCGAAGGTGTCGCGGGCGGCGAGCTCCTCCCACCGCTCGGCCAGGGCGGAGAGGTGGGGCAGGCGCGAGGTGTCCACGTCCGGGCCGAAGAAGCCGTCACCGGGCGGCTGGGCCGCCGGTCGCCCGGCCGAGTGCACCCGGACCAGGATCTCGCCGACGGTGTAGTACCAGACGCTGCGGAAGACCGCCACGGCCTGCTCCGGCGTGCAGCCGCAGTCGAGCGCCCCGGAGACGATGGCCTCGACCAGCCGCAGCGCGGGCTCGCCGAGACGGCCGAGGAAGCCGTCGGTGGTGAGGATCTCCGGGGCCCACGGCACGGCGGCCAGCGAGTCGTGGATCGAGGTCGCCGCGGCGATGACGCGCTCGCGCGGGTCGGCGGGCAGGTCCAGGCGCAGCGTCGGCTCGGCCAGCTCGTTGATGAGCTGGACCAGCAGGTCCTCCCGGTCGCGGATGTGGTGGTACAGGGTGGTCGTCCCGATGCCGAGCTCGCCCGCGAGCCGGCGCGCGGTCAGCTTCTCCCAGCCGTCGCGCTCCAGGATGCGGCGGGCCGCCGCCAGGATCTGCGCGCGGGAGGTGACCGGGGGGCGGCCGGTGCGGCCGTTCGGTGCTTCGGATCGGGTCATCGGTCCCATCATGCCGTCCGTTCGTGGCTGCCGGGTTGGCAGCCGGTGCGGTTTGAGCTTACTTTAGGAACATGTTCCGAAACTCCGGCGGTCCGGTGGCCGCCCTCGACCCGGCCGAGACGGAAGCCGGCTCCACGGGCCTGGGCGGGCTGCTGCGCCCGCACCTCGGGACGTTCGCGGCCGTGGTGCTCCTCCAGGTGGTCGGCGCGGTGGCGGGCCTGGCCCCGCTGCTGGCCGTCGTCGAACTGGGCCGCGTCCTGCTCTCGCCCGGACCCCTCGATCCCGGGCACGTGTGGGCGATCGTGCTCGCCGGCGCGGCCGGCCTGTTCGTCCGGCTGGTGTTCACCGCCGCCTCCTCCGCCACCGGGCACCTGCTCGACGGCCGGGTCCAGCTCGGCTTCCGGCGGCGGCTGGCCGCCCGGCTCGGCCGGGTGCCGATCGGCTGGTTCTCCCGGCGGCGCACCGGCGAGCTGGCCAAGGTGGTGGGGGAGGACGTGAGCGCGGTGCACCCGTTCATCGCCCACGCGCCCGGCGAGCTGGTCTCCGCGTTCGTGGTGCCGCTGGTCTCGCTGGCCTACCTGTTCGCCGTCGACTGGCGCCTCACCCTGATCACGCTCATCCCGGTCGTCCTGGCCATGGCTCTGGTGCCGTTGATGATGACCCCGGCGCGGCTGCGCGAGCAGGAGGAGTTCGACGCGGGCATGGGACGCATCGCCGGCTCCGCGATCGAGTTCGTGCAGGGGATCGCCGTGGTCAAGGCGTTCGGCGGCGGCGGGCGGGCGCACCGGCGCTTCCGCGCGGCCGCCGACGAGTTCGCCGGCACCTTCCTGCGCTGGGCGCACGGGCTGTCGCCGATCGCCGCGGCGATGCAGCTCGCGCTGTCCCCGGTGTTCGTGCTCCTGGTCGTGCTGATCGGCGGCGCGGCCCTGATCACGGGCGGCGGCCTGCCCGCCGCCGACCTGCTGCCCTTCCTGCTGCTGGGTCTGGGCCTGACCGCGCCGGTGGCCGCCCTCGGCCACGGCTTCGACGACCTGCGGGCCGCGCGCCAGGCCGTGGGCCGCATCCGCGACGTGCTCGCCGTCCCGTCCCTGCCCGAGCCGGCCCGCCCGGTGCCGCCGCGCGGCCACCGGGTGGAACTGCGCGGGGTGCGCTTCGGCTACGAGGAGGGCCACGAGGTGCTGCGCGGCATCGACCTGGTGCTCGAACCCGGCACGGTCACCGCGCTCGTCGGGCCCTCCGGCAGCGGCAAGTCCACGCTGGTCCGGCTGCTGCCCCGGTTCTTCGACCCGGTCCAGGGCTCGATCCTGCTGGGCGGGGCCGACCTGCGGGAGATCGGCAGCGCCCGGCTGCACCGCACGGTCGCCTTCGTCTTCCAGGACGTGCGCCTGCTGCGCGCCTCGGCCGCCGACAACATCGCGCTGGCCGTACCCGAAGCGAGCCGCGACCAGGTGATCCGCGCCGCGAAGCTGGCCGGCGTCCACGAGCGGATCCTGCGGCTGCCCCGCGGCTACGACACGGTGATCGGCGAGGAGGCCGTCCTGTCCGGCGGCGAGGCGCAGCGCGTGTCGCTGGCCCGCGCGCTGCTCGCCGACGCCCCCGTCCTGGTGCTGGACGAGGCGACCGCCTTCGCCGACCCGCACACCGAACGGGCCGTGCGCCGGGCCCTGGCGACGCTGGCCGGCGAGCGGACGATCCTGGTCATCGCCCACCGGCTGGAGACGATCGCCGACGCCGACACCGTCGTCCTGCTGGAGGACGGCGTGGTCGCCGAACGCGGGCGGCCCGCCGACCTGCTCGCCCGCGGCGGCCGGTTCGCCGCCTTCTGGCAGACCCACCACACCGCCGCCCGGGGAGGCTCGCGATGATCCGCATGCTGGTACGCGTCCTGGGGGAGCACTACGCCGGGCCGGTGCGCCGCACCATCGCCCTCATGACCGCGGCGGCCATCGCCGAGGGCCTCGCCTACGCGCTGCTGGTCCCGGTGCTGCGGGCGCTGCTCGGCGACGAGCCGGGGTCCGCCTGGCCCTGGCTGGCCGGCTTCGGCGGCGCGTTCGCCGGGTACGCGGTGCTCCGCTACCTCAGCGACCTGGCCGGGTTCCGGGTCGGCACCACGATGTTGCGCGGCATGTACCACCGGCTCGGCGACCACCTGGCCCGGTTGCCCGTCGGCTGGTACGGCGGAGCCCGCGTCGGCCAGGTGTCCGTCCTGGCCAGCAAGGGCCTGCTGCAGGCGATGAGCATCCTCGCCCACCTGCTGGGCCCGTTCGTCTCGGCCGTCGTGACGCCCCTGACCATCGTGGCCGTGATGCTCGCCTACGACGTGCGGATGGGCCTGGCCGCGCTGCTCGGCGTGCCGATCGTCGCCGCGGTCGACCGCTGGGCGGGGCGCGCGGTCGCCGCGGCCGACGCCGAGCGGCACGAACGCGACCACGAGGCGGCCGGGCGGGTCATCGAGTACCTCCAGGCGCAGCCGGTGCTGCGCGCGGGCGGCCGGACCGCCGAACGGTTCGGGCTGCTGGACGAGGCGCTCGCCGGGCTCCAGCGGGCGGCCCGCCGCAGTGTGGTGGCGGCGGTCCCGGGTGCGGTGGGGCTGACCCTCGCGGTGCAGGCGGTGTTCACCGGCGTGCTGGTCCTGGGCGCCTACCTCGCGCTCGGCGGAGCGGTCGAGGCGGCCGAGGTGCTGGCGATCCTGCTGCTGGCCGCCCGGTGCGCCGACCCGGTGCTGTCGCTGGCCGAGCTCGGCGGCAAGGTGCGGGCGGCCAAGGCCGAGCTGAGCCGGCTGGAGACGCTTCTGGCGACCGAGCCGCTGCCCGAGCCCGCCCGCCCGGTGCAGCCGGCCGGCTCCGGGCTGGAGTTCGAGTCCGTCACCTTCCGCCGCGACGGCCGCCCGGTCCTCGACGAGCTGTCGCTGCGGGTGCCCCCCGGCGGGCGGCTGGCCGTCGTCGGGCCCTCCGGCTCCGGCAAGACGACGCTGCTGCACCTGCTGGCCCGCTTCCACGACGTCGACTCGGGCTCGGTGCGCGTCGGCGGCGTGGACGTGCGGGAGGTCAGCACCGAGGCGCTGATGGCCCAGTTCGCCATCGTCTTCCAGGACGTCTACCTCTTCGACGGCAGCATCGAGGAGAACATCCGGCTCGGCCGCCCGGAGGCGAGCGCCGAGGAGGTTCGGGCCGCGGCGAGCGCCGCCGGGCTGGACGAGGTGATCGAGCGGCTGCCCGGCGGCTGGGCGGCCGGCGTCGGCGAGGGCGGCGCGCTGCTGTCCGGCGGCGAGCGTCAGCGGGTCTCGATCGCCCGGGCGCTGCTGAAAGACGCCCCCGTCGTGCTGCTCGACGAGGTGACCTCGGCGCTGGACCCGGTCAACGAGGCCGCCGTGCACGCGGGCATCGACCGGCTGATGGCCGGCCGGACCGTCGTCCTGGTCGCGCACCGGCTGCGGACCGTCCAGCGGGCCGACCAGATCGTCTACCTGGAGGACGGCCGGATCGCCGAGGCCGGCACGCACGACGACCTGCTCCGCCTCGGCGGCCGTTACGCCGCGATGTGGCAGCTCTCGGCGGCCGATCCGCAGGCCGATCCGCCGGTGGGTCAGGGCAGGGAGATGAACAGCGCCTCGCCGACCTTGCGGTAGCCGACGCGGGCGTACACGCGGGCGGCGTGGTCGTCGGCCGGGGTGAGGAACGGCGTGCCGACGCCCTGGGCCGCGCCGGCGCGGGTGAGCAGGGCGGTGAGCGCGCCGGCCAGGCCGCGCCGGCGGTGCGAGGGCAGGACGGCGATCCCCGCGACCTCGGCCACGCCCTCATGGGGCCCGCCGAGCTGCCCGGCCGCCACCGCCTGGCCGGTCGTGGTGTCGGTGCCGACGGCGACCAGGCCGCCCTTGTCCAGGACCCCGCGCAGGCGGGCCACGTCGTGCTCGGTGGCCTCGGGAGCCTCGAAGGCGGCGTTCATGACGCGGGCGGCCGACCAGAGGCCGGCGTCGGAGGTCACGGTGGCGAGCCGGACCGAGGCGTCGGCCGGGGCGTCCACCGCCGTCTCCGGCGGGCAGACCAGCAGGGGGAAGCGCCCTTCGACGGCGAACCCGGCCGCCAGCAGCGCCGGCTCCACCCCGGGCGCGGCCTGCGGCACGTACTCCAGGCGCGGCGTGCGGCCCCGGTCGCGGAAGGTCTCGACCAGCGCGGCGACCTCTTCCGCGGTCGGGTCGGTGCCGTCGTCCGGGACGGCGTAGTTGAACGGCAGCGCGGCGTCGTGCTCGTCGAAGCGGATCACGAACGGCCCGGAGCGATGGGCCCGAGGCCCGGCCACGGACCGCTGGTAGGCATGGACGGCGGCTGCGAACACGGACACGTTCCCTCTTCCCCGATGGCGACCGCCACACGCTAGTGGGACGGCCGCCGCCGCGACAATCGGTTTTGTCCCCGGCCGCTCAGAGGCCGAAGGCCTGCGCCGCCAGGGCCGCGGCGGCCTCACGGTCGGCGGCGACCAGGCCCAGCCGGGTGCGGCGGTCGAGAAGGTCGGCGGGGTCGAGGGCGCCCTCGTGCCGCACCGACCACACCAGCTCGCCCAGGGTGAGGCCGAGCCCGGCCTCCTGCGGGAACTCGCGCGCCAAAGCCCAGATCTCGGCGGCCTCGCTGCCGTACCGCTCGGCCAGGCGGCGCGGCACCCCCTCGGGGACGGGCCCGGCGCCGATGAGCGGGAGGGCCGCCGTGATGGAGGGACCGGCGGACAGGCCGCGCAGCGCCACGGCGTGGTCGATCGCGTCCTCTGCCATCCGGCGGTAGGTGGTGAGCTTGCCGCCCACCACCGTGACGACGCCGCTCCGCGACAGGACGGCGTGCCGCCGCGACAGGTCGGCCGTGGCCGCCCGGCCGCCGGCGGAGGTGTCCAGGAGCGGGCGCAGCCCGGCGAAGGCGCCGGTCACCGCCGAGCGCTCCAGCGGGGTGTCCAGGACCGAGTTGAGCAGGGCCAGCAGCGCCGAGACGTCGGATTCGGGTGCGACGGGCACGTCCGGCACCGGCCCGTCCACCGGCTCGTCGGTCAGTCCCACGTACACCCGCCCGTCGGCCTGCGGCAGCACCAGCGCGAACCGGTTGAGCGAGCCGGGCATCGGCAGGTGCAGCCCGCTCCGCAGCCCCTCCAGGCCGCGGACCACCAGGTGGGTGCCCCGCGAGGGGCGCAGGCGCACCGAGGGGTCGAGGTTGCCGGCCCACACGCCGGTGGCGTTGACGACGACGCGGGCCCGGATGGTGAGGCGCTCGCCGGTCAGCGTGTCCTCCACCACCGCGCCGCCGGGCTCCAGGCTGAGCGCCCGGCAGCGGGTCAGGACGCGGGCGCCGCACCAGGCGGCGGTCCTGGCCAGGGCGACGACCAGGCGGGCGTCGTCCAGGAGGCGGCCGTCCCACGACAGCAGGCCGCCGCGCAGGCCGTACGGGGAGATCATGGGGGCGAGCTCGCGCACCCGGGCGGCGGGCAGCCGGGAGGGGCCGGGCAGGAGCGGGCGCGGGGTGCGCGCGCCGGTGCGCAGGGCGTCGCCCAGGCGGTAGCCGGTCATGGTGAGCGCCGCCTGGGCGCGGCCGACCTCGGGGGTGAGCGGCAGGACGTACGGCTGCGCGCGGACCAGGTGGGTGTTGCGCAGCAGGAGGCCCCGCTCGACCGCGCTCTCGTAGGCCACGTCCACCTGGCCCTTGGCGAGGTAGCGCAGGCCGCCGTGGATCATCTTCGAGCTCCACCGCGAGGTGCCGAAGGCCAGGTCGTGCGCGTCGATCGCGGCGACGGACAGGCCGCGCGCGGCGGCGTCCAGGGCCGCGCCCGCGCCGGTGGCGCCGAGCCCGACGACCAGGACGTCGACCTGTTCCTCGGCCACGCGCCGCAGGTCGCGGGCGCGCCGCCCGGCGTTGAGCGAGCCGGCGGAACCGGTGGGCGAGGTCATGGCGACTCCGGTGTCGAAGGGGACAGGTAGCGCTCCAGCAGGAGGGTGAGCTCGGCGTCCAGCTCGTCCAGGGTCACCGGGCCGAGCATCGTCGGCGCGGAGATCAGGAACGACTGCGCGACCAGCAGCAGCGCCCGCGCCTGGGCGGGGGAGCCGGCGGCGGGTTCGAGCGCGGCGAGGATCGCCTCGTGCGTGCCGCCGCGCCGGTCGAGCAGGTACGGCAGGAGCAGCTCGGGGTCCGCCTCGACGATCTTGCGCCACAGCGGGTGCGCCCGCATGGCCCGCACCCCGGCGACGATCGCCCGGACCGGGTCGGACAGGTCGAGCCCGTCGAGCACGGCGGTCCACTCGCGGGTCATCAGGTCGCCGACCAGGCTGCGCACGTCCGGCCAGCCCCGGTAGAGCGTCATGCGCGACACCCCGGCCCGGCGGGCGACATCGGTCAGCGTGGTGCGGCGCACGCCGTAGGCGAGCACGCACTCGCGGGCCGCGTCCAGCACTCGGTCATTGTGACGAATTGCCACCATGTGTCACAGTGTAGAGGTGCATGCGATGAACTGGCGAGGTTGGGGCGATCCGGACAAGGCGCGAGAGCTGCCGGAGCCGGTGGTCAAGCTGCTGCAGGACCTGTTCGGGATCCGCGAGATCCCGGCGGTGGAGCTCGGCGAGGTACGGCTCACGCCGCCCGCGCTCCCGAAGGGCGCCCGCGAACGGCTGGCCGCGGTCGTGGGCGAGGCGCACGTGCGCGACGACCACGAGACCCGGGTCCGGCACACCCGCGGCAAGTCCACGCCCGACCTGATGCGGATGCGCGCCGGGGACGGCTCGGCCGCGCCCGACGTCGTGGTGTCGCCCGGCTCGCACGAGGAGGTGCTCGACCTGCTCGCGGCCTGCGAGGCCGCGCGCCTGGCCGTCGTCCCCTTCGGCGGCGGCACCTCGGTGGTCGGCGGCCTGACACCGGAGCGGACCGGCTTCGCCGGGGTGGTCGCGCTCGACCTGGCCCGGCTGGACCGGCTGCTCGCGGTGGACGCCGACAGCATGATCGCCACGCTGGAGCCCGGCCTGCGCGCCCCGGAGGCCGAACGGCTGCTGGCCGAGCACGGCCTGACCCTCGGGCACTTCCCGCAGTCCTTCGAGTACGCCACCCTCGGCGGGTTCGCCGCCGCGCGCTCCAGCGGCCAGGCCTCGGCCGGCTACGGGCGCTTCGACGACATGGTCGCCGGGCTCAAGGTCGCCACCCCGCGCGGCACCCTCGACCTCGGCCGCGCGCCCAAGTCCGCGGCCGGCCCGGACCTGCGCCAGCTCGTCCTGGGCTCCGAAGGCGCGTTCGGCGTCATCACCGAACTGCGCCTGCGGGTACGGCCCCGCCCGGTACGGCAGGCCTACGAGGGCTGGCGCTTCGACAGCTTCGCCCAGGGCTCGGCGGCCCTGCGCGCGCTCGCCCAGCGCGGGCCGCTGCCGACCGTGCTGCGGCTGTCCGACGAGACCGAGACGATGATCGGCCTGGCCAAGCCGGACGCCATCGGCCAGGACGCCCCGGGCGGCTGCCTGGCCGTCCTCGGCTTCGACAGCCTCCAGGAGTCCGAGCCCCGGGCCGAGGGCGCGCGAGCCGTGCTGGCCGCCCACGGCGGCACGCCGCTCGGCGAGGAGCCCGGAACGGCCTGGGCGCACGGCCGCTTCTCCGCCCCGTACCTGCGCGACTCCCTCCTGGCCGCCGGCGCGACCGTCGAGACGCTGGAGACGGCCGGATTCTGGGCGAACCTGCCCAGGCTCTACGACGCCGTCCGGCTGGCCCTGCTCGGCGCGCTCGGGAGCCCGCTCGTGATGTGCCACATCTCGCACGTCTACGAGACCGGCGCCTCGCTCTACTTCACCGTCGTCACCAACGCCGACCTGCCCGGATGGGAGCAGGCCAAGCGGGAGGTGAACGCGGCGATCGTGGCGGCGGGCGGCACGATCTCCCACCACCACGGGGTCGGGCGCGACCACCGCGACGCCTACGCGGCGGAGATCGGGCCGCTGGGGGTGGAGATCCTGCGGGGGGTGAAGGAGCGGCTGGACCCGGCGGGGATCCTGAACCCTGGGGTGCTCGTTCCCTAATCAACTAACATGTCCGCCCATGAGTGCCTACGGTCCGCCTGCCGTACAAGACCTGCGTGAAGGCGACCCCGCCGCGCTGGGCCCCTACCGGATCGCCGGACGGCTCGGCCAGGGCGGCATGGGCGCGGTCTACCTGGCGGAGGGCCCGCAGGGGCCGGTCGCGGTGAAGGTGATCAACCCGCACCTGGCGGCCGACCCCGAGTTCGCCGGCCGCTTCCGCCGCGAGGTGGCCGCGGCCAGCCGGGTGCGGCGCTTCTGCACCGCGCCCGTGCTCGACCACCAGCTCGACGTGGCCCCCTTCTGGGTGGTCACCGAGTACGTGGCCGGGCCCGACCTCGGCCGGGTGCTGCGCGACAGCGGGCCGCTGACCGGCTCGAACCTGGAGGCGCTGGCCGTCGGCGTGGCCACCGCGCTGACTGCGATCCACGGCGCGGGCGTGGTGCACTGCGACCTCAAGCCGGGCAACGTGCTGCTGTCGCCGCTCGGCCCGCGCGTGATCGACTTCGGCATCGCCCGCGCGCTCGACCTCGGCGGCGGCAAGACGGTCACCGGGCGGCTGCTCGGCACACCGGAGTACATGGCGCCCGAGGTGATCAACTCCAACCACCTCACCCCGGCCGCGGACGTCTTCGCCTGGGGCTGCGTGGTCTACGCGGCGGCGACCGGGGTGTCGCCGTTCGCCGCCAGGACCGTGCCCGAGGCGCTGATGCGCGTGGTCAACACCCACCCCGACCTGGACGTGGTCGAGCCGGGGCTGCGCCCGCTGGTGGCCGCGGCCCTGGACAAGGACCCGGCCAAGCGGCCCAGCGCCCAGGACCTGCTCACCCGCCTGGTCGGGCACACCCGGGTGGACGCCGAGCAGCTCGCCGGGACGATCCGGCTCGACCTGGCCTCCCTGTCGGCGCCGCAGCAGGCGCCCAGGACCGCCGTCGCGACGGCCCCGGCGAAGCCGGCCGGGCGGCGCGGCGTGTGGCTCGCCGCCGGCGCCGGCGCGCTCGCCGTGCTGGCCGCGGCGGGCACCCTCGCGGTCACCACCCTGTCTCCGGGCGCGCCGCCGAGCGTGGACGGGGTCCTGTACGAGGACGGCTTCGACAACGCCGAGTCCGGCTGGAACACCGACCAGGGCGGCAGCTACAGCGACCCGGCCGGCAGCCTGGTGCTCACCGCGGGCGCGAACGCCGGGGCGTGGTCCCGGCCGCCGATCAACGCGCGCTTCCAGCCCAGGCTGCTCATCGAGTCCACCATGCGGCTGGAGGGCGACCCCGGCGTGCGGGCGGGGATCTACTGCAACTTCTCCGGCGACGACGGCAAGGGCGCCTCCTACGACCTGGAGATCCGCCGCGACGGCAAGGCGCGGATCCGCAAGACGGTGGACAAGGACGGCTGGAACCTCACCGCCGACGTGCCGGTGCCGGAGTTCAAGCAGGGCAAGCAGCGGCTGCAGGCCGAGTGCGCGCGGGAGGGCGGGGACCGGATCCGGCTCGTGCTCTGGGTGGACGGGCAGAAGGCCGTCGAGGTCACCGACCTGCAGGCGCTGCCCGAGTCGCGGCAGCCGAGCATCGGCATCCAGGTCAGCAACCAGACGCCCAACGAGGGCAAGGCCACCGTGGACGAGTTCAAGGTCTCCTGGTACTGACCCGCACCCGGGCCTCCCGCTGTCACCTTTCCGGGGTACGGCAGGCGGCCCTGAGTGTCGTGGTCAGGCGAGGAGGTCGGCCTCGGCGAGGGCGGCCTTGGCCTCGGCGTGCCGGCCCTCGGCGGCCAGCGCGGCCGACAGGCAGGCCAGCGCCTGGATCAGGTGCCCCTCACCCACCCGGCGGGCCAGCGCGACCGCCTCCTGAGCCAGCGGCAGCGCCTCGGCCGCCCGGTTACGGGCGAGCAGCAACCGCGCGGCGGTGCGCAGCGAGCGCACCAGCAGCCCGGTGTGCGCGGCCGGATCGGCCGCCGCCAGCTCCGAACTGATCACGATCGCCCGGTGCGCGCTCTCCAGCGCCCGCCGGCTCCAGCGCGACTTGCTGGCGGCGTACGCGAGCAATCCCTCGACCGCGGCGACGCGCGCCGACATGCGTTCGTTCGAGCGGACCATCATGGAGTCCACCCCATTCGTGTCCCACCCGGGCCCCTGACCGTTGAGAGTATCGCGGCGTGTCCTTGGATGCACGCAGAGTTCGGGGGAAAAGGTGCGTCGAAGCAAGATCAAGGTAAAGATAGTCCCATGGTGGACGTGGCGGCCGAGCGCGGGAGACACCTGTCCTCCCGGGTGTCGGAGGCGGGCGCGGGCTGGCGGTGCCAGGCCGTCGGGACCTTCAAGGACCTGCGCCCCAACGATCAGAGCTTCTCGTGGCTGAACCCGGCGACCTTGTGGCGCTCGCGCAACGAGATCCTGGCCGGGCTGTTCGGCGACCCGTCGGGCGAGGTGCGCAAGCGCTGGATGGCCTACCAGCGCGACAAGGGCGTCGACCCGGAGCTCAGGATCCGGCCGCCGGTGGGGGACGACTTCTCCTTCCTGCTGCTGGGCGACCCCGGGGAGGGTGACGCCTCGCAGTACGCGCTGGTGCCCGGCATGCTCAAGATCGGCGAGGACACCGACTTCGCGGTCATCGCCAGCGACGTGATCTACCCGACCGGCTCGGGGAACGAGTACTGCGACAAGTTCTTCCGCCCCTACCAGCACTACCGCGCGCCGATCTACGCCATCCCCGGCAACCACGACTGGTACGACGGGCTCGGCGGCTTCATGCGGGTCTTCTGCGACGCGCCGCCGCTCAAGCCCCAGCCCGACCGGGGGCTGCGCGGGCTGCTGTGGCGCAAGCCGGAACGCATCGACGAGCAGGCGCTGGCCAAGGCGCGCGAGCTGCGCGGGCTGCCGGAGCAGCAGGCGGTCCAGCCGGCGCCGTACTGGGCGATCGAGACGCCCAAGCTGCTGCTGGTCGGGGTCGACACCGGCATCCGCGGCGAACTCGACGCCGACCAGGTGGCGTGGCTCCGCCGTACCTCCCTGGATCCCAGGCCCAAGGTGCTGATCACCGGCAAGCCGATCTACCGGCGCAACGACTACACCCCCTCGCCGCTGGAGGGCGGCGGGACGATCGACGACATCGTGCGCGACCCGGCGCACCGCTACGTCGCGGCGATCGGCGGGGACGTGCACAACTACCAGCGCTACCCGGTCGACGTGGACGGGCGGGTGATCCAGTACTTCGTCGCCGGCGGCTCGGGGGCGTTCATGCACGCCACCCACACCGTGCAGCGGGTGGACGTGGGCGGGGTGCGCGAGGAGGACTACCGCTGCTACCCGCTGCGCGGCGACTCGCTGTCGTTCTACAGCCAGCTCTACGCGCGGCGGCTGCGGATGCGCTGGCTCTACCTGACGCCGCGGGAGGCGGTCTGCATCATGGCCGAGCGGATCGGCATCAAGCCGGTCCGGCCGCTGGACGGGCCGGTGCGGATCACCCGCCGGATGCGCTGGGCCGCCCGCGTGCTCGGCGCGTGGCCCTGGCCGTTCCGGCTGCCGGTGGACAAGGTCTTCCACCGCTTCCTGTCGGAGCTGTCGGACTGGGACACCCCGCCGTTCTTCAAGAGCTTCCTGCACGTGTCGGTGCGCGGCTCCGAGCTGCGCATCCGCTGCTTCGCCGCGACCGGCTGCCTGCCCCAGGAGCAGGACCCGCCGATGGAGGACGAGGTCGTCATCAGCCTGCCGGCGTGACCTGCACGCTGGGGGCGAGGTCGTCGGCAGATTGTCGGTGTGACCTGGCACGCTGGGGACGTGTTCGTCCCGTACAGCTCCGGCGCCGTGCCGGTCGAGACCGTGCTCGCCCGTGAGCCGGACCGGCCGCGCTGGGTGTGGGCCGACACCCGCGAGTCCTACCCGGCCCTGCTGCGCCAGGGCGTGCGGGTGGCGCGCTGCCACGACCTGGCGCTGACCGAGGGATTGCTGCTGGCCGCGGAGGGCCGGTACGGCGAGCCGCGCTCGGCCCGGGCGGCGCACGCCCGGCTGCACGGCCTGCCGCCGCCCGACGACGACCAAGGCCCGGCCGCGCGCCAGGACACCCTGTTCGGCCTGGGCGAGGAGCCGCCCGAGCTGAGCGAGGCCGAGCTGGCCGCGCTCGCCGACGACCAGCTCCGCCGCGTGCGCGCCCGGCCCGAGCCCGGCCGGTTCCGGCTCCTGGTGGCCGCCGAGTCGGCCGGCGCCCTGATCGCGGCCGAGATGGCCCACGAGGGCATGCCCTGGAACCGTGAGATCCACGACCGGCTGCTCACCGAGGCGCTCGGTCCCCGGCCGGTGCACGGCATGCGCCCGGCCAAGCTGCAGGCGCTGGCCGACGAGGTGACCGCCGCCTTCGGCCACCCGGTCAACCCCGACTCGGTGCAGCAGATCGTCAAGGCCTTCAAGGGGGCCGGGATCACGCTGAAGTCGACCCGCTCGCGCGAGCTGAAGGAGATCGACCACCCCGCCGTGGGGCCGCTGCTGGCCTACAAGGAGCTCGCCCGGCTGCACAGCTTCCACGGGTGGGTCTGGGCCGACCAGTGGGTGCAGGACGGCCGGTTCCGGCCCGAGTACGTCGTGGGCGGCGTGGTCACCGGCCGCTGGGCCACCAACGGCGGCGGGGCGCTGCAGATCCACCGGGCGATGCGCAAGGTCGTGGTCGCCGAGCCGGGCTGGACGCTCGTGGTCGCCGACGCGGCCCAGCTCGAGCCGCGGGTGCTGGCCGCGATGGCCGGTGACGTCGGGCTCGCGCGGGCCGCGGGGGAGATCGACCTGTACGCGGCGCTGGCCAAGTCCTTCGGCGGCGAGCGGGACCACGCGAAGATCGCCATGCTGTCCGCCATGTACGGCGGGACCAGCGGTGACGCGCCCAAGCTCCTGGCCGTGATGCGGCAGCGCTTCCCGGAGGCCTACCGCTTCGTGGAGGACGCCGCGCGGGCGGGGGAGGAGGGGCGGGTCGTGCGGTCCTGGCTGGGCCGGACCTCACCGCCGCCCTCCGCACGCTGGCGTGAACTGGTGTCGGGGCCGGAGGGCTCTCGGGCCGCCCGCGACCGGGGACGGTTCACCCGCAACTTCGTGGTGCAGGGCACGGCGGCGGAGTGGGCGCTGGTGATGATGGCCCTCCTGCGCGGGCTCCTGCCCGAGCCGGCGCGGCTGGTCTTCTTCCAGCACGACGAGGTCATGGTGCACTGCCCGCTGGACCAGGCGGCCGAGGTCAGCGAGGCGGTCGGCCAGGCTGCGCGGGAGGCGACCTCGCTGCTGTTCGGGGACACGCCGGTGCGCATCCCCATGGAGGCGGTCGCCGTCACCTGCTACGCCGACGCCAAGTAACCACGCTGAGCATCGGGCGGAGCCGATGAACCGCCTCGGCTGACCCGCCTCGGCTCCCAAAGGACAGCCCGCCCCCTCGGCTTCCCAGTGGCTGCCCACCTTCCGGCCGCGCAATCCCCCAGACGGTGGGTCAGGCGGGGGTGGGGGTGGTGCGGTGGCGGGTGGTGAGGAGCCAGAGGCCGGTCAGGGTGACGAGGACGCCGACGGCCGCGCCCAGCACCCCGTAGGACAGCCAGCCGACGATGAACCCGGCCAGCACGGTCCCGCCCGCACCGCAGACGTTCATCAGCAGGTCGGAGAACCCCTGCACGGAGGGTCGCCGCTCGACCGGCACGGACTCGGTGAGCAGGGCGGACCCGGCGACGAGCCCGCACGACCAGCCCAGGCCGAGCAACACCAGCGCCACGGCGATCTGGACGGTCCCGTGCCCGGCGGTGGCCGCGAGCACGGCCGCGGCCAGCAGGATGACCATGCCGAGCACGAGCACCGGCACCGTCCCGGCCTTGTCGGCCAGCTTGCCGACCACCGGCGAGAGCACGTACATGCCCGCGATGTGCAGGCTCAGCGTGAGGCCGATGATCTCCAGCGAGGCCCCGCCGTGGTTGAGGTGGACCGGCGTCATCGACATGATCGAAACCATTGCCGTCTGGCTGACCGCGATGGCCACCAACGCCCGCATGGCCGCCGGAGACGAGCGCAGCACCTGCCACGACTCGCGCAGGTTGAACCGCCGGGCGCTCGCGCCGGGGGCGGCGCCGTCCAGACGGCGGGCCAGCAGGAGCGGGTCGGGGCGGAGCGCGGCCTGGATGATGACCAGCGCGAGCACGAAGGCCAGCGCCGACAGTGCGAAGGGCCCGGCGGTCTCGGCCAGCCCGAGGTCCTGCCCGAGCCGGTCGGCGGGACCGGCCAGGTTGGGCCCGGTGACCGAGCCGATGGTGGTCATCCACACCACGAGGGACAGGTGCCGGGCGGTGTGCCCGGGCGGCGACAGGTCGGTCGCCGAGTAGCGGGCCGCGAGGTTACCCGCGCTGCCGCCGCCGAGCAGCAGGAAGCCGAAGAGCAGCACCGGCCAGTTGGCGATCGTGATGCCCAGCACCGAGATGACCGCGCCGACCGCCGCGCCCGCGTAGGCCAGCGAGAGCGCCGCCCGCCGCCCCCACCGGTCGGCGGCGCGCGCGATCGGCAACGCCATCAGGGCGGCGCCGAGCACCATCGAGGTGCCCGCGTAGCCGCTGATGACGGCCGATCCGGACAGTTCCGCCACGACCAGGGCGCTGAACGCCACACCTACGGCCACGCCCACGCCACCGATGATCTGCGCGAGGGACAGGACGGCGAGCGTACGGCGCTGCACCCGCTGGGGGTGCAGCTTGTCGGGGAGGGTCGTCACCCGTGCAGTGTGTCATATGTGGCGAAATGGGATAATTCGCGATTATAGGTAGGTTAAACCGGGATTACCGGATCACCGGCACGAATCTCCCCGGTGGTGTCGGGAATGAGGTTCATGCCGAACCACACCTTTCCCGCCCAGCGCCGGTGCCGGGCCAGCGTCCTGGTCGGCTCCTTCGACTTGCGCAACGTGGACAGGTCGATCGTCGGCAGCGCGCAGCGGTCGCAGCCCTTCACCACCCGGAACTCCACCTCGCCCACCCGCACCCGCGTCCAGGAGTCCTCCGCGAACGGCTCGTCCACGCCCTCGACGACCAGGTTGGCGCGGAAGCGCTCGATCGGCAGCGGCGGCTGCGGCTCCTCGCCGAGTTCGAGGGCGGTCTCGGCGATCCAGTCGTTGAGCCGCGCCATCGAGGCCGTGCTGGCCAGCAGGACCGGGTAGCCGTCGGCCAGGCTCACCCGGTCGTCCGCCCTGCCGTACTCCGGGTCGACCGGACGGCGGGTCGGGTCGTCGAGCCACGCCAGCCGCGCGGGCAGGCCGAGCAGCTCGCCCAGCCACGCGGCCGCCTCCTCGCCGCAGTCGGTGAGCTCGACCGGGTCGTCCCAGACGTCGATCGTGCGGGTCGCGGCCGACGGGCTCACCTTCAGCGGGCTCAGGCCGGGCGCGGTCAGCGTGATCGTGTCGCCGTCGAGGTCGGCGCGGCAGGTCAGCAGGCGCGGGTGGACGCGCGCGGTGAGCATGCGCCCGTCGGCGTCGGTGACGAGGTAACGCCGGTCGCCGGCCAGGCCCCAGGGCAGGACCTCGGCCGAGCGCACCTCGTGTCCCATGGTGGATTTGACGGGATA
This sequence comes from Nonomuraea sp. NPDC050310, assembly GCF_040655795.1. NCBI lineage: Bacteria > Bacillati > Actinomycetota > Actinomycetes > Streptosporangiales > Streptosporangiaceae > Nonomuraea > Nonomuraea sp. NPDC050310. The sequence continues at coordinate 251,051 of NZ_JBFAKP010000003.1, read as the reverse complement.
CCGGTGGATGCTGGCCAGCTTCATGAAGGCACGTTACCGCTAGCCGGTCGGGCCGAAGCTGTCCAGGAAGACCTTGCGGATCTCGGCCTGCTCGTCCCACCTGAGCTCGGGCATGCTGAACACGATCTTGAAGGCCCGCTCGTCGTTCATCGTGACGTACCGGGTCAGGGTGTGCATCGGGACGCCGTTCGGCAGCGACCAGGTGTACTCCCAATCGGCGGCGCTCCAGCCGCGGAAGTCGACGTTCTCCAGCTTCACCTGGATGTAGGCCTCCACGCCGCCGTTGCGCTCCTCGGCGGTCAGCGCGGCCAGGCCGCCGTCGCGGTCGGGGCGGGCGCTGCGGACGGTGATCTTCGAGCCGGAGTCCTTCGGGCCGGTGAACGTGGTCTCGCCGCCGGTCGTGGTGACCTTCCACGCGGTGGGCGCGGCGGCGGTGAAGCCGCCGGCCGAGTGCTCCTTGTAGCCCTTGGGGATCTCGTTGACCACCGCGGGCGGCTCCTGCGAGCCTTCGGCGGCCGAGGCCGAGGGCTGGAGGACGGGCTGGACCGCCGGGTCGTCGCCGCCCGAGGTCAGCAGCACCACGGCCAGCACCACCGCGCCCACGCCCGCGCCGCCGATCAGCAGCAGACGGCCGGACAGGCCCTTGGGCTTGCCGCGGCCCGGGCTCTCCTCGGGGGCGCGGCGGCGGCCCGTACGGATGCGGGTGCCGGTGGTGGCCGGGCCCATCTCGCGGGAGAGGTCCTGGGAGTGCTCGCGCAGGTCGTCCGGCGAGGCCAGCGGCCAGGGGCTCGCGCCGGAGGCGCTACGGACGTCGGTGGTCAGGGGGAGGATCGGCTGCGGCTTGGCCGCCGGGGTCCTGGGCGGCTCGTTCGCTCCCGACGCGCTGCGCAAGGCGTCATACGGGTCCGGCGCCGGCCCCGAGGGACTGCGGGGAGAGTCGAAGGACGCCTGCGGGCCCGACGCGCTCCGCAGGGAGTCGTAGCTCTGCGGGCCGGAGGCGCTGCGGAGCGAGTCGTACGACGGCTGCGGGCCGGACGCGCTGCGCAGGGAGTCATAGGGCGGCTGCGGGCTCGACGGGCTGCGGAGGGAGTCGTAGCTCTGCGGGCCGGAGGCGCTCTGGAAGGAGTCGAAAGGCTGCTGCGGGCCGGAGGGGCCGCGGAGGGAGTCGTAGGGGTCGGCGGGGGCGCGCAGCAGGTCGGTCGGGTGGCTGCCGGACGGGCTGGCCAAGGGATCGGCGCCGGGCCCGCGGACCGGCTGCCCGCCGGAGGGTCCGGCCAGGGGGTCGAACCCCGCCTGCGGGTCGTACGGCACGCGCACCGGCCCGGAAGGCGTCTCGATGACCCGTGAAGGCATCGGCCCGGAAGGCGGGTCGAGCGGCGGCAGGAGCTGGATCGGCGTGGCGTTCCCCGCGGTCGGGATCGCGTCGGCACCGGGCCGCCCCGAGGGCGAGCCGTGCGCGCGCAACACCCGTTCGAGCTGGTCGGCCACGTGCGCCGCGCTCATCCGCTCGGCCGGGTTCTTGCGCAGCAGCCCCTCGATGACCGGCAGCAGGGCCCCGGCCCGCTGCGGCCGGATGGGCTCCTGGGTCAGCACCGCCCCGAGCACCGCGATCGCGTCGGGTCCCTCGTACGGCGGCCGCCCCTCGACCGCGGCGTAGAGGGTGGCGCCGAAGGACCACAGGTCGGCCGCGGCGGTCAGCGGCTGCCCGGACAGCCGCTCCGGCGGGATGTAGGCCGGCGAGCCCATGAGCAGCCCGGTCTGCGTGATGGTGACGTCGCCCTCGATGGCCGCGATGCCGAAGTCGGTGAGCACCACCCGGTCGGCGGTGAGCAGCACGTTGCCGGGCTTGACGTCGCGGTGCAGGATGCCCGCGGCGTGCGCGTGGCGCAGGGCGTCGAGCACCCGGACGCCGATCTCGGCCGCCTGGATCACCGGCAGCGGGCCGCTCTGCCGTACCGCCTGTTCCAGGGACCAGGCGCGGACCAGCTCCATGACGATCCAGGGCCGGCCGTCCTCCTCGACCACGTCGTGCACGGTGACGATGCCGGGGTGGGTCAGCCGGGCGGCCGAGCGCGCCTCGCGCAGCATGCGCCGGTGCGCGCCCTGCTTGCCGGCCTGGTCGAGCCCGTAGGGCAGCAGGAGCTCCTTGACCGCGACGTCGCGGTCGAGCAGGACGTCGTGGGCGTGCCAGACCATGCCCATGCCGCCCCGGCCCACGGGCGACATCAGGCGGTAGCGCCCGCCCACGAGCCGTCCCTGGCTTGACGTGTGCCCGTGCGCGTCAGGCCCGCTGAGCATGCGGTCGGCCGCCATCCCAGCCCCCCATTCCCTCCGCGTCGCAAAGGATTCATCAAGATTGGTTGGCTGGTCACGATATCGGCTTTGCCGCTACATGTGAAAGTTGCTCCACATATATCGTCCGATCTCGCGAAATAAGCAGATCATTTACGGAATTACGGCATTCTCCGCCAATGCCGACAGAGCGGCGGTGAACGCCTCGACCGGCGGCTCGACCAGACCCGCGCCCACCTGCCCGGTTCCGGCCACCCGCCCGGCGATGCCGGTGTTCACCACCGGAAGGATGCCGGTGCGGGCGACCAAGGTGACGTCGATGCCGACCGGCGTGCCGCGGAATCCGAGCCCGGGGATCTGGTAGGCGGGATGTTCGGCGAGCGTGATCTCGTACATCGAGCGAGTGGCGTTGATCGCGTCGGCCACCTCGCCGCCGACGAAGCGCACGATGGCCGGCGCCGCGGCCATGGCGAAGCCGCCCAGCCCCGAGGTCTCGGTGATGGTCGAGTCGCCGATGTCGGGGTTGGCGTCCGCCGGGCCGTACGCGCCGAGATACAGCCCGTCGGGCACGCCCGCGGGCCCGGTGAACCAGCGCCCGCCCAGCCCCGAGACCTGCACGCCGAAGTCGGTGCCGTTGCGCGCCATGGCCACCACCAGGCTGGAGCCGGGGATGTCGCGGGCGGCGTCGGTGCAGACCTTGCCGGCGGCCATGCCGGCGTTGAGGAAGAAGTGGTCGTTGCCGTTGACGAAGCGCAGCACCTCGGCGGCGTGCTCCGGCGCGGCCTCCACGATCGCCGGGGCCAGCTCGCGCAGCAGCAGCGAGGTGGCCGCGCGGTTGCGGTTGTGCAGCTCGTCGCCCATCTGCAGCGCCTGGGCGATCAGCGCGCGCAGGTCGATCGGCCCGGTGCGGGCCAGCGCGGCGGCCAGCGCCGGGCCGAGGACCGCGTCCATCCATCGGAGCCGCTCCAGCACCTCCGGGCCGTAGGCGCCGTAGCGGAGCACCTTGCCCAGGCCCTCGTTGAGCGAGCAGTAGGCGGTGCCGCCATGCTCGGCGTCCACGACCTCGAACAACCACATCGACGGGGTGACCAGCCCGGCCATCGGGCCGACCGTCCGGTGGTGGTGGCAGGGTTCGAGGGTGAGCGTGCCGATGCGTTCCTCGGCCTGCTCGGGGGTGTCGGCGTGGCCCTCCAGGAGCATCGCGCCGATCAGCGCGCCGCGCATCGGGCCGGAGGCGCGTTCCCAGGTGATCGGGGGTCCGGCGTGCAGGAAGGTGCGTTCCGGCAGCACCTCCGAGGCTCGCCGCACGGCGACCAGTTGCGGGTGCGCGGTGGTCAGCCGGCGGACCGCCAGGGCGTTGGCCTCGGCGCGGCGCGGGTCGGCCAGCACCCGGTCGAGCGCCCCGGCCGTGCCCGGCAGGGGCGGTCGCCAGGCCACCGGCACCGTCTCCACCGCCTGCGCGCGCAGCGCCTCCTCCAGCAGCGCGGCCCCTGCCGTGATCACCCTCGGCGCGCCGCCCAGCAACCCGCTCATCCCGTCACCCTCCCCGCCCCGTTTCCGCCCGCCCCGTTTCCGCCTGCCCCGCTTCCTTCCGCCCCGCTTCCTTCCGCCCCGTTTCCGCCCGGCCCGGTGCGGCCTGGCACCAAGCCGGTCGCCGAGCCGGTCACCAGGGCGGCCGCGTGGGCGGCGGCCTGGGCGTTGGAGCCGAAGACCCGCGCGCCCGCGGCGGCCAGGGCGGCGGCCTGCCGGTTGAGGTCCTGCGGGTCGCCCTCGGAGCCGACCAGGCTGACCACCACCCGGGCGGGACAGGCCGCCACGGCCGGGGCCAGGGCCGCCGCCGGGTCGGCGTCCGCGCCGTGCCCGAGCACCACGTCCATCAGCACCACATCGCCCGCGCCGACGCCGGCGAGGGCGTCCAGCCGGAGGGTGTGGTCGATCATCGGGTGCGCGCGTCCCCGGGTGTACTCGTCGTCCCCGAAGTCGGTGAACTCGCCGAACCCCGCCACCCGCCGGGCCTCCTCGCACAACGTGCCCCCGGCGAACAGCCCGACCAGCCGCGCCCCCGTGCCCGCCCGCCCGGCCTCCGAGTCCGCCCGCCCGGCCTCCGTGCCCGTCCGCCCGGTCTCGGACACCGGCGCGGGAGGCCAGACCGGCCACTCGGGGACCGGCCGGCCGAGCGCGCGGAGGGCCTGCTCGGCCGCCCCGGTCAGGTCCACCCCGCCGAAGACCACCGGCGTCCGCAGCCCCTCCGCCACCGCCCGTACGGCTGCCGCCGTCTCCGGCGAGCCGGGCTTGGCCACGACCACGATGAGCTCGGTGGCCGGATCGTCGTCCAGCAGGCGCAGCGCCCGGATGCTCGCCCGCCCCCCGACCTCGGCCGACAGATCGCGCCCGCCCACGCCCAGGACGTGGGAGACGCCCACCCCGGCGAGGTCCAGCAGGCAGGTGACCTGCTGGGCCCCGGTCCCGGAGGCGGCGACGAGCCCGACGGGCCCGGGTTTCAGCACGTTGGCGAACCCGAGCCCGGCCCCCGCGACGACCGCGGTCCCGCAGTCGGGGCCCATGACGAGCAGCCCGCGCCGGTCGGCGAGGGTCTTGAGCAGGACTTCCCGCTCCAGCGGCATCCCGTCGCTGAAGATCATCACGTGCAGGCCCGCCTCCAGCGCGTCGAGCGCCTCGGCGAAGGCGTGCTCGCCGGGCACCGACACCAGGGCCAGCCCGGCGGGAGCCCGCAGCGCCGCCGCCCGGGTGGTGCGCGGCGGCCGCTCGGCGGCGTCCCCCGGAGACGCCGGTGCGGCCAGCGCGGCGAGCAGCCGGTCGAGCTCGGCCAGCGCCGCCGGCGGCTCGGCCGCGCGCAGGGCGACCAGCAGGGCCGACGGGTCCGGCTCCGGCACGTCGAAGCCGAGGTCGCGGGCCAGGTCGAGGTTGAGCCCTGTGGCCATGGCCACGATCGCGACCTCCACGCCGTCCAGCCCGGACAGCGCCTTGCTGACCCGCATCAGGCTCACCGAGTCGTGGTAGACGCCGGGCCGCAGGGCCACCACGTCCCGCGCGCTCATGCCGCGCTCCCGCTGAGTTCGAGCACCGAGTCGAGCCCGATGGAGATGCCCTGCGCCAGGTCGGCGCCGGAGGTGTGCCCGACCGCGCGCAACCGGCGCACGGCGGCCTCCAGCGGCGCCCGCCCGGTCAGGCCGCGCAGGACGCCGGAGACCTCGGGCGAGGCCGCCCCGGCCGCGGCGCAGTGCAGGAGCGTGGCCGACAGGGGCGTGGTCCGGGTGCGCGCGTCGAAGGTGACCGTCGGGGCCAGCCAGTCGGCCAGCCACATCGCCCGCGGCACCCGCGCCGCCCGGCCCAGGTGGCGGAGGGTGACCAGCAGGCCGCACAGCACGTCGTCGCCGCTCGGGGTCAGGCCGGGACCGAGGCCCACGAGCTGCTCGGCCGAGGTGAGCGCGCCCAGCAGCCAGCCGCGCCGGCACGACTGGGCGAGCCGGTCGACCGTGCCGTTCCCGGCCAGGCCCTGGCTGCCGTCGGGCGCGAGATCGGGGACGGCGCGCGCCAGCCGTACCAGATCGGTCTGGCCCGGCGGCGGCGCGGGATCCCACCAGCGGCGCACCCGCAGGCTCAGCGGGCCCAGCTCGATGGAGCCGTCGCCGACACCGGCCTCGTCACCCACGGTGAGGTGCGGCAGCGGCACGGTCAGCAGCACGGAGTTGGGCAGCCGGGTCGCCTCGCCGGTCAGCACGGCGATCACCGACGGTTCGAGTTCGGTCCTGACCTCGAGATACGCGCCGGCCGGGAAGACGGCCAGCACCCGCGCGGGCCGGCGCGGCGCCTCCAGCACCGGGCGGATCGCCGCGCTCGCGGCCAGGCTCACGGGGGTGCGTACGCGCCTGAGGGCACTCACTGTCACCTGTGCAACGTAGAACGGTCCCAGGGGTGTCCGTACGGAAAAAGCTGCCAACACTCCGGCGGGGTGTTGGCTCTTCCTGACAGACGGTTTCTCAGGTCACAATCGCCTCATGGAGCCCCCCGTCCGTCTGGCCAGCACCGGAACGATCATCCATGGGATCACCGTGGGTGAGGTGCTCGGCGTGTCGACTCTCGCGGAGGCCGAACTGATCGCGGGGGAGACCGGGCTTGGCCGCATCGTGCAACGCCTCAACGTCATGGAGGTCCCCGACATCCTGGCGTGGGTCAAACCGCACGAACTCCTGCTGACCACCGGATATCCGCTGCGCAACACGCCGCAGTCGCTCGGCCGCCTGGTCGCCGACCTCGACGAGCGCGGCCTGGCGGCGCTGGCCATCAAGCTCGGGCGTTACGTGGACGAGCTGCCCGGCGAGATGGTCGAGCAGGCCGACCGGCTGGGCTTCCCGCTGATCCTGCTGCCCAACGACGTCGGCTTCGACGACATCCTCAACCAGGTGCTCACCGACATCCTCAACCGCCAGGCCGCGATGCTGGTGCGGGCCGAGGAGGCGCACCGCGCGCTGGTGCAGGTCGTGCTGGCCGGCGGCGGGCTCAACGAGGTCACCGCCGAGGTCTCCGGCCTGCTCAACGTGGCCGTCGCCGCCGTCGACGGCACCGGCCGCGTGCTGGCCGCCGCCGGGCCCGCCGACCACGTCGCCGCGCTGCGCCAGGGCCTGGGCCGGCTGTCCGGTACGGCAGGCAGCACCCCCGCCTTCGCCTGGGTCCCCGTCGTCGCCGGCGGCCACCACCACGGCCGGATCGTCGCGCACAGCCCGGCCGGATCGATCCACGACAGCGACATCGGCATCCTGGAACGTGCCGCCACCGTCGCCGCGCTGGTCGTCACCCGCCAGGACGCGGTCAACGCGGTCGAGTCGAAGTACCGCGCCGACTTCCTGCGCGACGTGCTCACCGGCCGCGCCGGGGCCGCCGAGCGGGTGGCCGCCCGCGCCCGCGCCTTCGGCTGGGACCTCGAACGCCCGGTCACCGTCCTGGTCGCCGAGCTCGACCCGGCGGGCGAGGAACGCGCCGCCCAGGACCGGCTGATCGTCGCCTGGACCGGCGCGCTGCGCAGGCACGACGCCCGCGGCGCGGTCGCGGGCTTCTCCAACGAGGTCGTCGCCGTGCTGGACGCCGCGGTGGACGCCGCCAAGGTGGCCCGCGACGCCGCCTCCGCCTTCGCCGACGCGCTGCCGGCCACCTTCTCCACCGGCACCTCGCGCCTGTGCGCCCGCCCGGCCGCCCTGCCCGAGGCCTACGGCCAGGCGCTCAAGGCCGCGCGCGTCGGTCGCCAGTTGCACGGCCCCGGCGCGGTCGCGCACTTCGACCAGCTCGGCGTCTACCGGCTGTTATCGCTGGTCAACGACACCGAGGAGCTCCACGCCTTCGTGCGCGAGACCCTCGGACCGCTGGCCGGCGACGACGACGCCGAGAACGCCGACCTGCGGCGCACCCTCCAGGTGCTGCTGGAGACCAATCTCAACGTGGCCGAGACCGCGCGCCGGCTGCACTTCCACTACAACACCCTGCGCTACCGCATCGGGAAGCTGGAGCGGTTGCTGGGCAACTTCACCGCCGACCACCACCTGCGGCTCAACCTCACCCTGGCCCTGCACGTGTTACGCATGCGCGGCATCTAAGGTGGGGGCCGTGGACCTGGACTTCGAGCTCGAAACCGACTACATCCCGCTGTGCGACCTGCTGAAGTACTGCGGCGTGACCGAGACCGGCGGCATGGCCAAGCAACTGATCGCCGAGGGGGAGGTCTCGGTGGACGGTGAGGTCGAGCTGCGCAAGACCCGCAAGGTGCGGTCCGGGTCGGTCGTCAGCGGCGACGGCTTCACCATCCACGTGTCCTGACACGCCCCCCTACCTGCGGCCTTACGCCCGCGACCCTCTACCCTTCTCTCCGGCATCAGATCGATGCGGTCTCGGGGTAAGGAGCGGCGCGATGGCGCTGGGGTGGAAGCTGCACGGCGACGGCAAGAGGCTGGCGCCGGGCGAGGTGGTCAAGCCGGACGAGCGGCTGTCGTGGCCGCGGATGATCGGGTTCGGTGCCCAGCACGTGATCGCGATGTTCGGGGCGACCTTCGTCTTCCCGCTCCTCATGGGGCTGGACGCCAACCTCGCGGTGATGATGTCGGGCGTCGCCACGATCATCTTCCTGCTGGTCGTCAAGGGCCGGATCCCCAGCTACGTGGGCTCCAGCGCCTCCTTCGTGGGCGCGGTCGTGGCCATCCGGGCCGCCGGCGGCGACAGCGGCACGGTGACCGGCTCGCTGCTGGTGGTGGGTGCGGTGCTGGCCCTGGTCGGCCTGGTCATCCACCTGCTGGGCATCCGCGTCATCCACCGGGTCTTCCCGCCGGCGGTCACCGGCGGCGTGGTGATGCTCATCGGCTTCGGCATGGCCTACGTCGCCGCCGACGTCTACTGGCCCAAGGACCCGTGGGTCGCGCTGATCACGATGCTCGCCGGCTTCGTCTTCATCGGCGTCTTCAAGGGCTTCCTCGGCCGCATCGGCGTGCTGCTCGCCCTGGTCTTCGGCTTCGTGCTCTCCTGGGTCTGGGACCGGGTCGGCGGCATGGTCTCCGTGCCCGGCGGCGAGCCGCACTACCGGGTGAACTTCGACAAGGTGGCCGAGGCCGACTGGATCGGCCTGCCGTCGCTGCACGGCCCCTCCTTCGAGGTCTCCGCGATCATCCTGGTGCTGCCGGTGGTGATCGCGCTGATCGCCGAGAACGTCGGGCACGTCAAGGCGGTCGGCGAGATGACCGGCGCGGACGTGGACGGCATGATGGGCCGCGCGGTCATGGCCGACGGCGTCGGCACCGTCGTCGCCACCGCCGTCGGCGGCCCGGCGACCACCACCTACGCCGAGAACATCGGCGTCATGGCGGCCACCCGGGTCTACTCCACCGCCGCCTACTACATCGCCGCGGTCATCGCGATCCTGTTCGGCCTGTGCCCGAAGTTCGGGGCGCTGATCGCGGCCACCCCGGACGGGGTGCTCGGCGGCGTCACCACCATCCTGTACGGCATGATCGGCCTGCTCGGCGCCAAGATCTGGAGCGAGAACAAGGTGGACCTGGCGAAGCCGGCCACCATGGTCCCGGTCGGCGCGGGCATCATCTGCGCCATCGGGCCGGTCGCCTTCCCGATCACCGGCACCTTCGCGCTCAGCGGCATCGCGCTGGGCACCATCGTGTTGCTGGCCGGTTACCACTTCCTGCACGCGCTCGACCGGGAGAAGTGAGCCCTCGTACGGCGTGCCCCGCCGTACGAGATCACGACAACTACCCCCCTGGTCACGACCGCAGATTTGGCAGATCATGCCGGTGTAGGCGTGCGCGAACGGGCCTAATGTGCCCGCAACAGCACGAAGCACAGGGGTGCGGGAGGAGCCTGCGGGGCGGCCACCGAACCGACAACCCGACAGTGACCAAGAGGGGCACTCATGGTTATGGGTTGGACCAAACACGGCGACGGCAAACATCTGGCCCCTGACGAGGTCGTCAGACCGGACGAGCGGCTCACCTGGCCGCGCATGATCGGCTTCGGCGCGCAGCACGTCGTCGCCATGTTCGGCGCGACGTTCGTGTTCCCGCTGGTCATGGGGCTCAACGCGAATGTCGCGATCATGATGTCGGGGGTCGCGACGATCCTCTTCCTGCTGATCGTGAAGGGCAAGGTGCCCAGCTACCTGGGCACCAGCGCCTCCTTCGTGGGCGGCGTGATCGCGATCCGCGCCCTGTTCGGCGGGGACACCCCGGCGGTGGACGCCATCGTCACCGGGGCGATCCTCATCGCCGGCCTGGTGCTGGCGCTGGCCGGGCTCGCGGTGCACTTCATGGGCGTGCAGATCATCCACAAGATCTTCCCGCCGGTGGTCACCGGCGCGGTGGTCATGCTGATCGGCTTCGGCCTGGCCTTCGTGGTGGCCGACGTCTACTGGCCGCAGGACCAGTGGCTCGCGCTGGTGACCATGGTGATCACCTTCCTGGTCATCGTGGTCTTCCGCGGCTTCATCGGCCGCATCGGCATCCTCATCGGCCTGGTGCTCGGCTTCGTCCTGTCGTGGGGCGCCGACCGGGTCTTCGGCGCCATCACGGCGTTCAACGCCGGCACCGGCAAGGTGGACACGCACTTCCGGGTCGACTTCTCCACCGTGGAGAAGGCCCCGTGGATCGGCCTGCCCGACTTCCACGCGCCCGACCTGCGCCTGGGCGCGGTCCTCCTGGTGCTCCCGGCGGTGATCGCGCTGATCGCGGAGAACATCGGGCACGTCAAGGCGGTCGGCGAGATGACCAAGACCGACGTGGACCCGTACGTGGGGCGCGCGGTCATGGCCGACGGCATCGGCACCATGGTCACCAGCGCGGTCGGCGGCTCGCCCACCACCACCTACGCCGAGAACATCGGCGTCATGGCGGCCACCCGCGTCTACTCCACCGCGGCTTATTACATCGCGGGCGTCATCGCGATCCTGTTCGGCCTGTGCCCGAAGTTCGGGGCCCTGGTCGCGGCCACCCCCGGCGGCGTGCTCGGCGGCGTCACGGTGATCCTCTACGGCATGATCGGCCTGCTCGGGGCAAAGATCTGGGTGGAGAACCGGGTGGACTTCGCCGATCCCGTCAACATGGTGCCGGTCGGCGCGGGCATCATTCTGGCCATCGGGCCGGTCAAACACATGATCACCGAGGAGTTCACGCTGGAGGGCATCGCGCTCGGCACGATCGTCGTGGTGGGCGGGTACCACCTCCTGCGGGTGATCGCCCGGCGACCATCGTCCACCATCAGGGAGCGCACCGGGTGAAACCACCCCCCTTCGAGTACCACTCGCCCCGCGACCTCGCCTCGGCGCTCGCCGCCCTGGACGAGGCCGGGGCGGGCGGCAAGGTCCTCGCCGGCGGGCAGAGCCTGATCCCGCTGCTCAACATGCGCCTGGCCGCGCCCGCGCACCTGGTCGACATCAACCGGCTGGCCGAGCTCGACCACGTGGGAGCCGAGCCGGGCGGGGTGCGGGTGGGGGCGCTGGCCCGGCACTCGCGGGTGGAGCGTTCCGGGGCGCACCCGCTGCTGACGCGGGCGCTGCGGCTGGTGGCCCATCCGGTGATCCGCAACCGCGGGACCGTGGTCGGCAGCCTCGTGCACGCCGACCCGGCCGCCGAACTGCCCGCCGTCCTGGCCGTTCTCGGCGGTTCGGTACGGCTGGCGCGCCACCCCGGCGGGCCGGGCCGGGAGCCGCTGGTGCGGGAGGTGGCGGCGCGGGACTTCTTCACCGGGCCGCTGGAGTCGGCCGCCGAGCCCGGCGAGCTGGCCGTCTCGGCGTTCTTCCCGGATCTGCCGCCCCGGTCGGGCGCGGCCTTCCACGAGGTGGCCCGGCGGCACGGCGACTACGCCCTGGCCGGGGTCTGCGCGGTGGTCACCCTGGACGAGGCCGGCGCGGTCGCCGTGGCCAGGGCGGCGTGCGTCGGCGTCGCCCCCGTCCCGCTCGTGGTCGACGTGAGCGAGCAGGCCCGGGCCGGCTGGCCCGCGGCGGCGCAGGCCGTACGGCAGGCGACCGAGCCGGAGGAGGACATCCACGCGAGCGCGGACTACCGCCGCCACCTGGTCGGCGTGCTGGCGGAACGGGCCTTCGAACAGGCGGCCCGCGAGGCGACCGAAGGGCAGCGGCATGGCTGAGGGCGGCAGGGCTGAGGGCGGCAGGGCTGAGGGCGGCAGGGCTGAGGGCGGCAGGGCTGAGGGCGGCATGGGGCGGGAGCGGCGGCATCAGGTGAGCCTGGTCGTCAACGGCGTGGAGCGCGGGGCGGAGGTGCCGGCCCGGCGGCTGCTGTCCGACTTCCTCCGGCACGACCTCGGCCTGACCGGCACGCACGTGGGCTGCGAGCACGGCGTCTGCGGCTGCTGCACGGTGCTCCTGGACGGCGAGCCGGTGCGCTCGTGCCTGACCTTCGCGGTGAGCGTGGACGGCCGGGCGGTGACCACGGTCGAGGGCCTGGCCGGCCCCGAGGGCATGTCCCCGGTGCAGCGCGCCTTCGCTGAGTGCCACGGCCTGCAGTGCGGCTTCTGCACCCCGGGCTTCCTGTGCACGGTGACCGCGCTGCTGGCCGAGAACCCGGCCCCCACCGACGAGGAGGTCGTCGAGGGCATCTCCGGCAACCTGTGCCGCTGCACGGGGTACCAGAACATCGTCAAGGCGGTGCACCGCGCGGCCGAGCTGATCGCGGAGGAGTCGTGACCACGAGCGTGTTCGGCGAGGGCGTGCAGCGGCGGGAGGACCCGAGGCTGCTCACCGGGCAGGGCCGCTACCTCGACGACCTGGGGCGCGGCGCGCTGGCGGTGGCGTTCGTGCGCTCGCCGCACGCCCACGCCCGCATCCGCGACATCGACGTGAGCGGCGCGCTGGACGCCCCGGGCCTGGTCGCCGTCTACACCTGGGAGGACCTGCCGGACCTGCTGGCCCAGCCGCTGCCGCTGCTCATCCCGCACCCGGCGCTCACCCACGGCCGGACCGCCTACCCGCTGGCCCGCGAGGTGGTCCGGCACGTCGGCGAGCCCGTGGTCATGGTCGTCGCCGAGGACCGCTACCTCGCCGAGGACGCCTGCGGCCTGATCGAGGTCGACTACGAGGTGCTCAAGCCGGTCGTCGGCATCGAGGAGGCCGCGCAGAGCGCGCAGCTCGTGCACGAGGACGTGCCCGGCAACGTCGGCGCGCACCTGGTGCAGGAGGTCCCCGCGCTCGACGGCCGGGGCGCGCGCGAGCGCATCGAGACCGCCCCGCACACGCTGGCCTTCCGCCTCGACATCGAGCGCAGCGCCTCGATGCCGCTGGAGGGCCGTGGCGTCTACGCCCGCTGGGACGGCGCCGACCTGCGCGTCTACAGCAGCACGCAGACCTCGACCAGCGTGCGCATGGCCCTGGCCGCCAAGCTGGGGCTGCCGCTGCCGAACGTCGAGGTGATCGCCCCGGACGTGGGCGGCGGCTTCGGCGTGAAGATCGTGCACCCGTGGCCGGAGGAGATCCTGGTCCCGTGGGCGGCGATGACGCTCGGGCGCGAGGTCAAGTGGGCCGAGGACCGGCGCGAGCACTTCGTCTCCAGCGCCCACGAGCGCGGCCAGGTGCACTTCGTGCGGGTCGGCTTCGACGACGAGGGCCGCGTCGAGGGGCTGGAGGTCACCATCCTGCACGACCACGGCGCCTACACGCCCTACGGCATCATCGTGCCGATCATCAGCTCGACGCAGTTGCTCGGGCCGTACCGGATCGGCGCCTACCGGGTGGAGTTCTCCTCGATCTACACCAACACCGTGCAGGTCACCCCGTACCGCGGCGCCGGCCGGCCGCAGGGCGTGTTCTGCATGGAACGCACGATGGACAAGATCGCGCAGTACCTCGGCCTCGACCGCACCGTGGTGCGCGAGCGCAACTTCATCCAGCCCGACGAGTTCCCCTACGACCAGGGCATGATCTTCCAGGACGGCCGGCCGCTGATCTACGACAGCGGGAACTACCCCGAGATGCTCCGCATGCTCAAGGAGCTGATCGGCTGGGACGCCTTCGAGCGCCGCCCCGGCATCGGCCTGGGCCTCGGCTGCTACGTCGAGGGCACCGGCGTCGGCCCCTACGAGGGCGGCCACGTGCAGATCACCTCCGACGGCCGGGTGCACGTCTCGACCGGGCTGACCAGCCAGGGCCAGGGCCACGAGACCGTCTTCGCGCAGATCGCGGCGAGCGAGCTGGGCGTGCCGATCGAACGGGTCAGCGTGGTCACCGGCGACACCCGGCGCTTCGGGTACGCGGTCGGCACCTTCGCCTCACGGGCGGCGGTGATGAGCGGCAACGCCATCGCGCTGGCCTGCCGGAAGGTGCGCGAGAAGGCGCTGCGCATCGCCGCCGACGCGCTGGAGGCCGACCCCGCCGACCTGGAGATCACCGAGGGGGAGGTGCACGTCAAGGGGGCGCCGGGCGCCGCCGTACCGCTGGCCACCGTGGCGGTGCTCGCCAACCCACTGCGGTACGCCTTCGACGAGGAGACCAAGCGGGCCACCCAGTTCGCCACCGCCGCCTCCCCCGACCGGCCGCCGGTCGCGGCGGGGGAGGAGCCGGGCCTGGAGGGGCGCGACTACTACTCGCCGATCCGCTCGACCTTCGCCTCCGGCATGCACGCCGCGATCGTCGAGACCGACCCGGAGACCGCGGAGATCCGCATCCTGCGGTACGCGGTCGTGCACGACTGCGGGCGGCTGATCAACCCGATGATCGTCGAAGGGCAGATCCACGGCGGCGTCGCGCAGGGCGTGGGCGGCGCGCTGTACGAGCGGATGGTCTACGACTCGCACGGGCAGTTGCTCAACGCCTCGTTCATGGACTTCCTCATGCCGTACGCGACCGAGGTGCCGAGGATCGAGACGGCGCACCTGGAGACGCCCTCGCCGCTCAACCCGCTGGGCATCAAGGGGGCGGGGGAGGCCGGGGTCATCCCGGTCTCGGCGGTGCTGGCCAGCGCGATCGAGGACGCCGAGGGCTTCCCGATCGACCGCATGCCCCTGTCGCCGTCGGAGCTGTGGCACCTGCGCCGCGAGCGCTGAACCGGGCCCGCGCCGCGAGCGCTGAACCTGGCCTGCGGGCGGTGCGTACCTCGGGGCATGACGACCCTTCGGCGGCCTGCCGCCCTTCTCGTCCTGCTCTGCGCGGCGGCCTGCTCGCCGGGCGCCGAGGCCGTGCCGCAGAGCGCGCCCAGTGGCCGGCCGCTCTCCGTCGAGCAGCTCGCCGCGCAGGTGGGCTGCCGGCCGCACATCCAGGTGGACGCCGCGGACATGCGCACCGGCCACTGCCGGACCGCCGACGGCGAGTTCTTCCTGAGCACCTTCGTCTCCCAGGCCGGCAAGGACGCCTGGATGGACGTCGCGCCGGAGTACAACCCGCACCTCGTCGGCCCCCTGTGGACCGCGCTGGCCGACCGCGCGGTCCTCGACCGGCTCCGGGCGAAGCTGGGCGGCGAGCTCCATCTCAAGGATCACCGCACCGGCACGCCTGGGGCGAGCCCTACTTGACCGGGTGCAGCCGCCGGGCCATCGAGGCCGGCGGCGCCGGCGGGGCCAGGCGCTTCCTGAACACCCAGTACGTCCATGCCTGGTAGGCCAGGACGAAGGGCAGGAACGCCAGCCCGATCCAGGTGAGCACGCCCAGCGTGTACTCGCCCGAGGCGGCCACCGCCAGCGTCAGGCCGGGCAGCGGCTCGGCGTGCAGCCCGGTGAACAGCGCGGCCGAGACGCCGATGATGGCGAGCGCGGTCGAGGTGAAGGCCCAGCCCTCGCGGCGGAACCAGATCAGGACCAGCGCCGCCGCCAGCGGGACGAGCGCGATCCACGAGACGAACGCGGCCAGCGGCAGGGCCAGGGCCCCCGCGGCGAGGGCGGCGGCCCGGGCGCGCCGCCGTACCGCGCCCTCGGTCTTGAGCGCCAGGAAGACCGCGCCGTGCAGCAGGCTGACCAGCAGGGCGAAGAAGCCGCCCAGCACCGCGTTGACGCCGGCGGTCGAGGCGAACAGCGCGCCCCACACGAAGGCCGGCAGCGCGCTGCCGAGCACGATGCCCAGGTCGCACCAGCGCGGGTTGTCCACCTTGCCGCGCCACTCCAGGCCGACGCCGCGCACGATCAGGCCGACCAGCACCAGCAGCAGCGGGATGTAGAAGGACGACAGCAGCCCGGCGTACCAGGCGGGGAAGGCGGCGAAGGTGGCGCCCACGGCGGTGATCAGCCACACCTCGTTGCCGTCCCAGACCGGGCCGATGGTGCTCAGGGCCTGCTTCTGCTCCTCGTCGTCGGCGCTGACGAAGGGCGCCAGCACGCCGACCCCGAAGTCGAATCCCTCCAGGACGAAGTAGCCGGTCCACAGGAAGGCGATGATGAAGAACCACAGCTCGATCATGATCAGTACCCCATCAGGACGGGTTCGCGGCGCTCGGCGGGCTTGGCCGGGCGGTCGGGGCCGCGCTTGACGTGCTTGACCAGCAGGACGGCCTCCGCCACGGCCAGCGCGCCGTACAGCAGGGTGAAGACGGCCAGCGAGGTGGCCACCTCGGCCAGCGTGACGCCGGGCGAGACGCTGGAGGCGGTGAGCAGCTCGCCCATGACCGTCCAGGGCTGGCGGCCGATCTCGCTGACCAGCCAGCCGGCGATCACCGCGATGAGCGGCAGCGGGAGGGCCAGGACCAGCAGGCGGGCGAACCAGCTCGGCGCGGGCCGCCGGCGGCGGGTCAGCCAGAGGCCGAGCAGCGCCAGGCCGACCGTGCTGAGGCCGAAGCCCTGCATGATGCGGTAGGACCAGAAGGTGACCGCCATGTCGGGCCGGTAGTCGCCGGGGCCGAACCTGGCCTCCATCTCCTTCTGCAGGTCCTCGCTGCCGCGGATGACGGCGTCCGGGTCGTTGGTGGCCAGGATGCTGAGCAGCTTGGGGATCTCGACGCCGGGCACGACGTGGAACGGCGCCCCCGCGGTGTCGCGCTCCAGGCCCTCGGCGGCGGCCAGCTTCATCGGCTGCTGGGTGTGCAGGAGCTTGGCGGACATGTCGCCCGTGCCGGCGACGACCGCCCCCGCGATCGCCGTCATGACCAGGGCGCCGCGCATGGCGCTGCGCCAGGGGCTGACCGCCGTCTCGACCGTGCGGTCGGGGTCCCTGCGCTCCTTGAGCAGGTGGTAGCCGCAGACCGCGAGCACGAAGCCGCCGGCCACGACGAAGCTGGCGGCCACCACGTGCGGCACCTGGGCCAGCGCGGTCGAGTTGGTCAGCACCGCCCAGATGTCGGTCATCCTGGCCCGGCCGTTCTCGACCGTGTAGCCGACCGGGTGCTTCATCCACGCATTAGCAGCAAGGATGAAATATGCCGACAAATTGGACCCGATGACCGCGGCCCAGATCGTCGCCAGGTGCACCCGCTTGGGCAGCTTGTCCCAGCCGAAGATCCACAGCCCCAGGAAGGTCGACTCCAGGAAGAAGGCGAGCAGGGCCTCCAGCGCCAGCGGTGCGCCGAAGACGTCGCCGACGAAGATCGAGTACTCGCTCCAGTTCATGCCGAACTGGAACTCCTGCACGATGCCGGTGACCACGCCCATCGCGAAGTTGATCAGGAACAGCTTGCCGAAGAACTTCGTCAGCCGCAGGTAGTGCTCCTTGCCGGTGCGGTGCCACGCGGTCTGCAGGGACGCCACGAACACGCCGAGGCCGATGGTCAGCGGCACGAAGAGAAAGTGATAGACGGTGGTCACTCCGAACTGCCACCGCGCGAGATCCAGCGCGTCCATGCGTCCCCTTGCTCTACGACGTGTAGTAGGTCTATCCCCAGTAGTACTACGGCTTGTAGAGCAATGCGAGGAGAGAAGACTGCGATCTTCCTCACATGGCGCCCCCCGCCGGGCACAACCCTCTCCCGTACGGCAGGCCGAAGACGTCACCCGGCGGGCGGAACCTCGCTCAACCGCTGGGCGGACAGGGGATCACCAGGGGATCAGCGGACGCCGGCCGCCTTCAGATAGGCCTGGAGGTCGCCCAGCTCGTAACCCCGGCGCTTGATCTTGCTCACCAGGATCCGGAAGTCGCGCTCCAGATTGGGCCGGAAGTGCAGGAGCAGGATGTCGCCTGGCCGCAGCCGCTTGTCCGGCACCTGGTAGGCGATCTTGCCACCCGGCTGCACGGTCGCGGTCCACAGCAGCACGGCGGTCATGCCGCAGGCCTTGGCCGCCTGCAGCGTGGCGTCGTTGTAGTTGCCGAACGGCGGCCGGAACAGCACCGGCCGCGCGCCGATCTCGCGGCGGATCACCTTGGAGGCGCCGCAGATCTCCTGCCGTTGCGCCGCCTCGCCGAGCAGGCGCAGGTTGGGGTGGGTGAGGGTGTGGTTCTCGATCGGCGCGCCGGCCTCGGCGAGCTGCCGGAAGTAGTCCCACTTGCCGGCCCCGACGAACCGCGCCTGCCCGCCGGACCGGTCGGGGGTGCCGACCGCCTCGACCGCCTGGCGCATGGCGAACACGGTGATCGGGATGCGCTGCTCGCGCACCTGGCGGACGAAGCCGGGGTCCTGCTCCCAGCCGTCGTCGATGGTCAGGAAGACGACCTTCCGCTTGGTCGGGATCGAGCTGATCACCGGCGGCAGCGCGCCGGCCTTGATCCGGCCGACCTCGCCGGGGCGGGGGAGCGCGCCGGCCGGGCCGCTCCCGGCTCCCTGGGAGCCCTGCGGCCTGGCCTGCGGGGAACCGTCCGAGCCGGCACCGGGCCGGGCCGGGCCGCCGGGCGCCGCCTGCGAGGTGGCGCACCCGGCCGCCAGGGCCGTCGCCGCCAACGCCGCCGTGATCCTGCCGCAACCCCGCCGCCCCCAGAACATGGTCATGGAGTCTAGGCGCGCCTGGCACATGTTGCCCTTAAGGCAGCGCCCGGGCTCCCCCTAGAGTTGACCAGGTGAAGGTCGCAGGCAGCGCCTTGATCGGCGTCGACAGAGAGCGGGTCTGGGCAGCGCTCCAGGACCCGGCGGTGCTCGTGCGCACCATCCCCGGCTGCGAGCGGCTGGAGGAGACCGGACCCGACACCTACCGGATGACGGTGACCGCCGGGGTGGCGAGCATCAAGGGCGTCTACCACGGCGAGGTCGTCCTCGCCGAGCCGGTCGAGCCCGAGCGGTTCACCCTCAAGGCGCGCGGCCAGGGGGCGCCGGGGACGGTCGAGGCCACCGTGCTGGTACGGCTCACGCCCGAGGGGGCGGCCACGCGGGTGGACTACGACGCCGAGGCCGTGGTGGGCGGGCCGGTGGGCGGGGTCGGGCAGCGCATGCTCGGCGCGGTGGCCAAGCGGACCGCCGGTGAGTTCTTCACCGCCGTCGACCGCCACCTGACCGCCACAGCCTCCTCCTCGGCCGCCGCCGACGCCCACGCGACCCCCACCGACGCCCACGCGACCGCCGCCGACCCCCACTTGCCGGCCTCCGACGCTCGGTCTGCGGCCGGTGACCCGCGCCTGGCCGCCGCGGGGGACCTGCCGGTGGCCGAGGCCCGGCCGGTGCGCCTGTCCTCGCCGGGCGCGGTCTACGAGCGGCCTGCCGTACCCCGGCAGGAAGGCGGGGGACTGCCCGTGACGGCGGCCTTCGCCCTCGGCGCGGTCACCGCGCTGGCGGGCGTCGCGGTCGGCTGGGCCCTCGCCCGCCGCCCCCGCCACTGACACCCGCCACTGACACCCGGCACTGACACCCCGGCACCGGCACCGGGATCGGCCGGAAGCGCGCGTGTCGGGCTCATGGCTTATGGGCTCGCCGAAAAGGATCTCCCGGCGTAGCGTGGGCCTATGCGCCAGGCACGTGCGGAAGACGCCAGGACAGAGGCCAGACGAGTCATCCAGAACCTGCTCGGCGAGGAACGTCCCACCTCGTCGACGCTGATCGAGCAGGCCCGCCCGGTCATCGGGCAGGACCGGACGGCGCGCTGCGTCGAGCTGGCGCTGGGCGCCTCGCTCACCAGGCGCTCGGCCGAGCTGGCGTCGCTCGCGGCGCTGCTGGTGGGCACCCGGGAGCTGGGCGAGGAGTGGTGGCGGCGCGAGCGCGGCCCCAAGCTCCCGGCCCCGCAGGAGGTGCTGGACACCGCGACCGCGATCGACCCGTGGACGGATCTCACCGTCCTGGAGATGCTCGCCGCCTGGATCGCCGACGACGCGGCCGACGCGTTGTGGGGTCCGGCGGTGGCCCAGGTGGACCTCAACTCCTGGCAGGCCGAGGACCGCTTCGACCTGCCCGAGGGCGTCAAGCCGGGCGCCCGGCTGGTGGTGCACTTCGACGCGGGCGGCCGGCTGGACGCGGTGGTGACCCGCCGTCCGGACGAGGAGCTCGGCTCCAACCTCGACTTCCAGTCGCTGCGCTACTCCCGCCCCGCCGAGACGCAGTGGAGCTGGGGCGTGGCCGCCGGCCTCGGCCCGCACCGGCTGCCCGGCGAGGACCCCGACCCGTACGCGCGCGAGGTGGACCCCGAGGCCGTGGAGATCCTGTACGGCTGGGCAACCCGCCACGGCGCCACCCCCGAGCTGCTGGGCGAGCCGTGGCGCACCGTCGGCGACGTGGTGACCGCGATCGAGCGGGTGGACTGGATGTGGCGCAGCGCGGAGTGGTTCGGCTGGTGGCGCGGCGCCTCCGCGCTGGTGGACGACTCCGGCTACCTGCCGCACCGCCTGGCCGAGCTGGCCGCCGGGTGACCGCGCGGAATCACCGCCTGAGCTGCGTGGTTACTGCAAGGCGTGAAAGTCGACATCTTCTCTGACGTAGCGTGCCCCTGGTGTTACATCGGGCACGCCCGCTTCGCCAAGGCCGCCGAGCGCTTCCGCGCCAAGGGCGGCCGCCTCGAAGTGACGATGCGCCCGTTCCTCCTCAACCCGGACGCGCCGCAGACCGGTGAGCCGCTGATGGAGGCGCTGGAGCGCAAGTTCGGCCCGAACTTCCGCGCGATGAGCGGCCGGGTGGCCGAGGCCGGCGCGGAGGAGGGCCTGGAGTTCGACTTCGAGCACGCCGTGCACACCTCGACCGCCGAGGCGCACCGCCTGATCGAGGTGGCCGGCCGGCAGGGTCTCGGCCACGAGATGGCCGACCGGCTGTTCCGCGCGTACTTCACCGAGGGCCTGAACGTCGGCGACGCCGGGGTGCTGGCCCGGCTGGCCGCCGAGGTCGGCGTCGAGGACACCGGCGAGGGCGCGGACGAGGTGCGCTCGCAGCTCCAGCGGGCCCGGGCGCTGGGCATCACCGGCGTGCCGCTGTTCCTGTTCGAGGACAAGTACTCCGTCTCCGGCGCGCAGCCGGCCGAGGTCTTCGACCAGGTCCTGGACGAGGTGGCCGAACGCACCGGCCAGGTCCCGCTGGCCCCCGCCGCCGACGGCTGCGACGACGGCTACTGCGCCGTCTAGGGCTCACTCAAAGCCGTCCGGAGCTGCCTCAGAGCTGCTGCGCGCCCGGCCCGAGGTCGCCCTCGCGATGGTGCCTGCGGCACAGCACCTGGTAGCGCACGGCCGCCTCGCCGATCTCCAGGTCGGGCAGCGGGTCGGGCGCCGGTTCGCCGGCGCCCGAGTCCGGCACGGTGTCCCCGATGACGACCTGCTCGCCGGTGCGGACCATGCGCCCGTCGACGACCCGCGCGTTGAGCTGCCCGGCGCGCCCGCACCAGCACAGCACCTCGACCTGCAGCCGCGACACCTCGTCGGCCAGCTCGAACAGCCGCTGCGCCGCCGGGAACATCACCGAGCGGAAGTCGGAGGCCAGCCCGAAGGCGTAGACGTCCACGCCGTGCGTGTCGACCAGGTCGGCGAGCTGCTCGATCTGCTCCACGCTGTAGAAGCACGCCTCGTCGCAGATCAGGTAGTCGACCTTGGCGTGCCGCTCGACGAGCCGGACCAGGTCGAGCCCGTCGGTGACCTCGATCGCCTCCTGGTCGAGCCCGATGCGCGTGGTGACCTGCGGCCCGCCGGAGCGGTCGTGCTTGGTCAGCACCAGCCCGCGCCGGCCCTGGCGGCCGTGGTTGTAGTTCATCTGCAGCGCCAGGGTGGACTTTCCGCAGTCCATCGGACCGTAGAAGAAGCGCAACTGCGCTACGCGCTCGACGACCTGCACTGATCCCCCTCGTCCCGGCTTGGTGCGTCCTGGAGACTACCGGAGATCGCGATCCGGTTGGCTCCGGCCTTTCGGGCATGGGAGATTTCTCCCACGAGTAAACAGGAGGAACCGTGGTCACCGAGAGCAAGCCCCCGGCGCTGGACGCCATGATGAAGACCGACGAAGTGACGGCTCAGCAGGCCGAGCAGCTCAGATGGCGCTACGGCTTCCTCGTCGTGGTGATCGGCATCGTCGCGATCCTGGTCGCCTTCGGCGCCGCGATCTGGGCGACGCAGGAGTCGGCGATGTTGTTCGCCGGCCTGGCCGGGGTGATCGGCACCATCATCGGCGCCTATTTCGGCATCCAGGCCGGCCAGTCGGGAAAGGCCCGCGTCGAGGCCGAGCTGGCCAAGTCGCAGGAATTGGTGGTACGCCTGGCCGCCTACGTGGGCACCGACCGCGCGCCGCGCATCCTGGACGAGGTGCTGGGCAAGAGGCGGACCCCGTGACGATCATTCGGCAGTTTTCGCCAGTGCAGGGCCCCGCCGAGAGGAAGTAGACAACTGGTCATGCGGAGCGTTCGTATCGGAGTGGACACCGGCGGCACCTTCACCGACGTGGTGGCGGTGGACGAGCACACCGGCGAGCTCTTCACGACCAAGACCCCGTCCACCCCCGCCAATCCGGCCGACGGGTTCGTCGCCGGGATCGAGAAGCTGGCCCAGAGCCGCGAGGAGGTCACCGGCGTGGTGCACGGCACCACGGTGGCCACCAACCAGCTCCTGGAGGACCGGATCGAGGACCTCGGCTTCGTCACCACCGAGGGCTTCGAGTTCATCCTGGAGATCGCCAGGCAGAGCGTGCCCGACGGGTACGGCAACTCCTACTTCTGGGTGAAGCCGCCGCGGATCGTCCCGGTGGACCGGATCCGCACCGTCGGCGGCCGGCTCGACCACCGGGGCGCCGAGGTGCGGCCCTTCGACGAGGCCCAGGCGGTCGAGGTCGCCCGCTGGCTGCGCTCGCGCAACATCACCGCGGTCGGCGTCTGCTTCCTGCACGCCTACGCCAACCCCGCGCACGAGCGGCGGATGCGGGAGGTGCTGGCCCGGGAGTACCCGGAGGCGGTCGTCTCGATCTCCAGCGACGTGCTGCGTGAGTACCGCGAGTACGAGCGGTCCATGACCACCCTGGTCGACGCCGCGGTCAAGCCGACCATGCAGCGCTACATCGCCAACCTGTCCGGCCGCCTGGGCCGGCAGTTCTCGGTGATGAAGTCCAACGGCGGCATCCTGTCGGCGACCGAGGTGGTGCACCAGCCGATCACCACCGTGCTCTCCGGGCCCGCCGCCGGTGCGCTGGGCGCGGCGCTGATCGCCGGCACGGCCGGGCACGCCTCGGTCATCACCCTCGACGGCGGCGGCACCTCGACCGACGTCGCCGTCGTCGTCGAGGGCGAGCCGTCGATCACCACCGAGGGCTCGGTGGGCCGCTACCCGTGCAAGATCCCGATGATCGACATCGTGACGGTCGGCGCGGGCGGTGGCTCGGTCGCCTGGATCTCGCCGGAGGGCAGCCTCAAGGTCGGCCCGCGCAGCGCCGGCGCCGACCCCGGCCCGCTCTGCTACGGCCGCGGCGGCACCGAGGTCACCGTCACCGACGCGCACGTCTTCCTCGGCCGCGTCCCGCCGCACCTGCTGGGCGGGGAGATCCCGCTGGACGCCGAGGCCGCCGCCAAGGGCGTCGCCGCCCTGGCCGCCAGGCTCAACCTCACCCCGGAACGGCTGGCCGAGGGCATCCTGGAGATCAGCGCCTTCAACCAGTCCAACGCCATCCGGCAGATCACCGTCAAGCGCGGCCTGGACGTGCGCGACTTCCCGCTGGTCACCTTCGGCGGCTCAGGACCCCTGCTGGCCTGCCGGCTGATGGACATCCTCGGCCTGCCCGCCGTGCTCGTCCCGCCGGACCCCGGCACCGTGTCGGCCTTCGGCCTGCTCACCGTGGACGTCAAGAACGACTACGTCCGCACGCACGTCACCCGCGAGCTGGCCCTGGAGACCGCCGCCGAGATCTTCGGCGCGCTGGAGCGCGAGGCCGCCGACGCCCTCGACCGCGAGGGCTTCGACGAGCCGGTCTTCGCCCGCAGCGCCGACCTGCGCTACTACGGCCAGGCCTACGAGGTGCGAGTGCCGGCCCCCGCCGGGCCGCTCGACGAGGCGTGGCGGGCCGAGGTGCTCGCCCGCTTCCACGAGGCGCACGAGAAGCTGTACGGCTACGCCTACCGCTCCGACGCGCGGCACGCCGTCGAGTGGGTCAACCTGCGCGTCTCCGGCATCGGGCCGATCACCCGCCCGGCGATCCGCCGCCGCGAGGCCAGGGGCGGCGACAGCCGTACCGGCAGCAGGAAGGTGCACTTCGAGGGCTA
The DNA here is from genome assembly GCF_040655795.1 of Nonomuraea sp. NPDC050310. NCBI lineage: Bacteria > Bacillati > Actinomycetota > Actinomycetes > Streptosporangiales > Streptosporangiaceae > Nonomuraea > Nonomuraea sp. NPDC050310. The sequence goes on along the minus strand of NZ_JBFAKP010000003.1, from coordinate 226,760 downwards.
CCACGACGCGCCGGTCCACTGGCGGGCCGCGCTCGACCCCGGCGCGGCCGTCACCGGCCCCGCGGTCATCGAGGAGTACGGCTCCACCATCCCGATCCACCCCGGCTTCACCGCGACCGTGGACGACTTCGGCAACCTGGAGATCCGCCGTGACCGTGAGCGCTGACCCGATCCTGGTCGAGATCGTCGAAGGCACGCTGGCGAGCGTCGAGCGCGAGGTCGAGACGGCCATCGCCCGCACCGCGCGCTCGCCGATGATCCGCGACGCGCACGACTTTCGCGCCGGCATCCACGACGTGCGGCTGCGCAAGCTCACCGGCCGCTCCTACAGCGCGCTCGTGCAGCCGGTCGTGCGCGACTTCCCGGTCGAGACGATGAACCCGGGCGACGTCTTCTTCCACAACGACGTCTACCTCTCCGAGGGCGGCATCGGCCACCTGCCCGACCTGTGCGTCACCGTCCCGGTCTTCCACGAGGGCGAGGTCGTCGCGTTCGTCCAGGCCTTCGGCCACCACGACGACATCGGCGGCTCGGTGCCCGGCTCGATGCCCTCGCACGCCCGCAGCGTCTTCGAGGAGGGCCTGATGGTCCCCCCGATCAAGCTGTGGGACCGGGGCGTGCCCAACGAGGCGGCCCTGCGGATCATGACCCGCAACTCCCGCATGCCCGACTCGCTGGCCGGCGACCTGGACGCCGAGTGCTCGGCCTGCCTGATGGGCGCGCGGCGGCTCACCGAGCTCTTCGACCGGTACGGCAGGCAGGCCGTCGAGGCCTGCTTCGACGCCATCATCGGCAAGACCACCGAGGTCTTCCGCACCGAACTGCTGGCGAAGGTCCCCGAAGGCGTCTACGTGTGGGAGGACTACGCCGAGCACGACGGCGTGGACGAGCCCCGCCTGCACGCCCAGCGCATCACCCTCACCGTCGACCACGCCGCCGAGGCGCCGCTGACCATCGACTTCACCGGCACCTCGCCCCAGGCCAAGGGCCCCATCAATCACGCCGGCGACTACGCCGACGGCGTCTTCCTGAAGAAGTGGCTCGCGCCCATCCTGCGCAACCTGGCCGACACCCCCGAGCGCATGGCCGAGCTCGACGTCAACGAGGGCGTCGTGCCGCTGATCAAGATGGTCTTCCCGGAGAAGGGCACGCTGCTCACGCCGATCTTCCCGGCGCCGACCAACGCCCGCACCTTCGTCATCCTGCGCCTGCTGGGCGTGCTGGCCGGGGCGCTGGCCAAGGCGACCGGCGGGCGGATGCCGGCCGACCAGGAGACCATCCGCTACACCGGCGTCTACGGCACCGACGCGAGCGGCGTGCCGTACCTGATGCGCGAGGTCCTGGGCGGCGGCTCCGGCGGGCGCTGGTACGCCGACGGCGAGGACACCATCCACGTGGTGCCCGACTCGCGCAACATCCCGGTGGAGTTCGCCGAGTCGCGCTGGCCGCTGCGGGTGGAGCGGCTCGGGCTGGCCTGCGACTCGGGCGGGCCGGGGGAGTTCAGGGGCGGGCTCGGCTACGACAAGCACGTGCGCGTGCTGCGCGACGCCTCCTACATGTCCATCGCCGACCGCTCGATCCTGTCGTGCTGGGGCGTCAACGGCGGGCTGGCCGGCCGGCCGTTCCGGGTGGACGTCAACGGGCGGGAGATGGACGGGCTGGTCGACGACTACCCGGTCAAGGCGGGCGAGGTCATCCGCATCCGCACCACCGGCGGCGGCGGGTGGGGCTCGCCGTACGACCGCGATCCGCGCAAGGTGGCCGCGGACGTGCGCGACGGCAAGGTCTCCATCGCCGGCGCGCTGGGCGACTACGGTGTGGTGCTGCAGGACGGCCGGGTGGACGAGGTCGGCACGGCCGAACTGCGCGCCACGTTGCGCGCCGGCCGGCGCGCCTTCTTCGACCGTGGCCCCGGCTACCCCAAGCTGGCCGGCGGCCGCAGCCACGCGGAGGTGGACGAACTCTGAGCCGCATGCGCATCGCCCTCGCCGGGCTGGCCACCAGCCACCCCTACGCCGACGCCAGGGTGCTGGCCCGGCACGCCGAGCTGGCGGTCTGGGAGCCCGACCCGGAGCGGCTGGCCCGCTTCACCGCCGAACACCCGGCGGCCACGGTCTGCGCCGGCCTGCCCGAGCTGCTGGACACCGCCCCGGACGGCGTCGTGCTCACCGTGCCCACCCCGCTGGTGGCCGGCGCGCTGGAGCCGATCCTGGAGCTCGGCGTGCCCGTCTACGTCAACAAGCCCGCCGCGGCCACCCGCGAGCAACTCCTGGCCCTCGACCGGCTGCGGCCGGGCGAGCACGTGCTCACCGGCTCGGTGCTCCGCTTCGCGCCCGCCTTCCGCGCGCTGCGCGTCGACCCCGCCGAGGTGCTGGCGGTCCGGGTCACCGTACGGCACGACGTGGGCCAGTGGGCGCGCGGCCACAACCCCTGGCAGGACGCCCCCGAGGAGGGCGGCGGCACCCTGGTCACCATGGGACTGCACGGCGTCGAGCTCCTGGTCGCGCTGCTCGGCCCGGACGCCCGGCTGATCGGCGCGGGCGGGGCCGTGCGCGGCTACGACACCCTGCGCTCGGAGGACACCGGCCTGCTGGCCCTGCAGTGGTGGGGGAGCGGCATCCTCGGCACCGTCGAGATCCTCGGCGTCACCGACGACGACTCCTACACCGTCACCGTGCACACCAGGAAGGGCTCGGAGGAGGTCGTCCTGCACGACGACCTCGGCTTCGAGGCCACCGTCGAGGCCTTCCTGTCCATGGTCGGCGGCGCCCCGAGCCCGGTGCCGTGGCCGGAGGCCAGAGCCGTCCTCGACCTGCTGATCAGCGCCCGCGAGAGCGCCTAGGTGTTCACCACGAGGTCGGCGCGCTCCCGGGTGCCGTCCGCGGCGAACCACGCGCGCTCGGCCTCGAACCACGCCTGCCAGCGCTCCTCCAGCCCCGGCCCGTCGCGGTCGAGCACCCGCCGGCGGCGGACCGCCTCCGGCGCCTCGACCCACACCGTGTACGCCAGCAGGTGGGCGACGGACCGGCGGGCGGTGCCGACGCCCTCGACGAGCACGACCGGGGCGGGCGGGACGAGCACCTGCTCGCCATACCGGCCGGCCACCCAGTCGTAACGCCGGAAGGAGCCGGGACGATCTTCGGACAGCGGCACCAGCACGGCCTCCTCCAGCGCGGCGAACCAGCCGCCGGGACCCTCCTCCCACGGCACCGGGAAGTCGTCGCTGCGCACGACCTGCGCGCCGAGCTCGGCGCCCAGGGCCAGGGCGAAGGTGGTCTTGCCCGAGCCGGCCGGCCCGTCCACGGCGACCAGCCGGGCCGGGCCGCAGGAGGGCGGGCGGGCCAGGATCGCGGCGGCGGCGCCGGCGAGCCGGGCGGCGAAGGTCGTCATCGATCCGATCCTGCCATGGTGGATGATGGAGGCTCCGACTTGACGTGGAGGCTGACCTTGCACGGACCCCTGGGTGACATCGTCGTCCTCGATCTGTCGCGGGCCCTGGCCGGTCCGCACGCGGCCCAGATGCTCGGGGACCTGGGCGCCAGAGTGATCAAGGTGGAGCACCCGGCGGGCGGGGACGAGTCGCGCGGCTGGGGGCCGCCCTTCGTCGGCCCGTCGGGGGATATTTCGACGTATTTTCTGGCGGCCAACCGCAACAAGCAGTCGATCGCGGTCGACCTGAAGTCGGCCGAGGGCAAGGCGCTGGTCGAACGGCTGGTCCGGCAGAGCGACGTGCTGATCGAGAACTTCCGCACCGGCGTGCTCGACCGGCTGGGCTTCCCGGTCGAGCGGCTGCACGAGCTCAACCCCCGGCTGGTCGTGCTCTCCATCACCGGCTTCGGCCACGACGGGCCCGAGGGCGGGCGGCCGGGCTACGACCAGATCGCCCAGGGCGAGGCCGGGCTGATGTCGCTGACCGGGCCCGGGCCGGGCGAGCCGTACCGGGTGGGGGCCTCCATCGCCGACCTGCTGGCCGGCATCCACGGCGCGTACGGCGTCGCCGCCGCCCTGTACGAGCGCGAGCGCACCGGCAGGGGCACGGTCGTGCGCACCTCGCTGCTGGCCGCGGTGACCGGCGTGCACTCCTACCACGGCACCGCCTGGACCGTCGGCGGCCAGGTGCCCGTGGCGGGCGGCAACCACCACGCCTCCATCGCCCCCTACGGCGCCTTCCGCTGCGCCGACGGCCTGTTGCAGATCGCGGTCGCCAACGAGGGCCAGTGGCGCAAGGTCGCCACCCTGCTCGGCCTCGACCCCGCAGACCCGCGCTACGCCTCCAACCCGGCCCGGTTCGCGCACCGGGAGGAGCTGATCGGCGACATGGAGAAGGCGCTGGCCGCGCACGGGCGGGCGCACTGGCTGGCCGCGCTCGGCGAGCTGGGCGTGCCGGCCGGCGCGATCAGGTCGATCGACGAGGTCTACGCCTGGGAGCAGACCCGCTCGCAGGGACTGCTGGTCACCGTCGAGCACCCCGTGCTCGGCCCGATCGAGCTGCCCGGGCCGCCGCTGCGCTTCGACGACCACCCGGAGGCGGTCCACACCGCCCCGCCGGCGCTCGGCCAGCACGACGAGGCCGTGCTGGCCTGGCTGGAGGCCCGGGAGGGCGTCGCGGGGGAGCAGGGGTGAGCCGTCCCGACGCCCGCACGCTGATCGGGACGGTCCTCGACGCCGGGTCGTGGCGCTCCTGGGACGTCCCGCCGGAGGACCCGGCCCCGCCGGGCAGCTCCTACGCCGAGGAACTGGCCGCGATGCGCGCCAAGTCCGGCTACGACGAGTCCGTGATCAGCGGCGAAGGCCGCCTCGGCGGCCGTCGCGTGGCCCTGGTGGCCTGCGAGTTCTCCTTCATGGCCGGCTCCATCGGGGTGGCCGCCGCGCGCCGCCTCATCGACGCCGTCGAGCGCGCGACCGCCGAGGGGCTGCCCCTGCTCGCCGCTCCGGCCAGCGGCGGCACCCGGATGCAGGAGGGCGCGCTCGCCTTCGTGCAGATGGTCAAGATCACCGCGGCGGTCCAGCGGCATCGCGCGGCGGGCCTGCCGTACGTGGTCTACCTGCGCCACCCGACCACCGGCGGGGTGTTCGCGAGCTGGGGCTCGCTCGGCCACGTCACCGCGGCCGAGCCCGGCGCGCTGATCGGCTTCCTGGGCCCGCGGGTCTTCGAGTCGCTGCACGGCTACCCCTTCCCGGAAGGCGTCCAGACCGCGGAGAACCTGTTCGCGCACGGCCTGGTCGACGCGGTCGTCGACGCCCCCGACGTGCGGCAGATCGCCATCCGCGCGCTGTCGGTGCTCTGCCGCGAAGGCAAGACCGCCGAGCAGGGCCCCGAGCCGGAGGAGGACCTGCGCCCGGTCGAGGCGTGGGAGGCGATCACCCGCTCCCGCCGCGACGACCGGCCCGGCGTGCGCGCCCTGCTCAAGCTGGCCGCGCACGACGTCACCCCGCTCAACGGCACCGGCGAGGGCGAGCACGACCCCGGCCTGCTGCTGGCGCTGGCCCGCTTCGGCACCGCGCCAGCCGTCGTGCTCGGCCAGGACCGCCGCCGCCAGCGCGCGGTCGCCCCGCTCGGCCCGGCCGGGCTGCGCATGGCCCGCCGCGGCATGCGCCTGGCGGCCGAGCTCGGCCTGCCGCTGGTCACCGTGATCGACACCGCGGGCGCGGCGATGTCCAAGGCCGCCGAGGAGGGCGGCCTGGCCGCCGAGATCGCCCGATGCCTGGCCGACCTGGTCACCCTGCCCGCGCCCACGGTCTGCCTGCTGCTCGGCGAGGGCGCCGGCGGCGGCGCGCTGGCCCTGCTGCCCGCCGACCGGGTCGTCGCCGCGCAGCACGCCTGGCTGTCGCCGCTGCCGCCGGAAGGCGCCTCGGCCATCCTCTACCGCAGCGTCGACTTCGCGCCCGAGATCGCCCAGGCGCAGGGCGTCCGCGCCACCGACCTGCGGCGCGACGGCATCGTCGACCGCGTCGTGCCCGAACGGCCCGACGCCGCCTACGAGCCGCGCACCTTCTGCCAGCGTGTCGCGCGCACGCTGGAGTACGAGATCGCCGGCCTGCTCGGCCAGGATCCAGCGGTACGGCAAGCCGCCCGCACCGCCCGCTACCGGTGACGGAACCAGCGCATCAGCCGCCAGCCGCGCCGCCGGCGCCGGACCTCGTCCCATCGCGCCTGTGTGATGGGGTAAGCGTGCGCCCGCGCTCGCAGGGCCTCACGCAGGCGCCCTTCCAGCTCGTCCACACCTGTGAGACACCCGAAGGGCTACGCTGCGTTGGCAGACCCTACGGAACGGGTATGCGTTCGATGCGGATGGAGAAGACCTCCTCGGGCGGGACGATCACCTCGTAGGCGCCGTGGTCGACCATCCAGTAGCCCAGGGCCTCGGCCTTCATCCCGCTGTGGCCGGTGTAGGCGATGTGCAGGCCGTTCTCGTCCTCGTCGAGGACCAGGCACGGCTCGCCGCCGAACGCGCCGACGGTGCGGACCAGCACCAGCCACTCCAGCTCCGTCCGCCGGACGGTGCGCCGCCAGTAGCCCGAGGCGGCCTCGAAGCCGTCGGCGGCCTCCTCGCTGAAGAGCACCACCTGGTCGCTCTCCGGCCCCAGCGCGGCGGGATAGGTGGTCTCGCGGTAGCGGGCGACGAACCCGTTGGAGATGGGGACACTCATGCGGCGGGCCGCCAGGTCAGCCCGTCGTACTCGGCGAACGGCCGCCAGTCCGACCCGGTCACGTGGGTGATCTCCGCGCCCGCCGGGATGGGCATCGGCATCGTGTGGAACTGCGGCACCACGTGCTCGCGCGAGGTGGTGAAGCCGTTGCCCGCGAACGGGGCCACGTCGCTCCAGTCGCCGCCCATGTGCGGCCCGTAGGGCACGGCGTAGGTGTCCACGTCGCGCGCGTACCACCGCATCACGTACAGCTCGGGGACGTCGGCCGTCAGGTGCGACCCGTCGAAGGACAGATCTAACCCCTGGTAGAGCAGGCGCGGGCTGGTCAGCCGCGCGCAGTCCTGGACGCGGTAGACATAGCCCGAGATCACCGTGCGCCTGCCCGACAGGTACGGCACGAGCAGGTGCGGCGGCACCACTTTCTGCATCTGCGTCCTGCTCATGGATCTACCTTACTTTTCGATCGACCCGAGCACTCGATGTTCCAGGCATGGCAGGGTAGCCCGGGCCGAAGCGGTGAAATCGGTGTCGATCCGGACCACCCCCACGCCCGGTCCGCTGCCCAGATCGCTGCGGACCACGCCTAGCGGATCGACCAGGAGGCTGCGGCCGATGCCGAACCCGTCGGAGGACTCGGCCGGGTTGGGCGCCTGGCCCACGGCGGCGGTCCACGTCGTGTTCTCCAGGGCGCGGGCGCGCACCAGGGTGAGCCAGTGGTCCTCCTTGAGCACCCCCGACCCCCACGCGGCGATCACCGCGAACAGCTCGGCGCCGCGGTCGACCAGGGCTCTGGTCAGCTCGGGGAAGCGCACGTCGTAGCAGGTCACCAGGCCGACCCGGAGCCCGGCCAGCTCGACCACGACCGGCTCGTCCCCGCGGGCGACCAGCGTGGACTCCTGGGCGCCGAAGGAGTCGAACAGGTGGATCTTGCGGTAGGCGGCGGCCAGCGAGCCGTCGGGGCGCAGCGCGACCGCGGTGTTGTGGACGCGGCCGTCGGCGCCGGGCTCGAAGGTGCCGGCGATCACCGCGACGCCGTGCTCGCGGGCGGCTTCGGCCAGGCCGGCGACGAAGGGGCCGTCGAGCGGCTCGGCGAGCTCGGTGATCCGCTTGCCGTACCGGGTCAGGGCGGCCTCGGGGAAGATCGCCAGGTCGGCGCCCTCGGCGGCGGCCAGCGCCTCGCGGGCCCGCTCCAGGTTGACGGCGGGATCGGGGGAGACAGGGATCTGACAGAGGGCGATGCTCGTCACGCTGCCGAGCCTAGCGCTCCGCGGGCTCCTCCCTGGCGGCGCCCGGCGGCCAGATCACCCGCACCCGCATGCCCCGCCGCCGCGCCGCCTCGACCACCTCGGCGGTGCCGCCCGGGCCGCGGGAGGGCCCGCCGTCCCAGACCGCGATCAGCTCGTCGGCGCGGGCCAGCAGTTCCTCGGCCGCGGCCTGGTAGGCGGCCTCGCCCGCGGTGCGGAAGGGCAGCGGGTGCACCAGGCTGGCCTTGCCGAGCAGGGTGTCGTAGCACTCGCGTGCGGCCGGCGGCAGCGACTGGCGGTAGTCCTCGGCGGGCAGCACCACCTGGAGCTCGCCGCCGGCCCAGATCATGGCGTCGGCGAAGATCTGGTCGGCCCCCTCGGCCAGGCAGGACACGCCGACCAGCGGGCGCTGCTCGGCGTCCAGCAGCTCCTGCAGCCGCCTGGCCACCAGCCCCGCGGTGCCGGCGCTCAGCTTACGGTGCCCGGTGACGGCGATGACCGTCATCGCGCGTCCCGCTTCATCCGCACCACCTGGAAGCCCGCGACGGCCAGGATGTTCGGGATGGCCTGCACCGCGTTGCGGTCCTTCGTCCGCGCCTCCTCCGACAGGTTCGACCAGTCGCAGACGTCGGGATGGCTCTTGCGCTCGTCGTCACGGGCGGGACCGTGCTTCCATCCGGCGTCCAGCATCATGATCACCCATCGGTCGTGTTCGGCCTTCGCCATGCTCTCGATGTCCTGGTCGGTGAAGGTGTACTCCACCTCAGGATCCACCCGTGGCCCCAGGGTGCAGCGCACCCCCCGCAGCTTCCTCCCGATGTCGGCGGCGAGCTGGCGGTTCGACTCCTTCTTCTCCGCGGGCAGATCATCCCATGGCACCATCGAGGGGTTGAACATGACATGATCGCCCAGCGCGTACTGAGCCGTGAGGTAGTGCTTGTGCAGCCAGCGGGCGAGCGTCTCGACGAGGTCCTCGCCGATCAGCCGCGGGTCGCCGGCCGCCTCGGCGACGGCGAAGATGCGCAGCGCGCCGTCCAGGCCCTCCAGCAGCGCGGTGTCGTGCACCGCGTCGCGCAGCGCGGTGGCGTGCTCGACCCGGATCACCAGCGAGCCCACGCCGCCCAGCCACAGCCGCGGCGAGGTGAGCGCGATCTTGAGCGCGAGGTTCTGGTCGTCGTAACACACGTAGACGCGCTCGGGCGGGTCCATCGGCAGGTTGCCCGGGAGCTGCACCTCGTCGGCGTCCAGGTTGAGCGGGGTGATGTCCAGCTTGGCCAGGGTGGCGGCGTGCCGGGCGGTCAGGAGCGCCACCTCCTCGCTCGCGCGGGCGTCCACGACGGTGACGGCGAGGTTGTCCTTGGCCTGCTCGCGCTGGTGCCACTGGCGGGCCATCTCCAGCAGCAGCATCTGCCCGAAGCGCGACAGGCCGAGGATGATCACCGGGCCTCTGACCGGGTCGCGTTCCAGCAGCACGCGGGCGGCCAGCGCGTCGGGGCTGAAGAAGTCGAGCCGCCCGGCGCTCTCCGGCAGGCCGAGGCGGCGGGCGCGCAGGGCCAGGCACAGGTCGGGGTCGGGGATCAGCGCGTAGGTGGCCACGTGACGGCCGGCGAGGGCGTGGGCGGCCTGGGCGATGCCGATGTTGGTGGCGCTCTCCTCCTCGCAGGCGTAGAGCGTGGCGGCTCGCGGCAGGCCCGCCGTGCGCAGCACCTCGGGGTCGCGGGCGTCCCCGGCCACGTGCAGGATCGCGCTCGTGGGAGGCGCGGTCCTGCTCACCATCACCACGCGCCGGTGCTCGGCGCGCAGCCGCTCGGCGAGCACGATCGCCAGCGGTCCCGACCCGCACACCACCGCGTGCCCGCGCGAGCGGCGGGCGCGGAAGCGGCGCAGCTCCGTCGAGAACAGCAGCACGCCACCGGCGACCAGCACGTAGATGGTGGTGGCCGGCGCGGTGAAGCGGGCGATCTCCAGGCTGAGCGGCAGTGCCGGCGCGGCCATGTCGAGCGGCAGCGGATCCAGCACGAACAACTGCAGGTCGTAATAAAGCAGATCCAGGAAGGTGTACGGCTGCCGCAGCGCGTCGAGGTGCTGGGCGAATCCCCGCAGGCCGAGAAGTAAGGACGCGATGGTGAGCGTCACGAAAGAGGCCCGCAACAACCAGGGAGCGGGATTCCTCATATAAAGGACGATATCTTGCGCACCCGTCGCGCAAAAGGATCGGCCGGGGTTTGATTGGGGGGTGAACTCCGTGAACGCCTTTCTGGCCTGGTCCTCCGAGGCGGAGGGTTTCGAGGCCGTGAGCCGCGCCGTGCAGGCGGTCAAGGACATCCTGCGGGAACGCCAGTACGGGTGTTACGACTGGGCGGAACAGCCCCACAGCCGTAATATCGGCACGGAAATCCAGGAGCAGATCCGGAAATCGGACATCCTTATTCTCGAAGGCAGCACTATTCGCCCGAATCTCGCCTTCGAGGTGGGATTCGCCCGCGCGCTCGACCTGCCGGTCGTGGTGATCAAACAGGAGGGCACCAAAGAACTGCCCGAGGACTTCGGCGCCCCCCGCTACCTCAACTACCCCAGCGAGGCGGGCAACGAGGCCGGCTTCGCCAAGTTCGAGCTCGACTTCGGCCGCCAGCTCGAACGGCTGGAGGAGGGCTCGCTCAGCCGCGGCCACCGCGCCCTGCGCAGCCGGCTGACGCTGCTCAACCGCAACATCCAGGACGTGCTCAACGGGCACGACCTCGACCACCCGCAGCTCCACCTGCGCAGCGGCTGGCTGCAGGCGCTGGCCTCCGAGGTGGGCAAGTCGGGCCGCCAGAACCTCATCACCGACGCCGACTACTACTCGCACTGCTTCGCCGAGCTGCGCGAGTGGAACGGCGGCCCGATCCACGCCATCGCCGACCTGACCGACGACACCGAGACCTTCTGGCAGTCCGACCTCGAACACCCCGAACAGATGAGCGCCCAGGTGACCGAGCGCATCTTCCTGGTCGACTGGCGGCTGTTCTTCCAGGAGGAGGGCGAGCTGTCGCGCTACATCACCATGTGGGCGCAGCAGAAGGCGAGCCTGGCCGAGAGCGACTACGAGATCTACGTGGCCGCGGTGGACGACGTCATGCCCGGCCGCGCCCTGCAGCACCCCTTCGGCGACGCCGCCGTCGGCCGCCACCTGCTGCTGCTCAACCCCGACTGCATCGGCGGCTACCGCAAGCGCAGCGAGGGCGGTCCCGGCGAGCGCCGCATGCTGCACATCGAGCGCGACGCCCACCGCTTCAACGCCGCCCGCCGCTACTACGAGTCGATCAAGAACAGGGCGGTCCGCTTCGAGCTCACCCACGACTTCCACTCGCTCAAGCGCGACTGGCTGGCCAAGCTGCAGATCGGCCGCTGGGACCCGCACTGGACGGTCCGCACCGAGCGCCGCTCGCCGGCCTACTTCGACCGCTACGACCAGCACATCCGCTGCTGGATCCCGAGCTACGACCAGATGGTCCAGGACTGCTCGGCGCTGGTCGCCAGCGAGATCATGCGCATCTTCCAGGAGCTGGACAAGTCGGTGTCCATCCTGGAGATCGGGTACGGCACCGGCAGCCTCACCGAGGCGATCATGCCCTGGATCCGCACCCTCTGCGAGCCCTTCGACCGGCTCGGCCTCGACTACCCGGTCGACCACTACCGCGCGGTCGACCGCGCCGGTCAGATGCGCCGCCTGGCGCTGACCAAGCTCGGCTCCGGCACCACGCACGTGCTGCGGCTGATGGAGAAGAAGGCCTGGGAGGACATCGAGGAGAACATCCAGCACAACGTGATCTTCGGCTCGCTGGTCACCCACTTCCTGCTCGGCATGGAGCCGGACGAGAAGAAGGTGGACACCTTCTTCGCCGAGTGCGTGCAGCGGCTGGCGCCGGGCGGCAGCCTGGTCTTCGCCGACTGCTTCGGCCCGGACACGCCCGAGGAGCGCGAGCTGGAGGTGGAGAACTGGCGGCTGTGGATGATCGACAACGGGCTGTCGGAGGAGTACGTGGACGCGTACCTGGCCGGCAACCAGGACATGGTCAACGCCGTCGCGGTGGGCGAGCTGGAGTCGGCGGCGGCGCGGTACGGGTTGCGGAAGGTCAAGGAGAAGGTGGTGGGCGGCACGCAGATGTTCCGGCTGCTCGTCTTCCGGCACGATCCGGCCGCGCGGTGAGCGCCTAGCCGAGGAGGCGGGCGGCGGCGGTGTAGGCCAGGGCGAGCGCTCGGGCCACCGCGCCCACCGCCGCGTCCGGCGGGAGGAACGTGGGCTCGTGCAGCCCCGCCCGGGCGAAGCCGGGCGCCCCGCGCAGGCCCGCGAAGATCATCAGGGTGGGCAGCTTCCCGCCGTAGTGCGCGAAGTCGTCGCCGCCGCACGAGCGCCACGGCGGGGCCGCCGCGAAACCGGCCGCGGGCAGGCCGCGCCGTACCTCCTCGGTCAGGGCGGGGTCGTTGACCAGCGGCGGCTCGCTCTTGGTGACGGTCAACCGGGCCCGGCAGCCGTGCGCCGCGGCCACGTGCTCGACCGTCTCCCACACCGCTTGGCGCAGCGCCGCCTGGTCGGCCTCGGTCATCGAGCGGATGGTCAGCCGGGCCTGCGCCAGCCCCGGGATGACGTTCTCGGTGTGCCCCGCGGCCACCATGCCGACGCTGAGCGTGCCGCCCTCGACCGGGTCGAGCCGCCGGCCGACCAGCGTGTGCAGCGCCACCACGGTCTGGCAGAGCGCCAGCACCGGGTCGCGGGTCCGGTGCGGGTAGGCGGCGTGCCCGCCGGAGCCCTCGATCTCGACCAGCACCGCGTCCGCCGCCGCGTTGACCGTGCCGGGCTCGGCGCCCAGGCTGCCCCACGGCAGGTCGGGGTGGACGTGCACGGCCGAGACCGACGCCACCTGCTCGGCGGCCAACTCCCCGGCCCGCAGCACCGCCACCGCCCCGGACGGATGGCGTTCCTCGCACGGCTGGAAGAGCGCCACCAGCGGCGCGGGCAGCCCGTCCCGCACCGCCACCCGGGCCGCCGCCCGCACCACCGCGGCCAGCGCCGCCGCGTGCACGTCGTGCCCGCAGGCGTGCATGTGCCCGTTGGCGGCGGCGAACGCGGCCCCGGTCGCCTCGGTCATCGCGAGCCCGTCCAGCTCGGCCCGTAACGCCACCGCCGGACCCGCCGCCCCCACCCGGGCCAGCAGGCCGGTCCCGGCCACCACCCGGTGCCCGGGCAGTTCGCCGGCGATCAGCGCGGCCGTGCGGTGCTCCTCCCCGCCCAGTTCCGGGCAGGCGTGCAGGCGGTGGCGGAGGTCCAGGGCGCGGGGGATCTCGTCGTCGAGCGCGTGCAGGAGCGCGGCGAGGGTCACTCCTGGAGTATCCGCCGGTTCGGCACCCGCTCCAAGCGGGTCAGGCAGCGCCAGACCCACTCCAGCGGTCCGTAGCGGAAGGCCGACAGCCACCACCAGCTCACCGCCGCCTGGACGGCGAGGGTGAGCCCGGCGACCGTCCAGACCGGGCCGTGGGTCAGCGCGATCACCACGGTGCCGGACAGGTAGTTGGTCAGCGCCATCCGGCCCATCCGCTCCAGCGGCGGGAACGGCGGCAGCAGCAGGAAACCGGTGGCGTAGGCCGCCGCGCCGCTGAGCGCCGACAGGGTGAACAGCAACCACGAGCCGGTGCTGAGCCAGCCCCACACCAGGCAGCCGGACAGCAGCGCCGAGGACACGAACGCGTACGGCAGGAGCCGCCCCGGCGGGCGCAACTCCATGATCGCCATCCCGACGAGCAGCAGCCCCGGGATGAGCGCCGCGCCGCCGCCCTGCCAGATCGCCACGCCGACGGCCGCCACGCCCAGCGCCAGCACGGCGAGCCCGGGCAGGAACGACGCCGGCAGCAGGGCGAGCGCGCCCCAGAAGGCGTAGTCGGTCAGCACCTCGCCCGGGTAGAAGGTGTGCTGGATCACCCCGAAGCAGAACAGCCACAGCAGCCGCCGCAGCAGCATCCAGCGGGAGCTGCCGCGCAGGATGAGCACGAAGCTCACCCCGAACAGCGCCGAGAAGATCGGGTAGAAGCGCCCCTGCAGGAAGCCCTCGATCAGCCGTTCCTGCGTGCCGCTGTGCTGCCAGGTGTTGACCACCATGATCCCGCACACCGCGAAGCCGCGGAGCGCGTCCAGCCGCCTGATCCTCGTCACAGCATCCAGAGCACCCACCATAGGAGAAAACCGGTCGCCACCGTGGCAGACGCGAGGTGCGGCCAGCCGCGCCGCCGGGTCAGGGCCAGCAGCGACAGCCCGGCCGAGACCGCCAGCAGGACGGTCAGCTCGCGGGCCACCACGCTCGGCACGCCCAGCCCGAGCACCACCTGGTTCGTCTTGAACTGGGCGTAGAGCACCTGGAAGCTCAGCCCGAGGAAGGCCAGCCCGCTCAGCCCGGCGAACGCGGTCAGCGCCCAGCCCCGGCCGCCCCCGGCCACGAGCTGCAGCACCGAGAAGAGCGCGAACAGCGCGAGCGGAAAGCCCAGCCAGGGCGTGCCGAGCAACCGGTACGGCGCCGCCGTCAGGTGCACCTCCTCCGGCCCCACCCGCTCGTACGGCGCGGCACACCCGACCGGCTGCGCGGCGGCGGCCGGATCGGCCACGAAGGCCCCGATGACCCGCCGCCCGCACGCGCCGGAAAGGAAGACCGCGTGCCCCACCCCGGGAAACTCCGCGAACCGCGCGTTCGGCAGCGCGGCCGCGGCCGGGCGGGCGGTGCGCGGCGGCGTGGTCGGGTCGAGCTCGCCGCCCACCACCAGCACCGGGGCCTGCGTCGTCGCCTTCGCGGGCTTGCCCTTCGGCAGTGCCCACTCCCGGCACAGCGCCCGGTCCACCTTCACGGTGAACAGCCTGGGTTCGGCCGGGAAGGCGTTGAAGGGCACCTCGTCCTGGCACTGCACGGCGTGGTAGAGGCCCCAGTCGTGGGAGACCAGCGCGGGCGCGATCTGGTCCATCAGCGGGCGCAGCACCTCGGTGCGCCCGTCGGCGAGCGCGCCGACCAGGACGGGCGCGACGGCCAGCACCGGCGCCTCGTGCAGCGCCTCGGCGAGGAAGGCCTTGAGATCGTCGCCGGTCAGCCGGGTGGTGAAGGACGTGCCGCGGACCGGATCGAGCGCGGGCAGCTCGATCGGGTGGGCGTCGGCCTGCCGTACCGCCTGGTCGAACTGTTCGCGCAGGCCCAGCCTGGTCAGGGTGTCGAGCAGGTTGCGCTCGGCGTCGTCGTACCACGCGACCTGCTCGGGCAGGAAGGAGTCGAGCACGACCGCGCGGGTGCCCTCCGGGTCGAGGGCGGCGGCCTGGAGCATCGAGCGGGTGGAGTAGCTGACGCCGAACAGGTTCCACTGCGGATAGCCCAGCGCGGCGCGCAACGCGGGCACGTCGGCGGCGATCTCGGCGGTGGTGTAGCCCCGCGGGTCGACGCCCTCCTCACGCAGCCGCGCCAGGCACGAGCCCGCGCCGGACGGCCGGGCGCGCAGCTCGTCGAGCAGGAGCTGGGCGGTCTCGGGACAGCCGAGGCTCGGCTCCGACCAGCGGCTGCCGCGCTGTTCGAGGGCGATCACGTCGCGGTCGGGGAAGGCCTGCCGGAGCAGGCCGAGCAACTGGAGCGAGGCCGAGCCGGGGCCGCCGCTGGTGTAGACGACCGGGTCGGGCTTGCGCTGCATCGAGGTGGACATGTGCCGGGCGAAGCCGACCTTGATCGTGCGATCGGGCGCGTCGCGGCGTTCGGGGACGATCAGGAAGCCGCAGCGGGCCCCGCTGGGCACCCGGACCGGGCAGGCCGACCACTCGATCCCGGCGGGCTCGGGTAACTCCCCGGCCGAAGCGGGCCGCGCCGCGGCCGCGAGGGAGAACAGACAGGCGAGCGCGAGCAGGACCCGGGAGAGCACGGGGCGAGCCTATTAGGGTGGCGTCCGTGAGCGAACCCCTTGTCACCCGCATGCGCGGCTTCGGCACCACGATCTTCGCCGAGATGAGCGCCCTGGCCCTGCGCACCGGCTCGATCAACCTCGGGCAGGGCTTCCCGGACACCGACGGCCCCGACTCGATGTTGCGCCGCGCGGTCGAGGCGATCGGGTCGGGCGCCAACCAGTACCCGCCGGGTCCGGGCCTGCCGGAGCTGCGCCAGGCGGTCGCCGAGCACCGGCTGCGGCACTACGGGCTGGAGTACGACCCCGACGGGGAGATCCTGATCACCGTGGGCGCCACCGAGGCCATCGCGGCCAGTGTGCTGGCGTTGTGCGAGCCGGGCGACGAGGTGATCGCCTTCGAGCCGTACTACGACTCCTACGCCGCCTCCATCGCGCTGGCCGGGGCCCGGCTGGTGGCGGTGACGCTGCGGCCGGACGAGACCGGCCGGTTCACCTTCGACCCCGCCGAACTGCGCGCCGCGGTCACCCCGCGCACCCGGGCGATCCTCGTCAACTCCCCGCACAATCCCACCGGCACCGTCCTGACCCGCGCCGAGCTGGGCGAGATCGCCGCGCTCTGCCAGGAGGCCGGCCTGATCGCGATCACCGACGAGGTCTACGAGCACCTCACCTTCGACGGCGTCGAGCACGTGCCGCTGGCCACCCTGCCCGGCATGCGCGAGCGCACGGTCATGATCTCCTCGGCGGGCAAGACCTTCTCGGTCACCGGCTGGAAGACCGGCTGGATCTGCGCCCCCGCGCCGCTGGTGCGGGCCGTGCAGACGGTGAAGCAGTTCCTCACCTTCACCGTCGGCGGCCCCTGGCAGCTCGCCGTCGCGCACGGGCTGCGCCACGAGCTCGGCTGGGTCGCCGAGCTGCGCGCCGGGCTCGAAGGCAAGCGCGACCGCCTCATGGAGGGCCTGGCCGCCGCCGGGTTCGGCGTGCTCAAGCCGCTGGGCACCTACTTCGTGCAGACCGACATCCGGCCGCTCGGCCACGCCGACGGGCTCGACCTCACCCGCCGGCTGCCGGAACTGGCCGGGGTGGTCGCCATCCCGACGCAGGTCTTCTACGACCACCCCGAGCGCGGCCGGCACTTCGTGCGCTTCGCCTTCTGCAAGAAGGACGAGGTGATCGACGAGGCCGCGGCGCGGCTCAAGCGGCTGAGCGCCTCCTGAGCTCCCGGCCGGTCAGGCGGACGGCACCACGGTCACCGGCAGCTTGCGCTGCCTGACCGCCGTCCGCACCGCCTTGGCGAGCTGGCTGTACTCCGCCGCCCGGGCCGAGGAGGCGCGGTAGGCCAGGCCGATCGTCCGGCCCGGCGCGGGCGGCGCGAACCGGCGCAGCGCCAGCCGTACCCGCTTGCCCGTCTCCACCGGCACCGCCGACTCGGGCAGCAGGGTCACGCCCAGCCCGCCCGCCACGAGCTGGACCAGCGTGGGCAGGCTGGTGGCGTAGGTGGTCGCGGTGGCGCGCGCGCCGACCTCCCGGCACACGTCTATGGCCTGCTCGCGCAGGCAGTGCCCCTGGTTGAGCAGCACGATGTCGAGGTTCTTGAGCGCCTCGCGGGAGATCGGCCCCTCGCCGCCGGCCAGCGGATGCCCTTCCGGTACGGCCAGCAGGAAGTCCTCGTCGTAGAGCGGCTCCTCCACCAGCCCGCCCAGCTCGGTGGGCAGCGCGAGCAGCACCAAGTCGAGCCGCCCCTCCCGCACCTCCTCCAGGATCGTCTCCGTCTTGGCCTCGTGCACGGTGAGCTTGAGATTGGGGAAGCGCCGCGCGAACATGGGCAGCAACGCGGGCAGGACGTACGGGGCGACGGTCGGGATGACGCCCAGATGCGCCGGGCCGCTGAACGGCTCCCGCCCCGAAGCCACCTCGGCGACCAGCTCCTCCATCTGCGCCAGCACCCGCTCGGCCCGCCGCGCCACCCGCTCGCCCGCGGGCGTCAGCAGCACCTTGCGGGTGGTGCGTTCGAGGAGCTGGGTGTCGAGGATCTCCTCCAGCGCCGAGACCGCCCCGGACAGCGCCGGCTGGCTCATCCGGAGCGCGGTGGCCGCCTCCCGGAAGTGGAGATGGTCGGCTACCGCGAGGAATGCCCGCAGTTGAGCGAGGGTGGGCATGGGCTCACTGATAGGAAACACCTCTCAGATTGGTCCGACTGCTCGATTTCTCGAATCAATGCTACGTGGGGGAGGGTGGGGGCACGGACCACGAATCCACAGCAAGGAGATACCGAGTTGCTCACCGTCGGTGACCACTTCCCCGAGTACGAGCTGACCGCCTGCGTCGACCTCGACCCCGACAAGGCGTTCGCGCAGATCGACCACAAGACCTACGAGGGCAAGTGGCGCGTGGTGTTCTTCTGGCCGAAGGACTTCACCTTCGTCTGCCCGACCGAGATCGCCGAGTTCGGCCGGCTCAACGGCGAGTTCGCCGACCGTGACGCGCAGGTGCTGGGCGTCTCCGTCGACTCCGAGTACGTCCACCACGCCTGGCGCAAGGACCACGCCGACCTGCGTGACCTGCCCTTCCCGATGCTCTCCGACATCAAGCGCGAGCTGTCGGCCGACTGCGGCGTGCTGGGCAAGGACGGCGTCTCGCAGCGCGCCACCTTCATCGTGGACCCGAACAACGAGATCCAGTTCGTCATGGTGACCGCCGGGTCGGTCGGCCGCAACGTCAAGGAGGTCCTGCGGGTCCTCGACGCGCTGCAGTCCGACGAGCTGTGCCCCTGCAACTGGAACAAGGGCGAGTCCGGCCTGGACGCCAAGGCCCTGCTGGGCGGCTGACCCATGAGCGTCGAATCCCTCCGCGAGGCTCTTCCCGCCTACGCCAAGGACACCAAGCTGAACCTCGGCTCGGTCACGACCACCTCGTCGCTGACCGACCAGCAGCTCTGGGGCGCCGTCCTGGCCTGCGCGCTGACCACCCGCTCGGCGCGGGTCATCGCGGCGGTCTCGGCCGAGGCCGGGGCGAAGCTGTCGGCCGAGGCGTTCACCGCGGCCAAGGCGGCGGCCTCGATCATGGCCATGAACAACGTGTACTACCGGTCCACGCACCTCATCGGTGACGAGACCTACAGCACGCTCCCGGCCAAGCTCCGCATGACGGTCATCGGCAACCCCGGCGTCGACAAGGTCGACTTCGAGCTGTGGTGCCTGGCCGTCTCCGCGATCAACGGCTGCGGGCGCTGCCTGGAGTCGCACGAGCAGGTCCTGCGCGGCTCCGGCATGCCGCGCGAGCAGATCCAGGAGGCGCTCAGGATCGCCGCGGTGATCAACGCCACCGCGGCGACCCTGGAGGCCGAGGCCGCGCTCGTCACGGTCTGACCCCTCCCACGGGACGCCCTCTTCCTTCCGGAAGGGGGCGTTCCGTCGTTTGCTCGCTAGGCGGGCAAGGCGGCCAAGAAGTCCGTCACCGCAGCCAGGAAGGCGGCCGGCTGGGTGAAGTGGACCAGATGACCGGCCTCGATGGTGACCAGGCGGGCGCCCGGGATGAGCTCGGCGGTGCGCGGGGCCGGGACGTGGCTGGTGGCGCCGCCGGAGACGACCAGGGTGGGTGCGGTGATGCGCTGCAGCCCGGGCGCCCAGGCGGGGTCGGGGGCGGTGAACTGGCGCTCGGTCTGGACGAGCATCTCGCGGTCGAAGTTCGGGTCGCCGGTGTCCTCCTCCAGCGGCGGGCGGGTCAGCGGCAACGGCGGCGGGGGGTCCTCCATGACGAGGGCGGAGACCCGCTCCGGGTGGGCGGCGGCCAGGTGGTAGGCGACCATGCCGCCCAGGGAGTGCCCGACGACGACCGCGCGCTCGATGCCCAGCGCGTCCAGGAAGGCCCGGACGTCCTCGGCCATCTCGGGCAGCGCGTAAGCGCCCGGCCGGGAGCTCTCCCCGTGACCTCGCAGGTCGAGCGTGTACACCCGGTAGGTGGCGGCGAGGTCGCGGACGATGCCGTTCCAGTCGTTCCGGTTGGCGCACCGCCCGTGCAGCAACACCATCGGCGGCGCGTCCGCCGCGCCCAGCGCCCGATAGGCCAGGGTCACCCCGCCGGCCGAAATGTTGGTCACCGCGCCCGCCTCCGCTCTCCGTGAGATCCGCCCGTCAGCATAGGACGAAGAATCGGCCCGGACTGGGCAGAGATTGCCCATGAACGCCGCCCGCCGCCTGGATAGCGTCACAGCGTGGGTGAACGGCTCCTCATCGCGCTCGGCGGCAACGCCATGACCGCCCCGGACGGCACCGCCTCCCCGGCCGACCAGCAGGCCGCGGTCGAGCAGGCCATGCGGCACGTGCGCGGCTTCATCGACGCCGGGCACCAGGTGATCCTCACCCACGGCAACGGCCCCCAGGTCGGCAACCTGCTGCTGAAGAACCAGCTCGCCGCCGAGACGGTGCCGCCGGTGCCGCTCGACTGGTGCGGCGCCCAGACGCAGGCCACCATCGGCACGCTCATCCTCAACGCGCTCGGCGGGCGCACCGCCACCGTCGTCACCCGCACCCTGGTCGACGCCGGCGACCCCGGGTTCGCCGACCCGGTCAAGCCGATCGGCCGCTACTTCACCGAGGCCGAGGCCCGGCGCTTCGAGAAGCTGGGTCAGAGCTGGCGGCGGTTCGAACGCGGCTGGCGGCGCGTGGTCGCCTCGCCCGAACCGCTGGAGATCCTCGACGCCCCCGCCGCGGTCGCGCTCATGGAGGCCGGCTTCACCGTCGTCGCCGCCGGGGGCGGGGGAGTGCCCGTGGTACGGCGGGGCGGCTCGCCGGTCGGCGTCGAGGCGGTCGTCGACAAGGACCTCGCCGCCGCCCGCCTGGCACGGGACGTCGGGGCGACCGTACTGATCATCGCCACCGACGTGCCCAACGCGGTCATCGGGTACGGCGGGCCGGACCCCAGGCCGATCGGCCGGATCAGCGCCCAGGAGTTGCGCGTGTTGCACGCCGCCGGGCACTTCGCGGGCGGCAGCATGGGCCCGAAGGTCGAGGCGGCGCTGCGCTTCGTGACCGGAGGCGGCACCCGGGCGATCATCGTCGCCCTGCGCGACCTCGCGGACGCATTGTCGGGAACTGTAGGAACGAGAGTGGAGAACGATGCCGGATCCCATTGAAGTGCGCAAAGTCATGATCGATAGCGTCACCGACGCCTCCGGGCTCGAACGCCTCATCGAGGACGGCGTGATCGAGGCGCACCGGGTGCTCGCGGTGATCGGCAAGACCGAGGGCAACGGGGGAGTCAACGACTACACCCGGATCCTGGCCGACATGGCCTTCCGCGGCGTGCTCGCCCGCCACGGCCACCCCGCCCCGGACAGCGTGCCGCTGGTGTGGTCCGGCGGCACCGATGGCGTGCTCAGCCCGCACGCCACCGTCTTCGCCACCGTCGACCCGGCCGCCGTCGAGGCCGCGGGGTACGCCACCGACGAGCCGCGGCTGTCGGTCGGCGTGGCGATGAGCGACGTGATCCTGCCCGAGGACATCGGCCGCCCGGCCATGGTCTCCAAGGTCGCCGCCGGGGTGCTGGAGGCCATGAAGGTCGCCGGCATCGAGGACCCGGCCGACGTGCACTACGTCCAGACCAAGACGCCGCTGCTCACCCTCGCCACCATCGCCGACGCGCGCAGCCGCGGCAAGGAGACGGTGATCGAGGACACCGGGCCGTCCATGGACCTGTCGAACGCGACCACCGCCCTCGGCATCGCGGTCGCGCTCGGCGAGATCGAGATGCCGGCCGAGGAGCAGATCTTCCGCGACCTGTCCCTGTACAGCAGCGTCGCCTCCTGCTCCTCCGGCGTCGAGCTCGACCGGGCGCAGATCGTGCTGGTCGGCAACGTGCGGGGCATCGGAGGGCGCTACCGGATCGGGCACTCGGTGATGAAGGACGCGCTCGACGCCGACGGCATCTGGGCGGCCATCCGCTCGGCCGGCCTCGACCTGCCCGAACGGCCGCACTCCAGCGATCTGGGCGGGCGGCTGGTCAACGTCTTCCTCAAGTGCGAGGCCGACCCCTCGGGGCACGTGCGCGGGCGGCGCAACATCATGCTCGACGACTCCGACGTGCACTGGCACCGGCAGATCAAGGCCGCGGTGGGCGGGGTCACGGCCTCGGTCACCGGTGACCCCGCGGTCTTCGTCTCCGTCGCCGCCGTCCACCAGGGCCCGTCGGGCGGCGGCCCGGTCGCGGCCATCGCCGACCTGGGCTGAGCCCCACCCGACCGGGCCGGGACCCGAAAAGGCCCCGGCCCCGTCGTCCTCGGGCTCAGGAGGGTCGGGCGGCTTCCTTCGTCCTCCGGCTCAGGAGGGTCGGACGGCTTTCTTCGGGCTTCGGCTCAGGTGAGCGGGCCGGCGAACACCACGATCTCGTCGATGTCCCCCTCGGCGGTGACGTGCACCACGTCCATCCCCTGCAGCAGGGTGCGCCCCTCGCCGTCCTCGTACCGCCAGCCGTAGCGTGCCCACTCCTCCGGCGCGTCCACCCGGGTGGCGCGGACCATGCGGCACGGGCCGGACGGATGCGCCTGCATCACCTCGGTGATGAAGTCCTCGACCGCCTTACGTCCCACGCCGCGACCCAGCGGCCCCCAGAACACGACGTCGGCCGACAGCGCCAGGCTCAGCAAGGTCGCGCGCCGGTCGGCGTCCGCGGCGTTGGCGGCGGCTATGAAGGCGTCGATGGCACGGACGTGCGCAGAATCGTGATCCGTCACGGCCCGAGCCTAGCCACCGAGGACCCGGGCGGCGGCCTCGGCCGAGCCGGTCACCGGGACGATCTCGAAGTCGACCAGGTCGCTCCAGGCGGCCACCCAGGTGTCCAGCAGGGCCGGGTCGTCGGTCTCCATGAGCTGGTAGCAGCGGTCCAGCCGGTCGGCCGCCACCCAGCTGTCCAGGTAGACCAGGCCCGGCGGCAACATCCGGCCGCGGTCGGCGGCCCGTTCGTAGACGGGGCGCGCACCGTGCGGGAACGTCTCGATGACCATGTAACGCACGCCTGGCAGCCTAGTTCCCCGCAGCCCACCCCGGGCGGCCCAACCACAGCCCCAGCCATCCGGGCGGGCCAGCCGAAGTCCCAGCCCTCCGGGCGGGCCAACTAAAGCCGCAGCCGTCCGGGCGGGCCAGCCGAAGTGGTGACTGCCCGGGTGGGTCAGCCGAAGACCTCGTCGCGGACGCGGTCCAAGGCGGTCAGGACGGCGCCTTCGAGGATGGCGTTGCCCTCCACGGTGCTGGCCCGCACCTGGGTAGGCGGCGGGTAGAGCTCGGCCAGCCGCCCCTGCACCAGCTCGGCCAGTCCCGCCCCACGCTCCCGGCCGGTGGCGCCGCCGAGCACGATCAGCCCGGGGTCGACGACCGCGGCGAGCGAGAACGCCCCGTGCACCACGCACTCGGCCAGGGCCGCGTCGGCGAGCCCGGCCCCGACGCTCTCCTGGACCAGGCAGCAGATCGGCTCGCCGCCGACCTCGATGAGGCCGACCTCGCCCGCGCCGCCCGAGGCGCCACGCCGCAGCCGCCCGTCCAGGACGAGCGCCGCGCCCACGCCGTCGTCGAGCCACAGCAGGGCGAAGTCGTCGTGCCCGGCCCCGGCGCCGAGGCGGTGCTCGGCGATGGCGGCGAGGTTGACCTCGTTCTCCATCGCCACGCGGGTCGCGGCCGGGTCGGTGAGCAGGCCGGACAGGCTCCGCCGTACCGCGTCGAGCAGGTCGGGACGCCAGCCGGGCAGGCCCTCGATGGTGGACAGGCCGGTGTGCGGGTGGACCACGCCGGGCGCGCCGATCACCACGTGGTGCAGCGGCCGGCCCTGCGCGGCCCGCGCCACCGCGGCGGCGAGCAGCCCGGGCAGGTCCACCTCGGGTGGAGAGCCGGGCGGGGAAACAGAGGCCGAGTCGGGCGGGAAGACGGAGGCGGAGCCGGGCGGGAAGACAGAGGCGGAGCCGGGCGATGAAACAGGGGCCGGGCCTGGCGGGGAAAGAGGGGCCGGGCCTGGCAGGGGGACGGAGGCCGGGCCGGGCAGGGGGATGGAGGCCGAGCCGAGGACCTGGCCGGTGATGTCGGCGACGGTGGCGTGGACGGCGTTCCGCCGCAGGTCCACCCCCGCGACGTAGGCGCGCGCCGCGACCAGGCCGTAGACCCGCGCGTTCGGCCCGCGCCGCTCCTCGCCGCGCTCGCCGGTGACCTCGATGAGCCCCTCGCCCTGCAGCCGCTCGATGAGGTCGGAGACGGTCGGGCGCGACAGACCGGTCAGGTCCCGGAGCTGGGGAGCGGTCAACGGCCCCCGGGTCAGGAAGAGGTCGAGCGCGAGCCGGTCGTTGATGGCCCTGGCCAGGGCGGGGGTGGCGGTCCTCACGCCAGCCATAGTAGTCAGCCACGTTCCGTCAGGCCATGGTATTCATCAGGAAACCTTCCTGATAGCTCTTTTCATCAGGAAGGCTACCTGTTAATTTCACTCCCATGAGCTTCCACCGATCGATCGCCTTCGTCTTCGCGCTGCACGGCGCCGCCGCCGGAAGTCTGGCCACCCGCATCCCCTGGCTCCAGGAGCGTCTCGACCTGGGGGCGGGCGTGCTCGGGCTGATCCTGTTGTGTCCCGCCGTGGGGGCGTTCATCGGCATGCCCACCGCCGGCCACCTGGCCCACCGCTTCAGCGGCCGGACCACCACGCGGGTCCTGCTCGCGTTCTGGTGCGCGGTGCTGGCCCTGCCCGCGCTGGCCCCCTCGGTGCCGGTCCTGTTCGTGATCTTCTTGCTGTACGGCGTCGCCGCCGGCATGTGCGACGTGGTGATGAACGCCGAAGGGGTGGCCCTGGAGCGACACCTCGGCAAGCCGATCGTCTCCGGCCTGCACGGCATGTGGTCGGTCGGCAGCCTGGTGGCCGGCGCCGCGGGCGTGCTGGCGGCGCACCTGGAGGTCGACGCCCGGCTGCACCTGGGCGGGCTGGCCCTGGTGCTGGTGGTCGTCGGGGTGTTCGCCGGACGCGGCCTGATGCCGGCCGGTCCCGAGGCCGCCGCCGCGCCGGCCCCCCGCCGCTTCGCCCTGCCCACCAAGGCGATCCTGGCGATCGGCGTGGTCGGCTTCTGCGGCACCTTCGCCGAGGGCGCCAGCTCCAACTGGGCCGCGGTGTACATGACCGAGGTGACCGGCGCGGGACCGGGCCTCGCGGCGGCGGCCTACACCGTCTTCATGCTCTTCATGGCCGGCACGCGCCTGGCCGGCGACACGCTGGTGCGGAGGATGGGCGCGGTGGCGGTCGCCAGGAGCGGCGGCGCGCTGGCGGCCCTCGGCGGCCTGCTCGTCGCCACCGGAGCCTCGCAGGCGGTCTGCGTGGCCGGGTTCGCGCTGCTCGGGCTGGGGCTGGCGACGGTCGTGCCGCTGGTCTTCGCGACCGCCGGGCACATCGGCCGGACCCCCGGCGAGGGCATCGCGGGCGTCGCGACGATCACCTACCTGTCCGGGCTGACCGCGCCGGCGGTCACCGGCATGGTCGCCGACGGGGTGTCCTACCAGGCGGCCTTCGGGCTGATCGCGGTGATGGCCCTGCTCGTGGTCGTGCGGGCCGGCGCCCTGCGGCACCGCCCGTCCGGGCGTCCGGCGGCCGTCGCGGAGCCGGTGCTGGCGAAGGGCTAGGACTCCCTGGTGAAGGTCATGTCCATCCAGGGTTCCCAGGCCGAGCCGTCCTCGGTGCGCTCCCAGGCGGCGGCCATCGCCGAGCCGTCGGCGGCGAGGGTGAGGGTGGCCCGCTCGGCCGGGCCGGCGAAGGCCCAGACGCCGTCGGCGTCCACGCTGGCGGTCATGGTGGTGAAGGCGCCCTGGTTGTCGAAGGCGCGCATGGGATAGGTCCCGGTCGCCGGGTCGTAGGGGCCGATCAGCTCCAGGACCGCGACGGGCTCCCCGCCCATCACGACGTCGGCGCGGTGGACGAGGAAGTGCTCGCCGGCCAGCCACTCGTAATGGTCGGTTCCGCTGATCGCAGCCGCCGGGCCGCTGACGGTCCTGCCCGCCGTACGCCAGTGGCCGACCAGGGCGTCCAGGCGGCGGTTCTCCGGATGAGGTGCCATGGGCGTGCTCCCTATGTAAGATGTTGCTTAACAACTTACATACTGCCTCGACGGGACGGCGAAGGGAAGCGGTGACCGGATGGACGACGCGCTGCGCGCGGTGGCCGACCCCACCCGGCGTGCCATCCTCCTGCTGGTGCGCGACGGCGAGGTCTCCGCGGGGGAGATCGCCGGCCGTTTCCCCGGGATGAGCCGCCCGGCGGTCTCCCAGCACCTGCGCACGCTGGTCGCCGCCGGTCTGGTGGAGATGCGCCGGGCGGGAAACCGGCGCTTCTACCGGCTGCGGCCCGAGGGCCTGGCCGACGCGGTGAGCTTCGTGGACGGCATGTGGTCGGCCGCGCTGGGCCGGCTGCGCCAGGCCGCCGAGCAGGAGGCCGAGCAGGAGGCCGAGCGGGAGGAACGGGAGGGCGGCGTCGTGACCGAGCAGCGGGTGCGCATCCAGGCCCGGCCGGAGACGGTCTGGCGGTTCCTCGTCGACCCGGCCCGGCTGGCGGCCTGGTGGGGCGAGGCCGAGGTGGACGCCCGGCCCGGAGGGGACCTGCGGGTGGCCATGGAGGGCGGGCCGCGGCCGGTGATGCGCGGGCAGTTCGTGGAGTTGGTGCCGTACGAGCGGCTGGTGTTCACCTTCGGGTGGGAGCCCACGCCTGGAGCGCCCGATCTGGCGCCCGGCGCGTCCCAGGTGGAGATCACCTTGGTCGCGGAGGACGGGGGCACCACGCTGACCCTGCGGCACACCGGGCTGCCCGCCGTCCTGGAGGGGGAGACCGGGGCGGGGTGGGCGCACCTGCTGCGGCGGCTCGGCTCAGCGGCGCGCTGAAGGCCGGTGGAGGCCGATGGAGGCCGATGGAGGCCGGTCGCGCGGAGAAGGCCGGAGGTCAGCCGCGCTGGATGTCGGTGAGGTGACCGATGTTGGCCACGTCGGCCGGGTCGGCGCTCGGCTCGGCGGCGAACCACGCGTCGAGGATCTCGCGCAGCACGACCTCGGAGGTGAGCCGCAGGCTGAGCGCGAGCGCGTTCGCGTCGTTCCAGCGGCGGGCGCCGCGCGCGGTCTCGGCGTCGGTGCACAGCGCAGCCCGCACCCCGGCCACCTTGTTGGCCGCGATGCTCGCCCCGGTGCCGGTCCAGCAGCACACCACCGCCTGCTCGGCCCGCCCCTCGGCGACCGCGCGCGCCGCGGCCTCCGCCGCCCACGCCCAGTCGGCCCGCGCCCCCGGGTCGAGCGCGCCGTGCACGGCCACCTCGTGCCCCCGCGCGCGCAGCTCGGCCACCACCTTCTCCGCCACGCCGTCCAGGCTGTCGGCGGCCACCGCGATCCGCATACCAGCCATTATCAGCGGTAGCCTCGATGGTCGTGCCGAGCATTCCGCAACCTCTCGTCCCAGGTGACGACGGCAGCGCCGACGCCGCCCTCACCGCCGCCCTCGCCGCCCACGCCGCCGGGACGGCCGACGCCACCGCCGTGCTGACCGCGCTCGGCGAGGCGCGGCTGCTGGTGCCGGTGGTCGCCCTGCTGACCTCGTCCGAGGTCGGGCCCAACGGGCTCAAGCAGGAGAAGGAGAGCGAGATGGCGCTCCCCAAGCTGGTCGGCCAGGACGGGCGGGAGGCGGTGCTGGCCTTCACCGGCGCCGAGGCCCTGGCCCGCTGGCGGCCGGACGCCCGGCCGATCCAGGCCACCGCGCTCCAGGTCTGCCAGGCCGCCGCGCACGAGGGCGCCGCGGCGGTGGTCATCGACGTCGCGGGGCCGAGGCCGTTCGTCATCGAGGGCACCATGCTGGAGGTCATGGCGGCGGTGGAGTCCGGGACGGTCGACCAGCTCGACTCCGTCACCGTCGCCCGCGTCACGGAGGCCCCGCCCAAGCCGGAGGCCCCGCCCAAGCCGGAGGGCCGCAGGTGGTTCGGCCGGCTTCGCCGGTCCGGCTCGTGAGGCTCGGCTAGGGTCGGGCCGTGCTCGTCCTCCTCTGCGGCGTGCTCGGCTTCCTGGCCGGGGTGTACGTCCGCGCCGCCGCCGGGGCCTTCGAGGCCGACCCGCCCGACACCAAGGCCGAGGCCCGGCGGGCGCTGGCGGCGCTGCGCCGGTGGCCGGTGCCGGCCCGGGTCCCGGTCGTCGAACTGCTCACCGGGGCGGTGTGCGCGCTGGTGGCGTGGCGGGCGGCTCCGCCGTACCTGCCGGGGTTGCTGTTCGCGGGGCTGCTCGGCACCCTGCTCGCGGTGGTCGACTGGCGCACCTTCCGGCTGCCTGACGTGCTCACCCTGCCCGCCTACCCGATCCTGGCCCTGCTGCTGATCCCGACCGGCGAGCTGCTCCGCGCCCTGCTGGGCGCGCTCGCGCTCGGGCTGCTGTACGGCGTGCTGTGGTTCGTCCGCCCGGCGGCGATGGGCCTGGGCGACGTGAAGCTGGCCGGCCTGATCGGGCTGGCGACGGCGGCGCTCGGCTGGCAGAGCTGGGCCGTCGCCGCGGTCGGCGGCCAGGTGCTGGGCGCCTGCTACGCCGTCGGCCTGCTCCTGGCCAGGAAGGCCGACCGGTCCACCGAGTTCCCCTTCGGCCCCTTCATGCTCCTGGGCGGCCTGGCGGCCATCTGTCTCATCCAGTGACCGCAGGGACGGTGCACCTGGCCGGATCTGGAAGACTTGACGGCATGTTGCGCTGGTTGACCGCCGGAGAGTCCCACGGCCCCGAACTCGTCGCGATCCTGGAAGGCCTCCCCGCAGGGGTAGAGGTCACCACGGCGGCGATCGACGAGGCGCTGCGCCGCCGCAGGCTCGGCTACGGCCGCGGCGCGCGGATGAAGTTCGAGGAGGACAAGGTCTCCATCGTCGGCGGCGTACGGCACGGCCGCTCGATGGGCAGCCCGGTGGCCGTCCGCGTGGGCAACACCGAGTGGCCCAAGTGGGAGAAGGTCATGGCGGCCGACCCGGTCGACCCGGCCGAGCTGGAGGGCATGGCGCGCAACGCGCCCCGCTCCCGCCCGCGTCCCGGCCACGCCGATCTGGCCGGCATGCAGAAGTACGGCTTCGACGACGCCCGCAACGTCCTCGACCGCGCCAGCGCCCGCGAGACCGCGGCGCGCGTCGCGCTCGGCGAGGTCGCCCGGCGCTTCCTCAAGCAGGCGCTCGGCGTCGAGATCCTCAGCCACGTCGTCTCCATCGGCGGCACCCGCACGCCCGCCGAGGCCCTGCCGCTCCCGGCCGACCTGGCCCGCATCGACGACGACCCGGTGCGCTGCTTCGACGCCGCCGGCAGCGCGGCCATGGTCGAGACGATCGACAAGGCGCACAAGGACGGCGACACGCTCGGCGGCGTCGTCGAGGTGCTGGCCTACGGCCTGCCGCCCGGCCTGGGCAGCTACACGCACTGGGACCGCAGGCTCGACGCCCGGCTGGCCGCCGCGCTGATGGGCATCCAGGCGATCAAGGGCGTCGGCGTCGGCGACGGCTTCGAGACCGCCGACCGGCCCGGCTCCCGCGCCCACGACGAGATCGAGTACACCACCGCCGACGGCGTCAAGCGCATCACCAACCGCGCGGGCGGCGTCGAGGGCGGCATGAGCAACGGCGAGGTCCTGCGGGTCAGCGCCGCGATGAAGCCGATCTCCACCGTGCCGCGGGCGCTGGCCACCATCGACGTCAAGACCGGCGAGGCGGCCAAGGCCCACCACGAGCGCTCCGACGTCTGCGCGGTGCCGGCCGCGGGCATCGTCGCCGAGGCGATGGTCGCCCTGGTGCTGGCCGACGCGGCGCTGGAGAAGTTCGGCGGCGACTCGGTCGAGGAAGTCGCGCGCAACCTGTCCGGATACCTCTCTTCGATGGTGATCAAGTGATGAAGGCCGTCCTGATCGGCGCCCCCGGGTCGGGCAAGACCACCGTGGGCCGCCTGCTCGCCGCCAAGCTCGGCGTGGGCTTCCGCGACACCGACGCCGACGTCGAGGCGGTGGCGGGCAAACCGGTGAGCGACATCTTCGTCGAGGACGGCGAGGAGCGTTTCCGCGAGCTGGAGGCCGAGGCGGTCCGCCAGGCGCTGGCCGAGCACGACGGCGTGCTGTCGCTCGGCGGCGGCGCGGTGCTGCGCGAGGCGACCCAGGCCCTGCTCGACGGCCACCCCGTCGTCTACCTGCAGGTGGGGCTGTCCGACGCGGTCCAGCGGGTCGGCCTGGGTTCGGCCCGGCCGCTGCTGGTGCTCAACCCGCGCAGCCAGCTCAAGAAGCTGATGGAGGAGCGCCGCCCGATCTACGAGCGGCTGGCCGTGCTGACCGTGGCCACCGACGGGCGCGCCCCGCAGGAGCTGGCCGAGGAGATCGTGGAAGGGCTGGCCTCGTGAGCGCGACCCGGATCACCGTGCGCGGCGATCAGCCGTACGACGTGGTGGTCGGCACCGACGTGCTGGGCGAGCTGCCCTCGCTGGTCGGCGAGGGGGTGCGCACGGTGGCGGTGATCCACCCCGCGACCCTGCCCGAGATCACTCGCCCGGTCGTCGCGTCGCTGACCGAGGCGGGCTACGAGGTCGTCGCGCTGCCGGTGCCCGACGGCGAGGCGGCCAAGTCCGTCGAGGTCGCCGCCCAGCTCTGGTCGGCGCTCGGCCGCTACGGCATCACCCGCTCCGACGCGGTCGTGGGCGTGGGCGGCGGTGCGACCACCGACCTGGCCGGCTTCATCGCCGGCACCTGGCTGCGCGGCATCAAGGTCGTGCTCGTGCCGACCACGCTGCTGGCCATGGTCGACGCCGCGGTCGGCGGCAAGAACGGCATCGACACCCCCGAGGGCAAGAACCTCGTCGGCACCTTCCTGCCGCCCGCCGGCGTGCTCTGCGACCTGACCACGCTGACCTCGCTGCCCCGCGCCGACTACGTCGCCGGTCTCGCCGAGATCATCAAGGGCGGCTTCATCGCCGACCCGACCATCCTCATGCTGGTCGAGGACGACCCCGCCGCCGCCACCCGGCCCGAGGGCGAGCACACCCGGGAGCTGATCGAGCGCAAGATCCGCGTCAAGGCCGACGTGGTCGGCGCCGACCTGCGCGAGGCCGGGCTGCGCGAGATCCTCAACTACGGCCACACCCTCGCCCACGCCATCGAGCGGCACGAGGACTACCGCATGCGGCACGGCGAGGCCGTGGCGATCGGCATGGTCTACGCCGCCGAGCTGTCGCGCCTGTCCGGCCGCGCCGACCTGGTCGACCGCACCCGCGACATCCTCACCTCGGTCGGGCTGCCCACCTTCTACCGGCGCGACGCCTGGCCGGCGCTGCGCGACCACATGCGGCTCGACAAGAAGAACCGCGGCGCCAAGCAGCGCTTCGTCGTCCTCGACGACCTGGCCAAGCCGGCCCGGCTCGAAGGGCCGTCGGAGGAACTGCTGCAGGCGGCCTACTGGGAGGTCTCGCGATGAGGGTCCTGGTCCTGAACGGCCCCAACCTGCGCCGCCTCGGCACCCGCGAACCCGACGTCTACGGCGCCGACACCTATGATGACCTGGTGAAACTCTGCGAGCAGACCGGCGCGGAGCTCGGCTACGAGGTCGAGGTGCGCCAGACCGACGACGAGGCCACGATGATCGGGTGGCTGCACGAGGCCGCCGACGGGAAGATCCCGGTCGTCATCAACCCGGCCGCCTTCACCCACTACTCCTACGGCCTGCGCGACGCCGCCGCGCAGCGCACCGCGCCGCTGATCGAGGTGCACATCTCCAACCCGGCCACCCGGGAGGAGTTCCGTCACCTGTCGGTCGTCGCCGGCGTGGCCACCGGCACCATCGCCGGCTTCGGCCTCAACTCCTACGTGCTGGCACTGAAGGCGCTGTGAAGTTCGTCGCGCTGGGGGACAGCTTCACCGAGGGGCTCAACGACCCGGGCCCCGACGGGCACTTCCGCGGCTGGGCCGACCGCGTCGCCGAACGGCTGGCGCAGGTGCACCCCGACTTCGAGTACGCCAACCTCGCGGTGCGCGGCAAGCTGCTGGCGCAGATCGTCGAGGAGCAGGTGCCGCTGGCCGTCAAGATGCGGCCCGACCTGGTCAGCTTCTGCGCGGGCGGCAACGACCTGATGCGGCCGGGCAGCGACCCCGACCAGATGGCCAAGACGCTGGCCGGCGCGGTGCGCGAGCTGCGCGCCACCGGGGCCGAGGTGCTGCTGTTCACCGGGGTGGACGTGCGCGACACCCCGCTGATGCGCCGGATGCGCGGCAAGTTCGCGATCTTCTACCTGCACATCCGTTCCATCGCCGACCTGTACGGCTGCCGCGTGGTCGACCAGTGGTCGATGCAGGCCATCCGCGACTGGCGGGCCTGGAGCTCCGACCGGATCCACCTCAACGAGGAGGGGCACCGGCTGGTCGCCGCCAAGGTGCTCGACGTGCTCGGGGTGGCGGGGGAGGACACCTGGCGTTACTCCTGGCCGCCGCGTGACGACGTCGATCCGCGGGCGCGGCGCAAGGAGGACGCGCGGTGGGTGCGCGAGTTCCTGGTGCCGTGGATCTCGCGGCGGCTGCGGGGCACCTCGTCGGGGGACGGGCTCGACCCCAAGCGCCCCGGCCTCGGCCCCTGGCCCGGCGCGGGCTCATAGCGGGCTGACCGGCCCGCTCGTGGAGGGCGGGCCGGCCCGCGCATAGAGGGTTGGCCGGCCCGCTCATAGAGGATCCATATCGCCGGCCGCTACCGTGAGACACGGTGAACGGCCGGTGTGACCGGGGGTCCGGCGGTTCACCGGGCCTACATCCCGCGGCCGATCGGCCCGGGAGGGCCCGGACGCGGCTGGGCCAGGTGCGCCTCACCCTCGTCGGCGGTCATCAGGCCGCTGTCCACGAGGATCGCGACGCTCCCGGCCCAGGCCAGCCGGGCCTCGGGCTCGTCACCGAGTTCTGCCCGGGTGTCACCGAGCTGCCACTGGATGGCCGCCTCGGTGAGCTGGTCGCCATGGGTTCTGGCCAGGGCGAGCGCCTCATCGAGGCAGCCGAGCCCGAGCCGGGGTTCGCCGCGCATCCGGTACAGGTCGGCGAGGTTGGTGTAGGAGACGCCCTGCGCGCGGGTCAGGCGGAGTCCGCGCCGCAGGTCCAGCGCCTCCTGCGCCAGCACCAGGGCTCGGTCCAGGTCGCCCGTCCTGGCGTGCAGGATGCCGAGGTTGTCCAGCGCGTCGGCCAGGCCCTCGCCGTCGCCCGCTTCGCGGCGGATGGCGACGGCCTCGTCCATCGCCGCGATGGCGCGGTCAGGGCGGCCCATGCGCAGGTGTGCCATGGCCATGTTGCTGAGCGCCGACGCCTGGCGGGGGCGGTCGTCGAGCGCCTTCCACAACGCGGTCGCGCTCTCCACCTGCGCCACACCCTCGGCCAGGCGGCCGGTGATGAGCAGGGCCACGCCGTACATGTTGTGCGACTCGGCGAGCTGCTCGGTGTCGCCGGCGGCCCGGGCGGCGGCCACGCTCTCCCCGGCCAGCAGGGTCAGCTCGCGGATGCCGCCCCGGTGCAGGAGCACCCGGCCCAGCGTGCGGGCCAGGCGCACGCCGAGCGGGTACCAGCGCGGCTCGCGCAGCAGCTGCAGCGAGGCCGTGACCAGGTCGGGGGTCTCGGCGTCGAGCCAGGCGACGGCCTGCTCGGCGGTGGCGAGCGGCAGGCCGGGGTGGGTGGGCTCATGGCCTTCCAGGCCGGTGAGCTCGCCGGCCTGCATCGCGGCGTGCACGGTGATCGTGGTGGCGAAGTAGCAGTTCGCGCCCCGGTCGAGCAGCTCGTCGCGGTCGTCGAGGGCGGCGGCCAGCTCGCGGGCGTGCAGCAGGATCAGGTCGTGCGTGCCGTACCGCAGGGAGCCGGACCCGCCGGGGCCGAGCGGTTCGAGCAGCCCGGCGGCGGTCAGCCGGGCGAAACCGGACTCGGTCTCGCGGCCGAGCATCGCGCCGGCCAGCGCCGGGGTGAAGGTGTAGGCATCCAGCACGCCGAGCGCGGCGAACAGCCGGGCGTCCTCGGGGGCGAGCCGCTGCACGCTGAGCGCGAGCCCGGCCCGGACGGCGAGGTCGTCCTGCTGGAGCGCGTCGAGGCGGCGGCGCTCGTCGGCCAGCTTGACGATCAGATCGGCGGGCGCGGTGCCGGGGTCGGCGGCGAGCTGCGCGGCCACGATGCGCAACGCCAGCGGCAGGCCCCCGCACAGCCGGACCAGCTCCGCGCGCTCGGCGGGGGAGCCCGGCACCATCGCGGCGGCCTCCTCCTCGGCCAGCGGCGTGAGGCGCAGGTGCGTCGCGCCGTCGAGCGTGGAGAGCACGCCGCGGCTGGTCACCACGACCGCGCAGCCGGCCCCGGCGGGCAGCAGCGGCCGGACCTGCGCGCTGTCGAGCGCGTTGTCGAGGACCACCAGCACCCGCCGCCGGCTGGTCAGCGAGCGGAACCGGCCCGCCGCCTCGTCCGGGTTGTCCGGGACCTCGTCGGGCGGGACGCCGAACGAGCGCAGGAAGCGCCCGAGCACCTCCACCGGCTGCACCGGCTCCACGCCCGGCGTCGAACCGTGCAGGTTGACGTAGAGGTGGCCGTCCGGGAACTCGTGCGCGGCCAGATGGGCGGCCTTGACCGCCAGCGCCGACTTGCCCATCCCGCCCGCACCGGCGATGGCGGCGATGACCGCCCGGCCCTCGCCCAGCAGCGTGGCCAGCCGCTTGAGCTCCTCGGTCCGCCCGGTGAAGGCGGCCGGGTCGGCGGGCAGCTCCGACGGCACCGGGCCGCCCCTGTCGTCCCTGCGCGCCTGCAGGCCGGGGTCGTCGAGCAGGATCGCCTGGTGCAGCTCGCGCAGTTCCGTCCCCGGTTCGAGCCCCAGCTCCTCGGCGAGCAACTGGTGGCCGCTCCGGTAGAGCTCCAGCGCCTCGGCCCGGCGGCCGCAACGGTGCAGCGCCAGCATGAGCTGCGCTCGGGACCGCTCGCGCAGCGGGTGCTCGGCGACGAACGCCGCCAGCCGGTCGATCACCTCGGCGTGCCGGCCCAGCTCCAGCTCCAGCCCGGCCCACTCCTCGTGCACCGCCGGGCGCAGCTCCGACCAGCGTTCGGCCGCGTCGGTGACCCGGCCCAGGCCCTCCAGCACCGGCCCGCGCCAGAGCCCCAGCGCCTGTTCCAGCAGGGGCGCGCCCTGCTCGGGAGCCGAGCGGCGGGCGCGCGCGATCAGCTCCTCCGCCTCCCGCGCGTCGAGACTCGGCGCGAGCACGCGGTAGCCCGCGCCGACCGTCTCGATCAGCGCCGGATCGGCGCCGGCCAGTTTCAGCGCCCGGCGCAGCCCCGAGACCGCGATCGCCACCTGGCCCCTGGCCGACTGCGGCGGGTCGTCGCCCCACACCAGGTCGATCAGGCGCTCGACGGAGACCGCGTGGCCGTCGTTGAGCAGCAGGAGAGCCATGGTCGCGCGCGGGCGCGGGCCGCCCAGATGCACCGGCCGGCCGCCGGCGAGCACCTCGAGCGGGCCGAGGATGTTGAAGCGCACTGCGTTCACGAGGAGGGACCGGTTTCGGTGAGGGGGATTCGGCGGCGAACGGTCTGGTGAACGATCTGCCGCCGGCGAGTCCTGGCGGAGCCGCGCCGGCGGGTCTGGGCGGTCCGGTCAGCGGCGGGTGAGGATCACCACCGGGATGTCCCGGGTGGTCTTCCGCTGGTAGGACTCGTAGTTCGGGAAGATCTTCACCAGCCCCGGCCACAGCCGGGCCTTCTCCTCGGGCGTGGCCGTGCGGGCCGTCGCCTCGAACCGCTCGGCCTTCACCTGCACCTCCACCCTGGGGTCGGCCTCCAGGTTGAGGTACCACAGCGGGTGCGTCGGCGAGCCGCCCAGCGAGGCGACGATCACGTAGTCGTCCCCGTCCCTGCCGTAGATCAGCGCGGTACGGCGGCGCAGCCCGCTCTTGCGTCCCGTGGTGGTCAGCAGCAGCGTCGGCGCGCCGTGGAAGGAGTGGCCCTTGGCCCCGTCGCTCTCGACGTAGCTCTGGATGTGCTTGGCGACCCAGCCGGTCGGACTGTCGTGGATCTCCTCATCGGACATGGTCCGATCTTAGGCATCCGCAAGGTTCCTGCCCGCTGGAGCGAAACCTTGGAACAGTCCATAGACAAACAGCGCACGATATTTCCGGCTTTCATGGGAGAAATCCACCGCCCAGTGGTTCGGTGCCGCGCCCTCCCGCTGCTCCGCGCCCGGGAAACTCGCCACCACGTCCGCCACCACGCACGTCCACGGCACCAGCTCCGCGAACCCCACCCGCCTGACCTCGCCCGGCCGGACCAGCCACTGGTGCCACACCCCGCCGCCCGGTCCCGCCACCGCCTCGAACTCCAGCTCCGGCCAGTACGGCAGGCGCCACCTGGCCACCTTGCAGCTCAACGCCCCGAACTCCGCCGTCCCCTCCGACACCGGACTCCCCAGCACCGCGCGCAACCCCCGCAGCCCTCGGGGCGCCCGGGCCGAGTACGCCATCTTCGTCCACTGCGTCTGCGCCGCCCGCACCTCCGCCGCCGAGGCGTGCAGTTCCTTCAGCGCCTCCTCCACCCGTGGGGCGTTCACGTCACGCATGCGATGCATCAGGACCAGTTGGAACTGGCGTGGGCCGAAAGTCACGCCTCACAGTCTCGCCCATCGTCTTGGCCGGGGTGCCCGATCTAGGGTGACACCCATGCCCGATCCCACCCCTCACCCTCACCCCCCGCCTTCTCCCGCCGGTTCCCAGCCACCCGACCCGGCCGCCCCCGGGCCGGCCGCCTCGTCCGCGGCTCATGAGACCGAGTCCCACCAGGGTGCCCCTCACCGGGACGAGTCCTCCCACGAGGTCGAGATCTCCCCTGGAGTCCGGGCCGGGGACGCCGACCGGGAAGAGGCGGCCGACCGGCTGCGGGCCGCCGTGGAGGAGGGCCGGATCAGCGTGGACGAACTGGTCGCCCGAGTGGACCGCGTCTACACCGCCCGCACGATCGCCGAGCTGAGCGACCTCCTCGCCGACCTCCCGACCGGCGAGCCACCGTCCACCACCCCGCAGAGGGACTCCGTCCTGGAGCTCACCCGCGGCAAGCTGGTCCGCGACGGCCGCTGGACCGTCCCACCCCTGATCAAGGTCGGGATCGGCGGCACCGGCAAGGTCCGGCTCGACTTCACCGCCGCCGACTGCCGCCACCGCGAGATCGTGGTGGACCTGGAGGTGCGGTCGTGGTTCAACGACGTCACCATCCTCGTGCCGCGGGGCTGGCAGGTGCGGGCCGAGGAGGTGCGCCGCCAAGCCCTCGGCGCCGTCTTCAACCGCCCCCCGATCCCCCTGGCCCCGGACGGCGTGGTGGTGCACCTGACCGGCTACGTCCGGGCGGGCGACATCTGGATCAAATACCGCCGCCCCCGCCCCTGACCGATGCGCGTGTCCAACCCGCCTCCGGCCGCCCGGCGGTCTCCCCCTGAGTCGGCGGGCAGCCCCGGGTGGGTTAACCGGCGAGGCGTTTGAGGGCGGCGCGGGGGATGGCGGGGTCGGTGGTGCGCCAGAAGGGGGGCAGCGAGTTGAGCAAGAACCCGCTGTACCGGGCGGTGGCCAGCCTCGGGTCGAGGACGGCGACGACGCCCTTGTCGTCCTGGGAGCGGATGAGCCGGCCGACCCCCTGCGCGAGGAACAGCGCGGCGTGGTTGGCGGCGACGGCCATGAAGCCGTTGCCGCCCCGCGCGGCGACGTGCCGCTGGCGGGCCGAGGTGAGCGGGTCGTCAGGCCGGGGGAAGGGCACGCGGTCGATGATGACCAGCCGGAGCGAGGGCCCGGGCACGTCCACGCCCTGCCACAGCGACAGGGTGCCGAACAGGCAGGTGGGCTCGTCCTCGGCGAACTGCCGGACCAGGAGCATCGTCGAGTCGTCACCCTGGCACAGCAGCGGGACGTCGAGCCGGTCACGGAGCGCCTCGGTGGCGGCCTTGGCGGCCCGCATGGAGGAGAAGAGCCCGAGGGTACGCCCCCCGGCGGCCTGGATCAGCTCGGTGATCTCATCGAGGTAGGCCTCGGGCAGCCCGTCGCGGCCGGGCTGGGGGAGGTGCTTGGCGACGTACAGGATGCCGGCGCGGGGGTGGTCGAAGGGCGAGCCGACGTCGATGCCCTGCCATTCGCCGTCGCCCAGCCCCCACTGGCGGGCCAGGCCGTCGAAGGTGCCGCCGAGGGCGAGGGTGGCCGAGGTGAGGACGACGGTACGGTCGCCGAAGAGCTTGTCGCGCAACATGCCGCCGACGCCGAGCGGGGCGACGCGCAGGATGGGCGGGCGGCGGTCGGTGCCGGCCTCCAGCCAGACGACCTCCGCCCGGTCGACCTCGGACTCGTGGCCGAAGGCGTCGAGCATGCGCACGGCGGTGTCGTGGACCTCGTCGAGGGCGGCGAAGGCCATCTTGCGCTGGCCGCCCTTCTCCGGGTCGTCCTTGTCGGCGTTGCGCGAGCCCATGGCGGTGATGCAAGCGTGGGCGGAGTCACGGACCAGGGCGAGCGTCAGGCCGAGGACCTGGGGCAGCTCGTCGATGCGGCCGTCGGGCGCGGCGGCCAGGAGCGCCTTGAGGTCTTCCCCGGCCTCCTGGAGGCGGTCGGCGACCGGCTGTTCGATGAGCCGGCCTGCTCGCCGTACGGCAAGGAAGACGGAGTTCTCGGAGAGCTCGTCGGTGACGACGGAGGTGACGCGGTCGACGAGCTCGTGGGCCTCGTCTACGACGACCACGTCGTGCTCGGGGAGGATGGACATCTCCTCCATGGCGTCGATGGCCAGCAGCGCGTGGTTGGTGACCACGACGTCGACCTCGCCGGCGCGGGCCTTGGCGGCCTCGGCGAAGCACTCGGCGGCGCTGGGACAGCGGGAGGAGCCCAGGCACTCGCGGGCGCTGACCGAGAACTGCCGCCAGGCGGACTCGTTGACGCCCGGGACGAGCTCGTCACGGTCGCCGGTCTCGGTCTCCTCGGCCCACTCCTGGATGCGCTGGACCATCCGGCCGGTGGCGCTGACCTCGCGCGGGTCGAAGAGCTGGTCCTGCTCCTCTTCCTCCGGCCAGCCGGCGGTGAGCTTGTAGCGGCACAGGTAGTTGCGGCGGCCCTTGAGGATCGCGAAGGTCGGCTCGTGCGGCAGCTCCTTGGCGAGCGTCTCGGCCAGCCGGGGCAGGTCGCGGTCGACGAGCTGGCGCTGGAGCGCGATGGTGGCGGTGGAGATCACCACGGTGGTGTCGGACTCCATCGCGTGCCGGATCGCGGGCACCAGGTAGGCCAGCGACTTGCCGGTGCCGGTGCCGGCCTGCACGGCCAGATGCTCTTCCTTGTCGATCGCATGCTGGACGGCACGCGTCATGGTCACCTGACCAGGTCTCTCGCTTCCGCCCAGCGAGCTGACGGCGGCCTTGAGAAGTTCTTCGACTGGGGGAAGGAGGGAGTCCGGCACGGGAGTAAACGGTACCCGCATCCGGGGGGCGGACCGGCTCGCATTGTGGATAACTTCCCGTGGCGAGGCATGCGCATCCCGGCGTTCCAGAGCCCGTCCGACGGCTCGCGTGGCACACTGGCGACGTCCGGAGGTCAAGAAAGATCTTTCTTGGGGTCCGGGTGAGGCCCGGTTTTGCTGGGGTTTCCGTGGCTGAGTGGACGAATACGGGTTGGTTACTCAAAAATGTCCAACATGTCGGAAGTTGTGCCGCTGCCGTCGTTCGGCGAAGTGTTCTTCGATGCCCGAGGCCAGGAGCGGTGCCTCCGGGTCACCTGGCACGAGGGCACCCTCGTGCTCAGTCTGTGGCGAGGGGAGATGTGCACCGCCAGCTTCCGCATGCCCATGGACGATGTCGGACGCCTTCTCGACACCCTCGACGACGGGCTGGCCGAGCTCCAGGGCGAGCAGGCGGCGCCCGCCGAAGCCCCCGTGATCCCCGGGACCGGCCAGTACAACCGGCCCCCCGACCCCTTCCCCGGCGTGCAGCCGGTGGCCGACGAGCGGCCGACGGCGACGATGTCGCCCTCGGACGTCCTGGTCGCGCGCGGCACCCCGCCGCCGCCCCCGGACAAGCTCGTCGCCTCCTTCGG
Organism: Nonomuraea sp. NPDC050310; assembly: GCF_040655795.1. NCBI lineage: Bacteria > Bacillati > Actinomycetota > Actinomycetes > Streptosporangiales > Streptosporangiaceae > Nonomuraea > Nonomuraea sp. NPDC050310. The sequence continues at coordinate 186,898 of NZ_JBFAKP010000003.1, read as the reverse complement.
CGAGAGCACCGGGCCGGGCGGGTATCCCGCCGGGTCGGGGTACGCCGAGCCGATGGCGGCCTCGTCGTCCGGTGACCCCGTCTACCAGCTTCCGGGCGAGTCGCCGCAGCCGCAGTACCGCACGGACGCGCTCGGGCTGCCCATCGCCGAGCCGTACTCGCCGCCGCCCATGGACGGCGGATACGGCCAGCAGCCCCGCTACCAGCAGGACCCCTTCGCCCAGCAGCCGTCCGACCCGTTCGCCCAGCAGCCGTCCGACCCCTACGGGCAGGCGCAGCCGGACCCGTTCGGTCAGCCGCACTCCGACCCGTTCGCGCAGCAGGACCGGCAGGGGCAGGCCGATCCGTTCGGCCGGCAGCAGGACCCGTTCGGACAGCAGGACCCCTTCGCGCCCGCCACGCAGCCGTCCTACTCCGGCCAGCCTGCCCACCAGGGCCAGGGCCAGGGGCAGGGCCAGGGCCAGCAGTACGGCGAGGCGCCCGTGGCCCCGCCCGCGCCGGGCCTCGGCACGCCCATGCACGGCATCCCCGGCGCCGGCCGCCGCCGCCAGCACCCCGGCACCAGCAGCGGCACCGGCGGCGCCGGGGCAGCGGGTGGCACTGGCGGCACCGGTGGGTTCGGCGGTGGCGGCGCCGGCGGGGGACCGCAGACCGGCCCGATGTCCGGGCACCCGCTCCAGACCGGCCCCCAGCCGGCCGTCTCCCCGCACCACGGCCAGCAGCACGGCCAGCAGCACGGCCAGCAGCACGGCCAGCACCCCCAGCAGCACGGTGGCCAGCACAACGGCCAGCCCGGCGCCCAGCACGGCCAGCAGTTGGGCGGGCAGAGCAACGGGCAGCCCCACGGCGCCCAGCACCCTCACCAGCACAACGGGCAGCCGCACCAGGCTCAGCCGAGCCCGCTCGACCCGCTGCTGGCGCTCAGCACCCCGCAGCCCGACCCGCAGCAGCCCATCTCCCGCCCCTACATCCCGGACGAGATGTTCGTCACCGGCGAGCGGCTCCGTCCCGACCAGCAGTACGACGACCGCACCTGGTAAACCGCACCTGGCGACCGCACCTGGCGAGCGCACCTGGTGGCCGCCTGGGGATGTTCGCGGGGAGCGCGCCGAGCGCGTAACCTGCGTCCGTGCGTAAGGATCTTGCGCGCCTCGCCCTCGCGGCGGTGGCGTGCGCCCCCGCCTGCCTGGCGCCCGCCACCGCCCCGCCGCCCGACCGCCTCCGAGCAGCAAGTGTCCCTGCCTCCGTCCAGGCCGCCCCCCGCCCGCCCATCCCGGCACACGACAGGCCCATCCCGGCGCGGGTGCGCACGATGGCCGCCCTGCCGTCCATCACCGGACACCCGGCCGTGCCCACGATCCGGCTCCAGGCGATCGCCCCAGGACCCGCCGCCCCGCCAAGACCCGGCAACCCGGCCGACCCCCACCTGGCCGCTCCGGACAGTGCCGGGACCCACCCGGCCGCTCCGGACGATGCCGGGAGCCATGCGGCCGGCCCCCGCCCCGAGTCGTTCACCGTCGTCGCGACCGGCGACATCCTGCTCCACCGCCCCCTGATCCTCCAGGCCCGGCACGACGGCGGTGGCGAGCTCGACTTCCTGCCGATGTTCCGAGGCGTACGCAAGCAGGTAGCCGCCGCCGACCTGGCCCTGTGCCACCTGGAGACCCCGCTGGCGCCCAGACGCGGCCCGTACACCGGCTACCCGCTGTTCAGCGCCCCACCCCAGGTGCTGACCGCCCTGGTCCGGGTCGGATACGACGGCTGCTCGACCGCCTCCAACCACACCCTGGACCAGGGCGAGCCCGGCGTCCGCCGCACGCTGCAGGCCCTGGACCGGGCCGGCCTGGCCCACACCGGCTCCGCCCGAAACGCCCGCGAATCCCGAAAAAACGTGATCTACGATGTAAAGGGGGTGCGCGTGGCCCACCTGTCCTACACCTACGGCACCAACGGCATCCCGGTCCCGAAAGGCCGCCCCTGGCTGGTCAACGACAGCCTGGACCCCGCCCGCATCACCGCCGCCGCCCGCCGCGCCAAGGCCAGGGGCGCCGACGTGGTGATCGTGAGCCTGCACTGGGGCGAGGAGTACCAGCACGCCCCCAGCGCCCAGCAGCGCGCCGTCGCCAAGGCCGTGCTCGCCTCGCCCGCCGTGGACCTGATCGTCGGCCACCACGCCCACGTCGTCCAGCCGTTCGACCGCATCCGCGGCAAATGGGTGGCCTACGGGCTGGGCAACCAGGTCGCCAACCCCTCCGCCAACCTGGCCGCGACCCACGAGGGCGTCCTGGCCCGGTTCCGCTTCGAGCGAACCGGGGATGGCTGGCGGGCCCGTCCCGCGTTCGTGCCCACGAAAATCGTGGCGGGGCCGCCGATCCGGTTGCGGCCGGCCGTACTCCCGGGTGTGGCCGAGGTGGTTCGCTCGCTGGGGGAGCGGGTCCCGATCCTGAAATGAAGCAGATCCGTCCTGAGGAGTGCGTGTGGACCCGATGACCGGCCTTCGCCTGCTGTTGCTGGCCGGCGGCGCCCTGGCGGTGGCCGGGCTGGCCAGGCGCAAGGGCTGGCCCGCGCCGCTGCTGCTCGTGCTGGCCGGCCTGCTGGCCTCGCCCCTGGCGCCGACCGAGTTCAAGCTCCAGCCGGAGCTGGTGCTGCTGGTCTTCCTGCCGCCGCTGCTCTACTCGGCCGCCTGGGACGCCTCCTACCTGCGCCTGCGCGACGTGACCCGGCCGGTGGCGCTGCTGTCGGTGGGCCTGGTGCTGTTCACCATGACCGCGGTCGGCCTCACCGTGCACTGGATGATCCCGAACGTCTCGATGGCCGCCGCCTTCGTGCTGGGCGCGATCATCGCCCCGCCGGACGCGGTCGCCGCGGTCGCCGTCGGCCGCCGGCTCGGCCTGCCGCGCAAGGCGCTGACCATCCTGGTCGGGGAGAGCCTGTTCAACGACGCCACCGCGCTGACCGCGTTCCGGGTGGCGCTGGGCGCGGTCACCGGCACCGGGTTCGAGCTGCTCGACGCGACCGGCGAGTTCCTCTACTCGGCCGCGGTCGGCGCGGCGATCGGCGTCGGCCTGGCCCTGGTGTTCGGCTGGGTGATGGAGCGGCTGCGCGACGCGCTGGTGGAGAACACGGTGATGTTGCTCATCCCGTTCGCCTCCTACCTGGCCGCCGAGATCGTGCACGCCTCGGGCGTCATCTCGGTCGTGATCGTCGGCCTGTACCTGGGCAACCGCATGCACCGCATGGGGTTCGGCACCCGGCTGGTGGCCGACGGGGTGTGGAAGCTGCTCGACTTCTTCCTGGAGACGATCGTCTTCGCGCTGATCGGCCTGCAGTTGATCACCGTGCTGCCCAAGGACTACTCCGCGGGCCAGCTCACGCTCTACGCGGTCGTGGTCTTCCTGGTGACCGTGCTGGCGCGGTTCGTGTGGGTCTTCATCTTCGGCAACCTGACGCGCCAGCGCCCGCCCGCCTCGCACATCGTGCTGGTCGGCTGGGCGGGCATGCGCGGGGTGGTCTCACTGGCCGCGGCCTTCGTGGTGATCGAGATGCCGGGCATGAGCCTGGTCGCCTTTCTGACCTTCACCACGGTGATCGGCACCCTGCTGGTGCAGGGGCTGACCTTCCCGATGCTGATCCGCCGGCTGCGCGTCTCCAGCACCGAGGAGGAGTTCCAGGACACCCTCGCCGAGGCGGCGGCCAAGCAGGAGGCGCTGGCCGCCGGGCTGGCCGCGCTGGAGCGCGCCGCGCCCGGGGAACCGGACGAGATCACCCAGGACGTGCTCGACCAGCTCCGGACCAAGACCGAGCGCCGGGCGCTGACCGCCTGGGAGCGGCTGGGCGGCGGCACCGGCCAGGACGGCTCGGAGACGCCCAGCGCCATCTACCGGCGCCTGCGCCAGGAGATGCTGCTGGCCGAGCGTGAGGTCTTCGTCCGGCTGCGCGACCAGCGCCGCATCGACGACGAGGTGTTGCGCAAGGTGATGGCCGAGCTCGACTTCGAGGAGGCCATCCTGGAGCGCTAGCCGACCTGGTTGTCCACGAAGCACCACCGCCACGACTCGCCCGGCTCGAACGACTGCATCACCGGGTGGCCGTCGGCCTGGAAGTGCTTGGAGGCGTGCTTGTTCGGCGAGGAGTCGCAGCAGCCGATGTGCCCGCAGTCCAGGCAGCGGCGCAGGTGCACCCAGCGTGAACCGGAGGCCAGGCACTCCTCGCAGCCCTCGGGCGTGCGCGCGGGCGGGCCGTCGACCTTGGAAAGCTTGGAAAGATGCTCGCAAGTTGTCATGCGTAGAAGATTACGACCAGAGCTAGATTCCAATTCGGTCGCGCCTATTGATCGAGCGCTTGGTGGCGTGGAACCTGCTCCTACGGGGGAGTGACGCAGGCCACACTGGCGAGGAGCTCATGTGCTCGACGTGCGCAACCTCGAGGTCGTCTACGACGACGTCATGCTCGTACTGCGGGGCGTGAGCCTCACGGTCCCCAAGGGCTCGATCGTCGCGCTGCTGGGCGCGAACGGCGCGGGCAAGTCCACCCTGCTGCGTGCCCTGTCCGGCCTGCTGGACGTGCACGACGGCGAGATCACCAAGGGCTCGATCACCTTCAACGGCGAGCCCATCCACCACCTCCGGCCCGCCGCGATCGTCCGCCGCGGCATCAGCCAGGTCATGGAGGGCCGCCGCATCCTGGCCGAGCTCACCGTCGAGGACAACCTCAAGGTCGGCGCGCACACCGCGCCCAAGGACCTCAAGGCCAACCTCGACCGGGTCTACGGGCTGTTCCCGGTGCTGAAGGAGCGGCCGCGGCACGTCGCCGGCTACCTGTCCGGCGGCGAGCAGCAGATGCTGGCGGTGGGCCGGGCGCTGATGGCCGGTCCGGAGTGCCTGCTGCTGGACGAGCCCAGCCTGGGTCTGGCCCCGGCGCTGGTCGGCCGCATCCGCGAGCTGATCGTCGAGATCAACCGGCAGGGCACCACCGTCCTGTTGGTGGAGCAGAACGCGACCATGGCGCTGTCGATCGCCACCCACGGCTACGTGATGGAGACCGGCAAGGTCGTCATGGACAAGCCCGCCGCCGCCCTGCTCGGCGACGAGGACATCAAGGAGTTCTACCTCGGGCTCGGCGCCGAGGGAGCCGCCAAGTCGTTCCGCGAGGTCAAGCACTACAAGAGGCGGAAGCGATGGCTGTCCTGAAATTCCAAGACGTGCACCTGAGCTTCGCCGGGGTGAAAGCCATCGGCGGGGTCAGCTTCGAGGTCGGCGAGCGCGAGCTGCTGGCGGTCATCGGCCCCAACGGCGCCGGCAAGACCTCGATCTTCAACGTGCTGTCCGGCGTCTACCGGCCGCAGCAGGGCGAGGTCACCTTCCTGGGCCACAACCTGCTCGGCCGCGCCCCGCACGAGATCGCCGCCCTGGGCATGGCACGCACCTTCCAGAACGTCGAGCTCTTCCACAACCTCACCGTCCTGGACAACCTGATGCTCGGCCGCCACCACCACATCCGTTACGGCGTGCTGTCGGCGGTCCTCTGGTACGGCAGAGCCCGCCGGGCCGAGCTGGCCGCCCGCGCCGAGGTGGAGGAGATCATCGACTTCCTGGAGCTGGAGGCCTGGCGCCGGCATCCGGTCCGGCTCCTGCCGTACGGGATCCAGAAACGGGTGGAGCTCGGCCGCGCGCTGGCGATGGGACCCAAGCTGCTGCTCCTGGACGAGCCCGTGGCCGGCATGAACCTGGAGGAGACCGAGGACATGGCCAGGTTCGTCCTGGACATCCGCGACGAGCTCGGCATCCCGATCGTGCTCGTCGACCACGACATGGGACTGGTCATGGACCTGGCCGACCGGGTGCTGGTGCTCGACTTCGGCCGGCCCGTCGCGCTCGGCACCCCGGCCGAGGTCCAGGCCGATCCCAAGGTCATCGAGGCGTACCTGGGAGGGGCCGCATGACAGTCACCACGGTCAAGGACGTCGAGACCCTCGTCACCCGGGTCCGGCGGCGGGCGGTGCGCTCGCCGGGCGCGGTGGCGATGCGGCACAAGGACTACGGCGTCTGGCAGGAGATCGGCTGGGCGGAGTACTGGACCAACGTCGAGCTGGTCGCGCACGCGCTGCTGGCGCTCGGCCTGGAGCCGGGCGACCGGGTGGCGGTGCACTCGGAGAACCGGCCCGAGTGGCTCTACGCCGACCTCGGCACGGTCGCCGCCCGCGGCATCACCGTGGGCCTCTACCCGACCAACCCGGCCGCCGAGGTGGCCTACCTGCTGGCCGACTCCGGGGCCCGCATCCTGATCGCCGAGGACCAGGAGCAGGTGGACAAGGCGCTGGCGGTGCTGGAGGAGTGCCCGGCGCTGGAGCGCATCGTCTACCTGGAGCCGCGCGGCGTGCGGGGCCGCTACGCCGATCCGAAGCTGCTGCACTGGGACGAGTTCCTGTTCCTCGGCGTCGAGCACCGCAACCAGCACCCCGGCGCGGTGGCGGAGCGGATGGCCGAGGCCACGCCGGCCGACGTGATGACGCTGATCTACACCTCCGGCACGACCGGCCCGCCCAAGGGCGTGATGCTCACCGTCGGCAACGTCGAGTTCGCGGTCAGGACGCTGGTCGAGGAGGGCGGCTTCACCTCGCCGCCGCCGTCGGAGCGCGACCAGACCCTGTCCTACCTGCCGTTGTGCCACGTGGCCGAGCGCGCCTTCACCGTGTGGTTCAACGCCGCCGCCGGGGTGCAGGTGAACTTCGCCGAGTCGATCGAGACCGTGCAGGCCAACCTGCGCGAGGTGCAGCCGACCATCCTGTTCGGCGTGCCGCGCATCTGGGAGAAGGTGCTGGCGCAGGTCAACATCAAGCTCGACTCGGCCTCCCGGTTCAAGCGGCTGACCAGCCGGTTCTGGCTGCGGGTGGCCGACCGCATCGGCGACGACCTGGTGCGCAACGGCGGCACGCACACGGCATCCACCCGGCTGCGGTACGCGCTCGGCTGGCTGTTCTGCTACCGGGCGCTGCGCGAGCGGCTGGGCATGCGGCGGGTGCGCTACGCCTCCTCCGGGGCCGCGCCGATCGCCCCCGACGTGCTCAAGTTCTTCATGGGCATCGGCGTGCGCATGCACGAGGTGTACGGCATGAGCGAGAACACCGCCATCGCGACGGCCAACCGCCCGGGCCGGGTCAAGCTCGGCACCGTGGGCGAGCCGCAGGAGGGCATCGAGCTGAAGATCGACGAGGCCACCGGCGAGATCCTCACCCGCCACCCCGGCACCTTCGCCGGCTACTGGGGCCGCCCGGAGGCGACCGCCGCCGTGCTCGACCCGGACGGCTGGCTGCACACCGGCGACGTGGGCGAGTGGGTGGACGGCACGCACGTGCGGATCACCGACCGGATGAAGGACATCATCATCACCGCGGGCGGCAAGAACGTGGCGCCCAGCGAGATGGAGAACGCGCTGAAGGCCTCGCCGTACATCAAGGAGGCGGTGGTCGTCGGGGACCGCCGGCCGTACCTGACGGCGCTGATCGGGATCGAGCTGGACGTGGTGGGGGAGTGGGCGCGGCGGCGGCGCCTGCCGTACACGACCTACCGCGACCTGTCGGAGAAACCGGAGGTCAGGGAGCTGGTGCAGGGCCTGGTCAACGAGGTCAACAAGGGCTTCAACCCGGTCGAGCAGATCAAGCGCTTCGCCTTCCTGCCCAAGGAGCTCGACCACGAGGACGGCGAGCTGACGCCGACGCAGAAGGTCAAGCGCTCGGCCGTCGCCCGGCTGTTCGAGGACCTGGTCGAGGGGATGTACCGGTGACGGGGTTCATCGAGTCTGTCTTACGAGGCCTGGGCAACGGGTCGGTCTACGCGTTGCTCGCGCTCGGCTTCGTGATCATCTACAAGGCGACGAAGGTGATCAGTTTCGCCCAGCCGTCGCTGATGCTGGCGGGCGCGGTCGCGGTCTCCTACCTGGCCGAGCTCACCGGCTTCTACCTGGCGGTGCCGCTGGCGGCGCTGCTGATCGCGGGGCTGGCGCTGGGCATCGAGCGGGTCGCGATCCGGCCCATGGTGGGGCGGCCGGTCTTCGTGGTGGCGATCATCACGCTGGGCATCGACGTGGTGGTCCGGGTCGTGGTCAACGGCTTCATCGGGCGCGACGTGCGCCAGATGGGCGATCCGTGGGGCTTCGAGCAGGTCAGCCTGGGTCCGCTGGTGGTGCAGGAGCGCTGGCTGGCGATGCTCGGTGTAACCGCGGTGCTGGTCGCGCTGTTGTTCGCCTTCTTCCGCTTCACCCGGTACGGCCTGGCCATGCGGGCGGCGGCCTACGACCAGGAGACGGCGCTGGCGCAGGGCGTCTCGGTGGGCGCGGTGTTCGCGCTGAGCTGGGGGCTGGCCGGCTTCCTGGCGGCGATCGCCGGGATGTTCGTCGGCACCGGCCAGGGCGTGGAGCAGCTCACCTGGATCATCGCGCTGAAGGCGCTGCCGGCGATCATCCTGGGCGGGCTCGACTCGCTCGGCGGCGCGGTGGTGGGCGGGCTGACCATCGGCGTGGTCGAGTCGCTGTTCCAGAGCTACCAGGGCGACGTGGCGCCGTGGCTCGGGCAGAACTTCGCGGTGGTCTCGCCGTACGTGGTGATGCTGCTGGTGCTGCTCGTGCGGCCGTACGGGCTCTTCGGCACGAGAGAGGTCGAGCGCGTATGACGGACCTTCGCCAGACCCCTGCCATACCGACCGGACGGTCTCGCCGTCCGCGCGGGCGGCCCCTGCTCTACACCAGCTACGCGCAGGACATGGCGTTGCTGGACACCCCGGCCAAGCGGGTCTGGACGCTGGTGCTGATCGTCCTGGCCTTCCTGCTGTCGGCGGTGCTGCAGGACCGCTCGCTGGAGGTGCTGGCCGGGGCCTACGCGCTGGCCATCGGCGCGATCGGCCTCAACCTCGTCGCGGGCTACGCCGGGCAGATCTCCCTCGGGCACGCCTTCTTCGTGGCCATAGGCGCCTACACCGCGGCGGCGCTGTCCGGCCCGCCGGACGGCCGCAACCTGGGCTTCGGCCTGGCCGAGATCTGGATCTGGCTGCCGGCCGCCGGCCTGGTCGCGGCGGCGGCCGGGGTGCTGGTCGCGCCGCTGGCCGCCCGGCTGCGCGGGCTCTACCTGGCCGTCGTCACCCTCGGCCTGGTCTTCCTCGGCGAGCACGTGTTCAAGGAGTGGGACCACCTGACCGGCGGGCCGGGCGTGGGCCGGCAGGCCGCGGTGCCGGAGCTGTTCGGCACCCGGCTCGACCAGGACGGCCTGCTGGGCACCCGCGAGCAGTCGCTCTACCTGGTCATGCTGGTGCTGCTGATCGTCTTCGCGCTCGCCGCGCGCAACCTGGCCCGCTCGCGGGTCGGCCGGGCCTTCGCCGCGATCCGCGACCGCGACATCGCCGCCGAGGTCATCGGCGTGCCGCTGACCCGCTACAAGGTGCTGGCCTTCGGCGCCTCCTCCTTCTACGCGGGGATCGCCGGCGGGCTGCTCTACACGATCACCGGGTTCGTCGAGCCGGGCTCCTTCAGCCTGCTGCTGTCGGTGCAGTTCATCGCGATGGTGCTGATCGGCGGGGTGGCGACGGTGTCGGGCTCGATCATGGGCGCGCTGTTCATCGTGCTCATCCAGCCGCTGACCCGTTCGCTGCCCGCGCTGGTGCCGGTGATCAGCAGCGACACCACCGCCACACCGAACGTCTTCCAGGTCGAGACGGTCCTGTACGGCCTGCTGATCATCCTGTTCCTCGTCTTCGAACCGCGCGGCCTGTACGGGATCTGGATCCGCGTGCGCACGTACTGGAAGAGCTGGCCCTTCTCCTACTAGCGGAGGCTGAACCATGAAAAGTCGCGCGTTAATCGGATATCTGGCGATAGCCGGGCTGCTGGCGGGCTGCGGGGTGTTCCGCGGCGGCGAGGAAGGCGGCGGCACGACCGGCGGCTCGGCCGCCCCCGCCGCACCGGGCGTCACCAAGGAGCCCTGCCCGATGGCGGTGGACAAGGCCAAGGGCTGCATCTACCTCGGCACCATCTCCGACCTCACCCAGGGCCCCTTCGCCGCGCTGGCCGTCCCGATCACCGAGGCGCAGAAGGCCTTCTGGGCGCGGGTCAACAAGGCCGGCGGCATCGGCGGCAAGTACGAGGTGGACGTGCAGGCCTACGTCCGCGACAACAAGTACAACCCCGAGACCCACCGCCAGGTCTACAACGAGATCAAGGACAAGGTCCTGGGCCTGGCCCAGACGCTGGGCTCGCCCACCACCGCCGCGATCATCGACGACCTCAAGGCCTCCAGCATCGTCTCCGCCCCCGCCTCCTGGACCTCGGCCTGGGAGTTCGAGGACGTCATCATCGAGACCGGCTCCAACTACTGCGTCGAGTCGATGAACGCCGTCGACTACGCGATGGAGGTCTACAAGCCCAAGTCGATCATGGCCGTGCACCTGGCCGGCGACTACGGCGCGGACGCCGCCGCGGGCGCCAAGGTCGCCGCCGAGAAGAACGGCGTCGCCTTCACCGCGATCGAGACCCCGCCCGGCGCCACCGAGCAGGGCCGCGCCATCACCGAGATCGTCAAGAACAAGCCCGACGTGGTCATCATCACCACCGGCCCCGCCGACGCGGCGGCGGTCATCGGCCAGGCCGCCGCGGCCGGCTTCAAGGGCCGCTTCATCGGCACCGGGCCCACCTGGAACCCGGCGCTGCTCAAGTCGCCCGCCGCCCCGGCGATCAAGGCGCTCTACGAGCAGTCCTCGCCCGGCAAGCCGTTCGGCGCCGACACCGCGGGCCACAAGGCCATGCGCGAGGCGCTGCCCGGCGTCAGCCCCAACGACGGCTACACCTCGGGCTGGGCCTGGTCCTATCCGATGAAGGCCGCGCTGGAGAAGATGGTCGCCGGCGGCGACGTCTCCCGCAAGGGCCTGCTGGCCGCGGTCAAGTCCCTGGCCACCGTCGACTACGAGGGCATGCTCCCGCCCGAGGCCGGCAACTTCGCCGGCGACGCCAACGCCGCCACCTTCCGGCAGACGCTGATCAACAAGGTCGACGAGGGCGCCCCCACCGGCGTGTCGATCGTCAAGGACTTCTTCACCGGCCCGACCGCGCAGGGCTACACGATGGACGGGCCCTGCTTCCAGAAGCTCTGATCCCCGCATCCAGGCCGCCCGCCGGGTAGGGTCCGAGGCATGAGGCGAATGTTCGCACCGGTCGTATTCTTCGCCGCCGCGGTCTTCCTGGCGGGCTGCAGCGAGATCAATAGCGGCATCGACAAGGCTCAGGCCTGCCTGGAGGCGCCCCGGATCATCAAGGATCTGGTCGCCGACGTCGCGACGCTCACCGACGACCCCAAGGCGATGGAGAAGGCGCTCAACGACTCCTCCGCCCAGCTGGGTCAGCTCGCCGACAAGGCGGCCAACACCACGCTCAAGGAGGCCACCGACAGCCTGGCCACCACGCTGGGCAACATCAACGTGACCACCGTCAACGACGCCGTGGACGCCGCCCAGAAGGTCGGCACCGAGACCACCGCCTACCTGCAGAAGCTCGCGCAGGCCTGCAGCTGACCTCGGCCGATAACCCGCCTTCTCTAGGGGAAATGCTGCCGAACTAGCGTTTCCCCTATGGACGGCAAGGAACCAGACCCGCGCTTCACGCTCGCCAACGAGCGCACCTTCCTCACCTGGCTGAGCACCGCGCTCGCGCTGAGCGCGGGCGGGGTGGCCATCGCGGCCGTTCCCGACCACGTCTTCGTCCCCTGGATCCGCACCGCGCTGGCCGTCCTGCTGGTCAGCCTCGCCGCGCTGGCCGCCGGGCTGGCCTACCCGCGCTGGCGCAACATCCAGCGCGCCCTGCGCAACCAGGCCCCGCTCCCGCCGCCCGCCCTCGCCGCGGTCTTCGGGTACGGCGTGGCCGCCGTGGCCGTCGTCGCGCTCGTCCTGGTGATCCTCGCGGCGGCCTGACATGTCCATGCAGATCTGGGACCCCGGCCTGCAGAGCGAGCGCACCCGCCTGGCCTGGGTGCGCACCGCGGTGGCGCTGTCCACCGGCGGGCTCGGCGCCGCCGGGGCGGCCTTCCGGCTGCACCTGCCGCTCCCGGCCGTCGCCGCCTTCGCCCTGGCCGCGCTCTGCGGCGGCGTCCTGCTCGTCCGCACCGCCCGGCGCTTCCGCCGCGTCCAGGAGGCGCTGCACGCCGGCCGGCCGGTCGAGGGCACCCGCGATGCCGTGGTGGCGTGGGCCGGCACCCTCGCCGTCGTGCTCGGCGCGCTGATCTTCGTGCTGGTCAGGGCCTGAGAGCGGGGGTTGCGAGCCCGCCGGGACGGGCGGACACTCGGAGGTAGGGGGTGAGACAGTGAACGAGGAGCGCAGGACCATACCCTTCGAGTGCCGGCGCTGCTGGCACGTCTGGGAGGAGGACTACCTCGTCCGGGTCGTGCCCGACCGGCACGGCAACGACAACCTCACCTGGCTGCGCGACGGCTGGCCGGTCCCGCCGCCCGCGACCGGCGTCGTCTGCCTGAAGTGCGGGTGCGCGCAGGTGACCACCTTCCCCGACGGCTACCTCGCCCGCCACCCCGAGGTGGTACGGCAGGCCGGGCCGCCGGAGCTCAGCGACGAGCCCCTGCGCAGCCCGGTGCCCAGGAAGCTGCCCTGGCCCTAGTCCAGGCAGATCACCTCCGGCGGCGTGAAGCCGTTGAAGCAGATCGAGGCGTAGCTGGTCGTGTACGCCCCGGCGCTCAGCACGTCCACGTGGTCGCCTGAGGACAGCGCGAGCGGCAGCGTGTACGGCTCGCGCTCGAACAGGATGTCCGCGCTGTCGCACGTCGGCCCCGCCAGCACCGCCGGCCCCTCCGGCCCGCCGTCGAACGCGGTGGCCACCCGGTAGCGGATCGCCTCGCCCTCGGTCTCGGCCAGCCCGCCGAACCGGCCGATGTCCAGGTAGATCCAGCGGTCCTGGTTGCGCTCGGCCGACACCAGCACGATCTCGGTGCGCAGCACCCCGGCGTCGGCGACCAGGCAGCGGCCCGGCTCCATCGCCAGATCCAGCTCGGCGCCCGGGAAGCAGCGCGCCACCGCGCCCAGGATGGTCTCGCCGTAGGCGCTCATCGGCGGCTGCTCGCCCTGGTAGCGGGCGGGCAGGCCGCCGCCCATGTTGAGCAGCCGCAGCGGCAGCCCGGCCTCGGCGAACACCTGGGCCGCGGCCGCGATCGGGACCACCCAGCCGGACGGGTCGAGCTGCTGGGAGCCGACGTGGAAGGAGATCCCGACCGGCTCCAGGCCCAGCCCGAGCGCCTGGCGCAGCAGCCCGGCGGCCTGCTCGGGCGGGCAGCCGAACTTGCGGCCCAGCGGCCACAACGCACCCGCACTGGCGGCGGCGATGCGGCAGAACACCTGCGCGCCTGGCGCGTGCTCGGCGAGTTTGGCCAGCTCCTGGGGGCTGTCGAAGACGAACAGGCGCACGCCTCGGGCGTAGGCATAGGCGATGTCGCGGGCCTTCTTGGCCGGATTCCCGTAGGACAACGACTCCGGGCGGGCGCCGGCGGCCAGGCACAGGTCGATCTCGGCGGTGCTCGCCACGTCGAAGGAGGCGCCCAGCCGTACCAGCAGGGAGATGATTTCCGGCTGCGGATTGGCTTTCACCGCATAAAAGCACGTGACGCCGGGGAAATTGGCGCTGAACTCGGCATGACGTTCGGCGACGACCTTCAGGTCCATGACGAGGACGGGGGTCGCGGGGGCCTGCTCGGCCAGGTAGGACCGAGCGCGGTCGAAGGTCTGGAGCGTGGTCACGAGCGACAAGTATGGGGCCGTTTTTTCCTTCGTGCGTTGACTGATTAACCACTCAATGACTGAGTAATCATTCAATTAGTCGGGGCTCGGGAAGGGTGCTAAATTCGCCGCGTTTCTCTTACTGGAAGGGCTCTCTCCATGACCGACTTCTCCGGCAGGCTCCCCGTCAAGGGGCGGGTCCTGCTGCTCGGCTCGGGCTCCGTCTCCCGCTGCCTGCAGCCGCTGCTGCTGCGTCACCTCGACATGGACTTCGCCAAGCTCACGGTCATGGACTTCGAGGACTACGCGGGCCTGATCCCCGAGACGCTGGCGGCCGGCGCCCGCTACGTCCGCGAGCGCATCACGCCGGAGAACATGGCCGAGACCCTGGGCCGCTACGTCGGCGACGGCGACCTGCTGATCAACCTGAGCTGGAACATCGGCACCGAGGACATCATCGACTGGTGCCAGGACCACGGCGTGCGCTACGTCGACACCTCCGTCGAGCAGTGGGACCCCTACGCCGACCAGGCCACCACCCCGCCGGTCGAGCGCACCCTCTACCACCGCCACATGGGCCTGCGGAAGAAGGCCCAGGGCTGGAAGAAGAACGGCCCCACCGCCGTCGTCGAGCACGGCGCCAACCCCGGCCTGGTCAGCCACTGGACCAAGGTCGCCCTGGAGGACATCGCCCGCGCGCTGCTCAAGCAGGGCGTCTCCGACGAGCGCCAGTTCCGGCTGGAGGAGCACCTCGGCACCGGCGACTACCCGCGCCTCGCGCAGGAGCTGGGCGTCAAGGTCATCCACATCTCCGAGCGCGACACCCAGATCAGCGACCGGCCCAAGCAGGTCGGCGAGTTCGTGAACACCTGGTCCATCGAGGGCTTCTACGAGGAGGGCGTCGCCCCCGCCGAGATGGGCTGGGGCACCCACGAGCGCACCCTGCCCGCCGGCGCGCACGAGCACGCCAGCGGCCCCAAGAACCAGATCTGCCTGGCCCAGGCCGGGCACTCGACCTGGGTCCGGTCCTGGGTCCCCACCTACGGCTCGATCCACGGCATGGTCGTACGGCACGGCGAGGCCATGACCATCAGCGACTACCTCACCGTCCGCGACGGCGAGCAGGCCGTGTACCGGCCCACCGTCCACTACGCCTACCTGCCGACCGACGCGGCCATCGCCTCCTGGCTGGAGTGCCGGATGAACGGCTACCGCCTCCAGCAGGACCAGCGCATCATGACCGACGAGATCGTCTCCGGCCGCGACGAGCTGGGCGTGCTGCTCATGGGTCACGACCTCACCTCCTGGTGGGTCGGCTCGCAGCTCGACATCGACGAGGCCCGCACCCTGGTGCCCGGCCAGAACGCCACCACCCTCCAGGTGGCCGCCTCGGTGCTCGGCGCCGTCGCCTGGATCCTCGACAACCCCGACGAGGGGCTGTGCACGCCGGAGGACCTCGACCACCGGACCGTCCTGGGCTGGGCCAACCCCTACCTCGGGCCGACGCCGTCGGTGCAGTCGGACTGGACCCCGCTCACCGACCGCTACCAGCCGTTCGAGAAGTTCGCGCCCGAGCCCGGCGCGGACGACGTCTGGCAGTTCGGCACCTTCCTGGTGTGACCTGCGGGGGCCTCGCCGGTGGGCGAGGCCCCCTGGCCGGTCAGGCCAGGCTGTCCAGCCAGGCCCGGTGCAGATCGGCGTAGCGCCCGTCGGCGCCGATCAGCTCACCGGGCGGGCCGTCCTCGACGATCCGGCCGCCCTCCATGACCAGCACCCGGTCGGCGATCTCGACCGTGGTCAGCCGGTGCGCGATGATCAGCGCGGTGCGCTCGGCCAGGATCGTGCGCAGCGCCCGCTGCACCAGCCGCTCGCTGGGCACGTCGAGGCTGGAGGTCGCCTCGTCCAGGATCAGCACCGCCGGATCGGCCAGGAACGCCCGGGCGAAGGCGACGAGCTGCCGCTGCCCGGCCGACATCCGGCCGCCGCGCTTGCCCACCTCGGTGGCGTAGCCGTCGGGCAGGGACTCGATGAACTCGTGCGCGCCGATCGCCTCGGCCGCCTGCCGTACCTCCTGGTCGGAGGCTTCGGGGCGGCCGAACCGGATGTTGTCGGCGACGGTGCCGGTGAACAGGAAGTTCTCCTGCGTCACCATGACCACCGAACGGCGCAGCGTGTCCTCGCTCAGCTCGCGCAGGTCCACCCCGTCGAGCAGCACGCGGCCCTCGGTCGGGTCGTAGAAGCGGGAGATCAGCTTGGCCAGCGTGGTCTTGCCCGCGCCGGTCGCGCCGACCAGCGCCACCGTCTGCCCCGCCGGCACGGTCAGCTCCAGCCGCGGCAGGATCGGCCGGTCCTCGACGTAGGCGAAGCGCACCTGGTCGAAGTGCACGCGCCCGCGGCCCGCGGTCAGCTCGGCCGGCCGGTCCGGTTCGGGGACGCTCGGCTCCTCCTCCAGCACGCCGGACAGCTTCTCCAGCGCCGCGCCCGCCGACTGGAAGGTGTTGTAGAACTGGCTGATCTCCTGCATCGGCTCGTAGAACTGGCGCAGGTAGAGCAGGAACGAGGTGAGCACACCCGGCGTGAGGTCGCCGTCGAACATCAGCCAGGAGCCGTAGACCAGGATCCCGGTGATGGTCAGGTTGCCCAGTAGCTTCACCCCCGGCATGAACAGGGCGATGAGCTGCATGGCACGGGCGTTGGCGTCGCGGTAGTCGGTGTTGAGCTGCCCGAAGATCTGCCGGTTGCGCGGCTCGCGGCGGAAGGCCTGCACCGCCCGCATGCCGGTCATCGACTCCACGAAGTGGATGATCACCAGTGCGACCGTCTCCGAGGTGCGCCGGTAGGCCTTGGCCGACTCGTCGCGGAACCAGCGGGTGAACAGCAGCAGGATCGGCAGCGGCACCAGCGCGATCAGCCCGAGCGGCAGGTCGAGCACAAGCAGCATCACCGCGGTGCCGACCATGGTCAGCACGGCCGTGATCAGCCCGTCGAACCCCTGCTGCAGCAGCGCCGCGATGGCCTCGATGTCGCTGGTCAGCCGGGAGATCACCCGGCCCGAGGTGTACTTCTCGTGGAAGGACAGCGACAGCCGCTGGAAGTGGTCGAAGACGCGGCGCCGCAGCTCCAGCAGGATGTCCTGGCCGATCCGGCCCGACAGCTTCAGGAAGGCCATCCGGGTCAGCGCCTGCGTCGTCGCGCACACCACGATCGTGCCGACGATGACCAGCAGCGTGCCCGGGCCCTCGCCGCGCAGCAGCGGCGGGATGGCGTAGTCGATGCCCGCCTTGCCGACCAGCGCCGGAATCGCCAGGCCCGCCGCGCTGGACAGCACGATCAGCCCGACCAGCAGCGCGATCTTCGCCTTGTACGGCCGCAGCAGGTCGATCAGCAACGAGCGGGAGCGCTCCCGCAGCCGCAGCGAGACCTTGTCCGGCAGCTTGTCCTTCTCCTCGGAGGCGACGCCGCGCCAGCTCTTCGTCTCGACGGTGCTCACGTCAGCACCTCCTCGGCGGCCAGCAGCTCGCGGTACTCCGGTACGGTCGCCAGCAGCTCCTGGTGGGTGCCGACATGCGTGATCGTGCCCTCGCGCAGCAGCGCGACCTTGTCGGCCAGCAGCACGGTCGAGGCCCGATGCGCCACCACGATGCCGGTGGCGTCACGCAGCACGTGCCTGAGCGCCTCCTCCACCAGCGCCTCGGTCTCCACGTCCAGCGCCGACAGGGTGTCGTCGAGCACCAGGATCTTGGGCTTCGCGAGTACGGCACGCGCCAGGGCCAGCCGCTGGCGCTGCCCGCCGGACAGGGACATGCCCTGCTCGCCGATCCGGGTGTCCAGGCCCCAGGGCAGGTCGTGCACGAACGTCGCCTGCGCCACCTCCAGCGCCTGGTGCAGCTCCTCGTCCGAAGCCTCGAAGTGGCCGAGCGTCAGGTTCTCCCGCACGCTCATCGAGAACAGCGTCGGCTCCTCGAACGCCGTCGCCACCACCTCGCGCACGCTCTCCAGCCGCAGGTCCCGCAGGTCGTGGCCGTCGATCGTCACGCGGCCCTCGGTCGGGTCCAGCAGGCGGGGGATCAGCGCGGTCAGCGTCGTCTTGCCCGATCCGGTCGCGCCCACGACCGCCACCGTCTCGCCGGGCCGTACCTCCAGCCACAGGTCACGCAGCACCGGCGGGTCGTCGTCACCGAACCGGAAACCCACGCCCTCCAGCCGCAGATGGCCGCGCGGCTCGGCGATCCGGCCCGGGCCGTCCACGATCGCCGGGACGGTGTCCATGACCTCCATCACCCGGTCGGCCGAGGTCATCGACTCCTGCGCCATCGCCAGGATGTAACCCATGCTCGCGATCGGCCACACCAGTTGCAGCGCCAGCAGCGTGAAGGCCATCAGCGCGCCCGGCGTCAGCGAACCCGACCCCACCGCCAGCGCGCCCAGCAGCAGCACCAGGGCGAGCGTCAGGTTCGGGATCACCTCCAGGAAGGTGAAGAACCGCGCCGACAGGTCCACCCGCGCCAGCGACGAGGAGTGCAACTGGCGGGCGCTGTCCATGTACTGCCCGTGGATGTGCCGGCGGCGGCCGAACGCCTTGATGGTCCTGATCCCGATCGCCGACTCCTCGACGAGCGTGGCCAGGTCACCCTGCTCGTCCTGCACCTGGCGGGAGACCTTGATGTACTTCTTCTCGAAGCGCATGCTGAGCCAGATGATCGGCACCGCCGACACCGCGACCAGCACGCCCAGCGGCCAGTACATGTTCAGCAGGACGATGATCACCGTGGTCATCTGGAGCACGTTCATGACCAGGAATAGCAGGCCGAAGCCCAGGAACCGGCGGATCGTCGACAGGTCCGTCGTCGCGCGCGACAGGAGCTGGCCCGACTGCCACTCGCCGTGGAACCGCATGGGCAGGCGCTGCAGGTGCTCGTACAGGTCGTCGCGGATCCTGGTCTCCAGGCCCAGCACCGGGCCCACCTGGACCCACCGGCGCAGGAAGATCAGCGCCGCCTCGGCGACCCCGACGCCCAGGGCCAGCAGGCCCAGCGGCAGGAGGGTGTCGCGGCTCCCGTCGACCACTTGCTGGCCGACCAGGGGGAAGGAGATCGTGGTGGCTATGCCCAGCAGAGCGACCAGCCAGATGGCGATCAGCTTGGGGACATAGGGGCGGAGGTAGGACCTCATCCGCCACAATGAGTTCGAAGCGAGCAGGGGACGTCTGGGGGTAGGGGTATCGGGAGGCATCCCTTCTAGGCTACTTCCCTCGATCAACCCGTTTTTGGCCAGGCCACAGGCGGGGAAAAGGTCCTACGCTTCGCTCCGGCCTCCTCTTTCGTGGGGGCAGAACCCCCCATACCCCCACCGGCCCACCCATGCCGCGCTTGGACCACTACGCGCCTGACGCCCGCCCCGGCGGTCCTCGCCCTCCGGGCTCGGGCTGCTTTTTGTGGGGGCAGAGCCCCCACACCCCACACAAGCCCGCGGAGATGAAGGGTGAGCCTTTGGTGCGACCGAGCGGTTGCCCGCTGCAGAGTTGATCCGCCGATCACGCGTTCCCGCCGCCGAAATCTCACATCCTGGCGTTCAGCTTTCTGATCGCCTTAGCGAGAGGCAGATCGAGCGGCTCGTCGTTCAGCAGTGCGGCGCCGACCCCTTCGATGACGAAGGTCGCCTCCCAGACGCGCGCCCTCCGGTAGGTCTCCGTGTCGACGGCTGCCGCAACCGCCTCCCACCCGTGCCACGCGAGGCAGGCGGCGTCGACCGCAGGGTCGAAGGGGGAGGCGAGATCCCAGTCGAGGACGCCTACGACGGCGCCGTCCGGCCCCCAATGCACGTTGTCGCCTGCCAGGTCTCCGTGGACAAGCCGGGGTGGCACCGGCGGCAGTTCGGCAGCGGCCTCGATCCGGCGCCGCGCCTCACCGCGCACGTGACCGGGGAGCCGAGGCAGGACCTCCTCCAGAAGCAGCTTTTCCCAGTGCTCGCGTCCCGCGTAGGCGTGAGGGACGTCCAGGACGTCCTGCAATGCGGCGACATCCACGGCCGCGAGGCCGTCGATGAGCTCGCGCAGCCGTACGGGATCGCCGCTGCCCTTGGGGTGCGCGGCACCGCCGACCCAGCTCAACGCCACAGCCGCGAGGCCGTCGACCGTCGCCACCGGACCAAGGGGCTCGGGAACGCGGAAGGGCAGGTCGAGCGCGGCGAGCCGGGACAACAAGGCTGTGCGTCTGGGCAACTCGGCTGCGCTGCTCCGGCTGCGCGCCACCCGCACGGCTGCAGTGCCCGGCAGCAGCACGACGTCGTGGAACTGCCCACCGGTCAGGACGGCGTTGTCCATGGGCCTGCCGGGCAGGAGCGTTGCGGCGATCTGCAGGAGCCGATCTCTCATGGGCCCAGCGCCTGTGAGGTCGCCGGCATGCAACCTGCTGGTGTGACCCACCTGGCCTCCGGTCATGTCGGGAAGGGATCTTGAATGGCCCCGGGCTCGCTCACCAGGGGTAATGGTACGCCTGGGCAGGGTCAGCGGCGGAGGGTGGTTTCGTGGTGCAGGCGGGACAGCTTCTCCGGGTTGCGCACCGCGTAGAGCCCGGTGATGAGGCCGTGATGGACGTGCAGGGCCAGGACGGTGTCGATCTGGCCGTCGATGCGGACGACGAGCGCAGGGTGGCCGTTGATCTGGGCCGGGGTCAGGGTGGCGGCGGCGAAGCCGGCCAGCCCGGCGGTCAGGACGGCGGCGACGGATGCGGCGCCGTGCACGGGGGAGAGCAGGGCCTGCTTGATGCCGCCACCGTCGCCGAGGAAGACGACGTCGGGGGCCAGGCGGTCGAGCAGTTCCCGCAGGTCGCCGGTGGTGATCGCGCGCTGGAAGGCCGCGAGTGCGTCCCGGGCCTCGGCCGGGGAGGCCACGCCGCGGGGGCGGCGGGCGGCGACGTGGGCTCGGGCCCGGTAGGCGAGCTGGCGGACGGCGGCGGGGGACTTGCCGACGGCGTCGGCGATCTCGTCGTAGTCCAGGTCGAACACCTCGCGCAGCACGAAGACGGCCCGCTCGATCGGGATGAGCGTCTCGAGCACCAGCATCATCGCCATCGACACGCTGTCGGCCAGCTCGACGTCCTCGGCCACGTCGGGCGCGGTCAGCAACGGCTCGGGCAGCCACGGCCCGACGTAGGACTCCTTGCGGCGGGCGAGGGCGCGCAACCGGTCGAGCGCCTGGCGGGTGGTGATCCGTACGAGGTAGGCCCGCTGGTCCCGCACGGCGGCGAGGTCGACGCCCGACCAGCGCAGCCAGGTCTCCTGCAGCACGTCCTCCGCGTCGGCGGCCGAGCCGAGCATCTCGTAGGCCACGGTGAACAGCAGGTTGCGGTGCGCCACGAAGGCGGCGGTGGCGCTCTGTGGACCTGTTTCGGCCGGACTCGGCATGGCGGCTCCTTTCGTTCCCATGTCACGCACAGGACGACGGGACCGGGTCCTTTGTAACACCGGCCTGGGTCACGTTCCACGCGGTGTTACGCCGGGCGGGCCGGCCGCGTCTGGTGTTCGTCCGCAAAGGCACGACACCAAGGAATGAGCACGAGATGAGTGACCTGCGTTTCGACCTGACCGCCAACGAGCTCGGCGCCAAGCTCGGCAAGCGGTTCCAGAGCGTCAGCATGGCGATCATGGGGTCCACGTTGCCGAAGCCGCTGATGGAGATGCTGGAGCTGCGCGCCAGCCAGATCAACGGCTGCGGCTACTGCGTGGACGCCCACGCCAAGGAGCTGGCGGCGGCGGGAGAGTCCGCGACCCGGATCAACTTGGTCGCCGCCTGGCGTGAGGCGAGCGTCTTCACCGGCGCCGAGCGCGCGGCGCTGGCCCTGGCCGAGGAGGGCACCCGGCTCGCCGACGCGCACACCGGCGTGTCCGACGAGACGTGGGCCGAGGTGCGTGAGCACTTCGACGACGACCAGATCGCCGCGCTGGTCTACCTGGTCGCGATGATCAACGCGGCCAACCGGCTGCTGGTGATCGTGCGCCAGAAGGGCGGCTCGTACCAGGCCGGAGGGTTCGCCGCCATGGCGAACACCCGGTAGGGCCGCGCGCTAGGCGTCCGTGGGCGGGGCGGAGGCGTTCGGCGCCGGTGAGGGGCTGGGCGCCGAGGGCGGTCTCGAGTTGTTCCCACCGCCGCACCAGGTCGGCCAGCATCGACATCAGCACTTCAGGGAAGGCGCTGAGAAAGGTGCGGTAGCGGTACTCGTCGAGTGAGTAGACGCAGACTTCGCCGACCGCGGTGACGGAGGCGGTGCGGGCGTCGAAGAACAGGTCGTGCGCGCCCAGCACCGCGCCCCGGCCCAGGACGGCGGGCTGGTAGACGCCGCCGAAGTCCACCTCGACCTCGCCGCCGGCGACCAGGAAGAGGCCGTTGCCGTGGTCGTCCTCGCGGCAGACGCGCTCGCCGGCGGCGAAGCCGAGCTCGTCGAGCATCGAGGCCAGCGTCTCCAGTTCGGCCTCGGCCAGCGACTCGAACAGCCGCACGCCGTACGGGTCGCTGCCCGCGCGCAGGCACTCGACCCGGCGGCGGAGCTCGGCGTCGTTGACGGTGCCGATCCGCAGCCGCGCGAAGCGCTTCATCCGGTCGATGTCGCGCCGCTGGCGTCGCGGGGTCTCGGTCGCGGGCGGGCTGTACAGGGCGGCGTCGCCGCTGATCCGGGCGGCTTCGCGCAGGCCCGACTCGTAGGCGCTGTGCACGCACCCCCAGTGGTGGCTGTTGGTCGCCTCGCCGGCGAAGTAGAGGCGCCCGGCGACGGGCTCGGCCAGGACGTCGAGGTCGGCGGGGGAGGAGCCGACGCCGATGCAGGTGTAGGAGCCGCGCGCGAACGGATCGGCCGACCAGGCGGTGCGCGAGATCGACTCCGGGGCGGGGACGGCGGGCCCGAAGATGTCCTCGATCACCGTGCTGGCGTAGCCGGCCACCCGCCGCTCGCTCCAGGACTCGATCTCCCGGCCGAGGGAGGCGCCGACCAGCAGGACGAGGATCGGCCGGCCGTGCGTCTTCCACATGTTCACGACCACGGTCGGGTAGCGGTCGGTGTCGCGGCACAGGTAGCCGAAGACGTACCGGTCGTCGGGCCAGAACCGCTCGCGGTAGTGCAGGGCGATCTTGTTGAGGGTGCCGAAGCCGAGCCGGTCGATCGCCGCCCGCTTCGCGGCGGGCAGCGGCGGCCGGAACTCCACCGTCCCGGCTTTGAGCACCCCGAGCGGTACGGTCACCAGCACCTTCTCCGCCTCGAAGTCCCCCAGGCCGGTCGTGACGCGCACCGGCAGGGAGCCGGCGTCGACGCCGGTCACCACGTGCCCCAGCCTGATGTCCTGCCCGGCGGCCAGGGAGTCGGCGACCGCTTGGTAGCCCTGGTGCAGCACGCTGTCGCCGTGGCCGTAGACCAGGTAGCCCTCCTCCCAGAACTTGAACGACAGCCTGGCCGCGTCCTCCGCGACGTCCTCGCGCAGGATGACGTTGAGGTGGTAGCGGACGGCCTGCTCGTCCTCCGGCCCGTAGGCCCGAGCCGCGAGGACCTCGCCGATCACCTCGCCGAGCGGCTGGTCGGGCCGGCCGTGCCGGCGGGCGAGCAGGGCGCGCTGCTCGACCTCGTGCAGCACCTCGTCGGCCAGCTCCTGGGTGCGGTTCTTGGCGCTCTGGCTGGTCAGCCGCCGGTCCGGGCCGAACAGGTGGAGGCTGTCGAGCCCGCCGGTGTAGGAGCTGTCGCCGCCGACGTAGCTGTAGGGCAGGTCGAGCTGCTCGACCAGGGCGGTCACCGGGTTGCCCTCGGTGCCGTGGATCCAGTGCGCGCCAAGGTCGACGCCGTGGCCGTCGGTCCAGATCCGGCCGCCGACGCGGTCGCGGGCCTCCAGGATGGTGACCGGGTGCCCTCGTTCGCTGAGCGCGCGGCCGGCCGCCAGCCCGGCGATCCCCGCGCCGATGATCAGGACGCGCTCCCGGCGAGCCGAGGCCTGGGCGGGAATCCGCGGGAAACCGTCCACCGGGAGACTCCTTTGAACACTTTGAGTATCGCTCTTTAACTCTCCGTAGTATTGCGTCGGCAAACGCGGCTTGTACGGCGAAGCCCGCCGTAGCCTGGCCGTGATCC
Source organism: Nonomuraea sp. NPDC050310 (assembly GCF_040655795.1). NCBI lineage: Bacteria > Bacillati > Actinomycetota > Actinomycetes > Streptosporangiales > Streptosporangiaceae > Nonomuraea > Nonomuraea sp. NPDC050310. The sequence continues at coordinate 163,041 of NZ_JBFAKP010000003.1, read as the reverse complement.
CCGGCGGGCATAGTCGCGAAGATGCCCGCCCCTTTGCGAAGCCGCTCCCAAGCCGGGTATATGGCCATGCACGGCAGCGGTCATGAGACCCGTGTGCTGAGAAAAGTCCTGGCCGCCCTGCTGCTCGTCGCCGGGTGCGTGCTGGCGCCCGTGGCGGTGGCAGGGTTCTGGGCGGCCAACGAGATCGTCGACTCCGACCGTTACGCCGCCGCCGTCGGCCCGCTGGCGGACGATCCGGCCGTCCAGTCGGCCGTCACCGAGCGGCTCACCGACGAGATCGTCCAGTACCTCCCGCTCGACCGGGCGGTGCGGGGCGCGGTGCAGCGGGTGGTCACCAGCGACGCCTTCGCCCGCGCCTGGACCGAGGCCAACCGCGTCGCGCACGACCAGCTCGACGCGCTGCTGTCGGGGGAGGGAGGCGGCTCCCTGGTCACGGAGGACGGGACCACGGTGAGCCTGGACCTCGGGCCGCTGATCAACGGGATCAAGCAGCAGCTCGTCGCCTCGGGGCTGACCTTCGCGGGGCGGATCCCCGCGGCGCATCCCACGATCGAGCTGGTTCAGGTGGAGGATCTGGCGTTCTACCAGAGCCTTTATCAGTGGGCGGCGAAGCTGAAGTGGGTCTTGCCCGGGCTTACGGTGGTCCTGCTGGTGCTGGGAGTGCTGGCCGCGCGGCGGCGGTCGCGGGCGCTGGTGTGGACCGGGCTCGGGCTGGCGCTGGGCATGGCGGTGCTGGCCGGGGTGCTGGCGTGGGCCCGGTCTGGCTATCTCGGGGCGACCGGGACCAAGGGGCTCGATCCCGCGGCGGCGGCGGCCTTCTTCGACGCGCTCACCCGGTCGTTGTGGATCGGGCTGCTGGTGATCGGGGTCGCCGGCCTGCTCCTGGGGGTCGGGGCCTGGCTCGCCGGCCGCCACCGCCGGGCCTGACCCGCCACAAGGTCTTACGGGTGGGCGGGCCGGCCCAGGCCGGCCGTCGCCTCCGAGAGGGCCGCGCGGGCGTCCACAACCCCCGCGCCCAGCCGCGGGTCGCCGGAGGGGTTGCGGGCCGTCGTCCGGATGGCCTGCACGGCCTCCGCCGGGGTGCGCCCCTGGGCCAGGAGCAACGCCACCACCGCCGACACGTACGGCGCGGCCATCGAGGTCCCGTCCAGCTTGCCGTACCCCGAGGTGTTCTTGACCGTCTCCGGCGTGGCGTAGGTGGGCAGGGTGGACAGGATCCCCACCCCCGGCGCGCTGACCTGCCCCTCGGCCCCGACGTTGGTGAACGACGCGGGCCGGCCCTGCGGGTCGCTCGCCCCGACGACCAGGACCGGCGTGCCCACCTTGTACGGCTGCTTGATCGTCGCGTCGTTGCCGGCCGCCGCGACGACCACCGCGCCCTTGTTCCACGCGTACTGGATCGCCTGGTTCAGCACCCCGCCCTTGAGCAGCCGCGACATCAGCCCCGACTCGCCCAGCGACAGGTTGATCACCTTGGCGCCGTGGTCGGCCGCCCACATGACGCCCTTGATGATGGTCGCGTTGTCGCCCGCGCCCAGCGTGGACAGCACCCGCACCGGCATGATCTTCGCCTCCGGCGCCCCGCCCGCCACGCCGACGCCGTTGTCGGTCACCGCGGCCGCGATCCCGGCCACGTGCGTGCCGTGCCCGTTCTGGTCGGCGGCCTCCTCGTCGCCGGCGACGAAGTCGTACCCGTCCACCAGGTGGTCCTTCAGGTCGGGATGCCCGAGGTCCACCCCGGTGTCCACCACCGCCACGACGATGTCACCGCCCCTGCTCTGGTCCCAGGCGCCGGGCAGGTTCAGCCCGCCCAGCGCCCACTGCTGGCCGCGCAGCGGATCCGGCCCGTCCGACCCGCACCCCGCCAGCCCCGCCGCCAGCCCTGCCACCAGCCCCGTCACGGCCACCAGGGCCAACGCTCGTCTCATGTTCGTCCGGTACCCACGGCGGGGGCCGCAGGTGGCGGGGCTGGTGAGGATTTGACCGGCCGCAGAGCGGGCTCAGGCCTCGGCCGCGCCGGTCGCGATCGTCTCGGCGACCTCCTCGGCGCGTTCGGCCTCCTCGGCCGCGAAGCGTTCCCGGTCGAGGCGGTCGGCGATGTCCTCGTCCTGCTTCATGAGCGCCTCCAGCGACTGGCCGGCCATCTCCAGCACGCCCATGTCCGCGTACGCCTGCTGCAGCCGCGGCGACCACAGGCCGATGTCCTTGACGCACGGCACGATCCGGCTGAACAGCAGGGAGCGGAACAGCCGCAGGTACTCGGAGTTGTCCACGGCGGTCATCGCCTCGGCGACCTCGGTCTTGGACAGGCCGAGCGACTCCCAGCTCTCCTGCCCGCGCAGCCGGTCGCGCATGAGGTAGCAGCCCTCGATGACGAAGTCCTCGCGCTCGCGCAGCTCGCTGTCGGAGAGGTTCTTGTAGTAGTCGCGCAACGCCATGCGGCCGAAGGCGACGTGGCGGGCCTCGTCCTGCATGACGTAGGCGAGGATCTGCTTGGGCAGCGGCTGGGTGGTGATGTCGCGCATGACGCCGAAGGCGGCCAGGGCCAGGCCCTCGATGAGCACCTGCATGCCGAGGTAGGGCATGTCCCAGCGGGAGTCGGACAGCGTGGAGTCAAGCAGCGCCTTGAGGTGCTCGTTGATCGGGAAGGCCAGGCCGACCTTCTCCTGTAAGAAGCGGGCGTAGGTCTCGGCGTGCCGCGCCTCGTCCATGGTCTGCGTGGCGGCGTAGAACTTGGAGTCGAGGTCGGGCACCGATTCGACGATCTTCGCCGAGCAGATCATCGCGCCCTGCTCGCCGTGCAGGAACTGGGAGAACTGCCAGGCGGCGCCGTGCCGGCGGACCTCGTTGCGCATCTCGGGCGACATGCGGTGCCACAGCGGGGTGTCGTAGATGGCGATCGTCTGGTCGGGGATGCCCAGGACGTTGTAGGGGTTCACCTCCAGCGACCAGTCGATGCGCTTGGTGGAGTCCCACTGCTTGTCCTTGCCCTTCTGGTAGAGGGCGAGCATGCGGTCCCGGCCGTCGTCGTACTCCCAGGTGAACCTGGAAGCGCCGGACATCTCGACGTCCCAGGTCGCGAGCGAGGCGGGGATCGTGTACAGGTCATGGGTCGACATGCGGGGGCCTCCCAGATACGTACGCTGTACGTGCACGGTGACACGTACGGTGTACGTACGTCAATAGAATGGCGGGGTGGCCCTGAATCGCAGCACCATCGTCGAGACGGCGATCGAGCTCATCGAACGCGAGGGCGCCGACGCGGTCTCGATGCGCCGCATCGCGGCCGACCTGGGGGTGGGCGTGATGACGCTCTACAACCACGTGCCGAACAAGGCCGCGCTGCTCGAAGGCGTCGCCGAGACGGTGCTGTCGAAGATCGAGTTCAGGGACGACCCCGACGCCCCCTGGCCCGACCGCGTCCGCATGCAGGCGCACGCCTTCCGGCAGATCGCCAGCCACTACCCGCGCTCGACCATGGTCGTGGTCAGCCGCCAGCTCAACTCCACCGCCGGGCTGCTGCCGGTGGAGCGGGCCCTGGCGACGTTGCGCAGCGCCGGCTTCGACGGGCCCGACTCGGTGCGCATGCTGCGGATCTTCATCGCCTACATCGTCGGCTCGTTGCTGCGCGAGGTGGGCGTCACCCCGACCTTCGCGCCCGCCCACGGCTCGGCGGTGCGGCCGCAGGAGGTCGACCGGGCGTTGTTCCCGCAGGTGGGGGAGCTGGCGTCGTTGCTCAACGTCTGCGACCACGAGGAGGAGTTCGCCTTCGGCGTCGAACTGCTCATCCAGGCGATAGCCGTACATCCGCGCAGGAAGCCCGTCTGACCGGGCTTCGGTGGGATGATCGGCCCAGGTGCACGAAAGGGCCGGTCGCCCAGGCGACCGGCCCCCTCGCACGCGCACCCGCACCTTCCCCTGAGCGGCTGCCTAGTACCAGTTGTGCGATCTGAAATGACCCCAGGCCCCGCAGGGGCGGCCGTAGCGGTCCTTGATGTACCTCAGGCCCCAGCGGATCTGGGTGGCCGGATTGTGCCGCCAGTCCCGTCCCGCCCCGGACATCTTGCCCGCGGGCAGCGCCTGCGGGATGCCGTAGGCGCCGGAGGACGGGTTCTGGGCCCGGTGGTTCCAGTTGCTCTCCCGGGTCCAGAGGCTGTCCAGGCACCGGAACTCCTGGAAGGACCACGCCCGCTGCTGGAGCATGTCGCGCGCGATCCGCTTGTTGGTGTCCTTGCCCGGACGCCTGACCGGGGTCTTCGGCCGGACGCCGGTCCGCCACGACCCCACGTGCTCGGCCGGCCCGGCGTCGGTGCGCCAGGTCCGGGTGGCCCCGGGCTTGTCGTGGGCGGCCTCGGCGGTCGCCCGGACGATGACGGTGCCTGGCCCGGAGTCCGCGGCCGTTCCTGTCTCCGTGTCCGCCGCTGCGGTCGCGGTGCTCGCACAGGTGAAGGCCACCACGGCGAACGTTCCGCACAGAGCGCTTTTGCTGTTCAAATCGATCCTTGCTGTCCGGTCGCGTGCGGACAGGGCCCCGGTTCCTCCTGCAGGGCCCGTCTCCGGCGCGCCCGTGGCTCGGGCGAGCGGGGTCCGCGCGGCCTGGCCGGGATCTGGTACCGCCCAGCGTTCTGACGGCCCGGCAGGCCCGCGACGTGCTCTGTAGGCGGTTCTAGTACGGCTTCGCCCCACCGGGACACGAATGCCGAGGGCGACAGACAGGTGTTTGCCGGACCATTCGGTACGGCAGGCGGCCTCGCGGGTTCGCCTTGGGCCGCCCCGGTGGCTGACCTACCCGGGCTTCACCGCGCCTTGGCGGCGGCGTGGGGCGGGCTCAGTACCAGCCCCGTGCGAGGAACTGCGACCAAGCCCCGCACGGCGTGCCGTACCGCTGCTTGATGTAGCTCAGCCCCCACGCGATCTGGGTGCGGGGGTTGGTGCGCCAGTCGCGGCCGTGGGTGGACATCTTGTGCGCGGGCACCGCCTGCGGGATGCCGTAGGCGCCCGAGGAGCGGTTGCCGGCGCGGTGGTGCCAGTTGCTCTCCCGGGTCCACAGGCGCTCCAGGCAGCGGAACTGCGCGCGGCTCCAGCCGCGCTGGGCGACCATGGGCCGCGCGATCGCCTTGTTGCGGGCCTTGACGCTGCTGGTCTCTGCCTCCGCGGCGGTCGCGGTCGTGCCCGTGGTCCCCGCTGCCGCCAGCGCGGCGGCGGCGAAGAGGGCACTCGTACGGCGGAGCTTCGGCATGGGGGATTTCCCTTTCGGATGGCTCACGAGGGACTGCGACACCGTCGCGCATGTGGGCGTTCCGTCGCGAATTGACCTTGAAAGGGAAGGGGCTTACCGATCTTCGCCCTTTAGTGGATGTTCAGGCGATATGTCGGGAAATTGTGGACTGCGTCACACTTTGCGGGAGAGGGTGATTCTGTAGGCTCGCAGGATGAGTCTTCGCGACATCCCGCTGCGCACCCTTGCCGACGAACCCACCACCCTGGCCGAGCTGGCCGGCGACGGTCCCGTCCTGATCGTCAACGTGGCCTCCCGCTGCGGCCTGACCCCGCAGTACACCGGCCTGGTCGCGCTCCAGCGCACCTACGGGCCGCGCGGTTTCACCGTGGTCGGCGTGCCCTGCAACCAGTTCATGGGACAGGAGCCCGGCAGCGCCGAGGAGATCCAGGAGTTCTGCTCGGCGACCTACGGCGTCGACTTCCCGCTGCTGGAGAAGACCGAGGTCAACGGCGACGGGCGGCACCCGCTCTACGCCGGGCTGGTCGGCACGGCCGACGCCGCGGGCGAGGCCGGCGACGTGCAGTGGAACTTCGAGAAGTTCCTGCTCGACCGCGACGGCTCGGTGGTCGCGCGGTTCCGACCCGGCACCGAGCCGGAGGACCCGGAGGTCACCGGGGCGATCGAGAAGCTGCTCTGAGTCCTCAGGCCGGGTGCCGCGCCGCGTACCTGCGGTGCAGCTCCCGGACCTGCTCGGCCAGCTCGGGGACCGGCCCCTCCACGGGGACGCCCGGGGCCACCTCGTTGATCGCCAGGGCGCGCACCGGAGCGGCGGGCGCGCCCAGCTCGGTCCGCCAGGCCACGAGCTGCTCGGTCGAGCTGGCGTAGACGATGCGGCCCAGCCCCACCCAGGCGTGCGCCGCCGCGCACATCGCGCAGTGCTCACCGGAGGTGTAGACCGTCGCCGCCGCGCGCTCGGCCGGGGTCAGGTGCCCGGCCGCCCAGCGCGCCAGCATGAACTCCGGGTGCCGGGTCTGGTCGCCGCCGGAGACCTCGTTGTGGCCCTCGTTCAGCGCGACGCCGTCCGCCGAGACCAGCACCGAGCCGAAGGGCTGGTCGCCCTTGTCCAGGGCGAGCTCGGCCAGCTCGACGCAGCGGCGCAGGAAGCGCAGATCAGCCTCGTTCATGCGGCCCAGTCTAGGGAGCCGCCTCAGCCCTGTGATCGTCTGGGGGCGCAGCTCCCGCGCACGACCAGCTCGGTCGGCAGCAGCACGCTCCTGGCCCGGCGCAGGTCCGGGCGGAGCGCCAGCTCGGCCGCCCGGTAGCCGATCTCCCGCGCGGGCTGGGCGATCACCGTCAGCGGCGGCGCCGACAGCTCGGCCCACGGCACGTCGTCGTACATCACCAGCGACAGGTCCTTCGGCAGCCGCAGATCCAGCTCCCGCGCCGCCAGCAGCGCCGCCTCGCCCAGCAGGTTGCCGCCCGCGACCACCGCCGTCAGGTCCGTACGGCTCTGCAGCAGCCCGGCCGCCGCGGCGTAGGCCGAGTCCCGGCTCGTCTCGGCCAGCACGACGAGCTCGTCGTCGAACAGCGGGCCCAGCGCCTCGCCGAAGGCCGCCACCCGGCGGGCGTGGCCGGCGCCGCCCAGGTAGGCGATGCGGCGATGGCCCAGGCCGGTCAGGTAACGCACCGCCGTACGCATGCCGGTGCGGTCGTCGGCCAGGACCGAGGGCACCTCCACCGGCCGGCGCGGCGGCCGGAGCCCGTCGAGCACCTCCAGGTCGCCGAGCGACTCGGTGTCGGCTTCGGCCGCCTCCGGCAGGCGGTCGGCGAAGACCACGCGCATGCCCGCGCGGGCCACCGGCGTCCAGCTCTCCTGGCTGCCCGACGGCACCGCGACCACCCGGTCGATGCTCTGCTCCAGCAGCGCGCCGACCAGCTCGGCCTCCTGCTCGGGGTCGCCGCCGGTCGAGCCCACCTGTACCGGCTCGCCCACCGCCCGCGCGCACGCCAGCACGCCTTCGGCCAGTGCCCCGTAGAACGCGTCGGTCAGATCGGGCAGCAGCAGCCCCAGCCCGCCGGTCCGCCGCTGGCGCAGGTTGCGGCCCAGCGCGGAGGGCCGGTAGTCGAGCTGCGCGGCGACCGCCAGCACCCGCTCGCGCGTCTCGGGACTCGCCGAACCGCCCGACAGCACCCGCGAGACCGTCGCCACCCCGACCCCGGCCGCCTCGGCCACGTCCTTGATCGTCACACGCTGCATGGAAACGATTCCATCATGCCGTTCCAGACTAGTCGAGTACGGCGGGATAACGGCGCAGCTCATTGCCCAGGACTCTTGACATTAATGTCCGTTTCGGGTGAGATGCATGAAAACGTATCCATGCCGGGGTCACCCTCCCGGTTGCGCGAAGGACTGTTATGGCATCCATCGTTCTGAGCAACGTCGACAAGGTGTACGCCGGCGGTGTCAAGGCCGTCAACGGCCTCAACCTTGAGATCCGGGATGGCGAGTTCATGGTGCTCGTCGGCCCCTCCGGATGCGGTAAGTCCACCGCGCTCCGGATGATCGCCGGGCTGGAGGACATCAGCGGCGGCGAGATCTCCATCGGCGACAAGGTCGTCAACCACCTGCCGCCCAAGGACCGCGACATCGCGATGGTCTTCCAGAACTACGCGCTCTACCCGCACATGACGGTCGAGGAGAACCTCGCCTTCGGCCTCAAGCTTCGCAAGATGCCCAAGCCGGAGATCCAGAAGCGGGTCAACGAGGCCGCCAAGATGCTCGGCCTGGAGACCTACCTCAAGCGCAAGCCGGCCGCCCTGTCCGGTGGTCAGCGCCAGCGTGTCGCCATGGGCCGCGCCATCGTCCGCGAGCCGCAGGCCTTCCTCATGGACGAGCCGCTGTCCAACCTGGACGCCAAGCTCCGCGTCTCCATGCGCGCCTCGCTGAACCAGATGCACGAGCGCCTCGGCGTCACCACCGTGTACGTCACCCACGACCAGGTCGAGGCCATGACCCTCGGCGACCGCGTCTGCGTCCTGCGCGACGGCCTCCTGCAGCAGGTCGACACCCCGCAGAACCTGTTCGACAAGCCGGTCAACCTGTTCGTCGCCGGCTTCATGGGCTCGCCGTCCATGAACTTCGTCACCGCCGACATCGTCCGCGACGGCGGCGCCGCGGTGTCCTTCGCCGGCTACAAGCTGCCGATCCCGGACTCCACCTTCGCCGACAAGCCGGGCCTCGACAAGTACATCGGCCGCCAGGTCATCCTCGGCATCCGGCCCTCCGACTTCGAGGACGCCGCCTCCGCCGGCCAGCACGCCAACGGCTGGGCGACCATCCCGGCCAAGGCCGAGGTCACCGAGGAGCTCGGCTCCGAGATCAACGTCCTGTTCCTGATCGACGCCCCGCCCGTCGAGCACAAGGACACCGTCGCCGCCCAGGACACCGGCGACGACGAAGAGGCGGCCCTGCCGCTGGTCGGCGACAAGTCCCTGTGGACCGCGCGCGTCAACGCCCGCTCGCACGTCCGCCCGGGCCAGTCCATCGACCTCGTCGTGGACACCCACAACCTGCACTTCTTCGACAAGGAGTCGGGCCTGGCCATCGGCCACGCGGCCAACATCGGCCGCTAGTCCCCCTCCGCGTCACCCCACGCGTTCAGGCCCTCGCCGCAACCCCCTCCTGCGGCGGGGGCCTGACGTCTTTCCGCCTCTCGACCGCGGCGAAGATCGGACGTACCTTCTGGGGGCGCGACGTGCGCCGGCCCTGAGGAGCGTGCATGAGATTCGAAGTCATCCCGGTGGCGAGATACGGCATCGACCCGCGGACGATCCCCGCGATGGACCTGCGGGCCAGGAACAAGGGGGTCACCGCCGGCATGAACGTCGCGACCTTCCACCTGGGCCTGCGCGCTCCCGGGAAGGCGGCCGAGGGCTTCAAGCCGCTGCGGTTCACCAAGGCCAGCCAGGGAGTGGGCTACTACCTGGACGCCAACACCCGCGGCGTGCAGGTCCGGACCAACGACAGCCACTCCGAGTCGGTCTTCTACCGCAGCGACGAGTTCACCGGGCTGCGCCAGTCCGAGCAGTGGCCCACCGCCAACGTCATCGAGTGGGTGTTCACCGAGCGCCCGGCTTGCGGCGGCGCCTGGTGGGGCAACAAGCGCATCCAGGGCGGCTGCGCGGACATTCTCTACAACCTCGACGACGCCCAGCGGCTGCGCAAGTGGGACCGGGACCCCGCCGAGCCCGAGCCCTACGCCGTCCGCCCCGACCTGGAGATCACCGTGATCTGCCTCCAACTGGATCCCGAGCTGACCTTCCTGCAGAACATCAAGCCCGCCCTGACGGCCTACAAGAAGGCGAACGACATCAGGTGACCCGCCGGGCGGGTCACTCCGCCTCGGCGATCCGGTCGAGCGCGGGCAGGTAGGCCCGCCACGGGCCCACGTCGTCCCGGTAGCGGCGGGCCAGGACTTCGCCGATCTGCCCGAGGTGGGTCAGGTCGTGGGCGACCCAGGTGGCGAGGAGCTGGCCGAGGGTGACGGTGCCGAACTCGGGGTGGGTGCCGGTGCGGGCCAGGTCGTCGGGGCGGAGGCCGAGGCCGTCCAGCTCGGCGAGGCTCCGGGCGCGCACCTCGCGGAAGCGGGCCAGCACGTCGGCCAGCGGCTCGCGCTCGCGCCGCAACATGGCCTCGCGGTCGAACGCCTCGAAGGTGTGCCCGGCGCCGCGGTCGAGGATCACCCGGGCCCGGGGCAGCCAGTTGGCGAGGTCGCCGGTCTCCAGGTGGCCCAGGATGTCGTAGGCGCTCCACGTCCCCGGCCCGTCGTTGCGATGGACCCAGTCGTCGGGGAGCCCGCCCAGGAGGCTCTCCAGGGTGGACGGCGTGCGGGACAACATCGAGACGGCCTCGCGCAGCTCCATGCCTGGATCGTAGCCCGCGGCCGCGGCCTGTCGACCGGCTGCGCGGCTCAGTCTGCCCGGCTGCTCTGGAAGTGCCGGTAGTCCTCCGGTACGGCGAGACCGAACCGCTCGCACAGGGCGGAGACGTCGGCCCAGTCGTCGGCGTCCACGGCGTAGCCGGTGTGGAAGCGCACCAGCCACTCCGGGCTGACGCAGGCCACCTCCCGCCCGCCGATGCGGCCCTTGCCGGTCAGGGCGTCGGCCGGATAGCGCTCGCCGTTCTCGGGCGGGCCGTACACGCCGTGGCCGTCCTCGTCGAGGACGATCACGTGGAAGTCGATCAGGTGGCCTGCCGGGTCGCCCAGCACGAAGTTCCACGGCGTGGCGTCGTCCCGGGGGACCGGCTCGTAGCCTTCGGCGTGCAGGGCGGCGAGCACGGCCGGCAGGTCGGTCTGCTGGATGGCGAGGTCGAGGTCGCCGTGCGGCCGGGTCTGGACGCCCAGGCAGGCGTCCACCGCCCAGCCGCCGTCGAGCCAGACCCGGACGCCCAGGCGGTCCGTCAGGTCGAGGAAGGCGTGGACGTCGGCCGCGGTCATCTCCGATGCGGGCACAGGGTCATGATGCCCGAACGGGGCCGGGGAAGTAGTGGATCACTCGGGGTGGTTGCCCGAGGACCGGCCCGCGTCGAACGGCGTGCCGACGCCCTCGTAGGCCAGGTGGAAGGTCATCCCCAGCGCGGCGTGCGACAGGTCGTGGCAGTGCGACATCCACACGCCCGGGTTGTCCGCGCGCAGCGCCACCTCCCAGACCTCGCCCGGGGCGACGTCGAAGGTGTCCATCCGCAGGTGCCCGGCGGGCCGGCCGTTGCGGGAGAGCACCAGGACCTCGTGGCCGTGCGGGTGCATGGGGTGGGTGTCCCGGCCGCGGTTCGCCACGGTGATCTTGATGAGCTCGCCCTCGCGGACCACCGGGGCCTCGATGTCCGGCCACACCCGGCCGTTGACCGTGTGGGCCGGCCTGGGCAGCCCGTCCAGCAGGGTGAGCCGCCGATCCAGCACCCAGGTCACCTCCCGGTCGAACCGCCGCGGCGGCGGCGGCCCGGCGGGGGCGTAGGCGGTGATGTCCAGCAGCGCCCCCGCCGGCGGCGCGGGCGCGGGGCCGTCGCCCAGCACCAGGAGCCGGTTTCCGGCCGAGAGCGCCACCGCCCCGGCGGGCGGCATGGTGAACACCAGGTCGTACCGGCCGCCCGCCGCCAGCCGCAACCGCTCCCCACGCAACTGCCCGGGTCGCGTCAGCTCGCGGCCGTCCACGGCCGCCAGCCGGTACGGCACGCCGCTCAGGCCGAGCAGGGCCGGGGTGTTGGCGGTCACCGCGACACGCAGCCGCACCCGGCTCCCCGGCTCGGCGGCCTGCCGGACGACCCCCTCGGCGGGCGCCGATCCGTCCACCGCGAGCACCGGCGCCCCGCCCAGCTCGTGCAGGACCACGGTGTGCTCCACCGCCTCCGACGCCCCGCCGGACACCACCAGCAGGCCGAACAACCCCATCCGCACCGCAGGGTCGGACAGGTCGTGGCTGTGGTACCAGAACGTCCCCGGCTGCGTGGCACGGAAGCGGTACACGAACTCCCCGCCGGGCCGTACCGCGTCCTGGGTGACGCCGGCCACCCCGTCGTCCCCGGCCCGCACGGGATACCCGTGCCAGTGCAGGGTGACCGCGAGCTCCGGCATCCGGTTGACCAGCCGCACCTCCACCAGCTCCCCGACCTCGGCACGGAGCGTCGGGCCGGGCACCGTCCCGTCGAACGTCCAGGCCGGCACCCGCCGGCCGGAGGCGAGGGTGATCGTGGCCTCCCGCGCGGTGAGGGTGAATCGCCGGTCCGGCGCGCCCGGCGGCTCGCGCAACGTGGAGACCTGCCGGACGGGCGCCCCCGCGGCCCGCCCGGCGGCCAGCACCGTGGGACGGCCACGGGTCAGCGGCTGCGCCATGGCGTGCGCGCCGAGGTTGAGCCGCTCGGGCACCCGGCTGGCCGAGACCGCCGCCACCGCCCACACCAGGGCGAAGCACAGCAGGGCCACGCCGGCCGCGGTGCCCGCCTTGCCGGGGCGGCGCGGACCGCGCCAGGTGAGCGCCCCCGCCCCGGCGACCAGCGCGACGACCAGCCCGGCGTGGACGGGGCGCACCGGGTGCGTGACGACCAGCGCGACCAGAACCCCGGCCAGCCCGCCGTAGGCGGCCAGCAGTACCACGCGCGGGTCCACGCCGGGCCCCGGGCCGGGGGCCGCCTGCCGGAGGAGGCCGGGGGCGGCGGCTTGCCGTACGAGCTGGTAGAGGACGACGAGGGCGGGCAATGAGACGAGCGGCACCGCCAGCAACAGCCGATCGGCGGCGAACCACCAGCCGGAACCCGCCAGCGCGACCGCCACCCCCACGCGCGCGGCGGTCAGCACGAGCGCGGGAGCCAGCGCCCACCAGCGGCCGCCGCGCCGCAGGGCGTAGGCGGCGACCGGCCAGGCGACGGCCACCGCCGCGACGAGCACGTCGTCGAGCAGCAGGAGCGCGGCGGTGCTCACGCGGTGACCTGCCGGGCCAGCCGCCGCGCGTCACGCAACTGCGCCAGCACCGACCAGAGCAGGAGCAGCCCGAGGATGGCGTGGAAGCCCAGCACCACGTCGGTGCCGAGGCTGAAGGACCCCGGCGTCTCGGAGACCAGCTCGGCCAGCGGGAAGAGCACGAACAACTGCCCGACGACCACGCCCAGCGGCGCGAGCGCGAGGCCGATCTGCCGGCCGCCGGCCTTGGCGAGGGCGGCGACGAGCGCCAGCAGCAGGGCGAGCACCGGGATGACGATGACGCCGTTGACGAAGTGCGGGACCATCGGGCCGGTCAGCGGCGCGGGCTGCGGCCGGTGGAAGGCGCCGAAGGTGGCCAGGTAGAACTGCACGATCACCGCCGCCACCTGGAGGGCGGCCAGGATCAGCAGGATTCTGCGCATGGGATGCCTTTCTGGGGAGCGCGCCGCGGAGTGCGGGCACCGCCCAGGGTGCCCGCGCCCGCTTGGCTCCCTCTTGGCACCGACCGCGACACCGCCACGGGCGCGCGCCAAGTGAAAGGCAAGTCGCCCCGCCGTACCGCGGGTGCACGGCCCGCGGTACGGCGAAGCAGCCGTCAGCGGCGGTAGTGCCCGGCGGGCAGCCGGAGGGTGACGCCGAGCCGGTTCCAAGCGTTGATCATCGCGATCCCGAACACCAGCGCCGACAGCGTCTCGTCGTCGTAGTGCTTGGCAGCCCGCTCCCACACCTCGTCCGGCACCCCGTGCGGGTTGTCGGCGATCCGGGTGGCCGCCTCGGCGAGGTCGAGGGCGGCCCGCTCGGCGTCGGTGTAGTAGGGCGCCTCGCGCCAGGCGGCCAGCGACCAGAGCCGCTCGTCGCTCTCGCCCTGCTTCTTGAGGTCGTGGGCGTGCATGTCGACGCAGAGGGCGCAGCCGTTGATCTGGCTGACGCGCACCTTCACCAGCTCGTAGGTGGTGAGGGGCAGCGTGCTGCGGCGCACGGCCGCCTCGGCGCTCTGGAGCGCCTGGTAGGCGGCGGGCACGTGGTCGGAGGCGTTCAGCCGGGGGTCCATGTTCTCTCCAAACTAGATATTTGATATCCAGAATTAAGGCAGCGGACGATCACGACAGCCAGCCGCGCACCCGCTCCGGGGCGCCCGGGCTGCGCCGGTCCACCTGCGCCATGAGGTCGGCGAGGGACTGGTCGGCCAGCTCCCGCCGCCAGGCCAGCTCGGCCCGGCGCATGCCGGTCGAGATCGGGCACAGCTTGCGGTAGTCGACGCCCTCCTCGCCGTTGGGCGCCTGGCGCAGGATCTGCATGCAGCGGAAGGCGTCCTCCCGGCCCTCGATGGCCACGACCACGTCGAGCAGGGTGATCGCGCCCGGCTCGCGGGCCAGCCGGAAGCCGCCGCGCGGCCCGGAGACCGAGCTGAGCAGCCCCGCCTTGACCAGCAGCTGGAGCTGCTTGTTCAGGTAGGCGGCGGGCAGGTCGTAGAGCGCGGCGAGCTTGGCGGCGGTGACCGCCTTGCCCTCCGTCCAGGCCAGGTTGAGGCAGCAGTGCACCGCCCACTCGACCCCTTCGCTCATCCGCATATCCTGGATACTACACCTCCAGGATTACGGTCACCTCCCCAGGCGGGCGTTGACCGCGTGCTGGACCCGGCGCGGCACCAGCCCGCCGATCGCGACGATCGCCTTGTACACCGCGCCCGGCACGCTGACGGTCACGCCGCGGGCCAGGTCGCGCATCGCGGCGGCGGCCACCCGGTCGGCGTCCAGCCACAGGAACTCCGGGATCCCCGACATGTCCATCGAGGCCCGCCGGTGGAACTCGGTGTGCACGAAGCCCGGGCACAACGCCATCACCTTGATCCGCGGGTTGCCCAGCTCCCCGGCGACCGACTCGGTGAAGTTGACCACCCACGCCTTGGAGGCGCTGTAGGAGCCGCGGTTGAAGAAGGCGGCCACGGAGGCGACGTTGATGATCCCGCCCCGGCCCCGGCTGCGCAGCACCGGCAGGGCGGCCAGCGTCAGCCGGAGCACGGCCTCGCAGTGCACCTTCAGCATGGTCACCTCGTCCTCGGCCGGGGTGCTCAGGAAGGGCGTGCCGTGCCCGAATCCGGCGTTGTTGACCAGCAGGTCGATGCCGTCGCGCACCCGCGACTCGACCCGCTCCAGGCCCTCCTCGGTGGCCAGGTCGGCGGGCAGCGTCTCGGCGGCCACGCCGTACCGGAGCTTGAGCGTCTCGGCGCTCTCGGCCAGACGCTGGGCGTCGCGGGCCACCAGGACCAGGGAGAAGCCGTCGGCGGCCAGGCGGCGGGCGAACGCGGCGCCGATGCCCGCGGTCGCGCCGGTGATCAGTGCGGTTGGCATGCCTCACCCTAACGCGGGCGAAGCCGGGACTTATCGCCTGGTCTGCGGGTCGATGCGGTCGATCAGTTCCTCGGCCTGCCGCGACAGCCGTGCCCCGCGCGACCAGCCGGCGTAGTGGGTGAGGAAGGCGACCGCCGCCCGCAGCTCGCCCGGGGTCAGGTCGCCGGTGCGCAGGGCGGCGTCGAGCTGGATCTCGATCTCCTCGTCCAGCCCCTGGGCCACCAGCAGGCCGGTGAGGAGCAGCCTGCGGTCGCGGTCGCTGAGCTCCGGCCGGGACCAGACCTCCAGGTAGCGCCGTTCGGCGACGGGATCAGTCATACCTAGGAGTCGGACGTGAGCGGACCACGCGTTACACGTGCCGGCACCAGCGGGCATCCGATCACAGAAAAACCAAGGTTTAGCCAAGATTTGGTCAAATTTCCCAACATCTGGCCCGGGCTATTCCTCCCGAAACAGGGCACAAAGACCTCGTTGGGTCTAAAGCGGAGGTAAGCCCTGGTGAAAGGTGCATGGGCTTGGCAGCGGCTGACCGCGACCACGGTCGCGGTCTTTGTGATGTCAGGGGTCGCCGCATGCGGCCAGAACGAGTTCACCTACATTCGCGACCGTGAGGGCACCACGTACTTCAAGGTGCCGTCCTCCTTCTCCAAAGTCGACTCCTACCCGATCGACCTCTTCCTGAACGGGCACGACCCCGCCTCGGCGGCAGCCGCCGAGGCACGGAACCGCGTCTGGTCGACCGCCTTCGACCGGGCCGAGGAACCGAACGCGGCCCACCTGCTCGGCTCGGCGGAACCGTTCGTCTACGCCACCGTGCACAAGCTGGACGACGAGGAACGCGGCTGGGTCTCCCTGAACCGCCTGCGCGACTTCTTCCTGCCCGTGACCAAGGAACGCCGCGCGATGCTCGCCGAGCAGGCCCAGGCCTTCGGCCAGCAACCGCCCTTCACCAACTTCGAGCTGCTCCTGGACGAGCCGGTCACCCGGGACGGCGGGCGAGGCGTGCATGTGCGCTTCAACTACCGGTTCAAGGACACCGTCCAGACGTTCGACCTCACCTCGCTGCTCGACGAGGCGGGCGACACGGTCTCCGCCCTGGTCATCAGCTGCCAGACGCAGTGCTTCCAGGCGCGCATGGCCGAGATCGACCGAATCAAGGACTCCTTCAAACTGATCCGGCTGCCGGGTTAAGGGGCGCAGGTGAAGCAAACGATCTACCACGAGGGACTGCGCGCACCCGACAGCGGTCCCGACGACTCCGCCGTGCTCACCAGGAAGCGCCTGCCGCTCTGGGACCGGATCAAGTTCCTCGTCCTGCTCGGCGTCGCCTTCCTGGTGCTGACCTGGAAGACCATGGCCGACTACGAGGGCATCATGCCCTTCGTCGAGGCCATGCGCGCCATCGCCGCCGAACACCAGTGGATCTTCTGGTTCATCGGCCTCGAACTGGTCCGGCAGACGCACTTCCTGATCAGCGAGCGCTCCTCCGGCTACCACCGCTTCTGGAGCAAGACCGTCTTCGGCGGCACCGAACGCTGGAGCCACCGCCGCTTCAGCGACTGGACCCGCTTCCGCGTCTCGCGGGTGCTGAAGATCGCCTTCTTCGTCACCGTGCTGGCCCTGGTGCTGGGCGCGGTGCTGGACACCAGCCCGTTCATCGCGCTGTTCCAGGCGCCCGCGCTGCTGTTCATGGCGCTGCCGTACGTGGCGCAACTGGCCTTCGCCTTCTTCTTCGTCATCTTCCAGTTCGTCGGCCTGTTCTGGTTCCTGTCGCGCGGCGGCATCGAGACCTACTACCCCGACGACATCAAGACCCGCTTCAAGGACGTGTGGGGCCAGGACCACGTGGTCGAGCGCGTCCGGGAGAACATCGTCTTCCTGGAGCGGCCCACCGAGATCGAGGACCGCGGCGGCTACGTGCCCGGCGGCCTGCTGCTGTGGGGACCGCCCGGCACCGGCAAGACGCTGATGGCCGAGGCCGTGGCGGGCGAGACCGGCAAGCCGTACGTCTTCGTGGACCCCGGCGCCTTCATCAACATGTTCATGGGCATCGGCATCCTCAAGGTCAAGTCGCTCTTCCGCAAGCTGCGCAAGCTGGCCCTGCGCTACGGCGGCGTGATCGTCTTCTTCGACGAGGCGGACTCGCTGGGCCGCCGCGGCCGGCTGGCCGGCCAGCCGCAACCGGGCGCGGGCTTCCAGCAGAACGGCTGCCACGGCTTCAACTACCTCAGCGAGCAGACCCGCTCCACGCTCGCCTTCCGTACCCCGCAGGCCGACGAGCCGGTGGAGAGACGCCGCTTCATCATGGGCGGCGGCATGAACGGCGGCGGCGGCGACATGGGCACCCTGCAGGCCCTGCTCACCGAGCTGTCCGGCCTGAAGAAGCCGCGCGGCTTCTTCAACCGCCTGGTACGGCGAGCCCTCGGCATGCGGCCCAAGCCCCCGCCCAAGTACCGGATCCTGGTCATGATGGCCACGAACATGCCAGACGCGCTCGACGAGGCCCTGCTGCGCCCCGGCCGCATCGACCGCATCTACAAGGTCGGCTACCCGTCCAAGGCCGGCCGGGTGCGGACCTACGAGGGCTACTTCGCCAAGGTCGAGCACGACCTCACCGCCGAGCAGATCGACAAGCTGGCCACGATCACCCCCTACGCCACCGGCGCGACGATCAAGGACCTGGTCAACGAGTCCCTGATCACCGCCATCCGCGACGGCCGCGAGGTGATCACCTGGGGCGACGTGCTCAAGGCCAAGCGGCTCAAGCAGCTCGGCCCGCCCGAGGACGTCGAGTACATCGAGCGCGAGCGGCACGCGGTCGCGGTGCACGAGGCCTGCCACGCGGTGATCGCCTACCGCACCCGCTACCACCTCGAGATCGACATCGCCACGATCGAGAAGGGCGCCGACTACCTCGGCATGGTCGCCTCGATCAAGCCGGAGGACCAGTTCACCCGGTGGAAGTCGGAGTACGAGGCGGACATCATGGTCTCCCTGGCCTCGCTGGCCGGCGAGCGCATGTTCTTCAGCGAGGACAACTCCTCCGGCGTCTCCGGCGACCTGCACTCGGCGACCTTCCTGACCGCGCTGATGGAGTCGTACTGGGGCATGGGCTCGGGCGTCACCTCGCTGCCCGCGCTCCAGCAACTGGAGATCATGGGCGGCAAGGCGATGCCGCGCCAGCGGCCCACCGGCGGGCCGGTCTCGATCACCGACCCCGACCCCGGCCGGCCGAAGCCGGACCTGACGCCCGACGTGCTCGGCGAGCGCATCGAGTACAACCTGGTCCGGCTGCTGGACAAGACCGAGGCGTTGCTGCGCGAGCACCGGCGTGACGTGCTGTGCCTGGCGCACGCGCTGGAGACGCACAAGACGCTCAACGGCGACGACGTGGTGGCGATCTTCGAGCAGCGGCGCGGGCCGCTGATCGACGGCACGGTCTACTCCTCCGACGAGCTCTTCGAGGAGATCGAGGAGTACCACGTGGAGGCGGCGCGGGCGCACCGGGAGCACAGCCGGGTCATGCGCGAGCTGCCCGGGCCGCAGCCGGAGCCGGTCGTGCCGGCCGAGACCGGGGCCGCCGCGACGGTCGCGGTGCTCGCCGCACCGGCGGCCACGCCGTACGCGACGCCGGTGCCGGACGCCTCCCCGGGGACCGCTCCGGTGGTGGAGGCCGAGGTGGTCACCCAGCCGGAGTTCGTGCCGTGGGCGCCGGAGACCTCCGCGCCCGGCCCGGCCGTGCCCGACGCGGCCGGCATCGCCTCGCCGTGGCCGGCGGACTCGCCCGCCGAAGCGCCCGTACGCCGGCGCGGCAGGGGCGTGCTGGTGGTCGTGGCCAGCCTGTGCGCTCTGATCGCCGTCGCGGTGATCGGCGCGCTGCTGACCACGGGAGCGCTGCCCGGAGCGGGCGCCTCGGCCGCGGGACTGGCCTCGCCGGGGCTGCTCATGGCGTTGTTCGTGGTCGTGCTGGCCGTGGTCGCGGGCCTCGGCGTGACGATGATCGTGGTCAGGGCCATGCGGGCCGCCCAGGCCCGGGCCGAGCAGGACCGCGACCGGGCCAACGCCCGCGCGCAGCTCCTGGCGGCGGCCATGGACCCGGAGACGGCCATGCGCCTGCTCGGCTACGACGGGAGGAAGGACCAGCCCTAGCCCGGCGTGCTTCCGGCCGCCGTCGCGGATCTCCCGCGGCGGCGGCCACGTCGTCGCTCCCAGAGAGTGTCCAGGTCGGCTCGATAGGGTTTCCCTATGATCAAGTGGGAAATGGTGGTGCCTCCTGTCGCTCTGGCTGTGCTCGTCCTGACCTGGGGACGGGAACCCGGTGGGGTCATGGTCGCCTTCGTGGCGGCCGCGCTGATCGGCGCGGTCATCGCCGCCGTCCACCACGCCGAGGTGGTGGCGCACCGCGTGGGCGAGCCCTTCGGGACGCTGATCCTGGCCGTCGCGGTCACCGTGATCGAGGTCGGGCTGATCCTCATGCTGATGTCCAGCGGCGGGCCCGACACCAGCTCCCTGGCCCGTGACACCGTCTTCGCCGCCTTCATGATCGTCTGTAACGGCGTGGTCGGCCTGTGTCTCCTGGTGGGCGCGCTGCGCCACCGGGTGGTGGAGTTCAAGGTCGAGGGCGTCACCGCGGCGCTCGCGACGCTCTGCGCGGTCGCCACGCTCTCCCTGGTGCTGCCGTCCTTCACCACCTCGACGCCCGGCCCCACCTTCTCCGCCGCGCAGCTCGCCTTCGCCGGCGTGGCCTCGCTGATCCTCTACGCCGTCTTCGTCGTCATGCAGACGGTGCGCCACCGCGACTACTTCCTGCCGCCGGGCTACGGCGACGAGGACATGCACGCCGACCCCCCGAGCTCCCGCCGGACCGGGCTCAGCCTCGGCCTGCTGCTGGTCTGCCTGGTCACCGTGGTGGGCCTGGCCAAGACCGCCTCCCCGGCGATCGAGCAGGCGGTCGCCGCGGCCGGGGCGCCGCGCGCCGTGGTCGGCGTCGCCATCGCGCTGCTGGTGCTGGCGCCCGAGACCGTCGCGGCCGTGCGCGCGGCCCGCCGCAACCGGCTCCAGACCAGCTTCAACCTGGCCCTCGGCTCCGCCCTGGCCAGCATCGGCCTCACCATCCCGGCGATCGCCGTCTCCTCGCTCTGGCTGGACGGCTCGCTCACCCTCGGGCTGGGGCCGAAGGAGATGGTGCTGCTCGCGCTGACCGTGATCGTCTCCACGCTCACCATCGCGCCCGGCCGGGCCACCCTGATGCAGGGCACGGTGCACCTGACGGTCTTCGGCGCCTTCCTCTTCCTCACCGTGACCCCGTAGGACTTCGTCACCGTGACTCCTTCGGAAACCTTCGCGTAACACGGGGAGCACGATTAACACCACGTTCACATCCGGGCAAAAGTTGGGAAACGGCCCAGCGGTTGACTCGGCGTGGCTGGACGACACGCTGAAAGGGACCACCGCCGTGAGCTACAAGGCTGAGTACATCTGGATTGACGGCACCGAGCCCACGGCTCTGCTCCGCTCCAAGACGAAGATCGTCGCCGACGGCGAGCAGCCGCCGGTGTGGGGTTTCGACGGCTCCAGCACCAACCAGGCCGAGGGCCACGCCTCCGACCGCGTGCTCCGCCCCGTCTTCACCTGTCCCGACCCGATCCGCGGCGGCGACGCCATGCTGGTGCTGTGCGAGGTCGACGAGATCGACGGCACCCCGCACAAGAGCAACACCCGTGCGCTCGCCCGCGAGGTCGCCGAGCGTTACGCCGACCAGGAGTCGTGGTTCGGCATCGAGCAGGAGTACACCTTCTTCAAGGGCAGCCGCCCGCTCGGCTTCCCCGAGGGTGGTTTCCCGGCCCCGCAGGGCCACTACTACTGCGGCGTGGGCGCCGAGGCCGCCTTCGGCCGTGAGATCGTCGAGCTGCACATGGACCGCTGCCTGGCCGCCGGCCTGAAGCTGTCCGGCATCAACGCCGAGGTCATGCCCGGCCAGTGGGAGTTCCAGATCGGCCCGGCCGGCACCCTCGAGGTCGCCGACCACCTGTGGGTGGCCCGCTGGCTGCTCTACCGCACCGCCGAGGAGTTCGGCATCGAGGCCACCCTCGACGCCAAGCCCGCCCGCGGCGACTGGAACGGCGCCGGCGCGCACACCAACTTCTCCACCAAGAAGATGCGCGAGAACTACGACGCGATCATCGTGGCCTGCGAGTCGCTCGGCGAGGGCGACAAGCCGCTGGAGCACGTCAAGAACTACGGCGCCGACATCGAGTCCCGCCTGACCGGCCACCACGAGACCGCGCCGTGGAACAAGTACAGCTACGGCGTCTCCAACCGCGGCGCCTCCGTGCGCATCCCGTGGCAGGTCGAGAAGGACCAGAAGGGCTACATCGAGGACCGCCGCCCGAACGCCAACGTCGACCCGTACGTGGTCACCCGCCTGCTGGTGGACACCTGCTGCGCCGCCCTGGAGAAGGCCGGCCTGGTCTGATCCGGTCCCTGACGCTGTCGCCGTCTCGAAAGCCCTCGCCGGTCGTGCCCGGCGGGGGCTTTCCCGTCGCTCAGACCAGGCGGGACTCGTAGACGCGCCTGGCCTCGGCCACCAGCGCGAGCCGGCCCGGGCTCGCGCTGTCCTCGATCAGCTCCTCCAGCAGGTCGAGCCAGCGCAGGCAGAACGTCACGTCCTCCTCCCGCGCCACCCGGCGGTGGTCGACGTCGAGGTAGACCGGGCTGGTGTGCGCCCGGACCAGTCCGTCGCCCTCGGCCACCGCGACCACGTACGTCGGCCAGATCACCGGCAGCGCGCCGGAGACCTCCTGCGGCTCGCCGGCCAGCAGTTCGCCGTCGGCGGTCAGCAGCCGGACCCGCTCGACGCCCGGGCCGATCACCTTGGCCGAGACGTTCACCAGGTCGCCGGGCACCAGGTTCAGGGTCGCGCCCGGGCCGTGGCCCTCGACCTCCAGCTCGATGAAGGGGCCCGTGGTGGCGAAGGTGCGGCCTCGCCGTACCGCCCGGGTGTAGGACTCGGCGGTGAGCGGGCCGTCCACGTGCGCGTAGGTGCGCTCGCGGCCGATGGGCCCGATGCGGTGCGCGTACCCGGCGACCGCGGCCACGCGGTTGCCGGCGCCGATCAGCCGCCGGTAGGCGGCGGCCGAGGCGATCACCGAGGAGTAGCTGTCCACCAGGCCGAGCGCGGCGTCGACGACGGCCATGCGGGCGTCGTGGCCCGGGTTGCCGGTGCGCACGAGCTGCTCGGGCGTCTCGACCGGCCCGCGGAAGGCGTTGGCGTAGCCGATCAGCGCGCCCCGCTCGCGCAGCCGGCCCAGCGAGTCGGAGGGCGGCGGCCACTCGGGGAAGGCCTGCGGGCTGCGCGCCAGGCCAACCCGGGCCACGTGCGTGTCGTCCGACCACGGCAGGTTCTGGCCCGCCCAGCGCTCGGCCGCCTCGTCGTCGGCCGACATCAGGTTCACCACGTGCAGGTCCTCGCCGTGCTGGGAGGCGGCCACCCACGACGAGGGCCGGCTGACGTGCACGTTGAGGTCCCCGCCGTACCAGCCGCGCGCGGCGGCGTCGTAGATCCGGGCCGGCGCGAGCTCCACCAGCGTCTCGCCCTCGCCCGGCGTCAGCGTCGTCTGCGCGTAGCCGTACTCCATGCCCCTGGCCGCCCGTACGGTCACCCGCTCGGCCGGCACGTGCAGCACCACGTCGTCCCCGTGGAAGTACGGCAGGCCGTCCGGATCCACCGCGGGCGTCACGCCCGCCGGGTACCAGCCGCGCCCGTCCTCGCTCCAGACGCTCCACCGGCACGGGAAACCGGCACGGAGGCGGAGGCTGGCCAGTATCACATCGTTACGCATCGGTCTCTCCCCGTAATCGACGGCGATCGTCATCGTGACACGGGCCTGACCCGCCGGGAAGGCCCCTGACTCCGGGCGGGGTGGAGATTCTTACTATCCGGGTGGGGTCAGTTGGTACCGGGGAAGGGCATCCCGTGCCTGGACGAGCGTGGCGAGCAACTCGGCGCGGGTCTCGGGGTCGCCCCGGGTGTCGTGCCGGAGGTCGCACAGGGCGATGTCCAGGGTGCCGCGCCGGGTGAGCGGCACCTCCTGCTCGGCCAGCCGCAGAGCGTAGGCGTAGGAGTCGCGGCACGACTCGTCCTCGCCCTGCGTCCAGGCCAGCAGGCCCATGTCGAAGGCGGCCCAGGCGGGCGTCTCGGCCCGCGTGGCGAGGTAACGCTGGTAGCAGTCGCGGGCCTCGGCGAAGCGGCCCAGCCGCATCAGGCACCAGCCGCGCCGGGCCAGCCGGGCCCGCTCGTGCCGGGCCAGCTCGGCGGAGGTCTCGTAGGCGGCCGCCGCCTCCTCG
Source organism: Nonomuraea sp. NPDC050310 (assembly GCF_040655795.1). Taxonomy (NCBI): domain Bacteria; kingdom Bacillati; phylum Actinomycetota; class Actinomycetes; order Streptosporangiales; family Streptosporangiaceae; genus Nonomuraea; species Nonomuraea sp. NPDC050310. The sequence continues at coordinate 139,648 of NZ_JBFAKP010000003.1, read as the reverse complement.
GCCCGGCCGAGCACGAACAGGCAGTTGGCGCGGCCGGAGTGCAGGTCGGGGTTGAGCGCGTTGAGTCCGATGCCGGTGTCGTAGGCGGCCAGCGCCCGCTCCGGGTCGGGTTCGTGGTGGTGGAGCAGGGCGAAGCCGAGCGTCTCCCAGCCCTCGGCGGTGACGCGCCGGCCTTCGGCAGTGGCCTCGCGGGCCGTGGCCACCGCGCCGTCCCAGTCGCCGATGCTGGACAGCAGCGAGGAGAAGCCGATCCACACCCAGGCCGCCTCCGGGTCGGTCTCGGTCGCGCCGGCGAAGACCGTGGCGGCCTGCTCCGGCTCGCCGTTGACCGAGAGCATCGAGGCCAGCGCGTACTGGGCCTCCAGGTCGGCCGGGTCGAGCTCGGCGGCGTCCCGGGCGGCGGCCAGCGCCTCGCGCTTGCGGTTCCTGGCCAGCTCGTTCCAGGCCAGCGCGGCCGGGATCTGCACGTCGGGCGGGAGGGTGTCGGCGGCGAGCTGGAGCAGCTCGGCGCTCTCGTCGGCGCGGCCGACGGCCTGCAGCGCCTCGCACAGGATGACGAGGGCCTGCGGGTCGAGGTCGGCGCGCGGCTGGCCCTCCTCGCTCAGCACGGCCTCGCGCAGCAGCTCCACCGCCTCCTCGCCGCGCCCGTCGCCGCGCAGCAGGTCGCGCAGGTTGCGCATGGCCACGAGGTTCTCGCTGAAGGCGGCGCGCAGGTCCGGTTCGGCCTCGGCGACCCGGCCACGGGCCAGCAGCGCCGAGCCGCGCAGCGCCAGGAGCCAGGGCTCGGGCTCCGGCACCTCGGCCAGCACCCGATCGGCCTCCTCGATCGTCGCCTCGAACTCGCCCAGCGAGTACAGCACGTCGATCAGCGAGGCCCGCGCCCACGTCTGGCCGGGATCCAGGGCCAGGGCGCGCTCGAAGCCGGCCCTGGACTCCAGCAGCCGGCCGAGGGTGAAGTAGATCTCCGCCCGGACGGCCAGGGTGAAGCCGGTCTCGCTCAGCGCGACCGCGCGGTCGGCGCACTCCAGGGCCTCGGCCGGCCGGTTCATGACGCGCAGCGCGTCGGCCAGCAGCGTCGGCGCGTCGGCGTCCCGGGGGTCGAGCTCCGCGGCGCGGCGCAGGTGCGGCTCGGCCTCCTCCACCCGGTTCTGGGCGTGCAGCAGCGCGCCGAGCTGGTAGCGGGCGAGGAACAGGTCGGGGGCGAGGGCGAGCACGGCTTCGAGGGCCTGCTCGGCCTCATCCGGCCGGTCCAGCTCCAGCAGGGTCAGGGCGCGGAACATGCGCAGCGGCGCGTGCTCGGGCCCGAGCCGCAGCCCCTCGTCGAAGGCGGCCAGGGCCGCCTCCATGTCGCCGCGCTCGGCGCGGGCCGTGCCGTACACCTCCCAGTCGTCGGGGGAGTGGGGCGTCATCGTGAGGATCCGGCTCACCTCGGCCTCGGTCTCCTCGGCCATGCCCGAGGCCTGCAGGATCGCGGCGTAGGCGCGGTGCAGCCGGAAGTGGCCGGGCCGGGCCTCGATCGCCTCGGCCACGGTGAGCCGCGCGTCCTCCAGCGCCTGGCCCTCCCAGCTCTCCAGCCAGTAGTCGGTCATCGCGGCCAGCGCCTCGGGGTTGTGCACGTCCAGCCGCTGGGCGGTGGCGTAGGCGTCCTGCGCCTGCTCCTGCCGGCCCTCCTCCGACAGCAGCTCGGCGCGGACGGTGTAGGCGGAGGCCAGCTCCGGGTCGAGCTCCAGCGCCCGGTCCAGCAGCCGGTGCGCCTCCTCGGGATCGTCGAGCACCAGCGCCTGGGCCAGCGCCCGCAGCACCCAGCCGAGCTCGAAGCCGAGCTCCAGCGCCCGGCGCAGGTCCTCGCGGGCGCCCGGCAGGTCGTAGAGCCTGCGGCGCAGCTCGCCGCGTACGGCCAGCACCCACGCGTCGTCCGGGTCGGCCTCCAGCGTCTGGTCGATCAGCTCCTTGGCGTCCTCCAGCAGGCCGAGGTGGTAGCGCGTGACGCCGAGGTAGCGGGGAATGACCGGCTCGTCGGGCAGGAGCTCGCGGGCGGCGACGAGCAGGGCCTCGCACTCCCGGTCGCGGTTGAGCCCGAACAGCGCCAGGGCCTTGACCACGGTCAGCCGGGGGTTGGCGCTGGCGTCGCCGATCTCCTCGACCAGGTCGAGGGCGCGCTGGTGCTCGCCGAGGTTGAGGCAGAGCTGGGCGGCGTAGAAGCGGATCACGTGGTCGGCGCCGGCCAGCGCGGTGTCCAGGTGCTCCTGGACCTGCTCCAGGCGGTCGGCGTAGCAGGAGAAGAGGGCGGCGTCGATCGCCGGATTCGGCTCGCCGGTCTTGCTCGCCAGGACGGCGAACAGGGCGGCCGCCTGCTCGTGCCGGTCGAGGCGGGCGCAGCACTGCGCGCGGCCGAGCAGGGCGTCCAGGTCGTCGGGGTCGGCGTGGGACAGCGCCCGCTCCGCCTCCGCCCATCGGCCGGACAGGCGCAGCGCGTGGCCCAGGGCGGCCCAGGCGCCCGGGTCGGCGCCGTCCTCGCCGCCGGCCAGGTGGTGGCGCAGGCGGGCCAGGCGCAGGTCGTTCTCCCAGCGGTCGGTGGCGCTCACCAGGGTGGCCAGCGCGGCGGCGGGGTCGCGCTCGCGCTGGGCGTGGGCCAGGGCGAGGGCGTGGGTGGGGGTGGCGGCCTCGGCCATCAGCTCCTCGGCGCGGGCCGCCTGGCCGGTGTGCGCCAGCGCCATCGCGTACAGGCCCGGGGTCAGCCACTGGGCGCCCTCGGTCGCCGCCGCCCGGAGCAGCCCGAGAACCGCCTCCTGGTCGGGGGCCTCGGGGGTCTCCCCGGTCTCCCCGGTGTCGCCGGTCTCGCCGGTCTCGCCGGTCTCGCCGGTCTCGCCGGTCTCGCGGGTTTCGCGGGTGAGCAGGCCGAGTAGCAGGGTGGCGGAGTCGCGGACCGCCTCCATGCGGTCGCGGTCGAGCTGCCAGGAGGGCAGGGCGGCCTCGACCCGCGCGATCAGGTCCTTGACCGGCTGGATCAGGTCGGCGGCCTCGACGCCACGGGCCCAGCCGTCGATCAGCTCGGTCAGGGCCGGGTCCAGGTCGGCGAAGCCGGGTTCGAGCTCGGCGATCCGGCTGTCGCGCCACAGCCGGCTGATGGGGAGGTAGTGCTTGTACGGGTCGATCACCGAAGGGACTTCGGAGGCGGGAGGCGTCTCGGTCATCGCCAGTCCCTCCCGCGCCGGTCGGCCGGGAGCGGCGCGTGCACGGCGCGCGTGGCCGCCGAGGTCGTCCCCGACCGCCTGAGCAGCACCATCAGCTCCTCGCCGAGATCGGACTCCAGCCCGGGCGCGGCGCTCCTGGCCAGCCACCCGGCGTTGAGCAACGTCGCCACCCGGTCGACCTCCTCCACCGGCGGCTCGTCCTCGCTGCCCCGGCGGCGCAGCAGGTGGTCGCGCCAGGCGACCACCGAGTCCCACTGCCCGGCCGCGAAGCCGCGCAGCCGCCAGTCGCCGCTCAGCACCTCGTGCACCGCCTTGGTGAAGGCGGGGTCCAGCCGGTCGGCGGGCTCGGCCGACAGGTCGGCCACCGCCCGCTCCCAGAAGTGCCGCAGGCTGGTCACCTCGTCGGCGAAGTCGTCGTGGTCGTCCGGATCGTGCTGGAGCGTCAGCACCTGCAGGATCACCTCGGCGCGCCGGTTGTCGGCCGGCAGGTCCGGTCCGGGCCGCCAGCCCGGCCGCAGCCGGAAGGTGAACATCGCCCGCGCGTACGCCGGCCCCAGGGTGTAGGCGCCGATGGCGTCCTCCACCAGCCGCCTGGTCTCCATGATCGGCAGCCCGCCCGGCGGGTCGGCCAGCACCTGGCTGAGCATGGTGCGCTGCCCGGCGTGCCGGACGATGCTCGCCCCCGCCTCCCGCGCGGCCAGCGGCACGCTCCAGATGCCCCACTCGGGGAAGCCCAGCTTGACGATGGCGTCCATGCTCAGCGCCGCCTCGCGGGCGGGCAGCGACAGTGCCGCGTTCGTGCCGAGCAGCCCGTCCACCAGCCGGTCGCTGATCGCGCAGATGCTCCCGTCGAGGTCGTTGTCCCGTACGGCGAGGCCGCTGATGAAGTCCACGTAGGCGTCGAACAGCGGCCTGGCCTCCCTGTCGACGAACTCCAGGTAGCGGGCCCAGTGGCTGGCCAGGTCGGCCGGGTGCTCGTCCAGCGCCCGGCGGCTGTCCTTCACCTTCCCGGCCAGCTTGGTGCAGTCGCCGTGCAGCGCGCTCTTGAGCGCGCCCTGCCCCTCGATGGCGACCATCCGCTCGCTGATCGGCTGCAGCAGCCGGATCACCGCCTCCACGTGCTCGGCCGCCTCCCGCGACTTGGCCGGCAGGCCGCGCAGCCCGAAGAAGAGGATCTCGTTCTGCTGGGCCGCCTCCAGCGCGCCGAAGGCGTCCTGGCGCAGCTCCTCGTCCACCTCGCGGCCGACCGAGGCGATGGCCTTGATCTGCCGCCGCGCCCGCTGCAGCGACTCGATCGCCTCCAGGATGTGCCGGCGCCCGGCGCTGGCGGTGGCGACCGCGGTCTTGACCTTCTCCAGGTCGTCCAGGAGCGTGTCGAGCCTGGCCTCCAGGATCTCGCGTCCGGCCATCTCAGTCCTTCCTCGCCAGCAACGTCAGCACGCGCGCGTCGAGCCCGGCGACCCGCTCGCCGCGCAACCGCAGGCTCCACGCGGCGTTCAGCAGGTGCGCGGGTGTCACACCCGGCGGAGGTACGGCACGCGTCCGCAACGCCTCGCGGGCCCGCACCAGCAGCGAACCGGCCTCGTAGCGGGCGGCGGGCAGGTGCCGGTCGAGCTGGGCCAGGATGCTCGCCGCCGGGCTCGGGCCGCCGTCGCGGTCCGGTTCTGGTCGGCCGGTCAGGCGGGCCCACAACGTCTTGACCCGGTCGGCCCCCGCGCCGTACTGGCCGGTGCCGTAGCGGGCGTCCATCGCGGCCAGCAGGTGCAGCAGCACGTGGACGCGGCGGTCCCAGCTCGGGTGGGTCGGACCGGACAGGTGCGCGGTGGTCGGGTCGATGCGCAGCGCCACGCAGGACAGGGGGTAGGCGGGGCCGAGGGCGTAGGTGGCGAAGGCGTCGGCGACCAGTTCCTCGGCGTGGGCCGGAGCGGCCTCGCCGCCCTCGATCAGCTCGATCAGCTCGCGCAGGGGGCGGCGGTCCTTGTCGGCGGCGTGCCGTACCTCGCGGACGGCGTAGTGGCCGCTCTCGTGGGCCACGACCGGCAGGTGCCAGACGTCCGGGTGCGGGGGGAGGAGGACGAGGTCGAGGTCGCGGGTGAAGGACTCGGGGCCGGCGTCCACGCCCAGCACGATGCGGTTGTCCAGGCCCGCCGCGCGGCACAGGAAGGCCACCAGCGCTTCGGCGGCCTCGCCCGCGCCGCCGTCCAGCCCGGCTCGGCGCAGGAGCAGTGCCTGGGCGTAGCTCAGGGCCTGGGCGCGCAGCCGGGCGGCCTCCTGCCGTAACCCGGCCAGCCGCTCCCACGCGGTGGGGTCGGCGGGTCCGGCGGTGGGGGACTGGGTGGTGGCGGCGATCCTGGCCAGCTCGGCGATCAGGTGGTCGGCGTGCCGGCGCAGGTCCGTCTCGGCGGGCGCGCCCTCGGCCAGACCGGCCAGCAGGTCGGCCGACCGCCGCAACGCCTCGGCCTCCGCGGCGGCATGCTCGCCGATCACGGAACGCCCCCGACGGCGGCGTGGCCGGCGTCCACGGCACGTCCCTGATCGCTGGTGAGGCCGATGTTCTCGGGGCGGCCCTGCTCCGGTTTGGGGTCATGGATCATGTGGCGGCCTCGACGATCAGGCGGACGCCGCGGACGCCCGTGGTCAGCGGCCACGCGTCGGCGTAGTCCGCGGCGAGCACCACGCAGACCGCCAGCAGCAACGCCCCCGCCGCGGTGGCGAGCCCCGCCACCACCGGCGCCGCCAACGCCACGGCCAGCCCCCCGAGCACGGCCCCGCACAACGCGATCAGCCCGGCGATCTGATCCATCCGCTTGCGAAAGCGCGTCTCCAGCTCCACCAGCTCACCCGCCGCCCGATCCAGCCGCTCCACCACGTCCGGCCCACCCGCCGTCTCCCCGGCCTGGTCGAGACGCCGCCCCAGGTCGGTCTTGGTGGGCTCGCACCGCAGCACCCGGCCCATCAGCAGGACCGTGGCCTTGACCTCCCGCTCCAGCCCGGCGCCGAACTCCGCCACCGCCTGCCTGGCCCGTTCCACCGCCTCGGCGGGCAGGAGCCGCCCGAGCCCCGCCAGCGCCCGCTCCAGAGCCTTGACCGCCAGCGTGGCGAACTGCCCCTGGACCGGCCCGATCCCGATCCTGTCCCCGAGCTGCCTGGCCCCCTCGACGAGCGACCCGGCGAACGGGATCGAGGTGAGCGAGTCCCAGGCCACCCCCGCCGACCGCTCGGCGATCGAGTCGAGACAGCCCCCGGCCCGCTCCCGCACCGCCGCCACCGCGGTGGCCAGGTCGGGGGAGCGGACCACCGGCGCGGAGAACCCGTGCTCGGCGGGCTCCGTGGCCCGCGACTCCAGCAGGCCCGCGGCCCGCCCGACCCGGGCGGCGGCCAGGTCGAGCGGCACAGTGTCGCCTGTCTTGAGCGCCCGGTCAGCCGACAACAACGCCTCGGAAAGGGCCAGATCGTGCAACGCCCCGGCCAGCACGTCGTCATCGACCGGCCCGCCCGCACCTGGAGCCGGGGCCGCCTGCTCGAAACCGAGCGGGCGGCTCGGATCCAGCGCGGCGGCGGCGAGGCGGGCCAGGCTGTCCCGGGCGTAGGCCAGGGCCTCCTCGTCCCGCCCGGCCAGCGCGCCGCGGAGTTCCCCGACGGTCGCGTGCAGAGACCTCGCCGAGCGGGCGAGCCGTTCGCTGTGCTTCACGTGGACTCCTCCGGAGCACATTGTGGGTGATCCAGAGGAGACACGCTATAGGCGGAAATCCTGGTCCGGGGTGATGTCCACGACGTCCATCTGCGCTTTCTGCAGCCGGCCCGAATGGTCCCAGTTCATCGCCTGCCAGCGGGTGAACTGGTCGAGCACCCAGATGCCCGACTGCCGGCTGCCGTTGCCCGACTTGCCGTTGCCGCCGAACGGCAGGTGCGCCTCGGCGCCGCTGGTGGAGTTGTTGACGCTGACCATGCCGGCCGAGATGCCCTCGCGGAAGCGGAAGGCCGACTGCGGGCTGGTGGTGTAGATCGAGCTCGACAGCCCGTACCCGGGCCGGTTGGCCAGCTCGATCGCCTCGTCGAGGGTGGTGAAGGTGGTCACGCCGACGATCGGGCCGAACGTCTCCTCCAGGAAGAGCTCGTCGTCCGGGCGCACCCCGTCTACCACGACCGGGTGGTAGAACAGCCCGCCCTCGCCGGTGAACTCGTGCCGCGGGTTCTGCTCGGTGATCCGCCCGGTCGGGCCGGAGATGACCGTGTGGTGCGGCTGGATCCAGGTCAGGAACTCCTCGTACCGCTCGGCGAACTTGCGGTCGAGCAGCGGCCCGGCCAGCACGTCCGTCGCCGGGTCGCCGATCTTGGCGTTCTGGACCGCCCGGGCGAAGCGCTCGGTGAACTCCTCGTGCACCTCCTCGTGCACGATCAGCGTGCCGAGGCTGGTGCAGCGCTGGCCTGCCGTACCGAAACCGGAGAACAGCGCGCCCTCCACGGCCAGGTCGAGGTCGGCGTCGGGCATGATCACCATCGGGTTCTTGCCGCCGAGCTCCAGGCACGGCGACTGCAGGTGCCGCCCGGCCAGCTCGCCGATCCGGCGGCCGACCTCGCTGGAGCCGGTGAAACCGATCTTGTCCACCGTGCCCTCGGTGAGCGCCTGCTCCAGGCCCTCGAAGGTCTCCTTGCCGTCGGCGAACACCACGTTCAGCACGCCCTCGGGCAGGCCCGCCTTGACGAACAGCAGGTAGAGCGCGTGCGCCGACGCCGCGCTGTACTCCGCCGGCTTCCACACCACCGCGTTGCCCGAGACCAGCGCGGGCACCAGGTACCAGCTCGGCACCGCGACCGGGAAGTTCCCCGCCGTGATCACCGTGGCCACGCCCACCGGGTTGCGGAAGGTGAACAGGTTCTTGTCCGGCATCTCGCTGGGCACCGTCTGCCCGTACAGCCTGCGACCCTCGCCCAGGAAGAAGTCGCAGGTGTCGACGATCTCCCTGACCTCGCCGAGCGCCTCCGCGTACGGCTTGCCGATCTCCTGGCTCACGAGCCGGGCCAGCGCCTCTGCGTTGGCCTCCACCAGGCGGCCGATGTTCGCCACCACCCGCCCGCGCACCGGCGCGGGCACCCTGGCCCACTCCCGCTGCGCCTCTTTGGCGGTACGGCAGGCAGCCGCGAAGGTCGCCGCGTCGGCCATGCCCACCTGGGCGACGATCTCGGTGAGCTTGGCGGGGTTGGTCGAGGTGTAGGTGGTGGTGCTGGGGGCGTCTTTGCCCCCGATGACGGAGACGATGTGCCGAGTCATGGTCCCATCCTCACATTCGCGGGCGACAGAAGTCGAAGGCGGTCAGTGGATGAGCACTTTGTTCCGGCCACGCAGCAGTTCCGCGTTGCCGACCTTGCCGCATTCCACGAGCTCGACGAGCAGGCCACTTCGGTCGGCCAGGGGCGCCAGATCGACGACGGGGCAGTGGAAGAGGAGCAGGTGGCGCAGGCGGGGGAGGCCGGCGACCTCCTGGAGGTCGAGGCCGTTGACGTTGAGCAGGACGACCTCCTCCAGGGAGGTGAGTGCCCCTATCCCTCCCGTGCTCCCGGATCGCAGGTTGATCCGGCGCAGATCGAGGGAGTCCAACGGGGAGAGGTCGGTGGGTCTGTCCTCCGTCCGCAGGAACAGCGAGCGCAGCGAGGGGTAGGCCGCGGCGAGGGCGTGGTAGCCACCGTGGATGCCGGTGGCGAACCACAGGCTGAGCGAGGTGAGGCCCGGGTGCTCGAAGGGGACGAAAGGCCGGCCATTGATCTCCAGGCTGAGCCGCCTGAGCTCGGTCTGCCGGGCGATCGGAGCCGGGTCGGCCTCGGAAAGGGTGAGGTGAAGCCGCTCCAGCCGGGGGAGGTCGTCGAGGAAGAGCAGGTCCGGCAGGTCGGGCACCAGGTAATCGAGGCTGGTGAGCGCGGGCAGCCCGATCAGGACACGGACGTCCTCGGTATGGGCGTGGTCCGCGCTCACGGTGAGCCACTCCAGCCGGTCCAGCCCGCGGATCGGGCCCAAGGCGGGGGCTCGACGCGAGCCGAGGAGGAGAGACTCCAGGTCGCGCAGCCCGGCCAGCGGGGAGAGGTCCACCTCAGGCCCAAGGTCGCGCGCCGTGACTCCTGTAGCTCGCGGCAGGTGGCGCAGGGCGCGGAGCTGTCGTTCGGATCTGACCGTCACCTGCAGTGCGCCGGCGGGTGCCAGGACGGTCCTGGCGTAGGTGTCGGCGTCGAAGTATTGCCAGCCATCGTCGAGCGCGTCCCGCACGTGCCACCGCGGGTCGCTCGCATAGCCTGCGAGCCGATCCAGCGCCTCCGGCCCGTTGATCCTCCAGACCGTCCGTACGCACCGCGCCGCCTGCCGTCCCGTCATGCCCGACAAATCCGTCGGCAGCCGATCCAGCGCGTCCCGTCCCAGCGCCGCCAACGCCCGGGCCTCGTCCTCGCTGCGCGGCGGGATGGCGGCCCGCAGACAAGCCTCGACCTCGTCCCGCACCTCGGCCGGGATGGCCTGCATGGTCTCCACGCAGGCCGCCACCAGCAGCCGCATCCGCCGAGCCCCCGGACCGACGGCCCGCGCCAGCAGCCCGGCGATCAGCTCCCGCCGTACCCGGCCGGTGGCGTGCCCGGCGGCCATGACGACGACCTCGCGCCACTGGTCGAGGTGCGCTTTCTCGACCGCGGCGTCCACATCGTCGTCCTCGACGAGCTGCGCCGCCGCCAAGTACTCCTGGAGGGTCCGGTGCGCGAAGTCGATCCGACCGTCCACCGGCTCGCGAAGCACGCCGCTGCGGCGCAGCAGGTGGTCCAGCACGTCCGCCGCGCCGTACGGCATCCGGGTCATGTCCGCCAGCCGCTGCTCGATCCGGCGCAGTGCGGTGGCCTTGGACAGTTCGGCCCGCCCGGTCGAGACCAGCCGCCAGGCCAGGTCGCGCAGGATCCACACCTTCTGGTCGAGGTCCAGGTCGACGGTGTCCTCGATCTTGCGCTCGCTGTCGCGCCGCTCCAGCAGCATGTCCAGGACCGCCCGGTACAGCTCCATCCGGCTGCGCGGCAACTGCCGGCGCCGGTCGAGGTTGAGCGCGCAGAGCATGGCCGCGAGCAGCGGCGTGACCGCCAGGGCGCGCAGGTGGCCGCGGCTCTCCAGCCCGGCCAGCAGCGCGCCCTCGAACCCGTCGAGCTCGTCCGGCGCGCACGGCAGGCTTGGGCACTCGCGCATCGCGACGTGCCACTGGTGGATGAGTTCGCGCAGGTCGGCGGGGGTCATCGGCTCCAGCAGGGCGGCGGAGAAGCCCCCGTCGGCCAGCCAGCGCTCGTCGGCGGCGGTGGCACGTGAGGTGACGATCACCCGCATCGAGGGGTAGGCGACCAGCATGCGCCCCACCCAGTGCCGGACGGTGCCGCGATGCCGGGGCACCAGCTCGTCGACCCCGTCGACCAGCAGCAGCCCGCGCCCGGAGTCGAGCACGCGCTCGACCCAGCCGCGCGGCATGCGCCCGGCCACCTCGCGCGCGACGTCGTCCAGCAGCTCGGCGGGCGCGGGCAGCACGCCGTCGCCGTGGCTGCGCAGCTTGACCAGCAGCGGGACGCAGCCGTTCCACTCGCGCAGCTCGCCGGTGAACGCGCCGCGCGCCGCGGTCACCGCCAGCCAGCGCAGCAGCGTGGACTTGCCGGACCCGGCGTCGCCGCGCACCAGCGTGCGCCGTGCCCGGCCCAGCGCGGCCTCCACCCGCTGCGTGCCCGGCTCGGCGGCCGCCGAGGCGGTGATCGAGTCGAGCGGCAGCCGCTCGGCCGCCGCCCGCCGCGCCCGGCCGCCCGAGGAGACGCTCAGGCTGATGTAGCTCAGGCTGAGCGAGGTGCGCGGCCGGTAGCTCTCCACGCGCACCCCCAGCAGCTCGACCTCGTCGAGGGTGCGGCTGACGAAGTCGAGGTAGCGCCGCTCGAACGCGGCGTCGTCCTGCTCGCCCTCGGGGGCGTCGAGGGTACGGCGGGGCATCCGGGCGAGGGTCTGCTCGGCGAGCTGGGTCAGCCCGGACACCCGCTGCAGCGTCTCGGTGCTCAGCCGCGGCAGGTAGAGGGGGAGCTGCTGCATCATGCGGACCGCGCACTCGACCGCTTCCGCCAGCAGGACCTCGTACAGGCGGTCCTCGGCCGTGCCGAGCCGCCGGGGCGGGAGGGCGGCCACGATGCGCTCGGCCACCCGGAGCGGATCGGCGTCCGCCACGAACACCGCCTCGTCCGACAGGTCGGCCTCGGCGAGGGCGGCGGTGACCTCCAGCACCACCGCGGCCCTGGCCGCCTCGTCCAGGCCGCCGAACTCCTGCTCGGCCAGCGGACGCAACCGCTCCTCGACGGCGAGCGCGATGCCGTCCACCTGGTTGCCGAACTTGCGCGGCGCGGCCACCTGGTCGCGGAAGGAGCTCCTGATCAGATCCTTCAGCTCGGCGCCGCGCTCCGCTTTCGCGCCGCGGGCGGCGAGCCAGCCGCGCACCGCCCGGTCGGCCACCGCCTGCCCGGCTTTCGCCAGCACCGGCTCCAGCATCCGCCACCTCCCTGACCTCGATGGTGCCCGCCGCGATCGGGCGGATCCAAGATCGTGACTGATTCGCAACGCCCCGCGAATTCGGGGGACGGCAATTGTCGGTCGGGATGGCTAGTCTCGCCGACGTGATCGAACGGTGGAGCCGTGATCAGGTGCTCGCCCTCGCCCCCGACGCGTCCTCGCAGAAGGCGGCCCAGGGCTTGTCGTCGCCGGCCAAATGGCTGGTCCGGGGGATGTCGGGGGAGGTGTTGTTCGGCGAGTGCAAGGGCAGCGGCGCCAAGCCGTACCAATCGTGCGTCGACCTGTCCGAGCCGGCCTACCGGTGCAGTTGCCCGAGCCGGAAGTTCCCGTGCAAGCACTGCCTGGGGCTGCTGCTGTCCTGGTCGGCCGACGGGGTGCCCGACCTGGCGGTCCCGCCGTGGGCGGCGGAGTGGATCGACCAGCGGGCCGCCCGCGCGGCCAAGGCCGAGGCCCGGGTGGAGGCGGCTCGCGCCGCCGCCTCGGCCGAGCCGCCGGAGCCGGGCGGCTCCGGCGCGGTCCCGTCCGGGGCGCGCGCCGAGCAGGCGTCCGGGCGTCCCGACACCCGGACGGTACGGCAGGCGCGCGTGGCCGCCGGCCTGTCGGAGCTCGAACGCTGGCTGGGCGACCAGGTCCGCCACGGCCTGGCCGGCGCCGATCCGGCCGACTGGCAGGGCCTGGCCAAACGCCTGGTCGACGCGCAGGCGCCCGGGGTGGCGTCGATCGCCTCCCGGCTGGCCCGCGTGCCCGGCCAGGAAGGGTGGCCGGCGCGGCTCCTGGAGGAGTACGCGCTGCTCAAACTCCTGGTCGTCGCCTACACCCGGCGGGCCGAGCTGCCCGCGCCGCTGGCCCAGACCGTGCTGCAGCGCGTCGGCTTCCCCGTGGCGCGCGAGGACGTCCTGGCCGGGCAGCCGGTCCGCGACGAGTGGGACGTCATCGGCACCCGCGACGAGGAGGTCGACCGGCTGCTGACCCGCCGCGTCTGGCTGCGTGGCCGGGCCAGCGGGCGGGCCGCGGTGGTGCTCTCCTTCGCGCCGCCCGGCCAGCCGCTCGACGCCTCCCTGGTCGCGGGCACCACGGTCGAGGCGGACCTCGCCTTCTACCCGGGGGCGGCTCCGCTGCGTGCCCTCGTCGCGGTCCGGCACCGGATGGCCGAGCCGCACACCGCCGCCCCGCCGGGCCTCACCCCTGACGCCGCCCTCGACGAGCTCGCCGCGGCCATCGCGGGCGACCCTTGGGTGGATTCGTGGCCGCTGCTGCTGTCCGGGGTGGTTCCCGGATCCGCGCAGGTCGGCGGCCTGCCTCTGCATCCTCGCCACCGCGATCCGTGGCGGCTGCTCGCCGTGTCTGGAGGACACCCTGTGACCATGTCCGCCGAGTGGACACCCCAGGGCCTGCGCCCGCTCATGACCTGGGACGAGGGCCGGGCGGTGCTGCTGTGAAGTGGGAAGACCTGGTCTCGGCCGCCCTGGTCGGCACCGACCGCCGCGCCTACCCGGGCGACCTGCTGGGCGACGCGGCCCTGGAAGTCATCCGCCGCCGCGCCGGCCACCCGACCCCTGCCCCCGCCACGGCCCCGTCTGCGGTCCCTGGCTCAGGCGAGGAGGCGGTCTCTTCCGGTGAGGCGCTCGCCCCCGGGGGTGCTGCACCCCCTGAGGGGACCGCGCCTCCCGAGGAGCGGGAGGCCGTGCCGAGGAAGGCTGCCGATCGCCTGCGGCGTGTGCTGGGCGGGGAACAGCCCCGCCTGCTCGCCGAGTGGCTGCGCCTGGCCGCCGGGAGCGGCCGGAGGGTTCCCGCGCACGTCCTCCCCGACCTGCTCGACCGGGGCGACCGCGACCGCTCGATCCGCGAACACCTGGGCCTGCTGGCCGGCCACCGCGGCCGCTGGCTGGCGGCCCGCAACCCGGCCTGGGCCTACCTGCTCGACGAGCCGACCGGCGAGACCTGGGAGCTGGGCAGCAGCGGCGACCGCCGCGCCTACCTGAAACACCTGCGCGAGAGCGACCCGGAAGCGGCTCGCACGCTGGTGGAGGCCACCTGGACCCAGGAGACGCCCGACGATCGCGCCGCCTTCCTGGAGCTGTTCGAGTCCGGCCTGTCCATCGCCGACGAGCCGTTCCTGGAGCAGGCGCTCGACGACCGCCGCCGCGAGGTCCGCCAGCAGGCGGCGAACCTGCTCTCCAGGCTGCCCGGGTCGAGGCTGGCCCGGCGCATGGCGGCCAGAATCGAGCAGGCGGTCCGGGTGGGCAAGCACGAGATCACCGTCACCCCGCCCACCGAATGCGACCGTGCCATGGAACGCGACGGCATCCGCGCCAAGGCCCCGGCCGGCACCGGCGCGCGGGCGTGGTGGCTGCAGCAGCTCGTCGCCCGGGCCCCGCTGTCGGTCTGGCCGGGCCCGCCCGCCGAGCTGCTGGCCAAGCGCATCCCCGACTGGGACACCGAGCTGCGCCTGGGCTGGGTGCGCGCCGCGATCGTGCAGCGCGACCCGGAGTGGGCGCGGGCGATGTTCGAGTGGGACCCGATCGCCGACCTGCTGGTGGCGCTCCCGCCGTGGGAGCAGCAGCGGCTGGCGGCCGAGTTCGCCGAGCGGCACGAGCTCGACAATCAGTTGATCATGGTGCTGGGCGGCGTCGAACCGCCCTGGGGAGCCGGGCTGGCGGCAGCCGTACTGAACAAGATCGTGAAAATGGCGGCGGTGCAGCCCTGGAACCTGGGCGAGTTGTCCAGGATCGCCGGGGAGCGGATCGATCCGGCCCTGCACCACCTGGCCGAGCGGGCCTCGGCCGAGCAGGCGGTCCAGGAGGTCGCCGCGTTGTTGCGGTTCCGCGCAGAGATGAGGGAGGAGCTGTCATGAGCACCGTGTTGCGCCCGCACGCGGAAGACCAGTACGCCGAGGAGCTGGCGCTGCTGGCCAAGGAGGACGACCGGCCGAGGCCGCCGGGCTGGAAGTTGTCGCCGTGGGCGGTGACGACCTATCTGCTGGGCGACGGCGACAAGATCACGCCCAAGTACGTGGGTGCGCGGCGGATCGTGGAGGTGGCGGTCGCGACCCTCGCCACCGACCGGGCGTTGTTGCTGCTCGGCGTGCCGGGCACGGCCAAGACGTGGTTGTCGGAGCACCTCGCCGCGGCGATCAGCGGCGACTCGACGCTCCTGGTGCAGGGCACCGCGGGCACGGCAGAGGAGGCGATCCGCTACGGCTGGAACTACGCGCGGCTGCTGGCCGAGGGGCCGTCGCAGGAGGCGATGACGCCCAGCCCGATCATGCGCGCGATGGCCGAGGGCCGGCTGGCCCGGGTCGAGGAGCTGACGCGCATGCCGTCCGACGTCCAGGACGCGCTGATCACGGTGCTGTCGGAGAAGACGCTGCCGGTGCCCGAGCTCAACATCGAGGTGCAGGCGCAGCGCGGGTTCAACGTCATCGCCACCGCCAACGACCGTGACCGCGGCGTCAACGAGCTGTCCAGCGCGTTGCGGCGGCGCTTCAACACCGTCGTGCTGCCCGTCCCGGCGACCGCCGAGGAGGAGGTCGACATCGTCTCGCGCCGCGTCGAGCAGCTCGGTAGCGCGCTTCGCCTGCCGGAGACGGTGACCGGCATGACGGAGATCCAGCGGGTCGTCACCGTCTTCCGCGAACTGCGCAACGGGATGACCGAGGACGGCCGCACCAAGGTCAAGTCGCCGAGTGGCACCCTGTCCACGGCCGAGGCGATCTCGGTGCTGACCAGCGGCATCGCCCTGGCCGCCCACTTCGGCGACGGCGTCCTGCGGCCCTCCGACGTGGCCGCCGGCATCGTCGGCGCGGTGGTGCAGGAGCCGGTGTCGGACCGGGTCGTCTGGCACGAGTACCTCGAGACCGTGGTCCGCGAGCGGGCCGACTGGCGTGACTTCTACCGCGCCTGCCGCGAGGTGTCATGAGCGCGCCTCACGCCTGGAGGGAGGCGGCATGAGCCTGCACGTGCTCGGCGTGCGCCACCACGGGCCTGGGTCGGCGCGTGCCGTACGGGCCGAGCTGGAGCGGTTGCGGCCCGACGCGATCCTCATCGAGGGGCCGCCAGAGGCCAACGCGCTCATCCCGCTCCTGCCCGAGCTCGAACCGCCCGTGGCGTTGCTGGCGCACGTCCCGGGCGACCCGTCGCGTGCGGCTTTCTGGCCGTTCGCGGCGTTCTCGCCGGAGTGGCAGGCCATGGCGTACGGCGTGGCGGCCGGGGCCGAGGTGCGCTTCATCGACGTCCCGGCTGCGACCACCCTCGCCATGCCCTCCCGCGACGACCAGCCGCCTGCCCGCCCCGCTCCTGGGGTGCCGGGGGCGGGGGGCGACGCCGTACCCGGAGGTTTGCCGGGAGACGCTCTGCCGGGAGGTTCGCCGGGGCAGGGAGGCGGCCTCGCGCCGGGAGGCGTGCCGGGGGCGGCGGGGGACGCCGCGCCCGAAGGGGAGGCGCTGCCTGGTGACGGCGGGCCGGGGCGGGGGCTGGAGGAGCCGGGGCTGGCCGATCCGCTCGGGTGGCTCGCCGCCGCGGCCGGGTACGACGATCCAGAACGTTGGTGGGAGGACGTCGTCGAACACCGGGGCGACACCCCCTTCCAGGTGATCGCCGAGGCGATGGCCGCCGTCCGCGAGGGCCACGAGCCCGGCGAGCGGGAGGCCCGCCGGGAGGCCCACATGCGGCGCGCGGTGCGAGCCGCGATGCGCGAGGGCTTCGAGACCGTCGTGGTCGTCTGCGGCGCGTGGCACGCCCCCGCCATCTGGCTCGACGGCGCGCAGGCCGACAACGCGCTCCTGCGCGGGCTGCCCAAGGTCAAGGTCGAGCTCACCTGGGTGCCGTGGACGTACGGGCGACTGGCGGCGTGGAGCGGTTACGGCGCGGGCATCACCTCGCCCGGCTGGTACCACCACCTGTTCACCGCCCCCGACCGCCCCGTCGAGCGCTGGCTCGCCGCCGCCGCCGGGGTGCTGCGGCAGGAGGGCCTGGCCGTCTCCTCGGCGCACGTCATCGAGGCGGTACGGCTGGCGCACAGCCTCGCCGGGCTGCGCGGGCGACCGCTCGCCGGGCTCGGGGAGGTCAGCGAGGCCGCCCTCGCGGTGTTGTGCGAGGGCGACGCGTTGCCGCTCGACCTCATCCAGCGGCAGCTCGTCGTCGGCGACCGGATCGGGCACGTGGGCGACGGGGTGCCCATGGTGCCCCTCCAGCGTGACCTGCGCGACCAGCAACGGCGGTTGCGGCTTCCCGCCGAGGCGTTGGTGCGGGAGCTCGACCTCGACCTCCGCAAGCCGCTCGACCTCGACCGGAGCCGGCTGCTGCACCGCCTGCGGCTGCTCGGCGTCGAGTGGGGGACGCCGCGGGAGGCGCGGGGCAAGGGCACCTTCCGGGAGAGCTGGTCGCTGTCCTGGGACCCGGAGTTCGACCTGCGCCTGATCGAACTGGCCGCCCTTGGGGTCACCGTGGAGTCGGCTGCGGTCCGTTACGCCTGCGACCTGGCCGGCCAGACGTCGCCGGGCGTGCTCGGGGGTGGCGGGAGGGGCGCCGGGCTCCCCGCCGGGTCCGTCCCGACGTCCGGGCTGCCGGGCTCGGCCGGGTCTGGGGGCGGACTGCCTGGCTCGGCCGGGCCCGGGGGCGGACTGCCTGGCTCGGCCGGGCCCGGGGGCGGCGTGCCCGGCTCAGTCGGCCCCGGCGGTGGGAGCCAGGCCGGGTCCGGGGGTGGGGGCCAGGCCGGGTCGCTGGCCGACCTGGCCGGGCTGGTCGAGCGGTGTCTGCTGGCCGACCTGCCCGCTGCCATGCCCGCAGTTCTGGCGGCGTTGTCGGCGCGGGCAGCGCTGGACACCGATGTCACCCACCTCATGGCCGCCCTGCCCGCCATGGTCCGCGCCCAGCGGTACGGGGATGTGCGGGGGACCTCCGCCGAGGGACTGGCGGTGATCGCGAGCTCCTTGCTCGACCGGATCTGTGTCGGGTTGCCGGTGGCGGTCACCTCGCTGGACGACGACTCCGCCGCCGCCCTGCTCAAGGAGGTCGACGGCGTCCACTCGGCAGTGGCCCTCCTGGAGGAGAGCCGCACCGACCAACACCCCGTTCCCGCTCAGCAACACCCAGTTGGTCAGCCGCCCGGCATCGATCAGCCCGCCTCGGTCCAGCCTCGGCCCGAGTCGGTGGCCGGGCCCCCGGCCGGGGCGGAAGCCGAGCCCCAGGCGGGTGTGGATGCCGGGCTCCTCGGTGAGCTTCAGCCCCCAGCTTCACCCTCCGCCCACCCCGCAGACCAGCCCCCCACAGAGGCGCCCCCTTCCGCGGGAGTCCCGGCCCACCCCGACGACGCGGCCCAGGCGGCGGAGGCTGCGGACCGGACTGCGGCTGAGGCCCCGCGAATGGCTGAGGCGGAAAGCGGAGTCCCCCGGGAAAGGCGGAGTGGGGGAGGGGCCAGTCCGGAGAGCCGGTGGCTGGTGACGCTGCGAGGGGTGTGCGACCGGCGAGACCTCCACGGCCTGATCGAAGGGCGCCTGACCCGCATCCTGCTGGACGCCGGTGAGATCGACGACGCCGAGAGCCGGATGGCCAGGGCGATGTCACGAGGAAACGAACCGGCCCGCGCCGCGGCGTGGGTGGAGGGGTTCCTGGCGGGCGGCGGGTTGCTGCTGGTGCACGATCCGACCCTGCTCCCCCTGCTGGACAGGTGGCTGGCCGGTCTGGGCCCCGAGGAGTTCGTGCAGGTGCTGCCCCTGCTCCGCCGTACGTTCGGCAAGTTCGCCACTCCCGAGCGGCGGTCGATCGGGCAGCGGGTGAAGGGCGAGCGCAAGGAGCAGGCGGCGCACGAGGTGGACGAGCGGAGGGCCGCACCGGCGGTCAGGACGGTGCTGGACATCCTGGGGAGGTCCGATGGATGAGCGGTTGCGACGCTGGCGGCTGGTGCTCGGCGGCGGCGAGGCGGACGGCACGGGCGTGAGCCTCCAGGCCGGCGACGCCCGGATGGACGGCGCGCTGGACGCGGTCTACGAGGGCAAGGGCGGCCTGGGCGCCTCGGCGCCGAAGGTGGCCAGGTGGCTGGGCGACATCCGGGAGTTCTTCCCGTCGAGCGTGGTCCAGGTGATGCAGAAGGACGCGATCGACCGGCTGGATCTGACCAGGCTGCTGCTGGAGCCGGAGATGCTGGAGGCGGTCGAGCCGGACGTGCACCTGGTGGGCACGCTGCTGTCGTTGAACAGGCTGATGCCCGACCAGGCCAGGGAGTCGGCCCGGCGGGTGGTGCGGCACGTCGTGCAGGAGCTCGAACGGCGGCTGCAGCAACGTACCCGGGCAGCGGTCACCGGGGCGCTCGACCGGGCGTCACGGACCAATCGCCCGAAACGCCCGTCGGAGATCGATTGGGACCGCACTATCCGGGCGAACCTGAAGAACTACCTGCCCGAGCAGAACACCGTGGTGCCCGAGCGGCTGATCGGCTACGCGCGCCGGCAGCAGGCGGTGCAACGCGAGGTGACGTTGTGCGTCGACCAGAGCGGGTCGATGGCGGCGTCGGTGGTGTACTCGGGCGTGTTCGGGGCGGTGCTCGCCTCGATGCGGACGCTCAGGACCCGGCTGGTGGTGTTCGACACCGCGGTGGTGGACCTCACCGAGCAGTTGCACGATCCGGTGGAGGTGCTGTTCGGGACGCAGCTCGGCGGCGGGACGGACATCAACCGGGCGATCGCCTACTGCCAGGGGCTGATCACCCGGCCCACGGAGTCGATCTTCATCCTGATCAGCGACCTGTACGAGGGCGGGGTCCGGGAGGAGATGTTGCGCCGGGTGGCGCAGCTCACCGCTTCGGGAGTGCAGGTGGTGGTGTTGCTGGCGCTGTCGGACGAGGGGGCGCCGTTCTACGACCACGACAACGCGGCGGCGCTGGCGGCGATGGGGGTGCCGGCCTTCGCCTGCACGCCGGACGCCTTCCCGGACCTGATGGCCGCGGCGATCGAACGCCGCGACCTGAACCGCTGGGCCGAACTCCAGGCCACCGGCCGCTGACCCGGCACGCCCCTGGGCACCCGCCCACGGGCGTGCCCCGGCGCCGGCCGTACCCGAAAACCAGCCCCAACCATGCCGGCCGTACCCCGGGTCAGTGGGCGGAGAGCTCGGGGCGGGCGTGCCGGGGCAGCAGGAACGACAGCAGGAAGGTGAGCCCGAGCAGCCCGATCTCCACCCCGATGACCACCTGGAAGGCCCCCGCGAAGTCCCAGCCCGATTTGAGCAGGTTGAACAGCAGCGTGAGCAGGATCGCCGCCCCCAGCGCGCTGCCGAGCTGCTGCACCGCGGTGAGGGTGCCCGACGCCGAGCCGGACTCGTGGTCCTCCACCCCGGCGAGGATGATGTCGAAGAAGGGCGCCATCGTGATGCCCATCCCGATGCCGACCAGGGCGAGGCCGGGGGCGAGCTGCCACGGCCCGGCCTCGAGGCCGGCCAGGTGCACGGTGACGCCGAGGATGACCGCGCCGACGGTCATCACGCCGGTGCCAAGCTGGAGCAGCGTACGGCCGAGCCGCGCCTGCAACGCCATCGCGATGCCGAACCCGGCGACGCCCCCGAGGGCCTGGGGCAGGCTGGTGAGTCCGGCCTTGAGCGGGCTGTAGCCGAGCCCCTGCTGCATGTAGAGCATGAAGACGAGCCCGAGCCCGATCATGCCGGTGAAGAAGGCGAGCCCGGCGACCAGCCCGCCGGTGAAGGCGCGCTTGCGGAACAGGCTCGGGGTGACCAGCGGATCGCCCTTCTTGCGCGCCTCGTACCGGCCGAAGACCCAGAACATCACGATCGAGCCGGCCATCGAGACCCAGGTCCAGGCGGGCCAGTCCTGCTCCTGCCCTTGGATCAGCGGGAAGATCAGCAGGAAGGCGGCGAGCGAGACGAGGAGCATGCCGACCAGGTCGAGGCGGGTGGCGTCGGTGGAGCGGTGCTCGGGCAGGTACTTGATCGCGGCCAGGACGGCCAGCAGCCCGACGGGCAGGTTGATCAGGAAGATCATGCGCCAGCCGGTGCCGAACAGGTCGGCGCTGACCAGCCAGCCGGCCAGCACGGGCCCGCCGACGGAGGAGATGGTCATCACCGGGCCGAAGGCGCTGAAGGCCTTGCCCATCTCCTGCGGCGGGAACATCGCCTTGATCAGCCCGAGGCCCTGCGGCAGCATGACGGCGCCGAACAGGCCCTGCAGCACGCGGGCGCCGATGAGCATCTCGGGGCTGACGGCCACGCCGCACAGCAGGGAGGCGACGGTGAAGCCGGCGGCGCCGACGATGAACATGCGCTTGCGGCCGTAGAGGTCGCCGAGGCGGCCGCCGGTGATCAGGCCGACGGCCATGGCCAGGGTGTAGCCGGCCACGAGCCATTGCAGCATGCCTTCGGTGCCGCCGAGGTCGGCCTGGATGGAGGGGCCGGCGATCTGGGTGATCAGGGCGTCGAGCAGGTCCATCACCTCGGCGGCGAGGATCACGAAGAGGGCGGTCCAACGCCAGCGGTAGGCGGGCGGGCTTTCGACGGTCGTCATGGGGGACTCCTGACAGAACGGGGTTCTCTCAACGAACGGCGTTCGTTACGAACACCGTTTTATTGGCGAACGCTGTTCGTGTCAAGTACATTGTTCGTCATGGAGACGCCCGCCCCGCCCTGGCGCACCGCCCGCAAGCAACCCCGCCGCCAGCTCAGCCAGGAGCTCATCGTCGAAACCGGGCTGCGCATCCTCGACGACGAGGGCCTCGAAGCGGTGAGCATGCGCCGCGTGGCCCAGGAGCTGAACACCGGCCCGGCCTCCCTCTACGCCCACGTGGCCAATAAGGAGGAGCTGCTGGAGCTGATGTACGAGCAGGTCATCGGCGAGATCGAGCTGCCCGCGCCGGACGATCCGCGCCCGTGGCAGGAGCAGATCCGCGAGATCGTCCGCAACAGCCAGCGCACTCTGGCCCGGCACGGCTCGATCGCGGCCACGGTCATGGCGGGCGTGCCCACCGGCCCCAACTCGATGCGGATGGCCGAGCGCATGCTGGGCGTCATGCTCGGCGGCGGCATCCCCAAGCGGGTGGCCACGATGGCCATGGACCGGCTGGCGATGTACATCACCGCCGACGTCTACGAGTCCTCGCTCTACCAGTCCATGTGGCGGGCCAGCGGCAAGGAGCGCGAGCAGTTCGTCACCGACTACTTCGGCCAGATCCGCGAGTACTTCCTGAGCCTGCCCCCCGAGCGTTTCCCGCACCTGTCGGCCAGCGTCGAGGAGATGCTGGAGGGCGACGGGGACGAGCGGTTCGAGTTCGGGCTCGACCTGATCATCGCCGGGATCGAGGCGCGGCTAAAGTCCTAGGACTCCGGCCCGATGTGCCGGACCCGGGCTCCGCCGTACCTTCTGCGCATGACAGCAGTGATGGCAGCGCCGGTTGCGCCCCCCGAGACGATTTTCTCCCCCAGATACCGGGCGATCAGCTTCGGGCTGGTCGCCCTCGTCACCCTGGTCGCCTTCGAGGCGATGGCGGTGGCCACCGCGATGCCGAAGGTCGCCGACGACCTCGGCGGCCGGCATCTGTACAACCTGGCCTTCAGCGGCGCGCTCGCGGCCAGCGTGATCGCCACCGTGCTGGGCGGGCGCTGGGCCGACCTGAAGGGCGCGCTCACCCCGATGTGGTCCGGTCTGGCCGCCTTCGTCGCCGGGTTGCTGATCGCGGGCACCGCGCCGACCATGGAGCTGTTCGTGGCCGGCCGGTTCGTCCAGGGCTTCGGCGGTGGCCTGTTCAACGTCGCCCTCTATGTCTTGATCGCCCGTGCCTACCCCGGGGAGCTGCATCCCAAGGTCTTCTCCCTCTTCTCCACCGCGTGGGTCGTGCCGTCGCTGGTCGGGCCGCTGATCGCCGGCGTCATCGCGGCCGAGCTCGACTGGCGGCTGGTCTTCCTCGGCGTCCCGGTGCTCGCCGCCCCCGCCGCCCTCGCGTTGTGGCGCGGCACCGTGCGCGCCGACGTGCGCGGCGGCCGGGGCGAACCCGGCTCCGGTCTCGGCCGCCAGCTCCTCTGGGCCGTGCTCACCGCCGTCTCGGCGGCTCTGATCCAGTACGGCAGCGCCCTCAAGCTGGCCGGGCTGCCCCTCCTGATCGGCGGCCTGGTGCTGCTGGCCGTCGCGCTGCCCCGCCTGCTGCCGCCCGGCACCATGCGCGCCGCGCCCGGCCTGCCCACCGCGGTCATCCTGCGCGGCCTGGCCGCCGGTTCGATGTTCGCCGCCGAGGTGCTCGTCCCGCTGCTGCTCATCGACGAGCGCGGCATGACCTACGCCGGAGCCGGCGTCGTCCTGACCGTCGGCGCGCTCGGCTGGGCCGCGGGCTCCTGGATCAAGGGCAAGGGCTGGATCAGCCACGCGTTCGCCCTGCGCGGCGGCATCGCCGGCATCGGCATCGGCATCGCGATCATGTCCCTCGTGCTGATCGACGGCGCCCCCATCGCGCTGGCCTACCTCGCCTGGATCGTCACCGGCCTGGGCATCGGCGCGCTCTACCCGACCGTCTCGATCCTCGTCCTCGAACTGTCCAGCCCCGGCGAGGAAGGCAAGAACAGCGGCGCGCTCGGCGTCGGCGAATCGGTCTTCGTCGTGGTCGCCGTCGCCCTCACCGGCGCCCTGTTCACCGCCACCAACGGCCTCTACGTCGTCGGCTTCGCCCTCACCTTCGCGCTGACCGTGCTGGGCTTCGTCCTCGCGCCACGCTTTACCCTGAGAAGGAGTCAGTGACCTAGGGGGATGCATGCCGCGAGTCCGGGAGCTGGAGTTCTTCCGCGTCGTCCTGCCGTACGGCAGGCGGGTGGAGAGCCTGCTCGTCAAGCTCACCGACCACGGCGGGATGACCGGCTGGGGGGAACTCGTCGGCCCGGACGGCGACCCCCCGGACAGCGATCTGCCCGGCCTCGACTGGGAGCACCCCGACTCCGTCCCCTTCGAGCATCCCGCCATCGACATGGCCTGCTGGGACCTCTGGACCCGGATGCGCGGCGTCCCCCTGGCGCACGCGCTCGGCGGCAGCCGTACCTCCGTGGTGGCGACCGTCCGCCTGGGCCTCGACCCCAACCCCGAGCACCTGGTCACCCGGGTCAACCAGCAGGTCTGCGGCGGCTACACGCACGTCACCCTGGACATCCGGCCGGGCTGGGACATCGAACCCGTCCGCGCGGTACGGCAGGCGTTCCCGGCCCTCACCCTGGCCGTCGACGCCGCCGAGACCTACACCTCCGAAGAGCAGCTCATCGCCCTCGACTCCTACGACATCGAGGTCATCGAGCGGCCCTTCCCCATCGCCGACGTCGGCGCGCACGCCTCGCTCCAGGACCAGGTCGCCGCCAAGGTCGCCGTCGAGGGCCCGCTGCTCGACGACTACCTCACCCTGCGCGCCGCCCGCGCTCTCATCCTGCGCCCGGCCGCCTACCCCCGCCTCAGCGACGCCCGCCGCGCCCACGACCGTGCGGCGGCGGCCGGCTGGGACATCGTCTGCGCCGGCGGCCGTGGCACCGGCCTGGCCCGCGCCGCCGCCGTCGCGGTCGCCAGCCTGCCGGGCTGCACCCTGCCCTGCGACGTCACCCAGCCGCCCAAGAACGCCCAGATCGTCGACCCCGTCGTCGGCGCCGCCGCCGGCGTCGTCGCCGTCCCCCTCACCCAGCCGGGCCTCGGCCACGACATCGACGAGGCCCGCGTACGGAAACTGGCGGAACGCGCCTTCCGGGTGTGATCGCCTGCCGTACCCCCGGTCAGAGGCCTCCGCAGCCGTCGGTCAGGGGCTTGGGGGCGCTGGTCGGGCTGCTGCTCGGGCTGGCGGTGGGGGTGGCGGTGCGGGAGGGCTTGGGGGTGGAGGTCTGGCCGCCCATGGCGACGATGGGCTTGGGCGAGGTGGAGTCGCGCAGGGCCTTCGCGGTGACGGCGCGGATCTTGTCCCAGTCCGGCGCGTAGGTCTTGATCAACGGCGGGACGAACTGCACGCTGGTCACCTTGGCGTTCTTGACCTTGAGCGCGAGCGGCACCAAATGCTCCAGCCAGACCCGGGGGATGTCGGTGCGGATGAGCTGCTTGGTGGCCTTGGCGACCTCGCCGAAGCGGGTGAGCACGGTCTGCGGGTCGGCCTGGTCGAGCAGGGCGCCGATGACGCAGCGCTGGCGGCGCATCCGGGTGTAGTCGTCGCTGTTGGTGCGCGAACGGGCGTACCACATGGCGTCGGCGCCGCGCAGCTTGCGGGTGCCGGCCTTGACCAGGCCCTCGTTGTACTTGCCGAAGACGACGTCGGTCTCGACGGTGAGGGTGATGCCGCCGATGGCGTCGATGAGCCGGGCGAAGCCCCACATGTTGGCCAGGACGTACCAGTCGACCTCGAGGCCGAGGGTGTGGCCGATGGTCTCCATCAGCACCTGCGGGCCCATGTTGCGGCGCCCGCCGAAGATCTCCGGGTGCGCGTCGGAGTACTCCCACACGCTGTTGAGCAGGTCGCTGCGCCCACCGCCGGGGTCGGGCGGCAGCCGGAAGCCGTCGGGGAACTTCTGCGCCATCGGCGTGCCGGGCTTGAAGCGCACGTACTCCAGGTTGCGCGGCAGGCTGAGCAGCACGGTGTTGCCGGTCTTCACGTCGATGCTGGCCAGGTGCATGCTGTCGGTGCGCACGCCGGTGCGGTTGTCGTCGGCGTCACCGCCGAGGACCAGCAGGTTGACGCGCTCGCGTCCGGCCCACGGGTCCTCGCGGTGGGCGGGGCGCATCTTGTCGTCGGTCGGGGCGTCGAAGACGGCGTCGAGCGTGTCGTTGCCGATCCAGAGCGACTGCGCGGCGAGCCCGAAGGGGGCGATCACCGCGACGGCCAGCAGGCCGGCGAGCGAGCCGGCGACGATCTGCGGCACCTGCGGCAGCGAGCCCGGTTTGAGCACGATGAAGGAGTGCACGACCAGCGCGAACCAGCACAGCCCGAGTACGGCCGCGCCGCTGGTGATCGCGATGAGCAGGCCGGAGTCGGCGGCCACCGAGCCGGCGAGGTCGCCGCCCTGGATCAGCGCGACCGCCAGGAGGGCCAGCAGTCCGGCGAGGTAGAGACCGAGCAGGGTGAGCCCGGTCTTGCGCCAGCCGGCCCTCAGATGGGCCGCGCCGGGCACGACGACAGAGAGCAGGGTCCACCCCAGGACCGCTCCAGCGCTCAGTGCTCTCCGAACCACGCCATCCCTGCTTCCCCCAGCGCTCCACGTTAAGCCGACGGTATGCCGCCCAACCCCTTCCGACCAGGGAGCGTACGGACATACTGCCAAAAATGACCTAAGGGGAGAATTAACATCTGGCGAACGCCCGACGCCGCCCTATATTGAAGCGCCTCCCCCTCGAAGTTGCCCCGGGGTTCACCGAATACTGTTGGTCCATGTACGAGATCACGGTGCTGCCCATGCCTCCGGACTTCGAAGGTGATGTGGTCGCGACGCTGCTGGCCAGGCGCACGGGCTCGCGCAGAGCCGTGCTTTACGTGCACGGGTTCACCGACTACTTCTTCCAGGACCACCTGGCCGAGCACTACCTCGCCCAGGGCATCGACTTCTACGCCCTCGACCTGCGCAAGTACGGCCGCTCGCTGCTCCCGCACCAGACCCGCGGGCTGATCAGGAGCATCACCGACTACTTCCCGGAGCTCGACGAGGCGGTGCGGATCATCCGCGAGGACCACGACGAGGTGACGATCAACGCCCACTCCACCGGCGGCCTGACCGCCGCGCTGTGGGCCGACCGGGTGCGCGGGCGCGGGCTGGTGCAGGGGCTCGTGCTCAACAGCCCGTTCTTCGACCTCAACGTCCCCGCGCCGGTACGGCTGGCCGCCGACGTGCTGAAGGGCCCGCTGTCACGTTCGGCCCGCGCGCTCCCGGTGGGGGTCAGCATGGCCTACGGCCACAGCCTGCACCGCGACCACGGCGGCGAGTGGGACTACGACCTGCAGCTCAAGCCGCACGGCGGGTTCTCCGTGCACGCGATGTGGCTGGCCGCCATCCGCCGGGCCCAGCGGCGGCTGCACGGCGGGCTCGACGTGGACGTGCCCGTGCTGGTGCTGGCCTCCTCCAAGGGGCTGCGGGTGCGGGACTTCGTGCCCGAGGCGCGCAACGCCGACGTGGTGCTCGACCCGCGGCAGATCGCCCGCTGGTCCACCGCGGTCGGGCCGCACGTCACCTGCGTGCGCATCCCGGACGGCATGCACGACCTGATCCTGTCGGCCGAGCCGGTGCGCAAGCAGGTCTTCGCCGAGCTCGACCGCTGGATGGCCGCCTACCTCACCTGAGGGCCGGCCCCCAGGGGACGGCGAGCGGCTACCAGGGGAAGGCGAACAGGCCGTAGTAGGCGGCGGCGACCAGCAGCAGGCCGGTCCCGCCGAGCACACCCGCCACGGCCACGTGCTGCCAGCGCGTCGGCAGCAGCCCCTCGCGCAACGCGGTGATCACCGTCGCCACCGCGGTCACCTCCTGGAGCAGCATCAGGACGGCCAGCACCCGCACCACCAGCCAGCCGCCCAGCACCGCCGGCCACGCCCCGGCCTGGTTGACCGAGAACATCACCAGCAGCGTGATGAAGGCGACCACCGAGACCAGCAGGCCGAGGCCGGTCCAGGCCATCCGGCGCAGCCGCTTGCGGATCGGCGCCCACAGCGCGGCATGGGACTGCGCCGGGGGAGGGGGGCCGCCGCGGAGCCGTACCACCAGCTCGGCGACCGGGCCGGCCACGTAGCCGACGGCGGCCAGGCAGATCGTCAGGCCCAGCATGGTGCCCCCGGCGTACCAGGGGGCGGCGGGCACGTCCGCGGCCTGGAAACGCTGGACCGGCGTCGCGCCGGCCAGATGCAGCTCGGGCTTGCCGGTGCCGGGCAGGCCCTTGATCCAGTTGGCCAGCGTCTCCAGGTAGCCCGGCGCGAACGGCCCGCCGCCGACCCGCATCGCGTGGTCGGCCTGGTCGAGGAAGCGGATCGTGTACCGCTCGTTGCCGGCCTGCTCCAGCGCGGTGGTCAGCGCGCGGGTGCTCTCCACGAACGGGATCGACGGGTCCGTCGTGCCGTACAGCGCCAGCACCGGCTGGTGCACGCCGCGCAGCGCGGGCATGGCGTCGTGCCGCAGGAAGTCGAAGCCGAACACGCCCATCGCCCGGGTGAGCAGGTCACGCACGCCGGTCGGCGCCCGCAGCCGCAGGAGCTGCTCGTTCAGCGCCCAGGCGACCTGCCGCAGCGGTGAGACGTTCGGCGAGGAGACCAGCACCACGAAACCCACCGCCGAGCTGCGGGCGGCGGCGATCGGCACCACCCAGCCGCCCTCGCTGACGCCCCAGATGCCCACCGTCGCCGGATCCACGTCGGGCCGGGTGCGCAGGTAGTCGACCATCCGCAGCGCGTCGTCGGCCAGCAGCCCGAAGTCGCGGTCGCGGAAGTTGTAGCCCACGGTCCGCTTGTCGAAGGCCAGCGTCACCACACCCGCCGCGGCCAGGAACTCCGCCTGCGGCGTGAACTCCTCCTGCGAGCCGTTGCCCGAGCCGGAGATGAACACCATGGCCGGATGCCGCCCCGGCGTCGCCGGCGCCCGCACCGTCGCCTGGAGCTGCTGGCCCTGCGCCGGCATCGTGATCTTCTCCGTGCGGTACGGCGTAGCCGCCACGACCGGCTTCAGCTCCGCGGCCGGCTGCACGGGCAGAGCGCGGAAAGCCGCGTCCACCTGGAGCGGCGGCGGATCGAAAGCCGGGGGAAGGACGTATCCGAGGGCTGCCAGCGCCACCAGCACCAGGCCTGCGGCGACGCTCAAGGTGCCACGACCGGTGCGCATCGGCCTCCCCATGTGCGTTGGTTTGCCCGCTGATCTTCAAGGCTACTCCCGGCGCGTCGCCCACTGGGACGTCATTTGTCGGTGAGACCTGTTAGCTTCCTGGGACATGCGCGTCCTGCACACCTCCGACTGGCACCTCGGTCGCTCCTTCCACCGGGAAAGCCTGATCGAGGCGCAGGCGGCCTTCGTCGACCACCTGGTCGAGGTGGTCCGGGCGGAGCGGGTGGACGTGGTGGCAGTCTCCGGCGACGTCTACGACCGCGCGCTGCCCCCGGTCGACGCGGTCGCGTTGTGCAACGAGGCCCTCGCGCGGCTGGTCGCGGCCCGGGTGCGGGTCGTCATGATCAGCGGCAACCACGACTCCGCGCGGCGGCTCGGCTTCGGCGCCTCGCTCATCGACGCCGCCGGCGTGCACCTGCGCACCGACCCCGAGCTGGCCTGGGAGCCGGTGGTGATCGACGGGGTCGCCTTCTACGGCATCCCCTACCTGGAGCCCGAGCTGGTGCGCGGACCCTGGGAGCTCGACTCCCGCACCCACGGCGCGGCTCTGGGTCACGCCATGGACCGGATCCGGGCCGATCTCGCCCGGCGGGGCGGCCCGTCGGTCGTGCTGGCGCACGCCTTCGTCACCGGGGGAGAGGCCAGCGACAGCGAACGCGACATCAGCGTGGGCGGGGTGGCGCACGTGCCCGTGTCGGCCTTCGACGGGGTCACGTACGTGGCGCTGGGGCACCTGCACGGGCGGCAGCAGATGTCGGACACCGTGCGTTATTCCGGGTCACCTCTGGCGTATTCCTTCTCCGAGGCCGGGCACGTGAAAGGCTCCTGGCTCGTGGAGCTCTCCGACTCGGTGCAGCGGGCCGACTTCGTGCCCGCCCCCGTGCCCCGGCCCGTCGGCCGGTTGCGCGGGCTGCTCGACGACCTGCTCGACCGGCCCGACCTGGCGCGTTACGAGGATCACTGGCTGCAGATCGTGCTCACCGACCCCGTCCGGCCCAAGGCGGCGATGGACCGGCTGCGCGTCCGCTTCCCGCACACGCTCGCCCTCTCCTTCGACCCCGAGGGCGGCGCCGCCGCCGTGCCCGCCCCGCGGCTGGCCGGCCGGCCCGAGGCCGAGGTCGCCCTCGACTTCGTCCGCGAGGTGCGCGGCGAGGCCGCTTCGGGCGACGAGGAGGAGCTGCTGCGCGCGGCCATCGAGGCTTCCCGGCTCAAGGAGGCGCTGGCCTAGATGCGGCCCCACCTGCTCACCCTGACCGCCTTCGGCTCCTTCCCCGGCAGCGAGAGCGTCGACTTCGACGCGCTCACCGAAGCCGGCCTCTTCCTCGTCCACGGTCCCACCGGCGCGGGCAAGACGACCGTCCTCGACGGGCTCTGCTACGCCCTCTACGGCCAGGTCCCCGGCCAGCGCAACAGCGCCCGCTCCCTGCGCTGCGACCACGCCCCGCCCGGCGCCGGCCCCTCCGTCCGCCTGGAGGTCACCATCCGCGGGCGCCGCCTGCGTGTCGAACGTTCCCCCGCCTGGCAACGCCCCAAGCTCCGCGGCACCGGCTTCACCGAGGAGAAGGCCAAGGTCATCCTCTCCGAGCACACGGGGGGCGCCTGGACCGGCCTCACCACCCGCGCCGACGAGGCCGGCGACCTCATCGGCGGGCTGCTCGGGATGAACGCCGACCAGTTCTGCCAGGTCGCCATGCTCCCGCAGGGCGACTTCGCCCGCTTCCTGCGCGCTGACGGGGAGGACCGGCGCCGGCTGCTGGAGCGGCTGTTCACCGTCAAGGTCTTCACCCAGGCGGAGGCCTGGCTGGCCGAGGAACGCCGCACCCTGGGCCGGGCCCAGCAGGAGCTGCGCCAGCAGGTGGACTTCGCCGTCCAGCGCATCGACGAGGCCGCCGGCGAAGCCCTCCTCCGCTCCCTCACCACCGCCGCTTCCGACTCCCTCAGCCCCGTCCCGCCTCCCACCCTCCCCCCTGCCCCGCCCCACACCTCCGCCCCGTTCCACCCCACCGCCGCCCCTCCTTCCGGCCCGGTCCCCGCGGAAGGCCCGGCCCCTGCAGACGGCGCGGCTGGTTCGGATGGCTTGCCGGGTCCAGGTCCGGTGGGTGTAGCAGGTCCGGCGGGTGAAGCGGGGCTGGTCGGTGCAGCCGGAACCGGTCCCGGTGCCGAGGAACTGGCCCGTTCCGGAGCACTGCGGGTGGCGGCGGCTGCGGTCGCCGCTCAACTCGCCGACCGCTCCGCCGCTGCCACCCGAACCCTGCGTACGGCACGCGCCGCCCTCGACCAGGCCACCGCCCTGGCCGACCGGCAGCGCCGCCACGCCGACGCCCTGACCCTCCGCCGCACCCTGGACGAACGGGCCGACGAGCGGGCCGACCTGGCCGCCATCCTCGACGAGGCCGCACGGGCCGACCGCGTCATGCCCCTGCTCACCGCCGCCCGCCACCGCGCCGAGGCTCTGGCCAAGACCCGAACCCTCGCCACCGACGCCCTCACCCGCGCCCACCCCCTCCTCACCTCCGCCAGAGACGCTGTCGCCCCTGCCCACCCCCAGCTCACCTCCGAGCCCCCTCGCACTCCGCTGACCTCCCCCGCCGAGGGCGGCCGCTCCCCACTCACTTCCACCTCCGAGCCTGCCCGCTCCCCGCTCACCTCCGGCTCCGAGCCCACCCGCCCTCAAAGCGACGGAGCAAGCGAGATCGCCCGGCTGGCCGAGCTGGAGCGGGGCCGGAGGAGCGAGATCGCGCGGCTGTCGGAGTTGCTCACCGAGGAGGCCCGGCTGTCGGTGGTGCGGCGGGATCTGGCTAACGTCGAGGCCGAGCTGATCGCCCTGGCCCAGGCCGACGAGGCCACCGCCGCCCGCCTGGCCGCCCTCCCCGCCCAGCTCGCCACCGCCGAACAGGCGCTGGCCGCCGCCAGGCTCGACGCCGCCCGCATCCCGGCCGCAGAAGCGGCGGTGGCGGCGGCGCGCGACCTGATCGGTGTCGAACGCGAGCTGGCCACCCTGGACGACGAGCTCGAAACCCTGACCCAGCGCGAGGCCGAGGTCGCCGCACTGGAGGCCGACCTGCCGGCCCGGCACGGGGAGCTGAGCGCCCGCCTGGCCGAGATCCGGGCCGAGGCGGCAGCCGTACCCGCCGCCCGTGCCACGGCCGCCGCCGCAAGCGCGGCCCTCGACGCGGCCCACCGCCGGGACCAGTTGGCGGCGGACCTGCAGGCGGCCACCGCCACGCTGCAGGCACTCGTCGACCACGCCCAGGCCTCCCGCGAACGCTGGCTGGACATCCGGCAGGCCCGGCTGGAGGGCATGGCCGCCGAACTGGCCCGCGACCTGGCCGAGGGCGCCCCGTGCGCGGTCTGCGGGTCGGCCGACCACCCCAGTCCGGCGGCCCCCGCGCCCAGTGCTCCGTCCGCCGAGGACGAGCGCGCGGCGGAGGCGGCCCACGAGTCCGCCCTTGCTGAGCGGGAGGCGGCCGAGTTGCTGGTCGCCACCCTGGAATCCCGCCTCACCGACGCCACTGAGGCGGCCGGCGGTCTCGACCTGCCCGCTGCGGCCGCTGCCTTGGACGCGGCGCAGGAGGAGCTGGCCCGGCTCGAATCGGTGGCCGAACTGGAGCCGGGGCTGCAGTCGGAGCTCGACCGGGTCGAGGCTGCCCGGGAACGGGTGCGGGAGCAGGCGCGCGAGGTGGGCGAAGCCCTCGCCGCCCACCGCACCCACCGCACCCAGCTCCACGCCGAACGCACCCGCCTCCTCGCCCGCACCGCGTCCTCGGCGGTGAGCGAGCACTCCGAGGATTCCCAGGTGGCCCATGCGATGGGCGTGCGCCCCGGGGATCCCCACGCGGCCTCGATGGATGCGGGGGACTCGGCCGCCCAGCGGGTTGACGGGCTGGCCGCGGGCGACTTTCCCTCCCTGCCCCTGGGCGAGGGGCACGCCGGTCCGGACGCGCCGCACGCGGGTGGTTCCGCCGACGACGGGGCTGCCGAGTGGGCGGGGCGCGCTGGGCCCACGTCCCAGAGCGGATCCCATGGCGGGCCCGCGCCCCAAGACGGGCCCGCACCCCTCAACCGGCCCGTGTCCCAGGGAGAACCGTCCGACACCGGCCGCCCAGGAGACCCGCGGGCAGGGCTGCGGATGCTGGCGGCGGCGCAGGCCGAGGTGGCTGGGTTGCGGCGGTCGGCGGCGCGGGAGCAGGGGCTGGCCGCGGAGGTGGAGCGGTTGCGGGCGGAACGGGCGCAGGGCGAGGAGGAGTCCAAGCGCATCGCCGCCCGCCTGGCGGCCGGCCGTACGAGACGGGAAGAACTGGGCACGGACGCCGCCCGGCTGACCTCCCGGCTCGACGAGGCGAGAGGGGCGGACCCGACGCTGACCGCCCGGCTGTCCAGGCTGGCGGACGAGGCCGAGCTGCTCCACGAGGCCCTGGAAGCGACGACGGTGGCCGCGACCGCGGCGGAGGAGTACGGCAAAGCCGTACAAGCCGCCGAAGCCGCAGCCAGGAACGCCGGCTTCCCGAGCACGGAGGACGCCGAGGAAGCGGCCCGCACCCCGGCCGAGCGGGAGGCCAAGGCCGAACGGCTCCGCGAACTGGACGCACAGCACGCCGCGGTGACGCAGGCCCTGGCCGACCCGGAGCTGGTCGCCGCGGCGGCCCGACCGGCGCCGGACCTGGACGCGCTGGCCGAGTCCCTGGCCGAGGCGGAGGCCGAGCACACGGCCCTGGTCTCGGCCCACGACCAGGCGGTGGCCCGCGAACGCCGGCTGGCCCAGTTGCACGAGGAGCTGGCCGCCTGCCTGGCGAGGTGGCGTCCGGCGGCGGAGCGGCACCGGCTGGCCGAGCGGATGGCGGCCCTGGCCAGCGGCACCTCCAGCGACAACCAGTGGAGCATGAGCCTGTCGTCGTTCGTGCTCGGCGAGCGGCTGCGCCAGGTGGTCGACGCCGCCAACGAGCGGCTCGACCACATGTCCGGCGGGCGCTACCAGCTCCAGCACGACCTGCGGAAGACCGCCGGTGCGCGAAGCCGGGCGGGGGGCGGCCTGGGGCTGCGGGTGGCCGACGGCTGGACCGGCGTCGACCGCGACCCGGCGACGTTGTCCGGCGGCGAGAGCTTCATCACCTCGCTGGCGCTCGCGCTCGGCCTGGCCGACGTGGTCGCGGCGGAGTCGGGCGGGGCGGAGATCGGCACGCTGTTCGTGGACGAGGGTTTCGGCACGCTCGACGAGGACACCCTCGACGGCGTGCTCGACATCCTCGACGGCCTGCGCGACGGCGGCCGGGCGGTGGGCATCGTCAGCCACGTGGGCGAGCTGCGCAGCCGGATCCCGGCCCAGCTCAAGGTGGCGAAGACGCGCGCCGGTTCGACGCTTTCGGTGGCGGTGCCGTAGCCGCTCGCGCGATGCTCTGGGTGATGAGATCATCGCCGAGAGTGAGTGAGGGGTCGGTTGAAGCACGGCAGCAAGGTGGCGTTCGCGAGCCTGGCCGGGACCGCGATCGAGTTCTACGACTTCTTCCTGTACGGCACGGCCGCGGCGCTGGTGTTCGACGCCGTCTTCTTCCCCGGTCTCGATCCGCTGGCGGGAACCCTGGCGGCCTTCTCGACCTTCGCGGTGGCCTTCGTCGCGCGGCCGCTCGGCGCGGTGCTGTTCGGGCACTGGGGTGATCGGGTCGGGCGGAAGGCGACCTTGGTCGGGTCGTTGCTGCTGATGGGGTTGTCCACGGTGGCGATCGGCCTGCTGCCGGGGTATGCGTCGATCGGGGTGCTGGCGCCGCTGCTGCTGGTGGTGTTGCGGTTCGCGCAGGGGGTCGGCCTCGGCGGTGAGTGGGGCGGGGCGGCGTTGCTGGCGGTCGAGCACGCGCCAGCGCACCTTCGGGGGCGGTATGCGGTGTTTCCGCAGCTCGGGCCGTCCGTCGGGTTCGTGCTGGCGAACGGCGCGTTCCTGGTCGCGGGGGTGGAGAACTGGCGGTGGTTGTTCCTGGCGAGCATCGTGCTCGTGGTGGTAGGGCTGCACGTGCGGGTCGGGCTGGCCGAGACCCCGGCCTTCCGGGAGGTGCGGCAGGTGCACCGGGTCCCGGCCCGGGCGCTGCTGCGGGAGCAGGGGCGGACGGTGGCGCTCGGCGCCGGGGCGATGGTGATCGCCTACACGTTGTTCTATCTCGCGACGACGTACTGCCTGGCTTACGGGACCAAGGTGCTGGGCGTGCCGCGGCCGGTCATGCTCGGGTGGTCGATCGCGGGCGTGGTCGTCATGGGGGTCACCACGGTGCTCGGCGCGCTGGCGTCCGATCGGATCGGGCGGCGGCGGACCCTGGTGATCGGCACCGTCGCGGCGGCCGGGTGGGGGCCGGCGATGTTCTCCGGGCTCGACCTCGGGGTGGCGATGGTCGGGGCGTTGGCGATCATGGGGGTGGTTTACGGGCCGATGGGGGCGTATCTGCCGGAGTTGTTCCGGCCCGAGCACCGGTACAGCGGGGCGGCGCTGGCGTACAGCCTGGGCGGGGTGCTCGGCGGGGCCGTGCCGCCGATCGTGGCGACGCTCTTGCAGGGGGCTGGGCTCGGAGTAGGTGCGGTGGGCGGGTATGTCGGGGTGTCGGCGCTGCTCAGTCTCGGGTGCCTCCTCGCCCTCCCCGCCCGTCCCCAGCAGCGGGCCCTCCTCTCCCAGGGCGCCTGACCGGACAAGGGCGGGCCTAAGCGGTCTGGCCGGGGAAGAGCAGCGCCAGCTCGCGCGGATACGTCGCGATAAGTCGTAGCTCGTCGTCCGTCAGCGGCTTCCCGGTCATCGCATTGCAGAGCTGGACGAGCTGGAAAGCCAGCTCCTCCTCCACGACCTCCACCTCGAGCCCGTCCATGACATGCCGGAACCCCGCCTTCCCCCCGTACTCCCCGGTCAGCACCACCCGCCCCCGCTGCGCATGCCAATCGGAGGGGAACGGCCCGAGCGTGGCCTCGTCGAACAGCTCGTAGTTGCCGTGGTCCTTCAACGCCCCGTCCGCGTGAATGCCCGATTCGTGAGCGAACGCGTTCGCCCCCACGCCCACCTGGTGGTACGGCAGAGCCTGCCCGAAGGCGTAACTCGCCCAGAGCGCGAACCGCCTGGCCCAGGACAGGTCGAGCGCGTCCCCGATCTCCGCGCCGCCCTCCAGCCCGAACCCGTGCCGGAAGGCCAGGATCGTGGAGAGCAGGTCGGCGTTGCCCGCCCGTTCGCCGATGCCGTTGACGCAGGTGTTGATCCACGCGTCCTGCCCCGCGTCGAGGTCGCCGAGCGCGCCGGAGACCGAGTTCGCCACCGCCATGCCCAGGTCGTTGTGGCAGTGCGTCTCGATCGGCATCGCCGTCGCGGCGGCCAGCTTGGCGAAGCGCTCGCGGATGTGGTCGGGCGTCTCCCCGCCGATGGTGTCGCAGTAGCGCACCCGGTCCGCGCCCGCCTCCTTCGCGGCCAGGGCGAACTCCAGCAGGAAGCCGTCGTCGGTGCGGGAGCCGTCCTCGGCGTTGACCCCGACCGTCTCGGCCCCGCCCGAACGCGCGGCGCGGACGGCGGCGGTCATCTCCCTGATGATCGCCGCCCGGTCGAGGCGGCCCTTGAACTTGTTCTGGATCATGTAGTCGGAGGTCGAGATGGACAGGTTGTAGTGCTTCAACCCCAGAGGCAGCGCCTTCTCCACGTCCTGGGCCACCCCCCGGCACCAGCCGGACAGCCGCAGCTCGCCCAGCGCGCCCGCCTCGGCCAACGCCACCTGGGCGCGCACGTAGGGCGCCTCGTGGAAGAGGAAGGGGAAGCCGATCTCCGACTGCGCGACGCCCAGTCTGGCCAGGTAGAAGTTCACCATCGTCTTGCCGAACTTGGACAGGCCGGTGCGGGCGGTCTGGACGCCGTCGCGGTTGGTGACGTCGAGGAAATGGATTCGCGGCATGGATCCACCGTGGCACGGCTTCTCAACGTGGATCAATGTTGATTATAGTCAACTATCATGGAGTTGATCGACGCGGCGGCGGCCGCTGAGCGGCTGGGGATCAAGCAGGCGACGCTGTACGCGTACGTCAGCCGCGGGGTGCTGCGGCGGCGGCACGGGGAGGACGGGCGGCGGAGCCTGTTTGACGCCGCAGAGGTGGAGGAACTGGCCCGGAAGGGGCGTCCGCGGCGTCCGCCGGGCGCGTCCGAGCTGGTGATCGAGTCCAGGATCACTCGGCTCGGGGCGGACCGGCCGTACTACCGGGGCCGGGACGCGATCGAGCTCGCCCGGGAGGAGAGCTTCGAGACCGTCGCCGAATGGCTCTGGGGCGGCCTGCCCCCGCTTCCCGGCGAACCCGGGCAACCGGACGCGTGGGCCAGCGACCCCGACGGGGTCGCCGCAGCTCGCCGCGCCCTGCCCGGCGGCCTGTCGCCGCTGGAGAACCTCCAGGTGATCACCACCGTCCTCGGCGCGACCGACACCCTGCGCTTCCACCTCGA
Source organism: Nonomuraea sp. NPDC050310 (assembly GCF_040655795.1). Lineage (NCBI taxonomy): Bacteria > Bacillati > Actinomycetota > Actinomycetes > Streptosporangiales > Streptosporangiaceae > Nonomuraea > Nonomuraea sp. NPDC050310. The sequence goes on along the minus strand of NZ_JBFAKP010000003.1, from coordinate 102,667 downwards.
CCCCGCCTCGGTCGCCGCCACCGGCGCCCGCCTCATCTCCGGCCTCGTCGACGCCCTCCCGCAAGCAGCCCCCGCCACGCCAGCCGGGGGCACGGTGGCCGAACGCCTGTGGTCCCGGCTCTGCCCGGCCGAACCCGAGCCCGCCCTGCTCAAAGCCCTGGAAACCGCCCTGGTCCTGCTGGCCGACCACGAACTGGCCGCCTCGACGCTGGCCGCCCGGGTGGCCGCATCCGCCAAGGCCGATCCGTACGCGGTGGTGCTCACCGGCCTCGGGGTGCTCAGCGGCCCGTTGCACGGCGGCGCCTCCTACGGCGCTGAACGCCTGCTCAACGAGATCCAGGATCCCGCCCAGGCATCCCGCCTGATCGCCGACCGGTTGCGGCGCGGCGAGCGGATCCCCGGCTACGGCCACACCGTCTACAAGCACGGCGACGCCCGCGGTGAGGCCCTGCTCGCCCTGGTCGAGGCGGCGGCCCCCGGCCATCCGCGCGTCGAGGCGGCGCTTGCCGTACGCAAGGAAACCGTCAGGAGACGCCTGCCCGCGGCGAACATCGACTTCGCGCTCGCCGCCCTCACCACCGTCGCCGGCATGATCCCCGCCGCCGGTGAGGCGATCTTCGCGGTCGCCCGGACCGCCGGCTGGCTCGCCCACGCCATGGAGGAGTACGGCAGGCGCACCCTGCTGCGCCCGCGCGCCGTCTACACCGGGCCCTGACCGGCGGCTCAGTAGCCGCGCGTCCGCCGCGAGGCCGGGCGGATGCGCCGGGCCAGGTCACGGCCGCGGAAGGCACGCAGCACCTCGCCGCCGAGGATGACCCCGGCGCCCAGGCTCAACGCGATGGACATGGCCTCGATCAGGTGCAACGTCCCGTTGGACAGCTCGCCCAGGCTCAGTTCCAGCATGCCGCGGTAGAGCACCGTCCCCGGCAGCAGCGGCCCGATCGCCGGGATGACGAACACCATCGCGGGCACGTTGACCAGCCGCGCGTACGCCGTGCCGATCAACCCGACCACTGCGGAGGCGATCGAGGTGGCCAGCAGCGCCGGGATCTCGGTCGAGCGGAGCAGCACGAAGACCGTCCAGATCAGCAGCCCGCCGAGCGCCCCGGCCAGCAGGTGCCGGGGCGGCACGAGCAACGCCACCGCGAAGGTGAGGCTGACCCCCAGCGCCCCGATGAGCTGCGGCGCGTTCAGGCTGAGCGGCGCGGTCGGCACGTTCTCCACGCTGATCTGCACGCCGAGCTTCACCGCGACGACCAGCGTGGTGCCGATCCCGGACACGACCGCGGTGACGATGAAGACGATCTCGGTCAGCCGCGCCGTCGCCGTGACGTACTCCCCGGCGATGCCGTCCTGCACGCACGCCACCAGGGGCCGGCCGGGCAGCAGGGCGATGACCGCGCCGACCACCACGGCCGAGGTGGTGACCCGGACGTCCTGCCAGATCAGCAGCACCGCCAGGATCGCGCCGAAGGAGGCGGCCAGGGCCAGGCCGAAGAACTCGGCCACCCCGCGCCGGGACAGCCACGCGCTGGCCAGGTCGCCGAGCACGGTCGCGACGAAGGCCGCCGCCGCGACCGTGACGCCGCCGCCGATGAGCACCGCCGCCGACGCCGCGATGAGCGCGAGCGCGCAGGTCACCACCCAGCCCGGATAGACCGGCACCCGCCGGGTGATCTCCCGCAGCCGCTCGGCGGTCTCGGCCAGGGTGAGCTCCTTGGCGGTGATGTCGCCCACCAGATCGTGCACCGCGATCAGCCGGTCGTAGTCGGGCTGCCGCCGCCGCACCCGCCGCTCGGCCGTGGTCGCCGGGCGGCCGTCCTCCGGCACCTGCGACAGGGTGAGCGCCGACAGGTTGACGTCCACCTCGACGTTGCGCAGGCCGTAGGCGTGCGTGATGAGGCGCATCGCGCCGCCCACCCGCTCGGTCGCCTCGCCGCTGCCCAGCAGCAGCTCGCCGACGCGCAGCGCGAGGGCGATGGCGCGGTGGCCCTCCGCCTCGGATACCTGCACCACCAAGATCTCCCCGGGCGGCGGCGCGGCTAATGTCAGCCTTGGTTAAGACCTCTCCACATACGCGGCCAAAGTCCGCACCCGCTCGGCGTGCTCGTCGTGACCGACGATCACCGGCGGCTCGTTGTACGGCATGGCGTCGCTGGAGCGGCGCAGCTTGATGTACTGGCCGCAGGCGTCGATCGCGTACGGCTCCATGTCGTCCTGGAGCGCGCCGATCACAGTGATCCCGTACGTCTCGCCGATCCGGCGGAACAGCGCGACCGCCTCCCGCCGGTGCTCCTTGCCGAGGTTGCGGCCCAGCTCGTCAAGCACCAGGCACAGGTGGCCGCCGCCGGAGGAGGCGATCGCCGCCGCGCAGACCAGCTTGACCGCCTTCTCGTCCATCAACGCGGTATTCGCGCGCCGGTTGTACGGCACGTAGCCCTGACCCTCGCCCCGCTTCCACTTCGGCGTCACCCGCCACTGCCAGCGCTGCTCCGGATCGGCCGGGGCGGGCGGCACCGGGAACTCCAGCGTCGCGCCGTAACCGCCGTAAGAGGTGTCGAGCTTCTCGAACTCCTCCGCCACGCGCACCAGCCTCGCCTTGATCGCCGCGGTGAGCGCCGCGCGGTGCACCGCGGTGGACTGCGCCGCCTCCTCGGCCCCCTTGGTCGCCGCCGCCAGGTCACGCTGCCGGCCGCTGACCTGGGACTCGATCTGGCGGCGCTGGTGCTTCTCGTACTCCTCCTGGCCGCGCAGGTAGGAGGCGAGCGAGCCGCAGACCGCCGCGAAGGTGGCCTGCTCGCGGCTGGAGCGGCCGGCCCGCTCGGCCATCAGGAAGCGCAGCTCCTCCGGGACGTCCTCCTCCTCCACGAAGGTGTCGCGGAAGGCCTGGTCGAAGTGGCGTTCGGCGATCCGCCACCACTCGTCGGAGCTGCGCGGGCGCTCCTCCTCGGGCAACGCGGCGATCCACTCGCGGGCGCCCTCGACCGAACCGCCCCAGTCCTGCACCAGCTCGGCCAGCTTGAGCGCCTCGCGTTCCCGGCTCACCTGGGCGGCCTGGTCGTGCGCCTGGCGCTTGTCGGCCTCGTGCCGCTGGCGGCGGCCGTCGAGGCGTTCGATCTCCATGTCGCGGGTCCGGGCGCGGAAGTCGAGCGTGCTCGCCTCCTGCTCGGCCGTCGCCACCTGGGGGGCCAGCTCGGTCAGGGCCTCGGTCAGCTCCGTCAGCCTGGCCCGGCGCTCGGCCAGCCGTCGCTCGATGTCGGCGAGCTGGACCCCGGCGTTGGCGCCCTCCAGACGGCGCTGGGCTTCGGCGACCGCCTCCTCCGCCTGCCGTACGGCCAGCGCCGCCTGTTCCTGGGCGTCCTTGGCGCGGTTGAGCCGGAGCTCGGCGGCCTTGATGCGGGCCTCTCGGCCGGTCGCCACCCCGCCGAACGCGCCGACCACGCTCACCCCGGCCGCACTCACCAGCACCGAACCCGGCAGATCGGCCAGGGCCTTGGCGGCCTGCTCCAGATCGGCGGCGTCCACGATCACCGCATGCTCGGTCGGCCAGCCCCGCAGCCCCTTGAGATCCAGCCCCCCACCGAGCGACGAGCCCCCACCCAGGGCCGCGCTCCCACCCGGGGCCGCACCTCCAGCCGGGGCCGCGCCGCCACTCAGGGCCGCACCTGCACCCGGGGCAGCCCCTCCACCCTGCCCCCCGCTTCCACCCACGTTCACGCCTCCACCCAGGGTCGCGGCGTTGGGGGCGGTGCCGGTGGACTCGTCGCGGGCGTGTTCGGCGACGTCGAGGGCGTCGAGCAGGCCGGTGGCCGGGAGACCGGCGGCGGTCAGGGCGCTGAGCTGGGCCGCGGCCGGACCGCCTTCGGCGTCGTCGAGAGCGGCCTGCGCCGAGGCGACCTCACGGTCGGCGACCCCCAGCCCCTTGAGCGACTCGTTCAGCCGCCGCCGCGCCTCACCCAGCTCCCGCTCGGCAGCCGGGACGTCACGGCCGTCCGACAGCCGCCGGGTCTCCTCCAGCCCCGGGATCCAGCCCCGCAACTCGTCCGCGGAGTTCTCCGCCACCGCCCGATCGGACTCCAGCTTGGCCGCCCGAGCCTGCAACGCCGCCAGCTCCCGCCGGGCGTCGACCAGCCGCCGGTCGAAGCTGTCGTCCTTGAGCGTGGCGATCTCCGCCTTGACCAGCGCGATCGCCTCGGCCGCCGACTCCTGGGCGGCCTCGTGCCGGGCCAGGTCGGCGGCGAGCTGCTCGTCCCGGTCGGCCGCGTCCGCCAGCCGCCGCGTCTGCCGTCCACGCCAGCAGCGCAACGCCTCGGCCAGCCGTACCCGAGCCTGGTCACGCCGGTCGAAGGTGGCCACCAGCGCCCGCGACTCGGCCTCGAACTCCGCCAGCCGGTCGGCCGCCTCGGCGGCCCGCACCCGCTTGGCGTGCTCGTCGCGCCGGGCCTCGCGCTCCAGCTCCAGCTCCGCGTCGAGGCCGGTGAGCGCCGCGATGGCCTCGAAGACCCGCTCGGGGGAGATCTCGTTGAGCGGCTGCGACAGCAGGTTCGTCGCCACCTTGCTCCGCACCGAGGTGGACAGGAACGACACGCAGCGCACGCGGTCGCCGTACAGCACCTTGGTCAGGTCGCGCGCGACCACGTCGCGGCGGCCCGCCGACTTCGGCAGCGACGCCCACAGCTCGTCGGCGCGCAGCACCCGCTCGGCCTCCGAGGCCGCCGACGCCAGGTGCACGCCGTCCTTCCAGCGGATCTCCAGGTGGGGCGCCTCCTGGTTGACCTTGAGCCAGACCGTCACCGTGTCGGACTGCGGCTGCTCGAACAGCGCGTCCTCGTCCTCGGCCGCCTGCTCCTCCCGCGTCCGCTCGGGCAGCGGCTGGGCGTGGCCGAAGACGCCGACGATGTAGCCGTGGTCGGCGCTCGCCCACTGCCGCGCCCCCGCGCCGCTGGCCAGCTCGGCGTTGAACAGCAGCTCGGAGACGGCCTTCGCGCCCGAGGCGAAGCGCCACTGCTCGTCGCCCAGCAACGCGGTGATCGCGGCGATGAAGGAGGACTTGCCCGCGCCGTTGGAGTCCTTCGGGCCCGCTCCCGCCACGACGATCAGCGTGCCGGGCACCGTCGGCACCGGATGGGTGGACAACCGGGAGATGTTGACCGCCTGCACCGCGATCAGCACCCGGTCACCGACGACGTTCTCCCCCTGCGACACGCTGCTCCCTCTGGTCGTGATGATCTTTGTGGCGGTTCCGGTGCCGGGCGTGGTGGTCACTCGGCCGTCCTTCGTGCTCGTACGGCTGCCGCCAGCGGCGTCTGCGGGCCGGCAGCCAGGATGAGCTCCTCCTGCAGCCGGCGGCGGGCGGCCGGGGTCAGCCGGTGGAACTGCGGACCCGGCACGTAGCCGCCCGCCTCCTCGCCCGCCTTCACCTGGGCTACCAGGCCCGCGTGGCGGAGCGTGCGCAGGGCGGACTCCAGCTCGCCGATCGGGACCTGGGTGTGGCGGCGCAGCTCCTCCACCGGGGTGGGGTGCGGGGACAACCACGTGTCCTCCGGCAGCACGCCCTCCGCGCGGGGGATGGCCACCGAGTGGATCAGCACCAGGGTCAGTACGGCCCGCTCGGCCTCGCCCAGCGTGGTGCCCGCCCGGCCGGCGGCCTCGTCGTCGTAGCCGGTGATCCAGCGTTCGCGGTGCTGGATCAGGACCCGGCCGCGGCGGGCCAGCATCTCGGTCAGGGCCCGGCGCAGGGCCGGGTCCCGCAGGGCGGCGAACCTGGCCTCGGGGACGGGTTCGGCGGCGTGCTCGACGGCCATGAACGCGGCCACCAGCTCGGCCCGGTGCCGCTCGTCGTAACTCTCCAGGAGGTCGTCGAACCCCGCCGACTCCCCACCCTCCACCCGCCCGGCGAGGACCTCCAGCCCGCCGTCCCCGGTGATGGGGGCGGGGATGGCCGAGGTGGGGCCGTCAGAGGGGGCGGGCTCGGCGGGAACCGGGTCGGCGGGGACGGGGTCGGCGGGAACCGAGCCGCTGCTGGGAGTGGGCCCACCGGCCGCGCTCGGGTCCCCAGGGAGGACGGGTTCGGCCGCCGAGGCGGAGCTACGGGCTGAGCCGGGCTCGGCGGGTGGCGCGGAGCTGTCGGAGAGGGCTGGCTGGGTGGCCGAGCTGGAGTCGGCGGGGACCGAGTCAACGGGGACCGCGCCGGTCCTGGGAATGGGCTCACCGGCCGCGCCGGGCTCCCCGGGGAGGACGGGGTCGGCCGCCGAGGTGGAGCTACGGGCTGAGCCGGGCTCGGTGGGTGGGCCGGGATCGCCGACGGGGACCGGGTCGCCGACGGGGTCCGGGTCTCCGAGGGGGTCCGGGTCTCCGACGGGGACCGGGTCGCCGGGAGGGGCCGGCTCGGTGGCCGAGGCGCGGGCGGAAGGAGCGGGCTGGGTGGCGGGGAGGGGCGAAGGCGGCGTCGGGGAGGAGGACGGGGAGGTGGGTGAAGTGGTGAGAGTGGAAGTGGGGGTGGGGTCTGGGGTCGGGGTGATGGGGAGGGTGGTGCGGGGTGGGTCGGGGAGACGACGGACGAGGTCCTTGAGCTGGGCGAAGGACTCGACGGGCCAGGTGGCGCAGCGCGGGCCCAACCGGACGAGGCCGTCGGTGAAGACGATCCACGCCGAGTCGTGCAGCCGCCGCAAGGCCCCCACGGCCCAGTTGCGCATGAGGTCGTCGGTACGCCCGATGAGGGCCCGGTAAGTGTCTAGGACGAGCTCGGCCGGGGCGGCGACACCGGGCCAGGGGTCGCCGGACAGGTCGGCCCAGCAACACTTCAGGCAGGCCGCCAGCACCCGCCGAGTCTCCCCGGCCCGCTCGACCGGCAGCGGCGGGATCTGGAACTCCTCCAGCATCGACGGCGTGGCCCCGTCGGGCCACACACTCAACGCCACCCCCGTCGTGTCGGCATACGACAGCCGCAGCGTCCCGGCCGGAGCGGGAGCCCCGGCGGCGAGCCGCAACGGGCCGGCGGAACGGATGGCGACATGTGCGGCACGGGCGGCATGGGCGGCATCCGCGGTATGAGCAAGGCGCGCGGCATCCGCGGCGTGAGCAAGGCGCGCGGCATCCGCGGTATGAGCAAGGCGCGCGTCGTCCGCGGCGTGAGCAAGGCGCGCGTCGTGCGCGCGGGCGGAGGTCATGAGGCCCGCTCCAGGAAGGCGTGGGTCAGCCAGGCGGGCTCCCGCCCGGCGTCGATGGTGAGGGTGTCGGTCCAGACCAGGCGGTAAGGCAGCTCGGGACGCAGGTCGATGGAGACCAGGTCCGCCAGCAGCCGCCGCACCGAAGCCCAGTCGCCCCCGGCCACATCGGCCAGGTCAACCCGCGAGGCGTCACCCAGCAGCGACTCGGCGACGGCGGCCAGCCGCTCGGCGCCCGGCGGCTCGGCCAGCTCGGAGGAGGGCCCGGGGTCGGGCAGCGTGGAGCGCGGGGGAGTGGGGTGGGCGGGCGCGGGCCGGGGCGACTCGTCGACCGCGCGGGCGATCGCCGCTGGATCGTGCCACGGCGCGGGCGCGTCGAAGACGAAGCCGTCGAGCACCCCGGCCAGGTCGGCGCGGGAGGCGGTCTGCGCGAAGGTCCGCCAGGTCTCGGTCGGCAGCAGGGTGAGGTTGCGCGTGGTGCCCGCCGAGTCGGCCAGCCGCCCGGCCGCGCGCCGGGAGGCGTCGCTGTAGGCGTAGATGGCCGCCCGCAGGTCGGTGCAGGTGCGGTCGAGCGCGGGCCAGCGGGTCAGGATGGTGCCGTGCAGGCGCTGGGCGCGCTGCGCGATCTCCTCGGTGCCCCACAGCTTGGGCGCCTGCTCGCGCAGTTCCTCGATGGTGCCGCCGGTCAGCGTGATCAGCTCCAGCGCCCACAGCCGGAAGGCGCGGGTGAGGTTGACGGCCGACTGGCGCGCCTCCTCCATGGTGGTGCGCGGGTCGGCGACGTTGAGGTCTTCCAGCGCCAGCAGCCGGTGCATCTCGGACTGGCCGCCGTCGTCCATCATGCGGCGGATGAACATCAGGCCGACGACGCTGGTGAAGGAGGCGCGGTAGCGGAGCTGGTTGGGCTTGGGGAAGACCTCGCGGACCGCGCCCAGGCCCCGGAGCACGCGCAGCCGGTTCTCGAACTGCTCGGCCGGATAGGCACGGCACACGTGCCGCATCTGCTCGTGGGTCAGCCACTCCTCGCCCGCCTCGGCGAAGGCGGCGAAGAGCGTCTCGGCGATGTCGACGAGCGCGGGGTCGTCGACCACCGCGCCGCTGTCTCGCGCGAGCGCGGCGAACATCCGGCGATAGGTCGACAGCACCGCCTCGTCGGACAGGGCGGAGTCGAGTGTCAGCAGCTCCTCGGGCACGCGCACTAAGGTACGGCTTCGCTCCGACAATCTTGGACGCGCTTGACCCGATCGGGAAGCCCGGCCGCGAGACTCGCACCCGGCGGACGCGCCTCCAGGCGATAGGGAAACCATAGCGGTCTGCCGTACAACTGCCGGACGGGATGAGAGCGCGCTAGGGTGTCCCCCGATAATCGGGGGATTTATCAGCATTAATGACGGGGTGAGGGACACATGGGGCTCGCCAGGCTCCAGAGTTTTTGGACAGGTGACAGAGCCACCGCCACGATCGCCACGGTCGTGGTCGCGGCGCTGGTCGGGGTGGCGGCGGTCGTCGGGGTGGGCGTCTCCAGCGCCAGCCCCAAGCTGGCCGACGTCGGCGCGTGGTTGTGGACCCAGGTCAGAGGCAAGGTCGTGCACGTCAACGGCCTGTCCGGCGAGGTGGACGGCTACCTCGACGTCAAGGGCGGCAAGGCCATGCGGGTGGTCCAGGAGGGCGGCAACGTGCTCCTGGTCGACGAGGCCACCGGCTTCGTCAGCCGCATCGAGCCGAGCCAGCTCGACGTCGCGCAGACGCGCAACTTCGGTGCGGCCGGGCTGCAGCTCGTGCTCGCCGGGCCGAACGCCTACGCCGTCGACCCGGCCGGACGGGTCCAGCAGATCGACCCGCTGACCCTCAACTCCGTCGGCGAGCCGCTGAGCCTGCCCGGCCCGCTCGGCGCCGCCCGCCTCGACGGCGGCGGCCGGCTGTGGGTCCCGGTCACCGCCAAGGGCGAGGTCCAGCCCGTCTCGGCCGGTACGGCGGAGCGTCCCGTCAAGGTCGGCGAGCCCGGCGACGAGATCTCCGTCACCATCGCCGGCGGCCTGCCGGTGATCGTCAACACCCGGGCGAGCAGCGCCGTCGTCATCGGTTCCGACGGCGGCGCGGGCGAGATCACCCTGCCGAAGGAGGTCGCCCGCACCGGCAAGGGCGGCGTGCTGACCCCGGCCGCCACCGAGGGCGGCCTGGTCCCCATCCTCGCGCCCGGCCCGGACGGCCTGCTGGTCGTCCTCGACACCCAGTCCAACGCGGTGCTCAGCACCAAGCTGGAGTCGGCCGACCCGGCCCGCCTCGGCGTCCCGCAGGTGCTCGGCAGCAAGGTCTACGTGCCGGACGCGAGCACCGGCGGCCTGATCGTCTGGGACAGCTCGGCGCAGGGCGCGCCCAGCCGGCTGCAGGTCGCCGAGCGGCCCGGCCCGCTGGAGGTCTTCGTCAAGGACGGCCTGCTCTGGGCCAACGACCAGCGCGGCGACCGCGCGATGGTGATCGACCCGGAGGGCCGCAAGCACCAGGTGGACAAGGACGACACCGACGTCCCCGGCCCGACGAACACCCCGAAGCCGACGCCCACCCCCAAGCCGGACCCCACGCGCGACAACCCGGACCCGGACCCGACCGGCCGGCCGGACCCGACGCGCGAGGACGACGACGGCGAGGAGGCGAAGCCGACCAAGAAGCCGAAGCGGCCGTCGCAGACGCCGACCTCCACGCCGACCGGCACGCCCACGCCGACCCCGACGCCGACTCCCACGCCGTCGCAGTCGCCCTCGCCGTCCCCGACGCCCACGCCCACCCCGCCCGGCAAGCCCGGCGCGGTGAGCGCCCGCTCGGGGCCGGGCCGGATCGACATCAGCTTCAGCCCCTCGACCGGCGGCAAGGTCACCAGGTACACCCTCAAGGGCGGCGACGGCCAGGCCACTCCGTCCGAGGTGGGCGCCGACGGGCCGTTCCAGTTCGAGGTCAAGGGCGGCGACTGCGCCAAGGAGTACAGCTTCACCGTCGTCGCGCACTGGGAGGGCGGCGAGATCGAGTCGGAGCCGAGCGCCGGGGCGCGGCCCTGCGTGGCGCCCGGGGCCCCGGCCGGTTTCCAGGCCAAGGCCAAGAACCGCGGCGCCGACCTGAGCTGGTCGGCCCCGGCCAACGCCGGGGAGAACGTCACCTACGTGCTGTCGGGCGCGGCGTCCAAGGAGCTGAAGGAGACCTCCTTCAGCGTCGGCGACCTGGCCAACAACAAGCAGTACGAGTTCAAGCTGAAGGCGAAGAACGAGGCGGGCGAGAGCCCCGACGCCGCCACCGCCACCGCCGACCTGGCCTACCCGCGCCAGTCCTACCGCAACGAGTACAACGACCAGACCGACACGCTGATCAACTCCTGCACCACCGGCAGCTGCAAGATCGGTGAGATCCCGAAGGGGCAGTACATCAACCTCACCGTCATCTGCCAGTCCAAGGGCCGGCGGGTCGACGAGACGCAGTCCGGGCGCAGCAGCGACATCTGGAACCGGATCGAGTGGAACGGCGGCATCGGCTACATCAGCGACACCCTCATCGGCACGCCCAAGGGCGGCTTCCCCGCGGCCCCGCTGTTCGAGTGCACGGATTAGGAGAGCTCAGGTGACCACCCAGTACGGCGAGCAGACCGCCCAGGTCTACCAGCAGCCCGACCCCGCCACCCTCGCCGGCCAGTTCGCCCAGCGCTTCCAGCTCCTGGCCCAGAACATCGAGCGCATCATCCGCGGCAAGCACGAGGCCGTCGAGCTGGCCCTGATCTGCCTGTTCGCCGAAGGCCACCTGCTGGTCGAGGACGTGCCGGGCACCGGCAAGACCACCCTGGCCAGGAGCCTCGCGGCCAGCGTGGACGCGCTCTACCGCCGCGTGCAGTTCACCCCCGACCTGCTGCCCAGCGACATCACCGGGGTGAGCATCTTCAACCAGGCGCACCAGAAGTTCGAGTTCCACCAGGGCCCGATCTTCGCCAACATCGTGCTCGGCGACGAGATCAACCGGGCCTCGCCCAAGACCCAGTCGGCGTTGCTGGAGGTCATGGAGGAGCGCCGGGTGACCGTCGACTCCGAGCCGCATCCGGTGCCGCGCCCGTTCCTGGTCGTGGCGACCCAGAACCCGGTCGACATGGACGGCACCTACCCGCTGCCCGAGGCGCAGCTCGACCGCTTCCTGATGAAGATCTCGGTCGGCTATCCCGACCACGTCAGCGAGGTCGAGGTGCTCAAGGGCATGCCGTCGGGCCCGCTGGTGGACCAGCTCCCGGTGGTCGCCCGGGCGAGCGACGTGGCCATGATGATCGACTTCGCCACGCGCATCTACGTCGCCGACCCGGTCTTCGACTACATCGTCGCCGTCGTCGCCTCGACCCGCGGCAACCCGAACCTGCGCCTGGGCGCCAGCCCGCGCGCCAGCCTCGCGTTGCTCCGCGCCTCGCGGGTGAAGGCCGCGGCGGCCGGACGGCACTACGTCATCCCGGAGGACGTCAAGGCGCTGGCCGTCCCGGTGCTCGCGCACCGGCTGATCCTCACCCCGGAGGCCGAGCTGCGCGACCGCACCGCCGCCGACGTGCTGGGCGAGATCCTCGCCGGGGTGCCGGTCCCGCAGGCGGCCTGATGCTCACCCCGCTCGGCTGGGGCACGCTCGCCGGGTCCGTGCTCCTCTACGGGCTCGGCGCGGCCCTCGGCCATCCCGAACCGATCGTGCTGGCCACCGGCGGCCTGCTGGCGCTGCTGTTCGCGCTCATCTGGACCGCGCCCGGCGCCAAGCTGGAGGTGCACCGCGAGGTCACCCCGCTCAAGGTGCCGCGCGGCGAGGCCGCGGTCGCCGTGCTGCAGATCCGCAACCTGGGCCGGTTCGGCCTGACCGGCCTGCGCGCCCGTGACCGGTTCGGCGACACCGAGCACACCGTCGACCTGCCGCGCCTGCCGCGCAACACGCTCAAGGCCGTCTCCTACCCGCTGCCCACCGACCGGCGCGGCGAGATCGTGGTCGGCCCGCTCCGGCTGGTCCGCGCCGACCCGCTCGGGCTGACCCGCCGGGTCCGCGAGTACGGCGAGGCGATCACCCTGCTCGTCCGGCCGCGCACCATCGCGCTGCCGGTGGCCCCGTCCGGCCGCGCTCACCACCTGGAGGGCCCGACCAGCGACAACGCGCCCGCCGGCACGGTGACCTTCCACACGCTTCGCGAGTACGTGGTCGGCGACGACCTGCGGCACGTCCACTGGCGCTCCAGCGCCCGCACCGGCACCCTCATGGTCCGCCAGCTCATCGACGCCAGCCTGCCGACCACCACGGTCGTGCTCGACACCCGCGAGCTCAGCGAGGAGGCCGTCGACGCCGCCGCCTCCGTGGCCCTCGCCGCCGCGCGCTCGGGCTTCCCGGTGCGGCTGCTCACCGCCGCCGGGCCGCTGGCCGAGACCAAGAACGACGCCGACCTCGTGCTCGACCGCCTCGCCGTGGTCGCCGCCACCCCGGGGGCCGACCTGCGGGTACGGCAGGCGCGCGGGGGCGGCTCGCTCGTGCTGGTCACCGGGGACGCCGCCGAGGCCGGGCGGCTGGCCGGGCTGCGGCGCAGCTTCGACCGGGTGATCTGCGTCTACACCGGACCGGGGCAGGTCAGCGCGCCCGGCGTCACGGTCATGCCGCTGCGCACGCTCGACGACCTGCCCGCCCAGTGGGGACGCCGATGAGCCGCCGAGCTGCTCCCACGCCCCCTGAGCGAGCGACGTGGCGCGTGGCCGCCGGCCTCGTGCTGGTCGCCGCGCTGGCCGGCACCGCCGGCTGGGCCTTCCACCGCGTCTTCCCGGCCGGGGGCCTCCTGCCGGTCGTGCTCCCGGCCGCGCTGGTCCCGCCCCTGCTGGCCGGGCTGACCGCGCGCCGCCCGCTGTGGCTGGCGCTGCTGGTGAGCGTCCTCGGCTGGTTCGGCGCCGCCGCGGCCGTCTACCGCGGGCTGCCCCTGGCCCTGCCGCGCGACCTGGCCGACTCCTGGCAGGCCCTGCTGACCACGCTCCTGCCCGCCCAGCCCGAGCCCCGGCTGCTCATCCTGGTGCACACGCTGGTCTGGCTGGCCGCCACCGCCGCCGCCGAACTCCAGCTCAGGACCCGCGCCCGGCTGGCTCCGGCGCTGCCGCCGCTGGCCGCCTTCTGCGCGGCCCTGCTGCTGGGCGTGGACGGCGACGGCTCGAACCTGCCCCTGGCCGCCGCGCTGGTGACGCTCGCCGCGACGCTGGCGCTGTCCAGGGACGAGCGGCCGGTGGGGTGGCTGCTCGCCGGGATGCCGGTGGCGGCCGTGCTCGCGCTGGTGGCCTACGCGGCGGGGCCGTTGCTGCCGCGGGCGGCTGAGCCGTACAACCCGAGGACGCACGCCGAGCTGCCGCCGCCGACGCGGGTGGACAGCGTCAGCCCGCTCGACCGGATCTCCGCCTGGCTGCAGATCCCCGACCGGCCGCTGTTCACCGTCCGATCCGGCAAGCCGCTCAACTGGCGGCTGGCCGTACTCGACCGCTACGACGGGGTGCGCTGGACCACGGGCGCGCGCTTCCAGCCGACCGGCGGCCGGATCCCGGCGGGGGAGTGGACCGGGGCGGGCGAGGAGGTCCGGCAGACGATCACCATGGACGGCCTGCCCGGCACCTGGCTCCCGGCGGCCGAACGGCCCGGCGAGGTGGACGGGGTGCCCGGCCTGGCCGCCGACCCGGAGAGCGGGTCGCTGCTGGCCGCCGCCCCGCCCGCCAAGGGGTTCCGCTACGAGGTGATCTCGCGGGTGGCCAAGCCCGGCCGCCAGGAGCTGCTCGACGCGGTCCCGGCCGCCGACCCGGCGCTGCTGGCCTTCCCGAAGGGGCCGCAGGAGCAGCTCTTCCGCAAGCTGGCCCAGCAGGCGACCAAGGGCGCCGACCTGCCGATCCGGCAGGCCTACCGGCTGCAGAAGTACCTGCGGGAGAACGCCCGCTACGACCTGACCGCGCCGCCCGGGCACTCGCTGAAGAGCCTGGAGTTCTTCCTGGAGACCACGCACCGGGGCACCTCCGAGCAGTTCGCCTCGGCCTTCGCGCTGATGGCGCGGACGCTCGGGCTGCCCGCGCGGGTCGTGGTCGGCTTCCGTCCCGGCCAGCCGGAGAACGGGGTCTACCGGGTCAAGTCCGGCGACGTCCTCGCCTGGGCGGAGATCAAGTTCGAGGGCCTCGGCTGGCGGCCGTTCTACCCCACGCCCGGCAAGAGCGGCGCGAAGGACGACCACGACGTGGTCTCCCAGGCGATCGAGGAGAGCCAGCGACTGGAGGGCGAGTTCACGCAGGGCACGGTCGACCGGCCGAAGGACGGCAGGCGCGGCGCGTCGCAGGCGGAGCCGGGCGGCTCGGGCGGGCCGCCGCTGTGGGTGCTCCTGCCCGCACTCGGCGCGGCGATCGTGCTGGTCTACCTGCTGGTCGCGATGCTCGTGCCGTGGTGGCGGCGCCGCCGGCGACGCGCGCCCGCGCCCGCCGCGCAACGGGTGCTCGGGGCGTGGCTGCAGACCTGCGACGACCTCGGTGTGCGCGCGGACCGGGCGCTGACCGCCGAGGAGGTGGTCGCGCGGCAGCCGGCCGACCTCTCGCAGCATCTCCGGCCGCTGGCCGACCTGTCCAACTTCGTGCGCTTCGCTCCGGACGAGGCCGCCGCAGGCGCCGCCGACCAGGCGTGGCGGCACAGCGACGCGGTCCACCGCGCGGTACGGCGGAGCACCCCGCTCAAGCACCGCCTGCGCCGCCGGCTCCTGCTGAGATGAGGCCCGGCTAGGTCGCCACGTCCGGATAGCCGTGCGCCGCCGACTCCCGCCGGAACCGCTCGACCAGCTCGGCCCGGCTGATCTCCGGCACCCACACCGCCTCGGTGAAGCTCCACAGCAGGTAGGGATGCGCCCCGAAGCCGTAGAGCGCGCCGAAGTCACGCCGCTGCAGTGCCGCCCGCTCCTCCGGCGTGAGCGGCGCCCCTGCCCATTCCGCCGCATACCCCCCGGGATCGGCGACGTAGGCCCGGTGCGCCGCGGCCGCCATGTTGATCTCCCGAAGGAAGGCGTTGATCCCGTACCTGCTCATGGCTCCCACTCGAAGAAGGGCGAGGTGGCGAAGCGGGACCGGGCGCCCTCGGCGTGCACGGCCGGCCTGCCGTCCGCCACCCCCATGGCGACCAGGAAGTTGAGGAACTGGTGGCTGACGTTCCCGGCCTCGCGCAGCCGGTCGTAGGTGAGCGCGGCGAGCGCCTCGTCCACCCGGCCCTCGGCCAGCCACGTCACCGCCCGCTCGTCGAAGCCGGGATCGGGCGAGCCGGCGAAGTGCCGCGGCCCGCCCACCTCGGTCGCCAGGTGCCCGCTGGCGATCACCGCCACCCGCCGCTCCAGCGGCGAGTCCTCGATCGCCTGCCGCAGCACCTGCCCGACCTGGAAGAAGCGCGCCGCGCCCGGCAGCGGCGGCGCCATGCAGTTGGTGAAGACCGGCACGACCGGGACGTCCAGCTCCGGCGTCAGGTACAGCAGCGGCAGCAGGACGCTGTGGTCGGCGCGGAAGGCGTCGGAGGCGGCGAAGTCCACCCCGCGCTCGATCCCGCCGCCCAGCAGGTCACGCGCCAGCGCCGCGTCCCCGGCCAGCTCCCGGTACGGCAGGCCGAACTCGCGTTCCTCGTTCCAGAACGTGGCCGGGATGTGCTCGGCCTTGCCGACCAGGAAGGCGGGCATGTTGTCGTAGAACCACTGCGTCAGATGGTCGGTCGCCACCACCACCAGCACGTCGGGCCGGGCCCGCGCCAGCCGGTCCCGGAGCCGGTCGAACCCGGCCCGGGTGCTGTCCAGGTCCTGCCCGCGCGCCCGCCACAGCAGGGGGTTGTGCGTGCTCCCGTAGACGCCGACGAGCTCAGCCAAGACCGAACAGCTCCCTGGCGTTGTCGAGCATGATCCGCTGCCGCGACTCGGCCTTGAAGCCGAGCTCCTCGAACTCCGCGATCCACCGGTCGGGGCCGAGCACGGGCCAGTCGGTGCCGAACAGCACCCGCCCGGTGATGATCGAGTTGGCGTAGTGCGTCACCTCGGCGGGCCAGTAGCGCGGCGCCCAGCCCGACAGGTCGATGTAGTAGTTGGCCTTGTGCCAGCAGGCGGCCAGGTTGTCCAGGTGCCAGGGCCAGGCCGGGTGCGCGGCGATCACCGTCAGCTCCGGGAAGTCGGCGGCGACGTCGTCGAGGTAGGGGATCGGCCGGGCGTGCTCCAGCTTGTAGCCCATGCCGCCGGGGGTGCCCGCGCCCGCGCCGAGGAAGCCGCCGTGGAACATGACCGGCATCCCGAGCTCGGCGCAGACCTCCCACAGCGGGTAGAGCCGCTCGTCGTTGGGGCGGAAGGCCTGGCGGCCGGGGTTCAGCTCGCCCACGCCGCGCGCGCCGTACTCGGCGTGGCAGCGGCGCACCTCGGCGATCGCGCCGGGCACGTCGTGCGGATCCACTCCGCAGAAGGCCAGGAAGACGTCGGGGTGGGCGGACTGGGCCCGGCCGAGCGCGTCGTTGAGCTCCGGAAGGCCCGCCGAGTTGACGATCACCGCCATCATGTCGCGCTCGCGGTAGAGGTCGGCCTGGGCGGCGAAGGAGACCGGCCGGCGCTCCTTGCCGAAGTGGCTGCCCATCTGGGCCCGCCGTTGCCCCATCGCGGCGAG
The DNA here is from genome assembly GCF_040655795.1 of Nonomuraea sp. NPDC050310. Classification (NCBI taxonomy): domain Bacteria; kingdom Bacillati; phylum Actinomycetota; class Actinomycetes; order Streptosporangiales; family Streptosporangiaceae; genus Nonomuraea; species Nonomuraea sp. NPDC050310. Next base: position 85,836 of record NZ_JBFAKP010000003.1, on the reverse strand, counting down.
GAACTCCTCGGTCTGCGGGTGGGTGTGCACGTCGACGGCCTTCACAGCCGCTCCTCCCTGGGCCGGGGCAGCCGCCCGTGGTGATCGCTGAAGCGGGTGCCGGGCCGCGTCGCCTGCTCGCCGATCAGGCCCAGGTGGTTGGCCTGCGGGTCCTGGACCAGGTCGGCGACGGTGTTGAGCGGTCCGTGCGGGATGTCGGCGGCGGCCAGGCGCTCGAACCACTCGTCGCGCGGGCGCTTGGCGAACTCGGCGCGCAGCGCCTCCTCCAGTTCGGCGTAGTGCCGGTGACGCAGCTCCCGGCTGGCGAAGCGCGGCTCCTCGGCCAGTTCCAGCACGCCGAGCAGCGCGGTCCAGAACTTCTCCGGCACCGACAGGTGCACCACGAACGGCAGCCCGTCGGAGCCGACCACGCCGAAGGCCTGCGCGCGGGCGGCCCGCGTGCCGGGCGCGGGCACCGAGCCGGTCGCCAGGTAGGTGCCGATCGCCTCGGTCAGGAAGTCGGTGACCGCGCCGAGCATCGACACCTCCACCCGCTGGCCCCGGCCGCTCGCGGTGCGCGCGTGCAGGGCGGCCAGGATGCCCTGGGTGGCGGACATGCCGGACAGCAGGTCGGAGAAGGCCGGGCCGATCGGCCGCGGGTCGGCCAGGTCGACCAGGTGGCCGTAGAGGCCGCCGACCGCCGAGATGATCGTGTCGTAGGCGGGGCGCCGGGCGTACGGGCCGCTCGGGCCGAAGCCGGTGATCGAGCAGTAGACGAGCTGCGGCTCGCGCTCCTTCAGCAACGCCCAGCCGAAGCCCAGCCGGTCGGCGACGCCGGGACGGAAGTTCTCGATCAGCACGTCCGCGCCCGCGACCAGCTCCAGGAGCTCCGCCAGCCCGGCCGGGTCCTTCAGGTCGAGCGTCACCAGGCGCTTGCGCCGGTTGTAGGCGGCGAACTGCGGGCTCATCGAGCCGGAGCCCTGCCAGCGGCGCATCGGGTCGCCGCCCGGCGGCTCGACCTTCACCACCTCCGCGCCCAGGTCGGCCAGGAGCTTGCCGGCGTACGGCGCGGAGATGTACTGGCCGGCCTCGACCACCCGCAGCCCGCCGAGCGGCGTGGCCTCCTTCATCGAACCTCCAGGATGATCTTGCCGAGGTGGTCGCGGCGACCGGCCATGGCGAAGGCCTCGCCGACCTCGGCCAGCGGCAGCCGCGCCGCCACCGGCGGGCGGACCAGGCCGCGGGCGACCAGGTCGAGGCCGTCGCGCACGTCGGCGTAGTCGGCCGCGGCGCAGCCGTACAGGGTGATGCGGCGGGTGTAGAACGCGCGGGTGTCCACGGTGAAGCGCGAGCCCGGCAGGGCGGCGGCGACGACCACGCTGCCCGCCCAGGCGACCGCCTCCAGCTCGGCGGCGATCAGGTCGCCGGAGCCGGTGGCGTCGACGATCAGGTCCGGTGGCTCACGTAACGCCTTGGCCAGCGCGGGCCCCTGCTCGGGGCCGAGGGGGTAGCTGAGCACCTCCGTCGCGCCGAGGGCGGGCAGGCCCGCCGCCGGCTCGCCCTCCAGCACCCCGGCCAGCACCGTCGCGCCCATCGCCGCCGCCACCTGCACCGCCGCGCAGCCCAGCGCGCCGGTCGCCCCGGTCACCAGGACGGTACGTCCGGCCAGCGCGTCCGGCGTCCCGGCCGCCGGGCCGAGCGCACGCCGGATCATGTGCAGCGCGATCGGCACGCTGTGCACCGCCGCCGCGGCCTCGGCGAACGGGATCTCCCCGACGTCGAACGCCACGGCCTCCGGCACCGCCACGTAGCCCGCCGCGCCGCCGTCGCGATGGATGCCGACGACCTGCTGGCGCGGGCAGTCGGCCTCGTGCCCCGCCGTACAGAACGCGCAGTCCCCGCACGGCACGTTCGGCTTGACCGCGACCCGCTGCCCGGCCCGCTCCCCGGAGACGATCACGCCCGCCGGGTCGAGCCCGACCGTGCGGGGCAGCTTGACCGCGCCGCCCAGCGGCGAGCCGGCCATGATCTGCCGTTCGAGCTGGTTGACGCCGACCGCGTGCACCTCGACCAGCACCTCGCCGGGTCCGGGCTCGGGCCGCGCGCACTCCTCCACGCGCAGCACCCCGCCGCCGTGGAACCGGGCCGCCCTCATGGGCGCTTGCTCAGGCCGAGGGCGTCCTGCGCCCGGTGGAGCTGGCCGAGCGAGGTGAAGGAGTCGAACGGCGCGGGCGGCAGCTTCAGGACGGCCAGCAGCTCCTCGAAGCCCTTGGGGTTGAGTCCCATGTCCTCGTCGTAGAGCGCCGGGCCGTTGGCGTAGACCTCGGGCCGCTCGTCGACCGGGGTGACCGTGAAGCCCTTGGCCTTCATCATCCGCTGGACGTAGGCCTGCTGCGAAGGATCTTTGAAGATCTTCATCGCCTTCAGTGTGGCCCGGATGAAGCGGGCGGTGGTGTTCGGGTTCCGCTCCACGAAATCGCGGGTCGCGCTCAGGCTGTCGTTGGGCCATTCCTTCATCACGTCGAGCACGAGCCGGCCCTGCACGAGGCTCTTGTGCCGGGGGAAGATCACCGTGGCGGCCAGCTTCCTCTGCTTGAACTGCTCGACCCAGGCGTTCGAGCCGCCCGGCAGGTTGACCGGCTTGATCGCCACCCCGGTCAGGTCGAAGCCGGCCTCCTTGAGCAAGCTCATCCGCACGTCGTACTCGATCGTTCCGGGGTTGGCGCCGAGCAGCACCGGCTTGCCGGCCAGGTCCTGTGGCGAGGCGATCTCCGGCTGCACCGCCACCACGAACGGCTCGCGGTTGCGGTACCCGGCCACGATGGTCAGCCCGGTGCCCGCCTGCGCGGCGGCCACCACGTCGGGCGCGGCCTCCGCCCCGAAGTCGAGGCTGCCGCCGACCAGGCCCTCCCGGATCGACTGCACCTCGACCCGCTCGACGGTCAGCCCCTCCTCCCGGTAGAAGCCCTTGTCGAGGGCGATCTCGATCGGGGCGTTGGTGTCGAGGTTGGGCAGCCGCATGCCGATCTTGACCGTGGTCTTCTCGGGGGCGCCGATCGCGCCGGTCGCCACGGGCTTCGGCGTCTCGGCCGGGGCGCCGGAGCACCCGGCCACCAGGAACAGCGCCAGCACTACACGTTTCATCGCACTCCTTCGGCGTACCAGGGGGCGGCGATCCGGCGAGCCAGGCTCACCAGCGCCATCAGCAGATTGGCGATGACGACCAGCGACAGGGTGAGCGCCAGCGCCGAGGCCAGGTCGAAGTCGGCCGACCTGCGGAAGATCAGGTAGCCGAGGCCCTGGCTGCCCCCGATGAACTCGCCGACCACGATCCCGACCATGGCCCGGGCCACGCCCATCCGGATCCCGGTGAGGATCAGCGGGAGCGCCGCCCAGAGCTGGACCTTGACGAAGACCTGGAGGCGGCCGGCGCCGTACACCCGGGCCGCCCTGACCAGCGAGGGCTCGACGGCGCGGATGCCGTCCATGGTGTTGATCGCGATCGGGAAGACCGCCATGAGGAAGATGATCAGGATCTTCGGCGCGGCCCCGAAGCCGAGCCAGAGCACCAGCAGCGGCTGGAAGGCGATCCTGGGCATCGCGTACGCGGTCCAGAACGGCGGCCCGGCCACCTCGCTGACCAGCCGCGAGCTGCCCAGCGCCAGGCCGCAGCCGACCCCGGCCACCACCGCCAGCACGAACCCGATGACCGCGTTCTGCGTGCTGAACCAGGCGTGCGGGGCGAGCGTGCCGTCGGCGGCCATGGCGACGAAGGACTGCCAGATCGCGCTCGGCGGCGGCACGAACTTCTCGCTGGCCAGGTGGAAGACGCTGATCGCCAGCTCCCAGGCGGCGAACAGGGCCACGACCTCCAGGGCCACGGCCCAGCGCTTGAGCTCACGCACCGCTCCTCCAGGCGCCGGTCCGCCGCTCGGCCAGGTCGAGGACCCGCACCAGCACGACGGAGAGCAGGACGTAGACGGCGATCGCGGCGAAGGCCTCGCCGGTGCGGAAGCGGGAGGTGGCGTTGACGATCACCGAGCCGATGCCGCTGGGCGAGCCGACCATCTCACCGACCAGCAGGCCGATCATGCTGGTCGGCACCGCCAATCGCAGGCCCCCGATGATGTACGGCACCGCCCACGGCAGGCGGATCTTCAGGTAGAGCCGCAGCCGGCTCGCCCCGAAGACGCGGCCGGCCCGCAGCAGGGACTCGCCGGTCTGGGTGGCGCCGGTGGCGGTGTTGAGCGCCACCGGGATCATCGTGCTCAGGAAGACCAGCACGATGATCGGGCCGTCGCCGTAGTCGAGCCAGGCGGTCAGGGTCGGCTGCAGCGCGATCAGCGGGGTGGCCCAGAGCGACCACAGCAGCGGCATCACCAGCCGGTTGGCCCAGCGGGAGGTGCCGGTGACCAGGCCGGTGACGATGCCGGCGACCGAGCCCAGCCCGTAGCCGACGGCCCAGTTGGCGGCGCTGGTGGACAGGTGGGTGGCCAGCTCGCCGCTGGCGGCCAGGCCGGCCAGGGCCTGGACGACGTCGCCGGGGCTGGGGAAGAAGACCCGGTTGACCAGTCCCAGCACCTCGGTGGCCAGATGCCACAGCAGGAGGAAGACGACGAGGTCGACCAGGGCGATCAAGGGCGCCCGGTGCCGTCTCCACCGGCTCTCGCCCTTTCGCCGCGGGGGTCCGGCGGCCGGGGGAGGCCGGAGGGCCGGAGCGGGCGCGGCCTCCGGGGAACCGGCAGGGCGGGGGGTCATTCGGTGGCCCCGCGGGCGGCGAGCCGGGCGTCGGACTCCAGCAGCTCCCACAGGTGGCGGCGCAGCTCGTCGTGGGAGCGGCCGGCCTCGACCGGGACGAGCTCGCGGATCCGGCCCGGGTGGGAGCTGAAGACGGCGATCCGGTCACCGAGCTGGATGGCCTCGTCGATGCTGTGCGTGATGAACACGACCGTCTTGCCGGTGGCCTCGATGATGCGCTCCAGCTCGTTGCGCATGACCTCGCGGGTCAGCGCGTCCACCGCGCCGAGCGGCTCGTCCATCAGCAGGATGCGCGGATCGGCGACCAGGGCCCTGGCCAGGCCGGCGCGCTGCTGCATGCCGCCGGACAGCTCGCGCGGGTAGGCGTGCTCGAAGCCGGTCAGACCGACCAGCTCGATCGCCTCCCGCACCCGCTCGGCGGCCGACTCCTTGAGCCGCGGCTGCATCTCCAGCCCGAACCGCACGTTGTCGGCGACGCTGCGCCAGGGCAGCAGCGCGTAGTCCTGGAAGACCACCGCGCGGTCGGGTCCGGGGCCGGTGACCGGGCGGCCGTCGGCGACGATCGTCCCGGTGGTCGGGGTGACCAGCCCGGCGACGCAGTTGAGCACCGTGGTCTTGCCGCAGCCGCTGGGCCCCAGGACGGTCAGGAACTCGCCCTCCATGACGTCCAGGTCTATGTCCCGGACCGCGGTGAGCCGGTTGCCCGTTCTGGCGACGTGATAGCTGACCGAAAGGTCGCGGATCCGGATGATCGGCTCGTTCGCCATACACGCTCCCGTTCGCAGAGATGGCTACATTATTCATCGATCAAAATCAGGGTCAAGAGCCGAAATTTCCTGGCATAACGGCGGTTCCGTCAGCCGGAACGATCACTCTTTCGCCGGGCATTGACAAGATTGGATACAAAGTTCACGCTGGGGTCCGCAGGCCCGCCGGGGGCCTGCACGACGGGTCCAGGGAAGGTGTATGCGTACCGAAGAGGTGGGCTGGTACAGCGACGGCGACCGGATCAGCGCCCTGTGGCGCACCCCCGACGAGGGCGCCGGGCCGTACCGGGCGATCGTGCAGGGGCCGGGCTGGCTGGGACTGAAGGACGCCAAGCTCTACGTCCGATATCACGAGGCACTGACCGCGGCCGGTTTCGCCGTCCTGGTCTTCGACTACCGCGGCTTCGGCGGCTCCGAGGGCGACCGGTCGGTCCTGTCGCCGGCCCGCCAGCTCCAGGACCTGCGGTCCGCGGTCACCTATCTGACCAGCCGCGACGACGTGCTGCCGGACGGCATCGGCGTCTTCGGCAGCGGCGGCACCGGCGGCGGCAACGCCGTCCTGCTGGCCGCCGCCGACCGGCGGGTGCGCGCCGCGGTCAGCCAGCTCCCGGTCGCCGACGGCGCCGACTGGCTGCACCGGATGCGCAGCGAGTACGAGTGGCTCGACTTCCTCGCCGCCGTCGAGGCCGACCGGCGCGAGCGCGTGCTGACCGGCAAGGGCCGCCTCGTCCACCCGCGCGAGGAGATCATGGTGCCGACCAAGGAGCGCCGCGCCACCACGGTCAAGGCCGACGTGGACGACCGCATCCCGACCGCGGTCGCCTTCGCCCCCGCGGTGGAGGAGATCCTGGCCTACCGGCCGGCCGCCGCCGACCTGCGCACGCCGCTGCTGGTCATCGGCATCGAGAACGACGCCACCACGCCCACCGACCACGCCGAGCAGATCTACGCCGCGGCCAGGGGCCCGCGCGAGCTGATCATGCAGCGGCACACCACGCACTACGCCGCCTACGACCGCTACTGGACCCAGGTCACCCCGCGGATCGTCGACTGGTTCGACCGCCACCTCGGCCCGGCCGGGCTGATCGTCACCACCCCCTCCGGAGAGAGCAGGATCGATGCCGGTTGACCTGAGGATCGCCGGCGGCACCGTCGTCACCCCCGCCGGCGAGCTCGACGCCGACCTGCTCGTCGCCGGCGGCAAGATCGCCGGGCTGGTCGGCCGCGAGGTGCCGAGCGAGGGCCGGGTCGTCGACGCCACCGGCCGGCTGGTGCTGCCCGGCATGGTCGACGTGCACGTGCACACCCGCGAGCCCGGCTTCACCCACAAGGAGGACATCCTCACCACCACGCGGCAGGCGGCGGCCGGCGGCGTGACGACGATCTTCGGCATGCCCAACCTCGATCCGCCGACGACCACCGTCGAGACCCTCGAGGACGTCTTCGCCCGCTACGCGGCCAGTTCGATCGTCGACTACAACCACAACCCCGCCGCCACCCTCGCCGACCAGGCGCCGAAGCTGGCCGCGATGGGCATCAGGGCCTTCAAGGTCTACATGGTCGTCGACACCGGCCGCACCTACCCGCACCCGGCCGGCACCGGCATGCACGACCACGGCGACCTGCTGCGGATGATGGACACCATCGCCGCCACCGGCAAACGCTTCATCATCCACCCGCACGACCAGGCGCTCATGGACTACATCGAGGGCGCCTACCTGCGGCGGGGCGAGAACACCCCGCAGGCCTACGCCACCGCCTACGCCGAGCGCGAGGGCGTCATCTGGGACACCGCCATCGACGTGGTGCTCCGCCTGGCCGAGGCCTCCGGCTGCCCGGTGCACCTGGCCCACATGCAGACCCGCCGCTCGGTCGAGGCGGTACGGCGGGCCAAGGCGCGCGGCGTGGACGTGACCTGCGAGGTCAACCACTGGATGCCGTTCCTGTCCCGGTGGGAGCACGTCGAGCGGCTCGGGCCGTACGCGCTGTCGTACTGGGTGCCGGACGACGCCCGCGCGGCGGTCTGGGAAGGCATGCGCGACGGCACCATCGATGTGGCCGCCTCCGACCACGCGCCGCACACGCGCGAGGAGAAGGAGATCGGCTGGACCAGGATGTGGAGCTCGCACACCGGCACGCCGGGCATCCAGTACTTCTACCCGCTGCTCCTGGACGCCGCCGGCCGGGGCGAGATCAGCTTGCGCCGGGTGGTCGAGATGGCCGCCGAGGCGCCCGCCCGGCACTTCGGGCTGGCCGCGACCAAGGGCGCGCTGCTGCCCGGCCGCGACGCCGACGTGGTGATCGCCGATCCCGCCGCGCCGTGGACGATCACCGAGGCCGGCGTGCTGTCCAAGGTCGGCTGGACACCGTACGACGGGGTGGAGTGCGGCGTGCGGATCGAGCGGACCTTCGTGCGCGGCGTGGAGGTCTTCGGCGACGGCCGGGTGACCGGCACGCCCGGCCACGGCCGGCTCGCGTGACAACCGGCCCGCTCGAGAACCGGCCGCTCGAGAACCGGCTCGCGTGACAACTGGCTCGCGTGACAACCGGCTCGCTTGGGAACTGAGAGGAAACCTGTCATGGAATTCGGCCTGTTGCTGCCGCACTTCGGGGAGTTCGCCGACCGGGACCGCCTGCTGCGCGGCTCGCAACGCGCGGAGGAACTGGGCTTCGACTCGGTGTGGGTGCGCGACCACCTGGTCTTCGAGCCGCACGGCGAGATGGAGTCACCCAACCGCGAGTTCTACGACGCGCTGACCACGTTGACCGCGATCGGCGCGGTGACCAGCCGGATCAAGCTGGGCACCGGCTCGCTGATCCCGTTCCGGCACCCCCTGACCACCGCCCTGCAGATCGGCACCATGACGCAACTCGTCGGCGACCGACTGATCCTGGGCTTCGGCGCGGGCACCTTCCAGCACGAGTTCGACGCCATCGGCTGGGGCGACCGCGACCGGGTCTCGCTGGTGCGCAGCAACGCGCACATCCTGCGCAAGGTCGCCCTGGAGAACGAGGTCTCCTACACCGACGAGAACTTCACCTTCACCGACGTGAGCATCGAGCCCAAGCCGCTCGGCGGCCCGGTGCCCTTCTGGTACTGCGGAGCCACCCCGCGCAGTGCCCGCCTGGCGGTCGAGTTCGCCGACGGCTGGATGCCCGGCCGCATCTCGCTGGGCGGCATCGCCAAGCGGGTGGCGACCATGCGCGAGCTGTCGGAGGAGCGGGGCCGCAAGGTCCCCACCGTCGCGGTCATCCCGCCCACCTCCATCGCCGAGACGCGCGCCGAGGCGCTCAAGGACGTCAACATCCCCGGCCTGCTGGCCTGGGCGAACAAGGCCAAGTTCGCCGTCAAGCCGCCCTCCGGCCGCTTCGAGACCGTCGAGGACCTGGAGGGCCAGCTCATCGTGGGCGACCCGGACCAGGTGGTCGAGGAGGTCAAGAAGTTCGAGGCGGTCGGCGTCGAGCACCTCGTCTTCGACTTCCGCTTCTCCTTCCCGCGCTGGTTCGAGGTGATCGATCTGCTCGGGACCCAGGTGCTGCCCCGACTGCGCTGAGAGCTGTGCCAGGATTGGATCCACACGAGGGATCCAAGGGGGAGGAACAGGGAGTGGACACCGCGACCACGCCCTCGCTCGACGGAGTTGTCGCCCGCATGTCCGCTGGATACAAAACCGTCGGGCAGATGGCCTACGACGTCATTCGCGAGTGCATCATCACCGGGGTCATGGCTCCCGGCGAGCACCTTCGCCAGGAGGAGCTCGCCGAGCGGCTGGGCGTCTCGCGCATCCCGGTGCGCACCGCGCTGATGCAACTGGAGGCGGAAGGGCTGGTCTCCTTCCACCCGCATCGTGGCGCCGTCGTCCGCACCCTCACCGTCGAGCAGGTCCGGGAGATCTACGAGCTGCGCGTGCTGCTGGAGTCGCACGCGCTGCGCAAGTCGATCGCCCGGATGACCTCGGCCCGCGCGGCCCGGCTGCGCGAGCTCGGCACCGCGCTCGACGAGCCGCACGACAGCTCCTCGCTGGCCGAGGAGCGGGCCGACTTCTACCGCGAGCTCTACGACGCCGCCGAGAACCCGGTGGCCGTCGGCATCATCGAGGACCTGCGCAACTCGGTCGGCAGCTACCTGCTGGGCCTGCGCGTCGGCCACGACCAGGGCGGCCACCGCGAGCTGGCCAAGCTCGCCGCCCGCGGCGACACCGACGCCGCGGTCAGCCACCTGGAGGAACACCTCGCCATCGTGGCGCGCCGGATCATCGCGGTGCTGTCGGAGGAGGCCGAGACCGCGCCGGTCACCCGCCCGCGCCGCCGCAAGTCCTCGTGAGCGGCAGGCGCGGACCGGTCGCCGCCGGGCTGATGATGTCGATGGCGCTGGCCGCCATCGACGGCACCATCGTCGCCACCGCGGTGCCCGCCATCGTCCGCGACCTCGGCCAGTTCTCGCTGTTCGCCTGGGTCATCGCCGGCTACATGCTGGCCCAGGCGGTCTGCACGCCCATCTACGGCAAGCTGGCCGACCAGTTCGGCCGCCGGCCCATGCTGGCGCTCGGCATGGCCATCTTCCTGGCCGGCTCGCTCCTGGCCGGGGTGGCGTGGAGCATGCCGGTCCTCATCGCCGCCCGCGTCGTGCAGGGGGTGGGCGCGGGGGCGATCCAGTCGATCGTGCAGGTGATCGCCGCCGACCTCTACCCGCTGGAGGAACGCGGCAAGATCGCCGGACTGCTCTCCTCGGTGTGGGGCGTCTCGGCCCTGGTCGGCCCGGCCGTCGGCGGCGTGCTGTCGGAGCTGGCGAGCTGGCGGTGGATCTTCCTGCTCAACCTGCCCGTGGGCGTCGCGGCGATCGTGATGATCTCCGTGTACTTCCGCGAACAGGTCGAGCGCAAGCCCGGCCGGGTGGACGTGCTGGGCGCGGTGCTGCTGGCCGGTGGCGTGGTCGCCGTCATGCTCGGCCTGCAGCAGGCGGCCTGGTGGCTGATCGCGGTCGGCGTCGTCGTGCTGGGCGGCTTCGCCTGGTGGGAGCGGAAGGCGGCCGAGCCGCTGATCCCGCCATGGGTCTGGCGTGACCGCGTGCTGCTCGGCTCCTTCCTCGGCAGCGCCGTCGTCGGCATGGTGCTGGTCGGGCCCTCGGTCTACCTGCCCACCTATGCCCAGGGCGTGCTCGGCGCGAGCGCCGTCGCCGCCGGCTTCGCCCTGGCCGTCCAGTCCATCGGCTGGCCCATCTCGGTGAGCCTGTCGGCCCGGCTCTACCTCAAGTACGGCTTCCGCGACACCGCCCTGGTCGGCCTCACCCTCATCGGCGTCTCCGCGATCGGCTTCTCCGTCATGGTGCCCAGCGTCCTCTACATGGGCGTCTGTGCCTTCGTCAACGGGGCCGGGCTGGGGCTGGTCTCGGTCAGCATGCTGGTCGGCGCCCAGAACACCGTCGGCTGGGACCGCCGCGGGGTGGTCACCGGGGGTGTCATCTTCTTCCGTATCGGTGGCGGTGCGCTCGGTGCGGCCATCCTGGCCACCGTCGCCAACTCCACCCTCGCCGCCCGCCTCGACGGCCACGGCTCCGTGGACGAGGCCGCCCGAGCCCTTGAGCGGGGCGGCGAGGGCCTCGATTCGGTACGGCAGGCCCTCGCGGACGCGGTGCACCACGTGTTCCTGGGCATGCTCGTGATCACCGCGCTCGGTGTGGCCGCGGTTTTGATCATCCCGAGAAACCGGCCGCAGTAGCCCCGCCCTCCCAGTTCGGACCGCTCAGGGGTGCGCGGCCCGCTCCCGGCTGGGCGAGCGCGGGTCGGTTGCTCGGACCTTTCACCGGACGGGACCACTCTCTGGCTGTAACGGGGGACGGGCGCTCGGGACCGTCCGCTGGATCCACCGGTGGGCGGGTCAGTTGCTCGGGACGGCTCCTCGGATGCACACCGGCTCCGACCAGGCCACCGTGCTCGCCTCCGAGATCTGCAACGGCACCCCGATCAGGAAGCAGTAGCCGGTGCCCCGCGCCAGCCCCACCACCCTGGCCGTCGTCGTGCCCGGCTCCAGCGGGGTCAGCGGCTGCTGGCCGTCCGCCGGGGCGCGCTGGATGACCAGCGGGTACCGCCTGGCCTCGGCGGGCAGCTTCCACCGCAGGGTCACCGTCACGCCCTGGTCGGCCGTCACCTTCACCTGCCGTGGACGCAGGGCGGCCAGGGCCTTCTCGTCCACCGGGGGCGGAGTGGCCCGCTGCTCCTCCTTGGCCGGCGCCTGGGTTCCTGTGGCCTGCGTCCCCGTGCCCGCCGGGTCGGCCTGGCGCAGGACGAACACCGCCACAGCCACCCCGACCACCGCCACCACGAGTGCGGCCACTCCGGCGATCACCTTGCCCTTGCCACCGCCTTGCTTCGCCGTACCGGCCGCGGCCCGGCTCAACGTGGGCACCCCCGGCGGCACAGGCGCCCCCGCCGGCAGCCCAGTGGAGCCCACCGGCCCCCCATCCGGCCCTCCGCGCGCCCACCCGCCCGGCCCCGCGGACGCAGCGACCGGCCCCCCGGCAGCCCACTCGCCCTGCCCCCCTCCACCGGCCGCGTGGCTCGGCTGGGCAGCGGTCGGCCGACCCGAAGCCGAGGGTCGCGAGTGTGGTGGCTGTGTGGTGGGGGTGGATGGGGGAGTGCCGGGCTGGTCGAGGGAGCGCCAGCGGTCGGCTGCCTCGGGGGAGCGGGCGTGGGCCGACTCCCGGACCCCGCCGCCCGGCCCACCGCCGTCCACCGGAGAGCCGGCCGCCTGCCCGAACGCCCCCGGCGCCCCGCCGAACGGCTCGGGCGGCGTGAAGGGCGAGCTCGTGCTCGGCCCGGTCGCCCCCGACGGACCCACGGGCCTGGGCGCGGGGGACCCGGTAACCGGAAACCCAGCCGCCGCCCCCGAAAACGGATCCGACCCCCCGAAGCCTGAGCCGCCAACCCCCGGTCCACCTGGCCCACCGAGGCCAGGCCCGCCGACCTCCGGACCTCCCGATCCGGGTCCACCGACCCCTTGGCCACCCGGTCCACCGAAGCCAGGCCCGCCAACCCCCTGACCCCCCGAGCCGGCGCGGGGGATGGTGGGGGTGGCCGGGCCCGGGTCGGGGGCGATGAGGTCGGTGACCGGGAGGCCGAGCTCGGCCTGGACCTCCTGCAGCCGCTGCGCCAGGGCCCGTGCCGTGCCGTACCGTTCGTGCGGCTTCTTGGCCATGGCCCGCAGCACGACCTCGACCACCACCCCCGGCACGTCCGCCCGGTTGATGGGCGGCGGCTCGTTGGACAGCACCCGGAACATCAGCGGCGCGATCGACGGATCGGTAGGGCTGTGGAAGGCGGGCTTGCCGGCCAGCAGGTGGTAGAGCGTGGACCCGAGGGAGTAGATGTCGGTGGAGGCGGTGTGCGGCTGCCCGCTGAGGACCTCGGGCGCGGCGTGCAGCGGGGTGAAGGCGTGCGCGGTGGCCGAGATCTCGGAGGAGTCGACGACCCGGGCCACGCCGAAGTCGGCGATGGCCGGCTCGCCGTACCGCGAGATGAGGATGTTCTGCGGCTTGATGTCCCCGTGCAGGACGCCCGCCTCGTGCACGGCGGCCAGCGCGCCGGCCAGCTTGACGCCGGCGCGCAGGACGTCGGCCAGGGGGAAGGGCCCGTCGCGGGTGATCCGGTCGCGCAGGGAGCCGTTCTCGAAGTAGTCCATCGCGATGTACGGCTTGCCGGACCGGGTGGAGCCGGTGTCGAAGACGGTGACCACGTTCGGGTGCCCGGTGAGCCGCCCGGTGAGCTGGAGTTCGCGCTGGAAGCGCCGCATGGTGCGCTGGTCGACCCGGTCGACCGAGAGCACCTTGAGCGCGACGAGGCGGTCGAGGCGTTCCTGGTAGGCGCGGTACACGACGGCGAACCCGCCACGCCCGGCCTCGTCGAGCACCCGGTAGCCGGGTGCGTCGTCCACTGGCTGCACTGCCCCACACTCCCCCGTGCTCCCCGTGTCGCGGCGAGTTTAGTGTGATTTCCGAAATCGCAGGGTGTGTCGGGGTATTTGTGACCTCAGCCCACGAGCGCGGCGAGCGCCGGGCGGATCATGAGCCAGCCGCCGCCCGCGACCGCCACGCCGGAGACGAGCAGGAAGAACAGCACGTAGAAGCCACCCGGCAGGAAGGTGAGCCGCGCGAGCTGGTCGGCGTCGGAGTCGGGCGCCTGGTGGCGGCGGCGCTTGCGTTGCAGCTCCAGGATCGGCCGGACGCCGCCGAAGAGCAGGAACCAGACGCCGAGGTGGGCGGCGAACTGCTGGCCCTGCTCGGGCAGGTACATCGACAGCGCGAAGACCGCCCCGCCGGTGACCAGCAGGATCAGCCCGCCGTACAGGTTGCGGATGAGCAGGAGCATGCAGGTCAGGAAGAGCAGGACCGCCCAGAACAGCAGGGTGATCCGCCCCTGGGCGGTCAGCCAGGCGGCGGCCAGGCCGAGCAGCGAGGGGGCGATGTACCCGGCGAGGGCGGTCAGGACCATGCCGGGCCCGTTGGGCCGGCCGCGGGTCAGCGTGACGCCGGAGGTGTCGGAGTGCAGCCGGATGCCCTGCAGCTTGCGCCTGGTCAGCAGGGCGGCGAGCGCGTGGCCGCCTTCGTGGGCGATGGTGATCAGCCCCCGGGACAGCGGCCAGGTGGCGCGGGTGCCGACCAGGATGAGTGCGGCCAGCGCCGCGACGAGCGCGACCCACGCGGGAGGGGCGTCTTGCGCCGCGGTGAGATAGGCCCAGAGCTTGTCCATCGAGAAATGACCTTATCCCGCTAGAGTCTTTGCCGTGGCTCTAGAACATGATTCTGACGTCCCCGCGTGGTGGGCCGCGCTGGGCCTTCCGGGCCTCATCGACCTGCACACCCATTTCCTGCCGGAGCGAATGGAACGCCGCGTCTGGCATCACTTCCGGCACGGCGGCCCGCTCATGGGCGACGGCTGGAAGATCACCTACGAGTGGCCGGTCGCCGACCGGGTGGCGCGGCTGCGCGAGCTGGGCGTGCGGACCTTCACCGCCCTGCCGTACGCGCACCGGCCGGGCATGGCCGCCGACCTCAACGCCTGGACCCTGGACTTCGCCCGCCGCACGCCCGGCTGCCTGCCGTCCGCCACCTTCTATCCCGAACCCGGCGTCCTGGACTACGTCCGGGAGGCGCTCGACGCGGGCGCGCGCATCTTCAAGCTGCACCTCCAGGTCGGCGGCTTCGACCCGCGCGTGCCCGAGCTCGATCCCGTCTGGGCGGAGCTGGCCGAGCGCGGCCTGCCGATCGTGGTGCACGCCAGCTCGGTGCCGGTGCCCGGCGGCTACGTGGGCGTCGAGCCGATCGAGCGGGTGCTGCGCCGCCATCCGGCGTCGCGCGTGGTCATCGCCCATCTCGGCATGCCGGAGTACGGGGACTTCCTGGCCCTCGCCGAGCGCTATCCGCGGGTCGTGCTCGACACCACGATGACCTTCACCGACTTCGCCGAGCTCGGCATGCCCTTCCCGGCCGCGCTGCGCCCGGCCCTGCTTGAGCTGGGTCTGGCGGGGAAGGTGGTGCTCGGCAGTGACTTCCCGACCATCCCGCATCCGTATGCGCACCAATTGCAGGCTCTTGACCGGCTCGATCTGGGTGACGCCTGGTTGAGGGCCGTATGCTGGCACAACGGTGCGGCCATGATCTGATAGGAACCGTGAACGACCAGCATGCGGCGCTCGTGAGCGCCTTCTTCGACGCGTTGGGCCGGGGCGACCTCGACGCCATGGCGCGCTGCTACCACCCCGAGGTGAGCTTCGCCGACCCCGTCTTCCAGGACGTCGAGGGCCGCGACCGCGTCATGGCGATGTGGGCCCTGCAACTGGGCGGGCGCGGCGGGCTGCGCGCCGATTTCCACGACGTGACCACGAACGACCACACCGCCACCGCGCACTGGAGCGCGCACTACACCTTCACCGGCACCGGCCGCGAGGTGGACAACCACATCGAGTCCTTCTTCCGCTTCGACGACTCGCTGATCGTCCGCCACCGCGACGAGTTCGACTTCCGCCACTGGTCGCGCAGCGCGCTCGGCCGGCCGGTCGGCCTGATCCTCGGCTGGACGCCGGGCTTCCGCAAGTCCATCCGCGACCGGGCCCGGCAGGCGCTGGAAGAGGCCGCATGGCGAGGGTGAAGGGCTTCCTGCGCGGCGGCGTCCGGTCCGAGCCGCCCGAGCAGTCGATGGACCCGCGCGCCGACGAGGAGGAGGACAGCCCTCCGGCGATGCCGACCGTCCTCGACAACGCCCTCTACGTCGACGGTTACCGGGTGGAGACGCCCAGCTCGCTGGCCAACGCCTTCGAGAAGCTCAAGTCCACCCCCGACAGCATGGCCTGGATCGGGCTCTACCGGCCGAAGGACTGGGAGCTGGCCAAGCTCGCCGAGGAGTTCGACCTGCACGAGCTGGCGCTGGAGGACGCCATCGTCGGCCACCAGCGCCCGAAGGCCGACCGCTACGGCGACACCCTCTTCGTCGTGCTGCGCGCCGCGCGCTACCTCGACGCCGAGGAGGAGGTCGCCTTCGGCGAGGTCCACGTCTTCGTCGGCCCCAACTACGTGATCACCGTACGGCACGCCGAGTCCCCCGACCTGGCGGTGGTACGGCGGCGCATGGAGTCCGACCCCGAGCTGCTGCGCGAGGGCCCGCAGGCCGTGCTCTACGCCATCCTCGACGCCGTCGTCGACGGCTACGCCCCGGTCGTCGCCGGGCTGCAGAAGGACATCGACGAGATCGAGGTCCAGGTCTTCGGCGGCGACCCCGCGGTCTCCCGCCGCGTCTACGAGCTGTCGGTCGAGGTGCTGGAGTTCCAGCGCGCCACCCGCCCGCTCGTGCCCATGATCGACGGCCTGATCCGCAACGCCGGCCGCTTCGGCGCCGGCGAGGATCTGCGCTCCTATCTGCGCGACGTGAGCGACCACGCGATCACCGTCTCCGAGCGGGTGGCCGACTTCCGGCAGAACCTCAACGACATCCTCGTGGTCAACTCCACCCTGGTCACCCAGGCGCAGAACGACGAGATGGCCAAGATGACCCAGGCCAGCATCCAGCAGGGCGAGGAGGTCAAGAAGATCTCCGCCTGGGCGGCCATCCTGTTCGCGCCCACCCTGGTCGGCACCATCTACGGGATGAACTTCGACTTCATGCCCGAGACGCACTGGACGCTGGGCTACCCGTTCGCGGTCTTCCTCATGGGCACCGTCTGCGTGATCCTCTACCTGGTCTTCAAGCGCCGCGACTGGCTATGACAGGCTCCAGGAGCCCTTCTGCCCGCCGGACGGGCTCGCCGCGAACTGGAAACTCGCCGGTTGCGCCGCCGCGGGCAGCTCGAACACGATCAGCCCCGTGCTCCTGCCGCCCGGCGCGACGGTGAGCGGGCCGACGAAGGTGGTCCCCTCCTGCACGGTGCCCGCCACCGGCCGGTACTGCCGGCCGTCCTGGTCGGTCAGGCCGGCGCTGGAGATCGGGAAGCCGGTGTAGGCGCTCGTCCCGGCGTTCGACACCGACAGCTCGACCGCGACGTGGCGGTTGCCCGCGGCGGGCCGCAGGAGCGGGTCGGTGGGGGTCACGCTGGACAGCAGCCGGCCGGCGGTGACCGACACCCGCACGCTCGCGCTGTCGCCCTCCAGGGTGAGGCTCTCGCCGAGCGCCACGGCGTCCACCGGCTGCCCGGGCGCGGGCGAGCCGGCGTAGGGCGTCCGGGCGTACAGGCCGGAGACCGACGGGGACGAGGACGGGGAGCCGTTGGCGACGGCCTGGCCGACCCGTGGCTCGTCCAGCACGATCGACAGCGTGTAGGCCGCGCCGCCGAGCAGCAGCGGCAGGCCGAGCACGAGCAGGAGGATCAGCGTCAGGTTGGCGCCCGGCTCGTGCGGCGGCGGGCCGGGATGGGACACGAGGGGCTCCTAGCGGGGGGACGGCCCGGAACGAAAGATCATATACACCCCCAGATCCCCGGGGCCAGCACTCAAAGCCATGGTCAAGAAAGCGAACCGCCCCCGCCGGTCACGTACCGTTACCGAGCGTGACGACAAGGGGGAGCGCCATGCGCGCAGGCAAGCAGACCACCGCGGTGACGACGGCTCTCGCCGTGCTGGCCGTGGGAGCCGCCGCCATCCTCGCGGTGATGCTGGGCTGAGCCCCGCTCAGCTCAGCATCAGCCCGGCTCAGGTGAGCAGCTTGCGGGCCGCCTCCTCGATCTGCTCCTCCGACAGCAGCACGTGGTCGGCCGCCCCGCCGAGCGGGATGAAGCTGTCGGCGGAGGTCACCCGGGCCAGCGAGCCGGTGAACCCGGCGTCGAGCAGTTCGGCGACGATGCCCTCCGAGACGCCGGCCGAGCGGCGGGTCTCGTCGGCGATGAGCACCTTGCCGGTCAGCTCGGCCGAGCGCATCAGGTCGTCGATCGGCAGCGGCGCCAGCCAGCGCAGGTCGAGCACCCGGCAGCTGTAGCCCTCCTGCGTCAGCCGTACCGCGGCCCGCAGGCTCATCCGCAGCCCGTTGCCGAAGGTGACGATGGTCAGGTCGCGGCCGTCGCCGTAGGAGCGGGCGCGGCCGATCGGCACGTGCGTCTCGCTCCACCGCGCGGGCGGGGCGTAGGGCGCGAGCCAGCCGCCGTCGCCCTCGTCGAACAGGTCGCGCGTGTGGTAGAGCGCGATCGGCTCCAGGTAGACGCTGACCGTGCCGCTGGTGCGGGCGGCGGCCAGGCAGGTGCGCATCATCGCCGAGGCGTCGTCGGGCCGGGCGGGCGCGGCGATGACCAGGCCGGGGATGTCGCGCAGCGCGCCGATGGCGTTGTCGTTGTGGAAGTGCCCGCCGAAGCCCTTCTGGTAGGCGAGCCCAGCCACCCGCACGACCATCGGGTTGACGTAGGCGCCCTGGGAGAAGAAGGAGAGCGTCGCCGCCTCGCCGCGGATCTGGTCGAGCGCGTTGTGCAGGTAGGCGAGGTACTGGATCTCCGGCACCGGGATCATGCCGGTGACGCCCGCGCCCAGCGCCAGGCCCAGGATGGCCTGCTCGTCGAGGTGGGTGTCGAAGACGCGGCCGGCGCCGAAGCGCTTCTGCAGGCCGCGGGTGATGCCGTAGACGCCGCCCTTCCTGGCCACGTCCTCGCCGAAGACCATCAGGTCGGGGTAGACGGCCAGCGCGTCGGCGAGCGTCCGGTTGATCGCCTGGGCCAGCGTGGCGGGCTTGTCGTGCTCGGGCAGCGTGCCGCCGAAGGCCTTCTCCCGGGCGGCCGGGGCGGCGGCGACCGGGCTGATCTTGGCGATGAGGTCGGCGTCGCGCGGCGCGATCGGGGCCATCACCTCGGCGGCGCTGCCCAGCCGCGGGCCGCGGGCGGCCTCGGCGGCCATGCGCAGCACCAGCTCGCGCTCGGCCTCGTACATCTTGATCAGTTCGTCGGGGGTGGCCAGGCCGGCCTCGACCAGCAGGCGAGCCGTGCCGAGCAGGGGGTCGCGGGCCAGGTCGGCGCGGATGTCGCGGGCGGGACGGTAGGCCGACTCGACGTCGGAGCCGGCGTGCCCCATCAGCCGGACCGTGGACAGCCGCAGGAAGGCGGGGGAGCGGCTGGTGCGCACGTGCTCGGCGGCGCGCATCGCGGCGTCGTAGGCGTCGGCCAGGTCGCAGCCGTCGGCCTCGAAGTAGGTGATGCCCGGCCGCCGGCTGGCGTTGCGCACCCAGTCCTTGGGCGTCTTGACGCTGATGCCGATGCCGTTGTCCTCGCAGACGAACAGGATCGGCATCGCCTGGCCCTGGTAGGTCGCGTAGGAGGCGGTGTTGAGCCCCGACTGGGCGCTGGCGTGGTTGAGCGAGGCGTCGCCGAAGCTGCACACCGCGATCGCGTCCTCGCCCCAGCGGGGCGGCGTCTCGAGCTGGAGCGCGCGTTCGCGCTCGATGGCGAAGGCCACGCCCACCGCGCGGGGCAGGTGGCTGGCGATGGTCGAGGTCTGCGGGATGACCGACAGCTCGGGGTGGCCGAAGACCTTGTGCCGGCCGCCGGCGATCGGCTCGCCGGTCGAGGCGACCAGGCCCAGCAGCACGTCGCGCAGGCCCTGCTCGGGCAGGCGGTCGGCCAGGGCCGAGCGGGTCAGGTAGAAGGCGCCGGAGCGGTAGTGCAGGAGGGCCGGGTCGTCCACGCGCACGGCCGCGGCGACCGCCGCGTTGCCCTCGTGGCCCGAGGAGCCGATCGTGTAGTAGCCCTCGTCCTGCTCGCGCAGCCATCTGGCGGCGATGTCGAGCAGCCGGCTGCCGAGCTGGTGCCGATACAGCTCACGGCACCGTTGCCCGGTGAGCGTCGTGCCCTCGCGGATCGGACGCCCCGGGTCCCGGGGGGTGCCCGGGCTCAGCGCCTCAACCGCCTGGATGAACTGTGTCTCAACAGTGTCGCGCGCCACATGCCCGATTATGCCCCCCAGGACGCTACTCGCGAGGTGACATGTTGCGGGCCGCTGGATTTGACCGTGATCCATAACAGGTTGTCAGGATTTTCAACCTTTTCCGGCTCCCGCGCGTCTACTAGAAGGAGCGTGGCACCCTCAATGCCGCGTTCAACCCAACGGGAGTTTCCCTAGGGAAGGACGGAACCTCGATGTTTCATCGCATCCGGGCCGCCGTCGTAGCGCTCGCCGTGGGCGCCGGAGCCTTAGCTCTGGCCCCTGCCGCGGGCGCCGCTGCAGCGGCCGCCCCCGATCCCGAGCTGTCGAAGCTGTCGGTGAGCCCCGACACCCTCGACGTCACCGCCGCCCCCGGCCGGGTGACGGTCACCTTCGACTCGGTGGGCTACGACACGGCCTCGATCCGCTGGTCCGGCCCGGGATCCCCGGCCGACGCCAGTGGGCCGACGAAGACCGGCACGAGCGGGGACAAGACCTCGTGGAAGGCCAGCGCGGTCTTCGACGCCGACAACGCCGGCGACTGGACCGTGGCGGTCACCGCCAGGAAGTCCGGCATCGCCGACAACACCAACACCGCGACCTTCAAGGTCACGGTGAAGAGCAAGCTCGACACGAAGATCGTCGACTTCGACGCCGACCCCGACGCCGTCCGCAGGGGTGGCACCATCACCGCCTCGGGCCAGCTCAAGCTGGAGCGGAGCGGCTGGAAGGGCTACGAGGGTCAGCCGGTCAAGATCACCTTCCGGGCCAAGGGCACCGACGCCTACGCGCACATCACCACCACGACGACCGGCCGTGACGGCTGGTTCCGCGCGCGGGTGAAGGCCGAGACCACCGGCTGGTGGCGGGCCGAGTTCCTGGGCAACGACAAGGCCAACGGCTCCGTCAGCGACAGCGACGGCGTCTCGGTCGGCCAGGCCGACAGCCCGAGCCGGCTCAGCTTCGACGCCTACCCCGAGCCCGTCGACAAGGGTGACGAGCTCAACTTCAAGGGCACCCTGCAGGTCCTCGGCGGCCACGGCTGGGACGGGCGCAGCGGCTACCGCGTGTCCATCCAGTTCCGCGCCGACGGCTCGCGGCACTGGGAGCACGTGACCAGCGCGGTCACCGGACGGCACGGCCGCTACGGCGCCGACGCCACCGCGGTGACCTCCGGCTGGTGGCGCGCGGTCTTCGCCGGCGCCCACGGCGTCGACGGCTCGACCAGCTCCGGCGACTGGGTCCGCGTCGAGCGGCCCACCCCGCCCCCGCCCCCGGACAAGCTGAGCAGCTCGCTGGTCAGCTTCAACGCCTACCCCGAGCCGGTCAAGCGCGGCAAGTGGCTGCACTTCAAGGGCCGCCTGCTGGTCAACGACGGCGGCTGGGAGGGCTACGAGGCCCAGGTCGGCCTCTACAAGTGGTCCAAGGGCAAGTGGCGCTTCGTGAAGACCACCTGGTCCAACGACAACGGCTACCTGCACACCAAGGTGAAGGCCTCGACCTCGGGTTACTGGAAGTTCTACTTCCGCGGTGACTCCGACGCCAAGGCCGACAGCAGCCGCAAGGACTACGTGAAGGTCAAGAAGTAACCGCATGACCGAAGGGAGCCTCCCCGCCCGGGGAGGCTCCCTTTCGTATGTCCCCTAGTCGGCGCGGCGGAACTGCGCGACCGCGATGCCGAGCAGGGCGGCGCCGATGAGCGCCACCAGGCCGAGCTCAAGCCCGACCGGCACCTGCCAGCCGAACCACTGCACGCCCGGGTTGAGCACCGCCTCGGCCTGCGCCGGCACGTCGATGCTGCCGAAGACGGCCTGCCGCATCGGGTCCACGGCGTAGGTGAGCGGGTTGACCGTGGTCAGCACGTGCAGCCACGAGGGCAGGTTGGCCAGCGGGAACATCGCCCCGGACAGGAACATCATCGGCATGATGGCCATCTGCATCAGGCCGAAGAAGGTCTGCATGTTCTTCATCCGCGCCGCCACCGTCACGCCGAAGGCGGTGATGGTGAAGGCCGCCAGGAACATCTCGCCCAGCAGCGTCAGCATCAACCCCGGCGAGTACGGCACGCCGACCAGCCCCGCCATCGCCAGGATGACGATGCCCTGCCCGACGGCGACGATCGCCCCGCCCAGGCATTTGCCGACGACGATGGCCCCGCGCGAGACCGGCGCGACGAGCATCTCGCGCAGGAAGCCGAACTCCCGGTCCCACACGATCGAGCCGGCCGAGAACATCGCGGTCATGATGACCGTCATCGAGATCATGCCGGGGTACATGAAGGTGCGGTAGTCCACGCCGGGGATGGATCCCTGCACCAGCGTGCCGAGCCCGGTGCCCATGACGAACAGCCACAGCACCGGCTGCAGCAGCATCGACGCCATCCGGGTGCGGTCGTTGACGAAGCGGAGCATCTCCCGGTGCAGCACGACCTTGATCGCCCGCAGGTCGTGCGCCATGCTGCGATCCTGGACCCGGATCGCGACCGTTTCCGCGCTCATCGGCGCACCATCGCTTTCACCCACTCGTTGCCGGTGCCCGACTCCGCGTCGCGGATGGTCGAGCCGGTGTAGTTCATGAAGACGTCGTCGAGCGAGGGCCGCGACACGCTCACCGACTTGATCGGCAGGCCCAGCTCGGCGAAGAGGCGGGGCACGAACTCCTCGCCGGAGGCGACGGCGAAGGTGACCGCGCCCTCGTGCATCGCGGCGTCCAGGCCGAAGCGCTCGCGCAGGGCCCGGATCGCCGACTCGTCGTCGCCGGTGTGGATCTGCACGCGGTCCTTGCCCACGCTGGCCTTGAGCGCCTCGGGGGAGTCGATCACCACGATCTCGCCGTGGTCGATGATGGCGATCCGGTCGCAGTGCTCGGCCTCGTCCATGTAGTGCGTGGTCATGAAGATGGTGATGTCCTCGCGGTGGCGCAGCTTGTTGATGTAGCCCCAGATCGCCGAGCGGGTCTGCGGGTCGAGGCCGACCGTGGGCTCGTCGAGGAAGAGCACGCGGGGGGAGTGCAGCAGGCCGCGGGCGATCTCCAGGCGGCGTTTCATGCCGCCGGAGAAGGTCATCACCTTGGTGTCCTTGCGGTCCCAGAGCGCGACCATCTCCATGACCTGGCGGATACGGTCGGCGACCAGGGTCTTCGGCACGCCGTACAGCTCGGCGTGGAAGCGGAGGTTCTGCTCGGCGGTGAGGTAGGTGTCGAGGGTCGGGTCCTGGAAGACCAGGCCGATGTTGGCCCTGACCTGGTCGCGCCGGCGGACCACGTCGTAGCCGGCCACCTCGGCGCGGCCGCCGGTGGGGTGGACCAGGGTGCAGAGCATGCTGATGGTGGTGGTCTTGCCGGCGCCGTTGGGGCCGAGGAAGCCGAAGACCTCGCCGGGGCGGACCTCGAAGCTGACCCCTTTGACGGCTTCGACCTTCCCGTAGGACTTCTTCAGGTCGTGGACGGCGACCGCCGCGTCCGTGTTCATGCGTCCTCCGCGAGGATCTTGAAGACCGCCTTGCGGGTCTCCTTCAACAGGGTCTTGGCCTGGGCCAGCCGGGGGGCGCCCGCGGTGCGGGCCAGGTGCAGGACGGCCTCGTTGAGCTGGCCCAGGAGCAGGTGCAGCTCGTGCCGGTCGGCCGGGACGCTGCGGGCGACCTCGTCCCACGGCGGGTCCTGCTCGTCGCGGGCGGCCGACTCCGCGCGGCCTCGCTCGGTGAGCCGGTACAGCCGGCTGCCGCCGGACTCGCCGGAGGTGACGAGCTCCTCGTCCTCCAGTTGCTGCAGGGCCGGGTAGACCGAGCCGGGGCTGGGCCGCCAGACGCCGCGGCTGCGCTCCTGGATCTCCTGGATCATCTGGTAGCCGTTCTTGTCCCCTTCGGCCAGCAGGCTCAGGAGGGCGGCGCGCACGTCGCCCCGGCGCACGGTGGGCGGATAGGGGGGATGGGACATCTCTCCTCCAACTATCGAGATACGTTAACGATATATCTAGATAGTTGGCACAACAAGGCCTTTCGGGGCCTCCGCCGGGATGTTAGTGGGCGTTAACTACGGCTTCGAGCGCGGCACGGGCCATCGTGTGCAGCAGCCGGCGCATCGCGGCCGGCGCGAGCTCGCCCGCGCTGTGCGGGGTGGAGTTGAGCAGCCCGAAAACCGCGTGCGTGGCCGCGCGCAGCCTCGGCGGCGGGCAGTCCGGCCGCAGCTCGGCCAGGACCGTCACCCACTCCTCGACGTACAGCCGCTGCAGCCGGCGGATCTGCCGCCGCGGCCGCTCGGGCAGGTTGCCCAGCTCGCGGTCGTGCAGCACGATCAGCGCGGGCTGTTCGAGGGCGAAGGTGATGTGCGCGTCCAGCAGCGCGTCCAGCGCCTCCTCGGGCGAGCGCGCGGCGGTCACCACGGCCGCGCCGCCCTCGCGCAGGCTGGAGCTGATGCCCAGCAGCATCTCGGTGAGCAGCGCCTCCTTGCCGGCGAAGTGCCGGTAGATGGCCGGGCCCGACACGCCTGCCGCGCCGCCGATCTCCTCGATCGAGGCGCCGTGGTAGCCGCGCGCGGCGAACAGGGTGGCCGCGGCGCGCAGGATCTCATCACGCCGATTGCGGGTAGGGGTGCTCACATCTCACATAGTAGACGGCTACGTTAATGGTGACTAACATTCCGCCCATGAGTGACTGGCCCGTGCTGAAGTCGGTGACCGGCGATCCCGACGTCTTCCAGCGCAACGCCGAGGCCAACACGGCCCTCGCCGCCGAGCTGCGCGCCAAGCTGGCCGCCGCCGCGCGCGGCGGCCCCGACCGGTCGCGCGAGCGCCACGTCGCCCGGGGCAAACTGCTGCCCCGCGACCGGGTCGACGGCCTGCTCGACCCCGGCTCCCGCTTCCTGGAGCTGTCGCCCCTGGCCGCCGAGGGCCTCTACGACGGCCAGGCGCCCGCCGCCGGCATCATCACCGGCGTCGGCCGCGTCTCCGGCCGCGAGTGCGTGATCGTCGCCAACGACGCCACGGTCAAGGGCGGCACGTACTACCCGATGACCGTCAAGAAGCACCTGCGCGCGCAGGAGGTGGCCCTGCACAACCACCTGCCCTGCGTCTACCTGGTCGACTCCGGCGGCGCCTTCCTGCCCAAGCAGGACGAGGTCTTCCCCGACCGCGAGCACTTCGGGCGCATCTTCTACAACCAGGCGACCATGTCCGCGCGCGGCATCCCGCAGATCGCGGCGGTCCTCGGCTCGTGCACGGCGGGCGGCGCGTACGTCCCCGCGATGAGCGACGAGGCGGTGATCGTGCGCAACCAGGGCACGATCTTCCTCGGCGGCCCGCCGCTGGTGAAGGCGGCCACCGGCGAGGAGGTCACCGCCGAGGAACTGGGCGGCGGCGACCTGCACGCGCGGGTCAGCGGCGTCACCGACCACCTCGCCGAGGACGACGCCCACGCGCTGGCCATCGTGCGCGACATCGTCTCCACGCTCGCCCCGCGCACCGCCACGCCGTGGACGCGGGCCGTACCGGAAGAGCCGCTGCACGACGCGCGCGACCTGTACGGGATCGTGCCCTCCGACACGCGCACGCCGTACGACGTGCGCGAGGTGATCGCGCGGATCGTGGACGGCTCGCGCTTCCTGGAGTTCAAGCAGGAGTACGGCACGACGCTGGTCACCGGCTTCGCGCACATCCACGGCCACCCGGTCGGGATCGTGGCCAACAACGGCATCCTGTTCGCCGAGTCGGCGCTGAAGGGCGCACACTTCATCGAGCTGTGCGACCGGCGGCAGATCCCGCTGGTGTTCCTGCAGAACATCTCCGGCTTCATGGTCGGGCGCGCCTACGAGGCGGGCGGCATCGCCAAGCACGGCGCGAAGATGGTCACCGCGGTCTCCTGCGCGCGGGTGCCCAAGCTGACCGTGATCATCGGCGGCTCGTTCGGCGCGGGCAACTACGCGATGGCCGGGCGGGCCTACTCGCCGCGCTTCCTGTGGATGTGGCCGAACGCCCGCATCTCGGTCATGGGCGGGGAGCAGGCGGCCAACGTGCTCACCACGGTGGGCGACGCCGACCCCGAGGCGATCCGCGCGCAGTACGAGCACCAGGGCAACCCCTACTACTCCACCGCCCGGCTGTGGGACGACGGGGTGATCGACCCGGTCGACACCCGTACCGTCCTGGGCCTGGCGCTCTCCGCGACGGCCAACGCGCCGCTGGAGCCGCTCGGCTACGGCGTCTTCCGGATGTGAGGCACCATGTTCGACACCGTACTGATCGCCAACCGGGGCGAGATCGCCGTCCGGATCCTGCGCACGTTGCGGCGGCTGGGCATCGCCTCGGTCGCCGTGCACGTCGCGGGCGACACCGACCACTGCGCTGAGGCCGACACCGCCCACCAGATCCCGAAATATCTCGACATCGAGGCGATCCTCGCGGTCGCCCGCGCCTCCGGCGCCCAGGCCGTCCACCCCGGCTACGGCTTCCTGGCGGAGAACGCCGAGTTCGCCCGCCGCTGCGCCGAGGAGGGCCTGGTCTTCATCGGCCCGCCGGCCGGCGCGATCGAGGCCATGGGCGACAAGATCCGCGCCAAGCAGACCGTCGCCGCGGCCGGCGTCCCGGTCGTGCCCGGCGCCGCCGAGCCCGGCGACGACCTGGCGGCCTGGACCGAGTTCCCGGCGCTGATCAAGCCGTCGGCGGGCGGCGGCGGCAAGGGCATGGTGCTGGTCCGCTCCGCCGCCGAGCTGCCCGCCGCCCTGGAGTCGGCTCGCCGTACGGCTGCCGCCGCCTTCGGGGACGGCACGCTGCTCATCGAGCGCTTCGTCGAGCGGCCCCGGCACATCGAGATCCAGGTCATGGCCGACACCCACGGCGACGTCGTGCACCTGGGCGAACGCGAGTGCAGCCTGCAACGCCGGCACCAGAAGATCATCGAAGAGGCGCCGTCGCCGTTCGTCACCCCCGAGATGCGCGCCGAGATGGGCGCCGCCGCCGTCGAGGCGGCCCGGTCGGTCGGCTACGTCGGCGCGGGCACGGTCGAGTTCATCGTGGACGGCACCACCGGGTCCTACCACTTCATGGAGATGAACACCCGGCTCCAGGTCGAGCACCCGGTCACCGAGCTGGTCACCGGGCTCGACCTCGTCGAACTGCAGCTCCGCGCGGCGGCCGGCGAGCGGCTCGGCCTCGACCAGGACCGGATCGCGCTGCGCGGGCACGCGGTCGAGGCCCGGGTCTACGCCGAGGACCCCGCGCGCGGCTTCCTGCCCACCGGCGGGCGCGTGCTGCTGCTGCGCGAGCCCGGCGGCGACGTGCGGGTCGACTCCGGCCTGCGCGAAGGCGGGCACGTCGGCAGCTCCTTCGACCCGATGCTCTCCAAGGTCATCGTCTGGGCCGAGGACCGCGAAGCGGCCCTGCGCGCGCTCGACCGGGCCCTCGGCGAGACGGTGATCCTCGGGCTGACCACCAACATCCCCTTCCTGCGGGCGCTCACCCGCCACCCCGACGTGCGGGCCGGGCGGCTGGACACCGGCCTGGTCGAGCGGGCCCTGCCCGAGCTCACCGGGCCCGGCGAGCACGACCCGGCCGTACTGGCCGCCGCCGGGCTCGCCTTCCAGGCCGCGCTGCCGCGAGGCGGCGACCCATGGGAGATCAACGACGGCTGGCGGATGGGCGAGCGCGCCTGGACCGCCTGGAAGCTGGAGTCGCGCGACGGCGTGCACACCGTGCGGGTGCGCGAGGGCGAGGTCTGGGCCGACGGGGCCGACGCGGTGGAGGGTACGGCCGGCCGTACCGGATCGGTGTTGTCGGTCACCCTGGACGGCCGGACGCGCACCTACGCCCTCGCCCAGGACGGCGAGACGCTGTGGCTCGGCCGCGACGGGGCGGCCTGGCCGTACACGCGGCACCGCATCGGCGACCCGGGCGACCGGCCCGGCGCCGGAGGCGGCGGCGACGGCGTGGTCAGGAGCCCCATGCCCGGCACGGTCCTGCTGGTCAAGGCCCAGCCCGGCGACCAGGTGGAACAGGGCCAGGCGCTGGTCGTGGTGGAGGCCATGAAGATGGAGCACACCGTCACCGCGCCCGCCGCCGGCGTGGTGCGCGAACTGCCGGTCAAACCCGGCCAGGCGGTCGACATGGACGCGGTGCTCGCCGTGGTGGAGGCGTCATGACCGGCGACGTGACCATCTACGAGGTCGGGCCGCGCGACGGGCTGCAGAACGAGAAGGCCGTCGTCCCGGTCGAGGTCAAGGCCGAGTTCCTGGCCCGGCTGGCCGACGCGGGACACCAGGTGATCGAGGCGACCAGCTTCGTGCACCCCAAGTGGGTGCCCCAGCTCGCCGACGCCGAGGACCTGCTCACCCGGATGGAGCGACGCCCCGGCGTCCGCTATCCCGTGCTCGTCCCGAACGAGCGCGGCCTCGACCGCGCCCTGGCGCACGGCGTCACCGAGATCGCCGTCTTCGCCAGCGCGACCGAGACCTTCGCCCAGCGCAACCTCAACCGCAGCCTGGACAGCCAGTTCGAGATGTTCGAGCCGGTCGTCGCCCGCGCCCTGGCCAACGGCCTGCGCGTCCGCGCCTACGTCTCGATGATCTTCGCCGACCCGTGGGAGGGCGCCACCCCGGTCAGCCAGGTCGTCCGCGTCGGCGAACGCCTGCTCGACCTGGGCTGCTACCAGCTCTCCCTCGGCGACACCATCGGCGTCGGCACCCCCGGCCAGGTCACCGAGCTCATCACCGCCTTCGGCGACCCCGGCCGGCTCGCCGTGCACTTCCACGACACCTACGGGCAGGCCCTCGCCAACACCCTGGCCGCCCTGCAGGCCGGCGTCACCACCGTGGACGCCTCCACCGGCGGCATCGGCGGCTGCCCCTACGCCGAGTCGGCCACCGGCAACCTCGCCACCGAGGACCTGGTGTGGATGCTCCACGGCATGGGCGTCTCCACCGGCCTCGACCTCGACACGCTCATCGCCACCAGCACCTGGCTCGCGGGACTCCTCGGCCGACCCAGCCCCTCCCGCGTCGTCCAAGCTCTCTCCGGAAGGTGACACCCATGCTCAACGACGAGTACGAAGAGCTTCGCAAGACCGTCGAGGCCTTCTCCCGCGAGGTGGTCGCCCCCGTCATCGGCGACTACTACGAGCGCGAGGAGTTCCCCTACGACATCGTCCGCCAGATGGGCGCCATGGGGCTGTTCGGCCTGCCCATCCCCGAGGAGCACGGCGGCATGGGCGGCGATTACTTCGCCCTCTGCCTGGCCCTGGAGGAACTCGCCCGGGTCGACTCCAGCGTCTCCATCACCCTGGAGGCCGCCGTCTCGCTGGGCGCGATGCCCATCTACCGTTTCGGTACGGCGGAGCAGCGCGCCGAATGGCTGCCGCGCCTGGCCTCCGGCGAGATGCTCGGCGCCTTCGGCCTCACCGAGCCCGGCGGCGGCACCGACGTGCCCGGCGGCATGCGCACCACCGCCGTGCTCGACGGCGGCGAATGGGTGATCAACGGGACCAAGGCCTTCATCACCAACTCCGGCACCGACATCACCGGCGTCGTCGGCGTGGCCGCCCTCACCGGCGAGCGCGAGATCTCCACCATCCTCGTGCCCAGCGGGACGCCCGGGTTCACGGTGTCGAAGAAGTACTCCAAGGTCGGCTGGAACGCCTCCGACACCCGGGAGCTGTCCTTCTCCGACGTCCGCGTGCCCGCCGCCAACCTGCTGGGCGAGCGTGGCCGTGGCTACGCGCAGTTCCTCCAGACCCTCGACGAGGGCCGGGTCGCCATCGCCGCCCTCAGCGTGGGGCTGGCGCAGGGGTGCGTGGACGAGTGCGTCAAGTACGTCCGCGAGCGGCATGCCTTCGGGCACCCGATCGGGCACTACCAGGCCATGCAGTTCAAGATCGCCGACATGGAGGCGCGGGCGCACACCGCCCGCCTGGGTTACTACCACGCCGCCGAGCTCCTCCTGGCCGGGCGGCCTTTCAAGAAGGAAGCGGCCATCGCCAAGCTGGTCGCGTCCAACGCGGCGATGGACAACGCGCGGGACGCTACGCAGATCTTCGGCGGGTACGGGTTCATGAACGAGTTCCCGGTGGGGCGGTTCTACCGGGACGCCAAGATCTTGGAGATCGGTGAGGGGACGAGCGAGGTGCAGCGCATGCTCATCGCCCGCCAACTCGGCCTCGGCGACCTCTGACCCCTTGACCCTCGCCCCTTCGCCCTTCCTTCGGGCTCGGGCAGCGCCTGGCGGGGGGCCGCCTCCGGCGTCCCCCCACACCCCCTTTACGAGGGGCCTCCCGGCCCCCACACCCCCTTTACGAGGGGCCTCCCGGCCCCTCACGCTCCCGGGTGTTGGGCGGAGCTCCTGGGCGGGTGTTGAGCGGGCCGTTGGCGGCCTGGACCCGGATGTGAGATCGCCGTCCGCCCAGATTGCCGGCACGCTGTCGGCTTCCCGTTCGACCGGAGGACTGAGCCGTGCCTGATCGGCCGGAGATTGTCTGCATCTGCGGCTCCACCCGGTTCGTGGACGAGATGCGGGCGGCGAATCGTGAGCTGACCCTCGCCGGGGTCATCGTCCTGGCGCCCGGCGAGGCGGGCGAGGTGGTCACCGGCGAGCAGAAGGCCGTGCTGGACGCCCTCCACCTGCGCAAGATCGACCTGGCTGACCGGGTTCTGGTCGTCAACCCCGGTGGGTACATCGGCGAGTCCACCAGCAAAGAGATCGCCTATGCCCGCGCCACCGGCAAGCCGGTCTCGTTCACCGATCCCGTCTGAAGGGGTCTAGGCGTCGTCGCCGGCGCGCAGGGAGTGGATCATGCTCTGCAGGAGGCGGAAGGCGCTCGAGCGTTCGGCTTCGGTCAGGCCGGCCAGCATTCTGTCCTCGACCGAGCGGACTGCCACCGAGGCCTGCTCCAGGCTTTGCCGGCCCAGAGAGGTGAGCTGGGTGGGGAGGGCCTTTCCGACGGGGGGCTCTGCGGCGCGGGTGACGTAGCCCTCGCGTTCCAGGGCTTGGAGCAGCACGTTCATGGACTGGCGGGTGACGAAGGCGCCTCGGGCGAGCTCGGAGTTGGACAGGCCCGGTCGCTGAGCCAGCAGTTCGAGGCAGGAGTAGCGCGTCACGCTCAGGCCGAGGGGGCGCAGGACGTCCTCCATGGCGGTGCGCAGGGCGCTCGAGGCCTCTTTGAGCAGGTAGCCGAGGGACGTCTCAAGGTCGATGCCGCCGTCGCGTTGACTCATGTCAACATTCTGACATAGGTTGGGTTGTGTCAGGAAGCTGACACGAACCCAAGGAGTAGCCATGCCTGTCACCGGTCCCGACTTCATCTCGCTGCAAGTGCGTGATCTCGACGCTTCGCAGGCGTTCTACGAGGAGTACCTGGGTCTTGTGCGGTCGCCGGCCGGGCCGCCGCATGCTGTCGTCTTCGAGACGAAGCCGATCGCGTTCGCGCTGCGGGACGTCGTTCCCGGCACCGATCTCGCGGCCGTCGACCAGCCGGGGATCGGGGCCGCGATCTGGCTGCATGCCACGGACGTGCAGGCCATTCACGACGCGCTGGTCGACGGTGGGCACACCGTCGTCTCGGCGCCTGTCGACGGGCCGTTCGGGCGGACCTTCACGTTCGCCGACCCGGACGGCTACCGGATCACCCTGCACGACCGCGGCTGATCGGGCCTCGGGCGGAGCGGGCGGGGGACCGTACGCTGGGGGCTGAGGACAGGAGGGTGCGGTGGCTGAGACCGCGGTGGGTGAGGTGCTGGCCGAGCTGGCGGCGCTGGAGGACCCCAGGGCACGCGAGGTGAACGAGCGGCACGGGGACGACCACGGGGTGAACCTGGGCAAGCTGCGGGCGCTCGCCAAGCGGCTGAAGACGCAGCAGGAGCTGGCGGTGGAGCTCTGGAGGACGGGCGACACCGCGGCTCGGCTGCTGGCGTTGCTGATCTGCCGGCCGAAGGCGTTCGGTCGCGAGGAACTGGACGCGATGCTGCGTGAGGCGCGGACGCCGAAGGTCCACGACTGGCTCGTCAACTATGTGGTGAAGAAGGGGCCGCACGCCGAGGAGCTGCGGGTGGCGTGGCTGGGGGACCCGGATCCGGTGGTGGCCAGTGCCGGGTGGGCGCTGACGAGCGAGCGGGTGGCGAAGCGGCCCGAAGGGCTCGACCTGGCCGAGCTGCTGGACGTCATCGAGGCGGAGATGAAGGGGGCGCCGGATCGGCTGCAGTGGGCGATGAACGCCTGCCTGGCGCAGATCGGGATCGACCACGCCGGGCATCGGGCCCGGGCCTTGGAGATCGGGGAGCGGTTGGAGGTGCTCAAGGATTATCCGACCCCGCCGGGATGCACCTCGCCGTACGCGCCGGTGTGGATCGGGGAGATGGTGCGCAGGCAGGAGGCGTAAGCGGCCGGGCGCTCGGGGACGCGGCGGCGGGGGTGGTGATCTAGGGTGGACGGTTATGGCCTCCGAGGATCTGACCGTCAGAAGGGCCGCCGCCGGGGACGCGGCGGAGATCTTCGCGCTGGCGCGGGAGTTCGGGCTGACCTTCCGGCCTGAGCAGGAGGCGTTCGACGCGGCGTTGCCGCAGATCCTGGCCAACCCGGACGCGCTGCTGCTGGCGGCGGTGGCCGAGGGGCGGGTGCAGGGGTACCTGCTGGGGTTCGTGCACCTCACGCTGTTCGCCAACGGGCCGGTGGCCTGGGTGGAGGAGGCGATGGTGCAGACGGGGGCGCGGCGGCAGGGGATCGGGCGGGCGCTGCTGGTGGAGTTCGAGGCCTGGGCGCGCTCGCGGGAGGCCGGATACGTGGCGATGGCGACGCGGCGGGCACCAGAGTTCTACAAAGCACTCGGATACGAACAAGCCGCAACTTTCTACCGCAAAGTACTCAGGTGACGTTCTGTCGGCGGGGCCTGGCATCCTGGGGGGCGTGAAGGAGCAAGTCAACGCCGTCGTGGGGTCAGCGTGAGCGTCCACACCGTCAGCCCGCTGTTCGTCGGGCGCGTCAAGGAGCTGTCCGCGCTGGAGCGGGCGCTCGACGGGGCGCGTGCCGGGTCGTCGTCGATCGTGCTGGTCGGGGGCGAGGCCGGGGTGGGCAAGACCCGGCTGATCAAGGAGTTCACCGCGCGGGCCGACGGGTTTCGGGTGCTCGTCGGCGGCTGCCTGGAGCTGGGCACGGAAGGCCTGCCGTACGCACCCTTCACCGCGGTACTGCGCGCGCTCGTGCGCGAGCTGGGGCGTGAGGCGGTGACCGCGCTGGTCACCGGCGGTACGCAGGGGCTGGCCCGGCTGCTGCCGGAGTTCGGGGAGCCGGGCAGCGACGGGGCCGAGGCGCGGGCGCGGCTGTTCGAGCAGGTGCTCGGGCTGCTCGAACGGCTGGCCGAGGAGGCGCCGCTGGCCCTGGTGGTGGAGGACGCGCACTGGGCCGACCGCTCGACCCGCGACCTGCTCTCGTTCCTGGTGCGGTACCTGCGGCCCGACACGCGGCTGGTCATCGTGGTGACCTACCGCTCCGACGAACTGCACCGCACCCACCCGCTGCGGCCGTTGCTGGCCGAGCTCGGGCGGGTGGCGTGGGTGTCGCGGCTGGAGCTGCGCCGGCTGACCCGGCGCGAGGTGGTGGAGCAGGCGGTCGGCATCCTGGAGCGCAAGCCGTCCAAGGCCGCGATCGACCTGATCTACTCGCGCAGCGAGGGCAACCCGCTGTTCGTGGAGGCCCTGCTCAACGAGGCGAGCGGCGGCGAGGCTCTGCCGGAGTCGCTGCGCGACCTGCTGCTGGCCAGCGTGCAACGGCTGCCGGACGAGACGCAGGAGCTGCTGCGGGTGGCCAGCGCGGGCGGCGCGCGGATCGAGCACGACCTGCTCGCCGTCGTCGCCGGGCTCGACGACGCGGCCTTCTCGGCCGCGCTGCGCCCGGCCGTCGCGGGCAACGTGCTGGTCGTCGACGGGGAGGGGTACGCCTTCCGGCACGCGCTCATCCGTGAGGCGCTGCACGAGGACCTGCTGCCCGGCGAGCGGACCCGCCTGCACACTCGGTTCGCCGAGGCGCTCGACCGCGACCTGTCGATCCTGCCCGCCCCGCGCGGCGCGATCGAGCTCGCCCACCACTGGCACGCCGCGCACGACACGACCTGGGCGCTGATCAGCGCCTGGCACGCCGCCGCGGCGGCCCGCGCGTCCGCCGCCTACGACGAGCAGCTCGGCATGCTCTCGCGCGTGCTGGAACTGTGGGACCAGGTGCCGGACGCCGCAGAACGCATCGGCGCCGACCACATCGACGTGCTGCGCGACGCCGTGGTCGTGTCGCGGCTGACAGGGGAGTCCGAGCGCGGCATCGCGCTGGCCACCGCCGCGCTGGCCGAGAACCCCGAGCCCGAGCGGGCCTCGCGGTTGCTGACCTACCGCGGGCTGATGCGCGACGAGCTGGGCCGGGCCGGCGCGCGCGACGACCTGCGGGCGGGCGCCGCGCTGGTCCCCGCCGGGCGGCCGAGCCGGCTGCGGGCCCGGGCCCTGCACAGCCTGGCCGCCACGCTCAACACCCCCGACGTGCGGCAGGAGAAGCTCGCCGTCACGCGGGAGGCGATCGAGATCGCCCACCAGGTGGGCGACCGGGTCACCGAGGCGAACGCGCTGGTCACGCTCACCTGGACCGAGACCCGCTACGCCGACGTCGACGCGCACCTCGACGGGTTCCACCGGGCCAGCCGGCTGGCCCGGGAGGCGGGGGCGGAGTATGCGGTGATGCGCAGTTTCATCTCCGAGTCCGACGTGCTCGAAGGCGCCGGGCGGCACGACGACGCCGCGCGGGTCGCCCGCCAGGGCGTCGCCGACGCCGAGGCGCACGGGCTCGCCCGGGCGTCGGGCACCTTCCTGGCGATCAACCTGGCCGAGCCGCTCGTCTCGCTCGGGCGCTGGGACGAGGCGCTGGAGGTGATCGAGCACGCGCTCGACCTCGCCCCGCCCGCGCCCACCCAGGCCAGCCTGCAAGGGTGGATCACCGACATCGCGCTCGCGCGAGGCGACCTGGCTCGGGCGGAGTCGCACTTCCTGGCCGCTCGGAGGGTGTTCTCGCGGGGGAGCTTCCGGGATCAGACGGTGTTGCCGCACGCGCGGCGGGAGTTCGCGCTGGCGGCGGCTCGGGGGGAGCTGGACGTGGCGCTGGCGGTGGCGTCCCGGGCGGTGCGGGAGCTCGATCCGGAGGACAGCCCCCGGTATGCGTGGCCGATGCTGGTGGAGTTCGGGTGGCTGCCTGAGGCTTTGCCGGAGGAGGTACTGGCGCTGGGGCGGCGGTTGTCGGTGGACGGGGCCTCGCAGGAGGCGCAACGGCTCACCTTCTTCGCCCAGACGGGGCTGACCGCGGTGGACGGCGCCGCGTTTCCGGAGGGGCGGGTGGCGGTCTGGGGGGCGGCTGCGGCTGCTTGGCGGGGGCTCGGCGTGCCGTACGGCGAGGCGCGGGCGTTGCTCGGTGGGGTGAAGGCCGCCCTGGCCGCTCGTTCTGGTGGGTCCGGGGCCGGGCGGGTGGAGTCGGCGGAGGCGGCCAAGGAGCTGGGGGAGCAGCTTGAGGCGGCCCGGGGGCTGGCCGTTCGGCTGGGAGCCAAGCCGTTGGTGAGCGAGATCGACGCGGTGGCTCGGAAGGCTCGCCTGGCCGTGGGTGGCGGGGCTTCGGCCGGCCAGGAGCTTCGAGGGGAGCAGGATCAGCGGGCTGGGCTGACGGCTCGGGAGCTGGAGGTGCTGCAGCTTCTCACCGAGGGGAGCAGTAACCGGGAGATCGGGGCGCGGCTGTTCATCTCGGTCAAGACGGTGAGCGTGCATGTCTCGAACATCCTGGCCAAGCTGGGGGTGGCGTCCCGCGGGGAGGCGGCGGCGACCGCGCACAAGCTCGGGTTGTTCGAGGAGACCGCTGGGTGAGGGGCCGCCCGGTGCAGCCCCGGCGAGCTCGCCGGGGCGTGGGCAGGCGGGCCTACGGGGAGACGCGATCCGTAGGTGGTCAGCCGGTTGGTGGGGAGGTCAGCCGGTTGGTAGGGAGGTCAGCCGGTTAGCTGGGCCTCCAGGCGGTAGCCGTCGACCGTGACGTAGACCTGGTCGCCGGGGCGGGCGTTGAGTTTCATGAGCACCGGCTGGAGGGAGTCGAAGACCGGCTGGCGGTCGCCCGGCCAGACGAGGACGACGGCGTTGTTGCCCGGGCCGGTGACCGACAGCAGGGTCCCGGGACGCATGCCGAGCTGGGCCGCGTACCCCTCGGGGACGGTGACGGGGCCGCCGCGCAGGTGCTCGGGGGTGACGTCGATGCGCTGCCAGCGGCGCGGGTCGGAGGTCGGGCTGGAGGGCGGCGCCATGGAGGGCCCTCCGGGTCCCGCCATACCGGCCAGGCCCGCGGCGACCCGGTCGGAGACGCCGGACAGGCCGCCGAAGCCGCCGTTGAGGCCGGGCATGGGGGAACGGTCGGGCACGCCACCGGGGTGACCGAGCGGCAGGCCGCCCGGGTTGCGCTCGGGCAGGCCGCCGGGGTGGGCGCCGGAGGTGCGCTGCGGGAGACCGTTCGCGCCGCTCGGGACGTGCTCGGGCGAACCGCCCGGGACCCGCTCGGGCAGGCCACCCGGGTTGCGCTCGGGCAGGCCGCCGGGGCCGCCGAAGGCACCGGCGGGACGGCCGCCGGACAGGGCCGAGAGGGTGGCCAGCGCGGCGCTGGGGTCGATGCCGGGCGCCTGCGGGATGGGCTGGCCGCCGCGGTGGTGGTGGCCGTTGGCCCCGGGCGTACGGCGGGGCAGGCTCTGGGGCGCCTCGGGCCCGGCGGCGAACTCGGCGTCGCTGTCCTGCGGCAACGCCTCCAGCCAGGCCGTGGCGGAG
This sequence comes from Nonomuraea sp. NPDC050310, assembly GCF_040655795.1. NCBI lineage: Bacteria > Bacillati > Actinomycetota > Actinomycetes > Streptosporangiales > Streptosporangiaceae > Nonomuraea > Nonomuraea sp. NPDC050310. The sequence goes on along the minus strand of NZ_JBFAKP010000003.1, from coordinate 49,164 downwards.
TGCAGCCGGATCCCGAGCTCGCCCAGGAGCTCGGCGGGGTCGGCGTCACGCGGGGCGGCGGCCAGCAGGCGGCGGGTGCGCTGCTGGAGCCCGCGCAGGTCGCCGACGACGAGCCAGCCGTCCTGGAAGCGGCGGTCGGGCATGAGGGTGACCAGCACCCGCCACAGCGGGGTACGCAGGGAAGGCACGATCACCGGGTGCTCGGGGTCGGCGCCGATGAGCTGCTCCTCGGTGGCGGCGGCGCCGAGCCATTCGGTGAGGCGGAACATGTGCCCGGTGACCGGGGCGGACTCCGAGGAGCGCAGCCACAGCAGGACGCGTTCCTCGGCGGTGCGCTGGGCCAGGGAGAGGGAGTCGCGGTCGACGAGGGTGCGGTGGGCCAGCTCGCGCAGGCTGACCGGGTCCTCGGCGAAGAGGCGGTGGACGGCGACGGCCAGTTCGAGGCGGTCGAAGGACTGGAAGAGGCCGTCGACGACGCGGGTCATGACGTGTTCGGGCTTGAGGGCGGGCGGGGCCGACGGGTCGGCGGGCTCGCCGGCCTCATCCTGCGAACCAGCGGAAGCGGCGGGGTCGGCCGAGCCGGCGGCGACCGGACCGCCGGGAGCGCCTGCCGGGGCGGGCGCTCCGAACGGCGTGGGCGGCGCCTCGGCGGGAGCGGCGGTTCCGAAGGCGGCGGGCGTGAAGGCCGAGGACGCCGCGGAGGCGGGGCGGGAGGCAGCGGAACCGGGATCGGCCAGGCGGGGGCCGGCGGAGGCCGCGTCGGCGAGGCGGCCGGCGGAGTCGCCGAGGCGAGAGCCGGCGGCGGCCGGTTGCCGGGAGGTGGTGTCGAGACGGTTGAGCACCTCGCGGAAGAGCGCCCCGATGACCGGCTCGGCCGTGCCCGCCAGGTCACCCGCGCTGAGCCGTTTGAGCCGGTTCCAGCCCCCCATGCCGGTGATCGCCGACCGGACGGGCTCGGCCCACCCGGTCAGCCCGGGGTCGACGTGATGCACCTGCAGCGCCGGGAAGACGTCGGCGAGCGGCAGGTGGTCCCAGCGCTGGGCGGCGAGCCGCGCCAGGCGCTCGCCCATCCAGTCCACGCCGGTGGCGGCCAGCGCGCGCGTCAGGGACAGGGTGCTCCACCAGCCGGCCGGAAGCCGCGGGTCGGTGAGAGCCTCGGCCACCTGCTGAGGTCGGCTCCAGCGCAAGGCCGGAACCAGGTCGCTCAGGTAGATCGATGACTCAACGTCCATTGGTGGACCGTACCCTCCCCAATGTTGCGCATGTGGCTACTGGTGCAACTTATGACGCAAGCTATCAATCGGCGTGAATAGGGTAAAGGTGCTTGGTGGCCAAACCGTACCGTGGCCGGCCGCCCACAAGGGCGACGCACTCGGCTCCGGCCTTGATCCCCTGCTCCAGAGCCTGGGGCTCGTCGGCCCCCTGCAACTTCGCTGTGAGATATCCGGCCGCGAAGGCGTCGCCCGCCCCGGTGGAGTCCACGACCGCGCCTGCCGTACCCGAAGCCGCGGCCACGGCGCGCAGTTCGCCGTCGACGGCCACGAGCGCGCCGTCGCCGCCGAGCTTGACCACCGCCGTGCCGTAGCGGCGGCTGAGCGCGAGCGCGGCACGTTCGGGGTCGGACTCGCCGGTGAGCAGGAGCGCCTCGTCCCGGTTCGGGATGATCAGCCGCGCGGCGGCGGTCTCGGCCAGGAAGCGGTCGAGGCCGAAGGCCCGCAGCGGCCCGGTCGAGGCCGGGTCGACGCTGATCGTCACGTCGCGCGAGACCGCCTCCGCCACGGCCAGCCGTACCAGATCGAGGCCGCTCGGGGTGAAGAACGTGTACGCGGACAGGTGCAGCCGCGCGACGCCGTCGAGGGCGTCGGCCCGCCAGTCGGCGGGGGAGATGCGCCCGCCCGCGCCCCGGTTGGTGAGCATGGAGCGCTCGCCGCTCGGGTCGACCATGGCGATGACGACGGCGGTGGGGTAGTCGGGGTCGGTCAGGACCAGCGGCGTGACGCCGACCTTGGTCAGCTCGCTGAGGTGCCAGTCGGCGCTGTCGTACCCGGCCCGGCCCAGCAGGCGCGCGTCGGCGCCCAGGTACGCGGCCCAGGCGGCGGTGTTGGCGCCCGAGCCGCCCGGCCGGAGCGCGATGTCGGCGTCGGTGTCGGTGCCGGAGGCGACCGGGGTGCCGTGAATGGCGACGACGTCGGTGACGATGTCGCCGATCACCAGCAGTCCCGCGGCGCCGCCCGGGCCGGTCCGGCCCGGGAGAGCGGTCGGCTGGCTCACGGCCGGGCCCAGGCCGTCGCGATCTGCGCGGCGAGCGCGGTGTTGCCGCGGACGGCGGCCAGGTTGGCCTCCAGGGAGGCGCCGGCGGTGCCGTTGACCAGGTAGCCGAGCAGGAACGGGGTGATGGCCTGGCCGGTCACGCCGTCGCGCTCGGCGGCGGACAGCGCCTCGGACAGCACGCGGTCGTGCAGTTCGGGGTCGAGCTGCTGGTCGACCGGGACCGGGTTGGCGACCACGAGCGCGGTCTCCGGGCCGCCGAGGGCGTCCTGGCCGCGCATGATGTCGGCCGCCTCCGCGGCGGTCTCGATGCGCCAGTCCACCGGGTAGCCGGAGGAGTGCAGGTAGAAGCCGGGGAAGTCGCCGGTGCGGTAACCGACGACGCTCACGCCGCGGGTCTCCAGACGCTGCAGGGTGGCCGGGACGTCCAGGATCGACTTGACGCCGGCGCAGACCACGGTGAGCCGGGTGCGGGCGAGGGTGTCGAGGTCGGCGGACTCGTCCTGGTCGTCGGTCCAGCCGCGGTGCACGCCGCCCAGGCCGCCGGTGGCGAAGATCCGGATGCCGGCCCGCGCGGCCAGGAACGAGGTGGCCGAGACGGTGGTCGCGCCGCTGGCCTTGAGCGCGGCGGCGACCGGCAGGTCACGCTGGCCGAGCTTGCGCAGGCCGTCCTCCATGGCGATGCGCTCCAGCTCGACCTCGTTCAGGCCGATGCGGGGCACGCCGTCCAGGACGGCGATCGTCGCGGGTACGGCTCCCGCCGCCCGCACGACCTCCTCCAGCTCCCGGGCCACTTCGAGGTTGCGGGGCCTCGGCAGGCCGTGCGAGATGATCGTGGACTCCAGGGCCACGATCGGCCGGCCGGCCTCCAGGGCGGCGGCGACCTCGTCGGAAGGGCGAAGGATGGGGCTCTGCGTCACGTTTGTCTCGTTTCTCACTCTGCTGGAACGGCCATTTTGCTGCGGTTTGTTCCGCGTGGATCCTATGGCCGGTTCAGCCGAGGAGAAGCACACCGAGCAGGCTGACGCCGCTGATCAGCACGGTGGCGACGGCCCCCAGCAGCATCGGCTTGCGCCCGCCGCGCAGCAACGCCTTGACGTCGATGCCCGCGCCGAGGCCGAAGAGGGCGGCGGCGAGGAGCGCGTTGGTGACCAGCGGGGTGGCCTCGATCACCGCCGGCGGGACCCAGCCGAGGCTCCGGACGACCATCAGGGCCAGGAAGCCGCCGACGAACAGCGGGACGATCGGCGGCTTGGCCGTCCCGGCGGCCGGCTCAGGGTCGGCGGCGGCCCGCAGCCGGAAGGCGGTCATCGCGACCATCGGGGCCAGCAGGACCACCCGGGCCAGCTTCACGATCACCGCCACCGCGAGCACCGAGGCGCCCGCCGCCGCGCCGATCGCGGCCACCTGGGCCACCTCGTGCACCGACGCCCCGGTCCAGAGGCCGAGCTGCCGGTCGGACAGGCCCAGCCAGGAGGCGGCCAGCGGCAGGGCGACGATGGCCAGGCTGCCGTACAGGACCACCGCGCTGAGCGCACTCGCGGCGTCGGCCTGCTCCTCGCCCGCCTCGGCGGAGCGCTCGTCGGCGGAACGCTCGCCGAGGGTGGCGTGCATCGCGGCGATGGCCGCAGCGCCGCAGATGGAGACGCCGGTGGCCAGCAGCAGGGCGGTGCCCGGGTGCACGCCGAGCCGGCGGCCGATGATCGGGGTCAGCACGAAGGTGACCCCGGTCGCGACGACCACGACGGCGAGCGTCTGCGGGCCGAGCGCGAGCACCTCGGGCAGCGCGATCTGCAGGCCGAGCAGGACGATCGCGGTCCGCAGCACCCGCTTGGACACGAACCGCAGCCCCGGCCGCAACCGCTCGCCGAGCAGCCCGAGGTTGCCCAGGACGGCTCCGCCGATCACCGCGAAGACCGCGGGGCTGACCGCGGGCACCGCCCGGTTGGCCAGGACCGCCAGGACGACGGCGACTCCGGCCACCGCGATGCCGGGCAGGTTGACCCGCGGCCAGGACGACCCGACCGGAATTGACACCATAAGAAGAGCTTTGTCGCAGCTCAGGCCCCCCGGTACCCCGATCTTGCCTGGGAGGTCATAGCCTGAGGCTATGACTGGATGGCCCGACCTCGACTCGCTGAAGCTCCTGGTCGACGTCGGGGAACTCGGCAGCGTCGGCCAAGCGGCCCGCGCCGCCGGCGTCGCCCAGCCCTCGGCGAGCAAGCGCCTGGCCCAGCTCGAACGCCGCCTCGGCCTGCCCCTGCTGGAGCGCACCCCGCGCGGCTCCACCCTCACCGCAGAGGGCCGCATGGTCGCCGGCTGGGCGGTCGCCGTCCTGGACGCCGCCCGCGAGCTCATGCGCAGCGCCGACGCGGTACGGCGGGGCGAGGCGGCCCACCTGCGGGTGGCCGCCAGCATGACGGTCGCCGAGTACCTCGTCCCCCGCTGGCTCGGCGAGTTCCAGGAACGCGAGCCCGAAGCCCAGGCCGGGCTGGACGTGCTCAACTCCGCCGAGGTCATCGCCCGGGTGGTGGCCGGGGAGGTCGAACTGGGCTTCGTGGAGGGGCCGAGCGTGCCCGAGGCGCTGGACAGCCGGGTGGTGGGGACCGACCGGCTGGTCGTCGTGGTCGCCCCGGGCCATCCGTGGACGCGCCGCCGTACCGCGCTGCGCGGGGTGGAACTCGCGGCCACGCCGCTGGTCGTGCGGGAGCAGGGCTCGGGCACGCGGGAGACGCTCGACCGGGCCATCGGCGACCTGCACCAGGCCGCGCCCCGGCTGGAGCTGGGCTCGAACTCGGCGGTCAAGGGCGCGGCCCAGGCCGGGGCGGCGCCCGCGGTGCTGAGCGCCTACGCGGTGGAGGCCGAGCTGGCCACCGGGCGGCTGGTGGAGGTGCCGCTGGCCGGGGTGAACCTCGTGCGCAGCCTGCGCGCGGTCTGGCGGCGGGGACGCGTGCTCGCCGGTCCGGCCGCGGTGCTGCTGGCGATCGCCAGCCGACCTTGACCGGGCTCGCCGAGCCCGGCGACGGAGGTATATCGTCCCGGAATGGCCTATGACGTGGTGGTAGTCGGTGCCGGGCACAACGGGCTGGTGGCGGCGGCGTATCTCGCCAGGGCCGGGCGCCGGGTGCTGGTCCTGGAACGCCTCGACCACGTGGGCGGTCTGGCCATCTCGGCCCAGGCCTTCGACGGCGTGGACGCCCGCCTGTCCAGGTACTCCTACCTGGTCAGCCTGCTGCCGACCAAGGTCGTCACCGACCTCGGCCTGGACATCACGCTGCGCCGCCGCCGCTACGCCTCCTACACGCCGGTCGGGACCGGCGGCCTGCTCGTGGACAACGAGGACGCCGGCCGTACCCGCGACTCCTTCCGCGAGGTCACCGGCGGCGACGCCGACCACGCGGCCTGGACCGCCTTCTACGGCCAGGCCGCCCGCCTGGCCGAGCGGATCGCCCCCACGCTGCTCGAACCGCTGCGCGGCGAGAAGGACTTCAGGGCCCTCGCCGGCTGGGACGAGCTGTTCGAGCGCCCCATCGGTCGCATCGTCCGCGAGCGCTTCACCGACGACACCGTGCGCGGCGTCGTGCTGACCGACGCGCTGATCGGCACCTTCGCCGACCCCGACGAGGACCTGCTGGCCAACCGCTGCTTCCTCTACCACGTGATCGGCGACGGCACCGGCGAGTGGAACGTGCCGGTCGGCGGCATGGGCGCGGTCTCCGGGGCGCTGGAACGAGCCGCCCGCCAGGCCGGGGCGGAGATCAGGACCGGCGCCGAAGTGATCGGCGTGGACCCGAACGGCGAGGTGACCTTCCGCGACGCCTCCGGCGCCGAGCACACCGTGACCGGCGGCCGGGTGCTGCTGAACCTGCCCCCGGACGTCCTGGAGCCGGGCGCGGAAGCGCCCGAGGGCGCCCAGCTCAAGGTCAACATGGTGCTGTCGCGGCTGCCCAGGCTCAAGGACGCCTCGGTCGACCCGCGGGCCGCCTTCAGCGGCACCTTCCACATCAACGAGAGCCAGGCCCAGCTCGCCCGCGCGTACGGCGAGGCCGCCGCGGGCACGATCCCCGCCCTGCCCCCGGCCGAGGTGTACTGCCACTCGCTCACCGACCGGTCGATCCTGGGCGTCGAGGGGGAGACCCTGACCCTGTTCGGCCTGCACATGCCCGCCCGCCTGTTCCGCCGGGACCCCGAGCGCGCCCGGGCCGAGGCGCTCGCCGCCACCCTGCGCTCGATCAACTCCGTCCTGGCCGAGCCGATCGAGGACTGCCTGCTGCACACCCCGGACGGCCGCCCCTGCATCGAGGCCAAGTCGCCGGTCGACCTGGAGACCCAGGCCGGGCTGCCGGGCGGCCACATCTTCCACCGCGACCTCGCCTGGCCGTACGCCGAGGACGCCGCCGACGAGGGCCGGTGGGGCGTGGAGACCGAGCACGACCGCATCCTGCGCTGCGGCGCGGCCGCCCGGCGCGGCGGCGGCGTCAGCGGCATCCCGGGACACAACGCCGCGATGAAGGTGCTGCACGGGTAGGTTCATTGCCTTCTCATCTTCACCGCCTACCGTGGGACCATGAGCGCACGTCTGCTGGTGGTCGACGACGAGCCGGCCCTCCGCGAAGCCCTCCAGTCGAGCCTGGAGTTCGAGGGCTACCGGGTCGAGACGGTCAACGACGGCCTGGCGGCGCTCGAAGCCCTGGAGCGCGAGCCGTACGACGCGGTGCTCCTGGACGTGATGATGCCGCGCCTCGACGGGCTCACCGCGTGCCGCCGGCTGCGCTCGGGCGGCAACCACGTGCCGGTCCTCATGCTGACCGCCCGCGACGCGGTCGGCGACCGGGTGTCGGGGCTCGACGCCGGGGCCGACGACTACCTGGTCAAACCGTTCGAGCTGGACGAACTGCTGGCCCGGGTGCGGGCGCTGCTGCGCCGGGGCGCGATCGGCAGCAACGGCGGGCAGGCCCCGCTGCTGGCCTTCGAGGACCTGCGCATGGACCCCGGCACCCGCGAGGTCACCCGCGCCGGGCACCCGCTCGACCTCACCCGCACCGAGTACCTGCTGCTGGAGCTGTTCCTCATGCACCCGCGCCAGGTGCTGACCCGCGAGCAGATCCTGGCGCACGTGTGGGGCTTCGACTTCGAGCCCACCTCCAACTCCCTCGACGTCTACGTCATGTACCTGCGGCGCAAGACCGAGGTCGAGGGGCTGCCCCGGCTCATCCACACCGTCCGGGGCGTCGGCTACGCCCTCAAGGCGCCTCGGTGAGACACGGCAGCCTGCGCTCCCGGCTGACGCTGCTGGTGACGGCAGCGGTCGCCATCGCCATCGCCGCGGTCGCCGCGGTGTCGGGCTGGCTGGTCTACCGGGAGCTCGACGAGGGTCTGGACCGCTCGCTCGGCAACGTGCGGCCCAATCCCGCCGAGGTCAGGACGGTCGGCCGCAACTGCCAGCAGAACCCGAAGCCGCAGCCGGTGGGCGGCCACTGGTTCGGGCCGGTCTGGCAGGTCGTGACCGACACCGGCGAGCGCTGCCTGCCGCACGAGCAGTCGCTGGCGATCAAGGTCGAGCCCGCGGACATCGCGGTGACGAAGCTGCCCGCGGAGGAGGCCCTCGTCCGGGAGGGACAGCTCACCAACGGGAAACGGGTGCGGGTGATGACCACCAGCCTCGGCAACGACGGGGCCCTCATGGCGGCGCTGCCCGAGCACGACATCTACGGGGCCATGGGCACCCTGGTGAAGTCGCTCGTCCTGGTCGCCCTGGTCGGCGTGCTCGGGGCCGCGACCATCGGCCTGCTGATCGCCAACACCGCCCTGCGCCCCGTCCGCCGCCTCACCAAGGCCGTCGAGCACATCGCCCAGACCGAGGACCTCGACACCACCATCCCGGTCAAGGGCGACGACGAGATCGCCCGGCTGAGCCGCTCGTTCAACGCGATGACCGCCGCCCTGGCCGGCTCGCGCGACCGCCAGCGCCAGCTCGTCGCCGACGCCGGACACGAGCTGCGCACCCCGCTGACCTCGCTGCGCACCAACATCGACCTGCTGCTGCGCAGTGAGCAGACCGGCCGCGCGCTGGACCCGGCGGCCAAGGAGCGGCTGCTGGTCAACGTCAAGGCGCAGTTCGCCGAGCTGTCCACGCTGGTGGGCGACCTGCTGATGCTCTCGCGCGGCGAGACCGACCGCGAGCCGCACACCCGCTTCGCCTTCCACGAGGTGGTCGCCGCCGCGATCGAGCGCGCGGAGCTGCGCGGCGCCGAGGTCAGGTCGGACCTGGAGCCGTGGTACGTGCTCGGCAACCCGGCCTCCCTGGAGCGGGCCGTGCTCAACCTGCTGGACAACGCCGCCAAGTTCAGCCCGGGGGAGATCGACGTCCAGCTCGAGGCGGGCGTGCTCACCGTGCGCGACCACGGGCCGGGCATCCCCGACCAGGACATGCCGCACGTCTTCGAGCGGTTCTGGCGCTCGTCCTCCGCGCGCAGCCTGCCCGGGTCCGGGCTGGGACTGGCCATCGTCATGCAGGCGGTCAAGGAGGCGGGCGGCTCCGTCGAACTGGAGAACGCGCCGGACGGCGGCGTTCTCGCGACCATCAGCCTGCCCGGTCTAAGCTCGTCTCAGCCGCCCCATGCCTGATCCGGTTGAGGTAACCCCTTGGATCCCACGCAGACAGCCATCCCGACCCGCCTGGTCGAGGTGGTCGTGCCGGTGTACAACGAGCAGGTCGCCCTTCCCGGCAGCATCCGGCGGCTGCACGACTACCTGACCACCACCTTCCCGTACGGCTTCCGCATCACCATCGCCGACAACGCCAGCACCGACGACACGTGGAGGCTGGCGCGGGAACTGGCCCACGAACTGCCGCACGTGCGGGCCGTACACCTGGAGGAGAAGGGCCGCGGCCGGGCGCTGCGCCGGGTGTGGGCGGTCAGCGACGCCGACGTGGTCAGCTACATGGACGTGGACCTGTCCACCGACCTGGGCGCCTTCCTCCCGCTGGTCGCGCCGCTGCTGTCGGGGCACAGCGACCTGGCGATCGGCACCCGGCTGTCGCGCTCGTCGCGGGTGGTGCGCGGGCCGAAACGCGAGTTCATCTCGCGCTCCTACAACCTGCTGCTGCACCTGCTCGGCGCCGGCTTCTCCGACGCGCAGTGCGGCTTCAAGGCGGTCCGCACCGAGGTGGCCCAGGCGCTGCTGCCGCACGTGGAGGACGAGGAGTGGTTCTTCGACACCGAGCTGCTCCTGCTGGCCGAGCGGCAGGGGCTGCGTATCCACGAGGTGCCGGTCGACTGGGTGGACGACCCCGACAGCCGGGTCGACATCGTCCGCACCGCCTACGACGACCTGCGCGGGCTGGCCCGGGTGATGCGCCGGGCCCTGTCGGACGTGGCGGGCATCCCGATGCCCCCGTCGGTACGGCAGGCGCGCATGCCCGAGGGCATGGCCCGGCAACTGCCGCGCTTCGCGCTCGTCGGCATCGTCAGCGCGTTGTCGTACATGGTGTTGTTCTGGGTGCTGCGCGGCACCTTCTCGCCGTTCGCGGCCAACGCCATCGCCCTGGTGATCACCGCGATCGGCAACACCGCCGCCAACCGGCGCTTCACCTTCGGCGTGACCGGCTCGGCCCGGGCCCTGCGCCACCAGCTCGAAGGGGCGGTCGCGTTCCTGGTCGGGCTGGCCCTGAGCACGGCCGGTCTGGCCCTCATCCCCGAGGAGGCCTCGCGGGGTGTCGAGCTGGTGGTGGGCGTCGCCGCGAACGCCGCGGCGACCACGGTCCGCTTCCTGTTGCTCCGGGTCTGGGTGTTCCACCCGAAGAGGAGATAGCGGGATACTCTTGGCCGGTGCGCAACAGCCGGGCCGATCAGGCCGATCACCGCAGGGCCGAGCTTCTGGAGGCCACCCGCCGGGTAGTGCTCGAAAAAGGGCTGGCCAATACCCGCGTGGCTGACGTCGCCAAAGCGGTGAACGTCAGCGGCGGACTGATCCACTACCACTTCGCCACGAAGGACGAGCTGCTCACGGCGATGCTCCGGGCGACCCTCGACATCGAGAAGGCCGGCCTGGACGAGCTGGCCGGAGCGCCGGCCCCGGCGGTCGTGCGGCTGGATCGGGTGTTGCGCTACTACATCCCCGAGTCCCGTTCCGACCAGAGCTGGTTGTTGTGGCTGGACGCCTGGAACGTGGCATTGCGCGAGCCGGCGGTGCGGGAGATCGCCCAGCAGGTCGAGCAGGTGTGGCTGAACGCGCTGGAGCGGGTGATCAGGGACGGCGTGGCCGCGGAGGAGTTCGTCTGCGAGGACCCGGCCGGTGCGGCCGAGCGCATCGACGCGATGCTGGACGGGCTGGTGATCCGCTACACCCTGCACCCGAACGTGCTGTCCAGGGAGCGGCTGCTCAAGCACGCCCGGATGGCGGCGGCCAAGGAAGTGGCGATCGATCCGGCGGAGTTCGGCGACGACTAGCCACCGGCGGCCTGCCCGGCCGCCTTCGCCCGGTTCAGGCGGGCAGGGCGGCCAGCAGGTAGGCCAGGCGGGCGGCGGCCGACTCGACGTCGTCGGCGCTGCCCAGCCGGTATCCCCACGAGGTGATGAAGGCGCCTTCGTCCGAGCAGGTGACCGTCTCGGCCAGGGTGCTGGAGAAGCGATTGCGCACGGCCACGTAGGCCGGTTCGCAGGACAGGGCGAGATTGTGGACCCGCAGGTCGGCGTGCCGACTCGCGTGCCACGCGAACTGCTCCAAGCAGACCGTCGTGTCCAACATCGTGAGTCACCTCCGCAACATCTTGCCTCAGGATTGCATGATCTTGTCCGGCGAGGCAAGCAATTGCGAACGTTAAAGTGGACTTTGTTTCGCCAAATCGTTAATCACGCGCATGATGATGGATCGTGCGGATTGCCCGAACTCGGCGACCTTGCTGTACGCCTCGAAGATCTCGGCGTAGAACTCCACGTCGCTCCGCTCGCGCAGGTGCAGCTCGTGATGGCGCATCGGCACCATGACCTGCTCCTCGTCGAAGATCCAGAAGCCCGTGGTGATCGCCGAGGGCAACTCGTGCTCGAACGGGATGAGGCCCAGCTTGAGGTTGGGCAGCGTGCTGACCGCGAGCAGCCGGTCCATCTGGCCGAGCATCACGTCGGTGGTGGCGAGCTTGAAGCGCAGGGTGGCCTCGGGCATGATCACCACGAACGAGCGGGAGCGGTCGTAGAGGATCTCCTGCCGCTTCATCCGCGCCTGGATCGCGCTGTCGATCTCGTCGGGCGCCTTCCACCAGCGCTTGAGCCGGGTGAACACCTGCCGCGAGTACTCCGGCGTCTGCAGCAGGCCCATGATCAGGCCGGCCTCGAAGACCCGCAGGTTCGTGGTGCGCAGCTCGAGTTCGCGGATGTCGTTCTGGAGCACCGCCAGGCTGTCGGAGCCGCGCTGGCGCCAGTCGGCCTGCCGGGCGCTGAGCCCGATCGCCTTGGCGATCAGGTCGTCGGCCTCCGGCGCCGCCGCGCCGGTCGCCTCGGCCCAGGCGACCGCGTCCTCCTCGCTGGCCGTCTGCCGGGCGTTCTCCAGCCGGGAGACCTTGGACGGCTGCCAGTGCAGCCGCTCGGCCAGGTCCTTGCCGGTGAGCCCGGATGCCTCGCGCAATCTCCGCAACTGGGCGCCGAGTTCCACGCGGGCCTGCTGGAAGGTGCTCATTGACCGAGGCTAGCCGCGCCCGGACGGCGCCTTCCAGTGGCTGTACGCAATCGTGATCAAGACAGTACGCGTCTTGCGATCTCCACGAGCAACTCGCGTGGGACCTCCACCGCGGCCTCACCCTCCAGCACGTCGCGAAGGTCGCCGAGCGCCTCCGGATCGGTCACGTGCAACCCCTGGACCACGATCGTGCCGCGGTCGGTCTCGTAGAGAGTGGGGCAGGCGCCCGCCTCCGACGTCGAGCCGAGAAACCGTAGGCGCATGGGAACGTCCTCCCCGACGAAATGTCCGCAATTGCTCGCAATTGTAGGGGAGGGGAGATCGTTAGTCTCCTGGTTTACGCATCCACTCCTGCGCCCGGGCGAAAAGGTCCAGCGTGGTGGCGTGCAACAGGTCGCCGATGTCCTTGGGCGCCTTGCCCGCGCAGGCCCGCGCGTGGCTGCCCTCCAGCACGATGCCGAGCTTGAAGCAGGCCAGCACCACGTACCAGTCGATCGCCGACAGGTCGCGCTCCGAGAGCTCCGCGTAGCAGGCGACCATCTCCTCGGCCGAGGCCAGGCCGGGCACCTGCGCCTCCATCGACGGCCAGGTCGCCACCAGCCAGCCCAGGTCGAGCAGCGGATCGCCGATGGTGCACATCTCCCAGTCGACGATCGCCGCCACCCGGGGGCCGTCGTGGGCGAACATCAGGTTGGCCAGGTGGTAGTCGCCGTGCATGATCCCGGGGGTGAAGCCGGCCGGGCGGTTGAGCTCCAGCCAGGCGGCGGTCTCGTGCAGGTGGGGGATCTCCGGGCCTGGGTAGCCGTCCAGCCTGCCGTACGACTCCAGCTCGCCCATCCAGCGCGGCACCTGCCGTTCCAGGAAGCCCTCCGGGCGGCCGAAGCCGGGCAGCCGCTCGGCGGGCACGCGGCCGAGCGCGGCCAGCGCGATCGCCGCCTCCAGCCCCATCCGGTGCCGGATCGCCGGGTCGCCGGCGTGCCTGGGCGGCAGCCCGGTCGAGGCGTTGAAGCCGTCGACCGGCTCCATCAGGTAGAAGACCGGCTCGCTCTCGGTCTGCGCGGCGACCAGCCGTGGCGCGGGCACGCCGGTGCCCTCCAGCGCGGCCAGCAGCCGCGCCTCGCGGCGCAGCACCTCGTTGCTCTTGGCGCGCACGTGCGCCGGCGGCCTGCGCAGGACGTACGGCACGCCGCCGCGCTCGAAGCGCACCATGATGTTCTGCGTGCCGCCGAGCACCGGTTCGGCGCCGGTGATCGCGCCTTCCGGAAGCCCGTGCGTGTCCATCCAGGCGCCGAGCGCCTCGAAGTCGACCGCGCTGACGTCGATGTGGGTCATGGCCGCCCTTGGAACCGAACGATGTTCTGGCCGCGAATGTACGGCTGCCGCGCCGGACGGGTCAACCCAGGGCCACGTTGTACGAGGTGACCAGCGAGGGCCGCACGCCCGGCAGTGCCCCGCCCCGGACCATCAGTTTCGTCGAGAAGCCCGGCTGGACGCCGTGCGCCTCGGCCCAGGCGCACACCTCGGTCTGCCGGGTGTCCAGGTCCAGCCGGACCGGCTTGGCGGTGCCCGCCAGCAGGTCGGCCAGCAGTGCCGTGGCCGCCTCCGGGTCGCGGGTCACCACGGGGCCGCCCACGAGCTGGTCGCCGGTGTCCCAGACGCCGCCGAAGGCCGCCACGCGCCCGTCGCGCTCGATCACCCGCAGCGGGTCGTGCAGGTCCGGCAGCCGGCGCAGCAGGACGCCGCGGTCCGCCTCGAACAGCTCGCGATCCAAGGCCAGGATCGGCTCCAGATCCGCGGCGGTCGCGGCCCGGGAGACCCCCGACGGCTCGCCGGCGAAGACGCCCACGTGCGAGGTCACCTCGCCGACCGTCTCGAACCCGAGCCGCTCGTACAGCGGCCGGCCGTTCGGCGTCGCGGTCAGCGACAGCACCAGCCCGTCCGCCTGCTCCAGCACGCGCTCCATCAGCCGCCGTGCCAGGCCCTGCCGGGCGTGCGCGGGATCGGTCAGCACCATGCTGATCACCCCGTAGCCGGCGCCGTACCGGGTCAGCACCGTCGTCGAGACCAGCGTCCCGTCCAGCAGGAGGCCGTAGACCTCGCCCGCCTCGAACAGCAGCGCCCACTTGCGGCGCTCGGGCAGCCACTCGCGGCTCTTGGCCAGCCGGACGCAGTCGTCCAGCTCATCGGGGGTCAGGCGGCGCATCTCCATAGCCGGCCATCCTGTCTGAGGTGCTTTGTCGGGTTCAACTCGATAACCTGCCCCGCGTGGACTGTGTGATCGCGATCGACGTCGGCGGCACCGACCTGAAGGGCGGCCTGGTCGCCCGGGACGGGACCCTCCTGCACCTGGAGACCAGCCCCACCCCGAGCGGCGTGAGCCCGGACGAGGCCATCGCGGCCATCTCCGCCTTCGCCGACACCCTGCACACCCGCGCCGCCTCCGTCTCCCCCTCTTCCCCCACCCCGGCTTCCCCGCACCCTTCCGCCCCTTCCTCCACCCCGGCCGCGGGCGGGCTCCGTCCAGTGGCCGTCGGGCTGGCCGTGCCGGGGCTGCACGCCCCCGGCGTCGCCGTCTACTCGGCCGCCTTCGGCTGGCGTGACGTGCCCGCCGCCGCCTTCACCGCCCTCGACCTGCCCGTAGCCCTCGGCCACGACGTCGGAGCCGCCGGCCTGGCCGAGGCGGCGCTCGGCGCCTGCCGGGGCGCACAGCACGCCCTCTTCATCCCCCTGGGCACCGGCCCCGGCGCCACCCTCATCGTCAACGGCTCGCCGTACGAGGGGGACAACGGCTGGGCCGGGCAGCTCGCGCACATCCCGGTCTACCCCGACGGCGAGGACTGCCGCTGCGGCCAGCGCGGCTGCCTGGCCCTGTACTGCGGCGCCCGCTCCATCCCGGCCCGCGCCGGCACCGCCACCGCCCAGGAGGCCGCCGACCTCGCCCGCGCCTGCGGCGACCTGTCCTGCGGCGCCCCGGCCTGTGCCGCCTGGTCGCTGGCCGTCGACGCCCTCGCCATCGGCCTGGCCACCTCCACCCTCCTGCTCGACCCCGACCTCATCGTCCTCGGCGGCGGCCTGTCCCTCGCCGGCGACATCCTGTTCGACCCGCTCCGCACCCGCCTGTCGGCCCGCCTCGCCTTCCGCCCGGCCCCCCGCCTCCTCCCGTCCGCCCTGGGCGCCCTCGCCGGCCTCCACGGCGCCGCCCTCCTCGGCTGGCAAGCCGCCGCATGACCCACTGGACGCAGGCGGCCGTACTCCGCCGCGCCCAGCGGTACGCCGAGGCCGAACAGGCGGCGCGGCAGGCCGTGGCCCGGTTTCCCGATGCGGCCGAAGCGCTGGTCGAGCTCGGCCGGATCCAGACCGTGACCGACCGGGATGAAGCGCTGCAGACCTTCACCGCCGCCGCCCGGCTGGCCCCGGCCGACGATCTGCCCGTCGCCTGGCAGGTCGCCGCCCTGCACCTGCGGCGCAAGCCCGCCGAGGCCGTCGACCTGGGCGTCGAGGCGCTCACTCGCTTCCCGGAGAGCTGGGTCATCCGCGTCGCCATCGGCCGCACCTACCTGGCCGGCGGGGACTACCGCGAGGCTCTGCCGTACTTCGAGCAGGCGGTACGGCTGGCGCCCGGCGAGCCGCGGGCGGAGAGCTGGCTCATGATCACGCTGGCGGCGCTGTGGCGCCTGGACGAGGCCGCGGAGATCGCCGCCCGCTTCCCGGACGACCCGCGAATGCTCTGCGCCTGGGCGATGATCCTGCACTCGGTGAACCGGCCGGCGGACGCCGTCGAGCACTTCGACCGAGCGCTCGCCCTGAACCCCGGCGACCCGAGCGCCGGCGTGGAGCGGGCGATCGCCCTGCTCTCCCTGGACCGCGTGGAGGACACCGAGCGGGCCGCGCACGAGCTCGCCGAGCGTCACCCGCACGCCGCCGCGCCGCTCGTCGTCCAGGCCGCCATCGCCCGGCGACGGGGGGAGGACGACCTTTCGGTCGCCCTGGTGGAGCAGGCCCTGGCCATCGAGCCGCCCCTGCCCTGGGCGCTGGCCTTGCGCATCGAGGCCGCCGGCCCCGGCGACGAGGCGCTCGTCGCCCGGGCCCTGGCCCGCCGCCCCGACCACCCGAGCGTCCTGTGCGCGGCCGCCTGGTACGCCGTCTTCCTGGACCGCCACGACGAGGCCCTCGCGCACGTCGACCGGATCCTGGCGGTCACCCCCTCAGACGACGAGGCGCTCGCCTTCCGCGTGCGGTTGCTCTACTGGTCCGGTCGGGAGGAGGAGGCCGAGCGTCTCGCGGCCCGATCCCTGGAGCGCCTGGCCCCGCGGCCCGTGCTGCACCTGGCCAGAGCCAAGGTGCTCGAGGGGCTCGACCGGCCCGAGGGCGCGCTGGCGGAGCTCGACCTGGCCCTGGCCGCCAGCCCACGCTACGAAGATGCGCTGACGGCGCGCAGTTCCCTGCTCGTGCGCCTGGGCCGCCATGAGGAGGCGCTAGGCGTCCTGGACGAGCTGCTGGAGCTGAACCCGCGTGACCGCTTCGCGATGCGCCTCAGGCTCGACAGCCTGCACGAGGCCGGGCGGGTGGCGGAGGTTCGGGATTTCGGGCGGCTGGCGGTGGCGAGGCACCCGTGGGCACCCGAGCTGCACACCGCGCTGGCCTGGGCGCATGCGCAGCTCGGCGAGCTGGACGAGGCGGTGGCCGCGATCAGGCGAGCTCTGGAGCTGGCTCCGGATGACTGCGAGGCGCTCGCCCGGGAGCGGCAGATCACCCGGATGGCCGCCGGTGAGGAGCCCGGCGAGCTGTCCTGCTTCTGCTAGGGGGACGGGACGTCGGTGAGCTGGGCGCGCAGGTGTTCGCCCAGGGATTTGGCCTGGGGGTCGAGGCGGGTGCTGGCGGCGACGCCGCGGCCGAGGAGGCCGTGGATGACGAAGTTGACCGCCAGGAGGTTGGGGAACTCGAAGCGTTCGACGCGCAGGGCGGCGAGTTCGGGCAGGAGGGTGCGGAGGCGGTCCACGGTGAGGTGGGCGGCCAGCCACGGGTAGTGCTCGGGGGCGCGGACCCAGACGCCGAGGTTGGCGTTGCCGCCCTTGTCGCCGGAACGGGCCCCCGCGACCGTGCCGAGCGGGGCTCGGACGGTGGGGAGGTCTGCGGCGGGGGACTCCTCGGATGGGAGGGGTGGCAAAGGGGAGGTGGGGGAGGCGGGCGGGTGAGGGACGGGGAAAGTGTCGCCGTCCAGGTGGACGGCGGGGGTGACCTCGGTGGCGGGGACGAGCACCGGCCAGTAGACCCCGTACGGCGAGGCGTCCCCCGGCGGGGTGAGCCCGTAGAAGCCCGGGTAGGAGGCGAGCCCCGTCTCGACGACGGCAGAGGAGAAGCGTCGTCCGGCGACGGCCCGGTCGGGGTCCAGGACGGTGATCCGCAGCAGCGGCGGGTCGAAGCCGACCTCGACCCGCTCGAAGGTGTCACGCGGGACCCGCGCCCAGATCGCCGCCTCGGCCACCCGGGCCTTGGCCTCCAGGTCGAGCCCGGTGAGGACGAGGGTCATGGTGTTGCGGTAGCCGCCCAGGTAGTTGACGGCCACCTTGAACGTCTCGGGCGGCGGCTCGCCCCGCACGCCGGTGATGCGGACCCGGTCGGGGCCGTCCTGGGTGAGGATGATGGTGTCGAAGCGGGCGACGGCGTCCGGGCCGAGGTAGCGGGGGCCGCCGATCTCGTAGAGGAGCTGCGCGGTGACCGTGCCGACCGAGACCAGGCCGCCGGTGCCGGGGTGCTTGGTGATCACGCTGGAGCCGTCGGCGTACAGCTCGGCGAGCGGGAAGCCGCAGTGGGCCAGGTCGGGCACCTCGTCGAAGAAGGAGTAGTTGCCGCCGGTGGCCTGGCAGCCGCATTCGATGACGTGCCCGGCGACGACGGATCCGGCCAGGGCGTCGAGGTCGCCGGGCTGCCAGCCGTACCGCCAGATGCCCGGGCCGGTGACCAGGGCGGCGTCGGTGACGCGGCCGGTGACGACGACGTCGGCGCCGGCGCTCAGCGCGGCGGCGATGGGCCGGCCGCCGAGGTAGGCGTTGGCGGTGAGCGGCGCGGCGTCGAGGAGTTCGCCGGTGTCGGCGTTGACCAGGTCGAGCGGCCGGCCGGACAGGTCGTCGCCGAGCACGTGCGCGACGCGCGGGCGCAGGCCCAGCTTGGCGGCCAGGTCGGTGACGGCGGCGGCGCAGCCGGCCGGGTCGAGGCCGCCGGCGTTCGAGACGATCTTGATGCCGCGGTCGAGGCAGGTGCCGAGGACCTGTTCGAGCTGCTTGAGGAAGGTGGGCGCGTACCCGGGGCGGCCCTTGAGGCGGTTCCCGGCCAGGATGAGCATGGTCAGCTCGGCCAGCCAGTCGCCGGTCAGCACGTCGATCGGGCCGCCCTCGACCATCTCGCGGGCGGCCGACAGGCGGTCGCCGTAGAAGCCGCTGCAGTTGGCGATCCGCAGCGGCGCGGTCAGCGGGTCCACTTCGGCGGCCTCTTCTCCATGAAGGCGGCGATGCCCTCCTGCCCCTCCTCCGAGGTGAAGCGCTGGGCCGACAGCGCGGCCATCTGCCGCAGCGCCTCGTCGAAGGAGAGCGCGGGCAGCTCGCGCAGCAGCCGCTTGGTGATCGCCAGCGCCTCGGGGCCGCCCTTGATCAGCATCTCGGCGTAGTGGCCCACGGTCGCGTCGAGCTCGGACTCGGGGACGGCCCGGGTGATCAGCCCGGTCTCCTGGGCGCGCGCGGCGTCGAAGACCTCGCCGGTCATCAGGTACTCGCCCGCCGCCCTGGACTCCATCCGGCGCAGCACCGGCACCGAGATCATCGCCGGGACGACGCCCAGCCGTACCTCGGAGAAGGCGAAGGAGGCGGTCAGCGGCGCGATGGCGAAGTCGCAGGAGGCGACCAGACCGAGGCCGCCGGCGCGGGCGGTGCCGTTCATGCGGCAGATGACCGGCTTCGGGCTCTCCCAGATGAGCGACATGATCTCCGGGAAGGAGGCGGTGACCGGCGCGTCGGCGGCGCCGCGGTCGGGCTCGACCCGCTGCTCCTTGAGGTCGGCCCCGGAGCAGAACACGGTGCCGGTGGCGGTCAGCACGATGATCCGGACCTCCGGCTCGGCCAGCGCCCAGTTGAGCCGGTCCTCGAGGTCGGTCAGCAGCCGCACCGACAGCGCGTTGCGGTTGGGCGGCGAGTCCAGCGTGATCGTGGCGACGCCGCCGTCGAGCTGCTTGTGCACCAGTCGCGTCATGCCGCGTCCCCTTCGGTAATGATCGCCAGCACCGTCCCGGCCTGGACGTGCCGGCCCTTCTCGACGGCCACCTCGGCGACCAGTCCGGCGGCCGGGGCGGTGATCCGATGTTCCATCTTCATCGCCTCCAGGACGACGACCGCCTGCCCGGCGCCGACCCGGTCGCCCGGATGCACCTCGACTCGAAGCACCGTACCGGGCATCGGCGCGAGCAAGGAGCCCGGGGCCAGGTGCACGACCGGCTCGGGCAGCCGCGGCAGCTCGGTCAGCCGCAGCGCGCCGAGCGGGGAGTCGACGTGCACGAGGTCGCCGTAGCGGGCGACGTCGAAGCCCAGCCGGAGCCGGTCGCGCTCCAGGACCACGCGCTCGGGCGTGGCGCTGATCACGGTGACCTCCGGCGGCAGCGGGTGGTGCACGACCTCCAGCTCCCCGCCCTCGGCGGTGACGAAGCGGGTCGTCGCGGGCTGGGAGCGGACGTTCCGCCAGTGCGCGGGCAGGGCTGGCTGGACCGTCGCGGCGGCCCGGTGTGCCGCGGTGATCGCCAGCGCGGCGGCCAGGGCGGCGAGCTCGGGCGACCGGGCGGGGGTGGCCGGGGTCTCGTCGATGAGCGAGGTGTGCAGCCGCGCCGCCACGAAGTC
This sequence comes from Nonomuraea sp. NPDC050310, assembly GCF_040655795.1. Taxonomy (NCBI): domain Bacteria; kingdom Bacillati; phylum Actinomycetota; class Actinomycetes; order Streptosporangiales; family Streptosporangiaceae; genus Nonomuraea; species Nonomuraea sp. NPDC050310. Next base: position 29,341 of record NZ_JBFAKP010000003.1, on the reverse strand, counting down.
CGGATTTCTCAGGACATCGAGGAGAAGGTCGCGGTTGGTGGGCACGCCGTGCAGCCGCGCCCCGGTCAGCGCCGCGGTGAGCTTCCGCAGCGCTTCGGTACGGCTGGCGCCGTGCGCGACCACCTTGGCCAGCATCGGGTCGTAGTGCGGCGAGACGACGCTCCCCGGCTCCACGCCCGAATCGACCCGCACGTCCCCGGGCAGGTCGAACCGGTGGATCGTCCCGGTCTGCGGCACGTAGGCGCGGTCCTCGGCGTACAGCCGGGCCTCGATCGCGTGCCCGGCCGCCGGGGGAGGCCCGGCGGGCAGCCGCGCGCCCTCGGCGATCTCGATCTGCAGCCGCACCAGGTCCACCCCGTGGACCAGCTCGGTGACCGGGTGCTCGACCTGGAGCCGGGTGTTCATCTCCAGGAAGGCGACGTCCTCGCCCCGGACCAGGAACTCCAGGGTTCCGGCCCCGACGTAGCCGATCGCGCGGGCCGCCTCGCGCGCCGCCGTGGCCAGCCGCTCGCGCACCCCTCCGGCGAGCGCCGGAGCGGGCGACTCCTCGATCACCTTCTGGTGCCGCCGCTGCACCGAGCAGTCGCGCTCGCCCAGCGCCCACACCGTCCCATGCCGGTCGGCCAGCACCTGCACCTCGACGTGCCGGGCCCGCTCCAGCAGCGGCTCGGCGAAGACGGCGCCGTCGCCGAACGCGGCCAGCGCCTCCCGCGCCGCCGAGGCGAACTCGCGCTCCAGGTCGGCCGGCTCGCGCACCACCCGCATGCCGCGCCCGCCGCCACCCGCCGCCGCCTTCACCAGCAGCGGGAAGGCCTCGGGCGGCGGCTGCTGCCCCGGCAGGTAGGTGGCCGAGACCGGAGCGCCCGCCTCGGCCATCAGCCGCTTGGCCTCGGTCTTGGAGCCCATCGCCGCGATGGCCTCCGGGCCGGGGCCGATCCAGGTCAGCCCCTCCGCCAGCACCGCCTCGGCGAAGGCGGCGCTCTCGGCCAGGAAACCGTAGCCGGGGTGCACCGCGTCCGCCCCGGAGGTACGGCAGGCGTCGAGCAGGGCGGGGATGGCGAGATAGGTCTCGGCGGGGGCCGTGCCGCTGAGCCGTACCGCCTGGTCGGCCTCGGCCACGTGCGGCGAGCCGGCGTCGGCGTCGGAGAAGACCGCGACGGTCGAGATGCCGAGCTCGCGGCAGGTGCGGAAGACGCGGCGGGCGATCTCGCCCCGGTTGGCGACCAGCAAACGGGTGATCATGGACGGAACACTCCAAACCCGGAGGGCGCGGGGACCGGCGCGCTGTTGATCGCCGACAGGCACAACCCCAGCACGGTGCGCGTGTCACGCGGATCGATCACGCCGTCGTCGTAGAGCCGGCCGGACAGGAAGAACGGCAGCGACTCGGCCTCGATCTGCGCCTCCACCATGGCCCGCATCGCCGCGTCGCCCTCCTCGTCGTACACCTGCCCGCGCGCCTGCGCGGCGGCCCGGCCGACGATCGACAGCACCCCGGCGAGCTGGGCCGGGCCCATCACCGCCGACTTCGCGCTCGGCCAGGTGAACAGGAAGCGCGGGTCGTAGGCCCGGCCGCACATGCCGTAGTTGCCCGCGCCGTAGGAGGCGCCCATGACGACGGTGAGATGCGGCACGGTCGAGTTCGCCACCGCGTTGATCATCATCGCGCCGTGCTTGATGATCCCGCCCTGCTCGTACTCCTGGCCGACCATGTAACCGGTGGTGTTCTGGAGGAAGATCAACGGCGTGCGCGACTGGTTGGCGAGCTGGATGAACTGCGTCGCCTTCTGCGACTCCTCGCTGAACAGCACCCCCCGCGCGTTGGCCAGGAAGCCGACCGCGTAGCCGTGCACCCGCGCCCACCCGGTCACCAGCGACTCGCCGTACAGCGGCTTGAACTCCTCGAACTCGCTGCCGTCGGTGATCCGCACGATCACCTCACGCGGGTCGAACGGCACCCGCAGATCCTCCGGCACCAGGTCGAGCAGGCCCTCGGCGTCGTTCAGCGGCTCACGCACCGGCCCCGGCGCGACGCCGAGCTTGCGCCAGTTGAGCGAGCGCACGATGCTCCGCCCGATGCGCAGCGCGTCGTGCTCGTCGGCGGCCAGGTAGTCGGCCAGCCCGCTGGTGCGCGCGTGCATCTCCGCCCCGCCCAGCGACTCGTCGTCGGACTCCTCGCCGGTGGCCATCTTGACCAGCGGCGGCCCGCCCAGGAACACCTTGGCGCGCTCCTTGACCATGACCACGTAGTCGCTCATGCCCGGCACGTACGCGCCGCCCGCGGTGGAGTTGCCGAAGACCAGCGCGATCGTCGGGATGCCCGCCGCCGACAACCGCGTCAGGTCGCGGAAGATCCGCCCGCCCGGGATGAAGATCTCCTTCTGGGTGGGCAGATCGGCGCCGCCCGACTCGACCAGATTGACGTACGGCAGGCGGTTGGCCAGGGCGATGTCGGCGGCGCGCAACGACTTGCGCAGCGTCCACGGATTGGAGGCCCCGCCGCGCACGGTCGGGTCGTTCGCGGTGATCAGGCACTCGACGCCCTCGATCACCCCGATGCCGGTCACCACGCTGGCCCCGACCGGGAACTCGCTGCCCCAGCCGGCCAGCGGCGACAGTTCCAGGAACGCGGTGCCGGGATCCAGCAGCAGCTCGATGCGCTCCCGGGCCAGCAGCTTGCCGCGGGCGCGGTGGCGCTGGACGTACTTCTCGCCGCCCCCGCCGACCGCCTTGGCCAGTTCGGCGTCGAGCTCGGCCAGCTTGGCCAGCATCGCCGCCCGGTTGCCGCTCATTTTCCGCCCTCCTGAGCTGACATGGGCGTCAAGCCTATGGCCCGCGCCCACAACGTGGTCAGCAACGCCACGGCGGTCTCCTCGTCGGCCCGTTCCCCCAGATCCAGCCAGACGTGGGCGAAGTGCTCCACCATGCCGCCCAGCATGATCGCGGTCAGCCGGGGGTCGAGCGCCGGGTCGGCCAGGCCCTGCTCCTGCAGCCGGCGCAGCCCCTCGGCGCCGCGCCGTACGAACACCTCCCGGACCTCCAGCAGCAGCTCGCGGAAGCGGTCGTCGGCCGCGGCGGCCTGCTCCAGCACCCGCACCAGCCGGGAGTTGCTCGCCCAGGCGCGCAGGTAGAGCCGGTTGGCCGCCTCGATCCGCGCCCGCGGATCGCCCGGCGCCGCCGAGCCCACCACGCTGGCGGCGAACATCTCGCCCACCACCGCGCCGGCCACCTCGGTGAACAGCTCTTCCTTGGAGTCGAAGTAGGTGTAGAAGGTGCCATGCGAGACACCCGCCCGCGCGCACACGTCGTCCACCCGGACGGCGTCGAGCCCCTGCTCCTCGAAGGCCGCCCGGCCCGCCTGCAGCAGCGCCGACCGCGTGCGCTTGCCGCGGGCGGTGGCGGGGTCAGACTTGACGATCACGTCAAGAATCTAACCCGAGGCGGGCTCGGTGAGAAGACCCTGCCGATCAGCGGGGGAGCTTGACCGTGGGCTTCGGCGTGGACTTGCCGGTCGAGGACGGCTGCGGGGAACCGAAGTTCCAGTCGTAGGTCGGCTGCGGCTCCGGGTCCACCAGCGTGGGGTCCTTGGTCTTCTTCTTGGTCGGGGTGGGCTTGGGGGTGGTCTTCGTCGGGGTCGGGCGGGGGCGGTACGTGGGGACGACGACCACGGGCTTCTTTTTCTTCTTCTTCGTCCTGGTGGGGGACGGGGTGATCGTCATCGACGGGGTCGGCGTGGGGGTGGGCTCCGGGGTGACCTCGGACTCCTCCTGGGGCTCCGTGGTGTTCTGGACCGCCACCAGCCTGGCCGTGGTGCTGGGGGAGCGGAACACGTACAACGCCCCGCCGCCCGCCACCAGCGCGGTCACCACCACACCGGCGATGATCAGGAGCAGGGGCTTCCTGGGCTTCTGCGCCCTGCGCTTGGCGGCGTTGGCCCTGGTCAGGCCCCGGTTGGGGACGGGGGGCGGGACGGGCGCGGGCGCGCTGAACGGGTCCCCGCCGCCGGGCGACCGGGAGGCCCCTTCCGGCGAGAACGGACTCGGCAACCCCGCCGAGCCCTGAGCCCCTTGCCCGGCCCCGGCCGGCCCACCCGGCCCGCCGGGCTGTCCCATTGGGCCGCTGTGCGTCGGCCCGGGTTGTCCACTCGGCCAGCCCTCTGCCTGCCCCGGCCCTCCCGGCCCTTGGCCGGGCGCACCGGGACCTTGGGCGGGCGCGCCCGGGCCCTGGAACGGGCCGGGCTGGGCGGGGCCGCCTGTGGGGTGTGCGCCGGACAGGTGTGCCGGGCCCGCGGCGTACGGGCCTGAGTGGTGCGGGGCGGCCGGGTGCGCGCCCGAAGGCAGGGCCGGCTGGTACGGCGAGCCCGGCTGGTACGGCAGGCCGGCGGGACCCTGGGGTGCGCCCGGCTCCTGGGACGTTCCACCGGGTCCCTGGGGTGCCTGAGGTCCCCCGGTGGGTCCCTGGAAGCCGCCGCCGGGTCCCTGCGGCCCACCCTGGAAGCCGCCGCCCGGCCCCTGGGGCCCACTGGCCGATCCCTGAAGGCCGCCGCCAGGTCCCTGAGGCCCGCTGAGGTGCTGGGGGCCGGGGAAGGGGAGGGGGGCGTTGGGGCCGGGAAGCGGTGCGGGAGCCATCCCGGCGCCGGGGGAGGAAGAGGCGCCGGGGAAGGGAGCGGGGGCGGAGCCGGGGGCGAGGAAGGGGGAGGGGTCCGGGGAAGGCGGTGGGGTGGGGGCGGGTTCGATGGCGGAGACCGGGACCGGCTGCCCGGTCAGGCGGACGACGAGGTCCTGGGCGGTGGGCCGGAGCGAGGGGTCCTTGGACAGACACGCCGACACCACATCACGCAGGGGCCCGTCGAGCCCGTCGAGCTGAGGTTCCTGGTGCAGGATGCGGTTCATGACCGCCGGGATGGTGTCCGAGCCGAAGGCGGGCCGCCCGGTGGCGGCGAAGGCGATGGTGACACCCCAGGCGAACACGTCCGCCGCCTCGGTGAGCGGAGCCCCCGTGAGCTGCTCGGGCGCGAGATAGGCGGGCGTCCCCATGGCCAGCCCGGTGGCGGTGCCGCCGGGCGTGTCCAACGTCCGGGCCACGCCGAAGTCGATGACGACCGGCCCCTCGGGCCCCATGAGCACGTTGGCCGGCTTGAGGTCGCGGTGCAGGATCCCGGCCCGGTGGATGGCGGCCAGCGCGGTCGCCGTGCTGATCGCGATCCGCTCCAGCGAGGCGCCCCGGCGCGGCCCCTCGTTCTGCACGAGCTCGCGCAGCGACGGGCCTGGCACGTACTCGCTGACGATGTACGGCCGGCTCCCGTCCAGGTCGGCGTGCAACACCGGCGCGGTGGAGAAACGGGCGACCCGCTGGGCGACGGCGACCTCGCGCAGGAAGCGGTTACGGGCGTCCGGGTCGGCGATCAGCGCCTGGTGCAGGAGCTTGACCGCGACCTGCTCCCCCGAGACGCCACGCGCGAGGTAGACCACCCCCTGGCCACCCTCGCCCAGCCGGGCGACCACGTCGTAGCGGCCCAGCCGCCGAGGGTCGTCGGCCGTCAACGGTTGGAACTGTGTCACCCCGCACCCCCTGCGCAACCCCATACCAATGGGACAAAACGCTACCAGTGTGCCGCCAGGGATGGCGCAGCATCCGGTGCATCAGGCGCCGCAGTGACTCCAGCCGCTCTTCCACGAGCTGGTTCCCCAGGTTCCGCCCCAGATCACGCACTTGCGCTTGGCGGCCAGCCGTACCGGTCCGGCATGGACGGTGTAGGAGCCCGGGTTGGACCGCCCGGCCCCGTCCTGGATCTGCAGGAAGGCGTTGGCCGGGACCTTCTCCGGGTGGACGTGGTTGGCGATGGTCACCACGCAGTTGACGCCGGTGCCGGAGTTGTAGGTCAGGTAGACGACGGCGACCGTACCCAGGGCGTGCTGGTCGATGACCCGGTGGCCGGTGCCGCACAGGGCCAGCGGGCGGTGCGGGTTCGGCTTCAGGGTGGGCGTCGGGGTGGGGGTGGGGGTCGGCGTCTTGGACGGCTTCGGCGTGGGGGTGGGCGTGGGCGTCTTGGACGGCTTCGGGGTCGGCTTCGTGGAGGGCTTGGTGGTCGGGCGGGGCGGGATGATCTTGATGGTCTTGGTGGGGGTGGGCGTGGGGGAGGGCTTGGGCTTACGGGTCTTCGACTTCGACGGGGAGGGGATGGGCTCGGCCGACGCGGTGGCCTGGACGGTGGGCTCCGGGTCGAGGGTGGGTTCCGTGGTGCTGCCCGCCGCGCTGAGCTGGGTGCGGGAGGGGCGGCCGGTGGTCAGGTAGACGGTGAGCCCGGCGCCCAGCAGGACCAGGACGGCCAGGGCCGACACCCACACCGCCATCGGCGTGCGGCGCTTACGGGCCCGGGTGGCGGTCCGTGCCCGGGTCAGGCCCTGGGGCACCGGCGGGGGCACCGGGGGGGCGTTCATCCCCTCGCGGGCGCCTGCTGGCGGCTGCCCGGGGAAAACCGGCCCCGGCATCCCCCCGGAACCCGGCATCCCTCGGCCGCCGGAGACCGGACCTGAGGGCGGCATCCCCGGCGCGCTGGAAACCAGCCCCGCGAGAGCCGAGCCCTGGCCGCCGGAGACCGGCATCCCCGGTCCCGGGGAGAGCGGGGAGCCCGGGGTGGCGGGGGAGCCAGCGGTGGGGGTAGCGGGGGTGCCGGGGGAGTCGGAAGGCGGGAGGCCGGTGCCGGTGCCGGTGCCGGTGGCGGTGGGAAAGTCCGGGCCTGGGGCTCCAGGACCGCCGCCGATCGGACCGCTGAACGAGCCGCCACCAACGGGACCGCCGCCAACCGGACCGCCGCCAATCGGAGAGGTGCCGACCGGGGAGGTGCCGAAGGGGGTGTCGCGGCCGGTGAGGCGGGCGACGAGCTCCTCGGCCGACGGCCGCTGGGAGGCGTCCTTGGCCAGGCACAACGACACCAGGTCGAGCATCGCCCCCTCAAGCCCGTCGAGCTGCGGCTCCTGGTGCAGGATCCGGTTCATGACCGCCGGAATGGTGTCCGACCCGAAGGCCGCCCGCCCGGTGGCGGCGAAGGCGATGGTCGCCCCCCAGGCGAAGACGTCGGTAGCGGCGGTGGCCGGCTCCCCGGCGAGCTGCTCGGGCGCGAGGTAGGCGGGCGTCCCCATGGCCAGCCCCGTGGCGGTCGTCCCCGGCGCGTCGAGCGCGCGCGCGACGCCGAAGTCGATCACGACCGGCCCCTCGGGCCCCATGAGCACGTTGGCCGGCTTGAGGTCACGGTGCAGGATCCCGGCCCGGTGGATGGCGGCCAGCGCGGTGGCGGTGCTGATCGCGATCCGCTCCAGCGCCGCCCCCCGCCGCGGCCCCTCGCTGAGGACGAGCTCACGCAGCGACGGCCCCGGCACGTACTCGCTGACGATGTACGGCCGGCTCCCGTCCAGGTCGGCGTGCAACACCGGCGCGGTGGAGAAGCGGGCGACCCGCTGCGCCACCGCGACCTCGCGGAAGAAGCGCTGCCGGGCCTGGTCGTCGGCGACCAGCCCAGGGTGCAGCACCTTGATCGCGACCTGTTCCCCGGACGCCCCGCGCCCCAGGTAGACGACCCCCTGGCCGCCCTGCCCGAGTCGCGCCACCACGTCGAAGGCGCCCAGCCGCCGCGGATCGTCGCCGGCGAGCGGCTGGTACTCGTTCACCCCGAACTCCCCACAACCATCCAATAATGGGGCAGAACGCTACCAGTCAGATCGCCTTCCCAGGATTGAGAATCCCCAGCGGATCGAAGACCGCCTTGATCCCCTGCTGCACCTCGCTCACCACCGGCCCCGCCTCAAGGTCCAGCCAGCGCCGCTTGAGCACGCCCACGCCGTGCTCGCCGGTGAGGGTCCCGCCCAGCTCCAGGGCCCTGGTGAACACCTCGTCGGCCGCCGCCCACACCGGCGCGGGCGGCTCCGCCGTACCGTGGTCGAAGATGAAGACCGGGTGCAGGTTGCCGTCACCGGCGTGCGCCACGGTGCAGATCAGCACATCGTGCCGCGCGGCGGCGGCCTCGATCGCGGAGATCATCTCGGGCAGGGCCGAGCGCGGCACGCAGACGTCCTCGACCAGGCAGGCGCCCAGGCGCTCCTTGGCCTGGTAGGCCATCCGGCGCACGGCGATGAGCTCGTCGGCCTCGGCCGGCGTGGTCGAGACGGCGACGAAGGACGCGCCGTTGGCCTCGCAGATCTCCTGCATGCGCACCGCGACCGCCTGCCCGTCGGCCGCGTCGGACTGGCCGATCAGCATGGCCTGGGTGGTGTCCTCCAGGCCGATGTTGCGCCAGTCGTCGATCGCCTTGAGCGTGGCGCGGTCGAGCAGTTCCATGAGGGACGGCTGGCAGCCCGCCGCGATGATCGCCGACACCGCCGCGGCGGCGTCGCGGGCCGAGCCGAACTCGGCGGCGAAGGTCGCGGGCGGGACGAGGGGCGCGCGGCGCAGCCGTACCGTCGCCGAGGTGATCACCCCGAGCGTGCCTTCCGAGCCGACGAACAGGCCGGTCAGGTCGTAGCCGGTGACGCCCTTGACGGTGCGGCGGCCGGTGTTCATGACGCGCCCGTCGGCCAGCACGACCTCCAGGCCGAGCGCCGAGTCGCGGGTCACGCCGTACTTCACGCAGCGCAGCCCGCCGGCGTTGGTCGCCAGGTTGCCGCCGATCGTGGAGATCTCGTACGACGACGGGTCGGGCGCGTACATCAGCCCGTGCCCGCGCGCCGCCCGGTCCAGGTCGGCGGTGATCACGCCGGGCTCGACCACGGCGATCTCGTCCGCGGGCGACAACTCGGTGATCGCGGTCATCCGCGCCAGCGACAACACGATCGAACCGTCCATGGCGGTCGCCCCGCCGGCCAGCCCGGTGCCCGCGCCGCGCGGCACCACCGGCACCCGGTGCTCGCTCGCCCATCGCATCGTGGCGACCACGTCCTCGCGGCTCCGGGCCAGGACGACGCCCAATGCTTTGCCCGGCTCCAGATAGGTCCGGTCGCGAGCGTAGGAGTCGATCACATCCGGGTCCGTCAGAACCCGTCCCTCTGGAAGATTCGCGGCAAGGGCGTCGATAGCGGTCACGGTGGCCACTTTACGGTTTGCGCCGACCGACTGATCCAGCCAGACTTGCCGGGATATGGATGCGACTTGTCCGGTCTGTAAGAGTGACGATCGGGTGGCCACCGTGCCCGGGGTCGTCGCCGAGGGGACCACTTACCGGATCGGGCGTGTTCGCATGCCGCGCGATCGCGAGGTGGCAGACCTCCCCGCCGTCCCCGTCACCCGGAAGCACCACATGAGCCGCACCCAGCTGGCCATCTGGCTCTCCTTCCCCAACCGCCACTACACGCCGTGGGCCCGCAACCAGGGCTGGATCATGCTCGGCGTCGCCGCGCTGGTGCACCTGGTGGTCTCGCTGGTCATCGCGATGGCCCGCGAGTCGAGCTGGCTGGAGGTGCTGCTCGCCCCGTTCTGCCTCACCGGCGTCTTCTGGGGCTTCGGCCTGCTCTACGTCATCGGCTCGTACGGCGCGCGCAAGCGGGACGTCGCCGAGGCGCCCGCCCGCGAGCGGGCGATGGAGGTGTGGGAGAACCTCCGCTACTGCTCGCGCGACAACCTCGTCTTCGAGCCCGGCGTCGGCGTCACCTTCCACCCCAGCGAGACCCGGCAGTACCTGTTCGGTTTCCGCCGCTGATCGCCTGATTTGGGTACGGGGGTGCTCAGGCGCTCCCGCCCTTTCCGCCCCACTCTCGAAGGAACGAGGAACCTTTCGAGGGAGGGAACATGGGGGGTTTGACAAGACGCCGCTGGCTGGCCCTGGCGGCCGGGGCGGGGATCCTGCTTATGGCGGCGCCCGGCGCGAACGCGAGCGCCGGAGCCGTCGCCGGTGCCGCCGCGGCCAAACCGGGCGCGGCGGTCAGCACCTTCAACGACCCGAGCTGCTGGAAGAACGTCGTCAACGACGTGAAGAGCGCCGCCTCCAAGGTGGGGCTCCAGGAGTGGTGGCGTTCCAAGTACACCTTCGCCGCCGGCAACGGCCAGGCCGAGGTGTTCGTCACCTTCCACCCCTACGGGGAGACCAGCCAGCTCGGCTTCCGCCCGACCGCCTACGGCATCTTCGCCGCCGCCGGCGACTCGGCCACCGCCCGCCACTACCGCGACCAGGTGAAGGCCAAGATCCTGGCCATCACGTACTTCGACTACTGCTGACCCGCGACCACCGGTCTCCGGTACGGCCCGCCGTACCGGAGATCCGGCGTACCGATCAGGCGTTGGCGACGCGGACGCAGGTGACCAGGGCGCGCATGGCCAGTTCGAGCTCGTCCAGTTCGGGGAAGCTCGGGGCGATGCGGATGAAGCGGTCGTCCGGGTCGTTCAGGTAGGGGTGGGTGGAGCCGGCCGGGGTGAGGGCGACGCCGGCGGCCTTGGCGCGCGCGATGACCTCGCGGGCGTTGGGCACCTGGAGGGTGACGAAGTAGCCGCCCCTGGGCGCGGTCCAGGTGGCCAGGTCGCCGAGTTCCTCGGTGAGGATGCGGTCGACGAGCTCGAACTTGGGCCGCAGGAGCTCGGCGTGCTTGCGCATGTGCGCGGCCAGGCCCTCGGGGTCGCGCAGGAACTCGACGTGCCGGAGCTGGTTGAGCTTGTCCGGGCCGATCGACTGCTTGACGGTGTGCGACAGGAACCACTCGACGTTGGCCGGGGAGCCGCCGAAGAAGGAGATGCCGCTGCCGGCCAGGGTGATCTTCGAGGTGGAGCCGAAGACGAAGGCCCGGTCGGGGTTGCCGTGCTCGGCGCAGAGGGCGAGCAGGTCGGCGAGCTGGTCGTGCTCGTCGCCGAGGTGGTGGACGGCGTAGGCGTTGTCCCACATGATGCGGAAGTCGGGCGCGGCGGGCATGCTGGCCAGGCGGCGGACGACCTCGTCGCTGTAGGTGAGGCCCGACGGGTTGCTGTACTTGGGCACGCACCAGATGCCCTTGACGCTCGCGTCCTCGGCGACCAGGCGCTCGACGACGTCCATGTCGGGGCCGTCGGCGGTCATCGGGACCGGGATCATCTTGATGCCGTAGCGCTCGCAGATGCCGAAGTGCCGGTCGTAGCCGGGCACCGGGGCCAGGAAGGTGATCTCCTGGTCGGCCCAGCGGCGCTCGGCCCCGGGGACCCGGCCGAGCAGGGCGAAGACGATGGTGTCGTGCATGACCGCGAGGCTGGAGTTGCCGCCCACGACGAGCTGGCCGGCCGGGACCTGCAGCGCGCCGGCGAACAGCTCGCGCGTCTCGGTCAGGCCCTGCAGGTTGCCGTAGTTCCGCGCGTCGGTGCCGTCGGCGGCCTTGACGGCGGCCGGCAGGCCGATCATGGCGTTGGACAGGTCGAGCTGGCGGGCGGAGGGCTTGCCGCGGGTCAGGTCGAGCTTCAGCCGACGCTGGACCAGGGCCTCGTAGTCGCTTTGGGCGGTCATGGCAGCCAGGATAGGAGATGCGCGGCGGCGGCCCCGCCCGTTTCCGCAGTGTGGACACCCTCCGGCGATGCGCCGGGCCGGGCGGTTCTGGCTAGGCTGCCCGGCATGGCGGCCTTCGATCTTCCCTCCGACCTGGCGGTGCGGACCCATCGCGAGGTGGCGGCCCATCTCGTGCTGCGCGGCTGGATCCCCGGCGGCGTCGGCGACTGGGCGCTCGCGTTGCGCTCGCCCGACGGGACGAGCGTGGCCCGGGTCTGCCCGTTCGACCCGGCCTACGCGGCTTTCGTAGAATTGTGCCGCCGCTGCCCGGACAGCCCGTACCTGCCGCGGGTCCTGCTCCACGCCGACCTCGACGGCGGCGCCACCCTCACCGTCCTGGAGTTCCTGGCCCCGCTCGACCCCGCGCAGGCCGCCGACGTGGCCCGCCGCTGGGCCGACGGCGACCCCGCCTTCCAGGACGTACGGCAGGCGGCCCTCGCGGTGGACGCCGAGTGGCGGGCGAGCATGCCGTGGTGGGACGGCATCGACCTGAACGCCGGGAACGTCCGCCGGGGCCTGGACGGCCGGACCGTCCTCATCGACGTGTTCTGCATGGACGGCGAGTCCCTGTACGGCCAGGTCATGAAGGACGCCTCGGTGGTGCGCGAGCGGCTGCCGCGCTCCCGGCACCTGCTGGAGATCCCCTACATCGCCCGCGAGAGCGCCCCCGAGGAGATCCGGGCCCTGCGCGAGGCCTGGGAGGCGGGCCGCCCCTGACGAGAGGTTAGTTCCATGAAGCGTTTCATCCTCACCGGCACGCCCGGCTCCGGCAAGACCACGCTGCTGCGGCGGCTGGCGGGGCTCGGCTACGCCACCACCGAGGAGGCCGCCACCGCGGTGATCGCGGAGGCCCAGGCCGCGGGCGTGGCCGAGCCGTGGACGGATCCGTCCTTCCTCGACCGGATCGTCGCCGTCCAGGCCCGGCCGCAGCCGCCCGCGCCGGTGCGCTTCTTCGACCGCTCGCCGGTGTGCACGCACGCCCTGGCCGTCTACCTCGGCCACCCGCTCACCCCGGCCCTGCTCGCCGAGCTCGACCGGATCACCCGGGAGGAGGTCTACGACCGCCGCGTCCTGTTCGTCCGCAACCTCGGCTTCTGCGAGCCCACCGAGGCCCGCCGCATCACCTTCGAGGAGTCGCTGCGCTTCGAGGAACTGCACGAGCGGTCCTACCGCGCCTTCGGCTTCCAGCTCGTCGACGTCCCAGCCGCCCCGGTCGAGGAGCGGCTGGCCCTGATCCGCGCCGCGGTGCTCTGAAGATCGGCGATCTCCAGCGGCGGCCGGCTCGGTAGGCTCGCCGCATGGAGTTCCGAGCCGGGCAGACCGTCCTCCGCCGTTGCCTCTACCGGAGCGGGCGCTTCGCCGCCGTGGACACCGCGCGGGTGGTGGCCGACGGCCCCGCCGGGGTGCTGACCTGGACGGGCCCCGGCTCCCAGGTGGTACGGCGAAGCACCCTGGACGGCGAGCCGGTGCGCAAGATGCCCCTCGCCGAGCGCGAGGCGATCCCGACGATGCTCACCCCCACGGTGTGGCGCGAAACGTCCGTGCTGATCCTCACCCCGCCGAAGGCCGCGCACTCGGTGTGGTGGTTCTTCGACGCCGAAGGCCGCTTCCAGGGCTGGTACGTCAACCTCGAACAGCCGTCGCGCCGGTGGCCGGGCGGCCTGGACACCGCCGACCACGCGCTGGACATCTGGGTGGAGCCGGACCGCACCTGGGAGTGGAAGGACGAGGACGAGTTCGCCGAACGCACCGGCCACCCCGAGTACTGGACCGCCGAGCAGGCCGCCGAGATCAAGGCCGAGGCGCTCCGGATCGTCCCGCTGATCGAGGCGGGCGCCTTCCCCTTCGACGGCACCCACACCGGCTTCGAGCCCGGCCCGGCGTGGGAACCCACGAGGCTGCCCCCGCATTGGGACCTGCCGGGCCGGCCCTGACAGCGTGGCGCTAGCGGCAGCGGTCGCGGACCTCGGGCAGCGCCTCGAACCCGGCCGCCCGGTAGGTGGCGACCGCCGCGACGTTGGCGCTGGGCGTGCAGACGAGCGCGCTCGACGAGCCCAGCTCGCGCAACGCGGCCGCCGCGGCGACGCTGATCGCCGTGCCGTACCCGTGGCCGCGGTGGTCCGGGTGCACGCCCAGCGGCTCCAGCAGGCCGGGCCGGCCGGGACCGGCCGACCACACGGTGGCCGCGGCCACGGCCTCGCCCCGCCCGTCGTGCGCGACCAGGCAGCGGGCCTCGCCGTACAGCGGACCGGCGGCCATCACGTGCCAGAGCTCGTCGGTGAAGATCGCGCTGCCGAAGGCGGCCCGGTGCACGGCGGTGCGGACGGAGACCCGCCCTGGGCCGGTCACCTCGATCCGCACGCCCGGGTCCTTGACCGGTTCGGCGAGGTCGCGGCGCAGCGGCGTCCAGGGCTCGCCGGTGCTCCAGCCGGCCTCGGCCAGCCGGTCCTGGAGCAGCGCGGTGGCCGGGGCATCGACGGCGGCCTCGCCGGCCGGCAACACGCCGCGCCCGGGATCGGTCAGGTCGGCGACCAGGCGGCGGGCCAGCTCCTCGTCCTGGAAGGCGTCGGGGGCGAGCGTCATGCGCAGCAGGCGGGGAGTGTCCAGCAGGCCCAGGGCGACGATCCGGCCGTCGCGCCGCCAGGTGCGGAGCGCCGCGGCCGTCGCCTCGGCGCCGAACCGCCAGAACCAGCCGAGGTCGCCCGGGTGGAGCTGCATCGGACCCCGGGTGGCCTGCCAGTCCCGCAGGGCGCCGGTGACCTCGTCCAGCCGCTCGGCGCCCGGCTGGTCCAACACGATCGTCATGACCTGATCGCACACCACCGGACCGGCGCGGCGCACCTGGTTTTCCGGTGGCGTCCGGGTCAGACCAGGCCCAGGGCGAGCATCGCGTCGGCGACCCGGCGGAAGCCGTCGATGTTCGCGCCCGCCACGTAGTTGCCCGGCATGCCGTACTCGTCGGCGGTGTGCAGGCACCTGGCGTGGATGTCGGTCATGATCTCCCGCAGCCGCTGCTCGGAGAACTCGAAGGTCCACGAGTCGCGGCTGGCGTTCTGCTGCATCTCCAGGGCGCTGGTCGCCACGCCGCCGGCGTTGGCCGCCTTGCCGGGGCCGAAGGCGACGCCGGCCTCCAGGAACACCTCGATGCCCTCCGGCGTGGTCGGCATGTTGGCGCCCTCGCCGACCGCGAGGCAGCCGTTGTCCACCAGGAAGCGCGCGTCGCGCCCGGTGATCTCGTTCTGGGTGGCCGACGGCATCGCCACCTCGCACGGCACCTCCCACACGCTGCGGCCGGGCACGAAGGCGACGTGCTCGCCGCGGCGCTCGGCGTAGGTCTGGAGCCGGCCGCGCTCGACCTGCTTGATCTGCTTGAGCAGGTCGAGGTCGAGGCCCTTGTCGTCCACGACGTAGCCGGAGGAGTCGGAGCAGGCCACGACCACGCCGCCGAGCTGCTGGACCTTCTCGACGGTGTAGATCGCGACGTTGCCCGAGCCGGACACCACGACGCGCTTGCCGTCGAAGGAGGTGCCGCGGGCCTTCAGCATCTCCTCCACGAAGAACGTGCACCCGTAGCCGGTCGCCTCGGTGCGGACCTGGGCGCCGCCGTACGCGAGCCCCTTGCCGGTGATGACGCCAGACTCGTAGCGGTTGGTGATGCGCTTGTACTGGCCGAACAGGTAGCCGATCTCCCGCCCGCCCACGCCGATGTCACCGGCGGGCACGTCGGTGTACTCGCCGATGTGCCGGTAGAGCTCGGTCATGAAGCTCTGGCAGAAGGCCATCACCTCGCGGTCGGAGCGGCCCTTCGGGTCGAAGTCGGAGCCGCCCTTGCCGCCGCCGATGGGCAGCCCGGTCAGGCCGTTCTTGAAGATCTGCTCGAACCCCAGGAACTTGACGATCCCGAGGTAGACCGAGGGGTGGAAGCGCAGCCCGCCCTTGTAGGGGCCGAGCGCGCTGTTGAACTCGACCCGGAAGCCGCGGTTGATCTGCACCTCGCCGCGGTCGTCCAGCCACGGCACCCGGAAGATGATCTGGCGCTCGGGCTCGCAGATCCGCTCGATGATCTTCGATTCGGCGTACTCGGGGTGCTTGGCCAGAACCGGGCCGATGCTCACCAGCACCTCGCGCACGGCCTGGTGGAACTCGTCCTCCCCGGGATTGCGGCGAAGGACGTTGTCGTAGATCGACGACAGCTTCTCGTGCAGCACATGAGCTCCAAGGTCACGGGTTCCGGGCACGCTCACTTTAGGGGCCGCCCGCCGGTGAGCTCGCTACGGCTCCCCGGTTCGCCGCCCGGCCGGAGCGTTCCGGTGGCGCCGTTGTCCAGAAATCACCTGCGCACGGGTTTTCACAAGCCCGCAACTGACGTGAAATGGGTAGATCGAGGCCGTACCCCACCGACGGAGGGAACAGCCGTGACAACCGTTCGCCAGACCTCGTTCGACCAGGTGAGAAGGCGACGCACGGGCACGGTGATCGTCTCGTGGCTGTCCACGACGGACCACAAGGTGATCGGCTACCTCTACTTGATCACGAGCTTCGCCTTCTTCCTGGTGGCCGGGCTGATGGCGATGGTGATCCGGTTCGAGCTGGCCCAGCCGGGGCTGCAGGCGGTCAGCAACCAGCAGTACAACGCGCTGTTCACCATGCACGGCACGATCATGCTGCTGCTGTTCGCGACGCCGCTGTTCGCCGGGTTCGCCAACGTGGTGATGCCGTTGCAGATCGGCGCCCCGGACGTGGCCTTCCCGCGGCTGAACGCGGTGGCGTACTGGCTGTTCCTGTTCGGCGGGCTGATGGTGCTGGCCGGGTTCGCCACCCCCGGCGGCGCGGCGGACTTCGGATGGTTCGCCTACACGCCGCTGTCGACCGCGATCTACAGCCCGGGCCTGGGTGGAGACCTGTGGATCATGGGCCTGGCGCTGTCCGGGCTGGGCACGATCCTGGGCGCGGTGAACTTCATCACCACGATCATCGGGATGCGCGCGCCGGGCATGACGATGTTCCGGCTGCCGCTGTTCACCTGGAACGTCCTGCTCACCAGCATGCTCGTGCTGATGGCCTTCCCGGTGCTGGCGGCGGCGCTGCTGGCGCTGGAGGCCGACCGCAAGCTCGGCACGCAGGTCTACGACGCCGCCAACGGGGGCGCGCTGCTGTGGCAGCACCTGTTCTGGTTCTTCGGCCATCCCGAGGTCTACATCATCGCGTTGCCGTTCTTCGGGATCATCACCGAGGTCATCCCGGTCTTCAGCCGCAAGCCGATCTTCGGCTACATGGGCCTGGTGGGCGCGACGATCGCGATCGCCGGCCTGTCAATGACGGTGTGGGCGCACCACATGTTCGCCACCGGCCAGGTACTGCTGCCGTTCTTCGCCTTCATGACCTTCCTGATCGCCGTGCCGACCGGGGTGAAGTTCTTCAACTGGATCGGCACGATGTGGCGCGGCCATCTGAGCTTCGAGACGCCGATGCTGTTCTGCCTGGGCTTCCTGGTGACCTTCCTGCTGGGCGGCCTGACCGGCATCATCCTGGCCAGCCCGCCGCTGGACTTCCACCTCAGCGACACCTACTTCGTGGTCGCGCACTTCCACTACGTGGTGTTCGGGACCGTGGTGTTCGCGATGTTCGCCGGGTTCTACTTCTGGTGGCCGAAGATGACCGGCAAGATGCTCGACGACCGGCTCGGCAAGGTGCACTTCTGGACGCTCTTCCTCGGCTTCCACACCACCTTCCTGGTCCAGCACTGGCTCGGCTCGGCCGGCTTCCCGCGCCGCTACGCCGACTACAGCCCGATCGACAACTTCACCACGCTCAACCTGATCTCCTCCATCGGCGCCTTCCTGCTCGGCGCCTCGACGCTGCCCTTCCTCTACAACGTCTGGAGGACCGCCCGGCGCGCCCCCAAGGTCACCGTCGACGACCCGTGGGGGTTCGCGAACTCGCTGGAGTGGGCCACCTCGTGCCCGCCGCCCCGGCACAACTTCGTGAGCATCCCGCCGATCCGTTCCGAGCGGCCCGCCTTCGACCTGCACTACCCGCACGCGGCGACGCAGACCCGGCAGGTGGACGCGCCCGGCGACGAGACGGAAGGCCCGATCCCAGGCAAGGACTCGTGACCATGACCGGCACCCGCACCCCCTTCAGCGCGGAGACCGCCCCCTGCGGCAAGAAGTCCGGTGGTGAGCGCTTACTGGACGACGACGGGTACGGCCTGCTGATCCGCGACCAGTTCTACGAATGCGGCTGCCGCCGGATCCGGCACGAGTACCACGACGGCAGCATCCACATCGCCGCCATCCGGCACGACGGCAAGCGGGTGAAGGACCCCTCAGAAGCCGACCACGGGAGCTGACCAGATGATCGACGTGCTCATCGTCGGCGGCGGCGGGGCCGGGCTGCGTGCCGCCATCGCCGTCGCGGAGGCGGATCCGACGCTGGAGGTCGCCGTCGTCTCGAAGGTCTACCCGATGCGCAGCCACACGGTCTCGGCCGAGGGCGGCGCGGCCGGGGTGATCGGCCTGGACGACAGCCTCGACGAGCACTGCTACGACACGATCTCGGGCGGCGACTGGCTGTGCGACCAGGACGCGGTGGAGATGTTCATCGCCGAGGCGCCGCGGGAGCTCATCCAGCTCGAACACTGGGGCTGCCCGTGGAGCAGGGAGGCCGACGGCCGTGTCGCGGTGCGCCCGTTCGGCGGCATGCGGAAGCAACGCACCTGGTACGCCGCCGACAAGACCGGGTTCCACCTGTTACACACCTTGTTCCAGACAACCCTGAAATATCCGGAAATACGGCGCTATGACGAGTGGTACGTCACCCAACTGATCGTCGACGACGGCCGGGTCCACGGCGTCGTCGCCCTCGACATCCGCACCGGCCGGGTCGAGGCCATCGCCGCCCGCACCGTCATCCTCGCCACCGGCGGCTGCGGCAAGGTCTTCCCCTTCACCACCAACGCCGCGATCAAGACCGGCGACGGCATGGCCCTGGCCTATCGCGCCGGGGCGCCGCTCAAGGACATGGAGTTCGTCCAGTACCACCCCACCGGCCTGCCGTTCACCGGCATCCTGATCACCGAGGCGGCCCGCGCCGAGGGCGGCTGGCTGATCAACAAGGACGGCTACCGCTACCTCCAGGACTACGACCTGGGCACGCCCACCCCCACCCCGAACCTGCGCAGCATGGAACTCGGCCCCCGCGACCGGCTGTCCCAGGCCTTCGTGCACGAGCAGCACAAGGGACGCACCGTCGACACCCCCTACGGCCCGGTCGTCTACCTCGACCTGCGGCACCTGGGCGAAGCCAAGATCGACGCCCGCATCCCGTTCGTCCGCGAGCTGTGCCGCAGCTACCAGAACCTCGACCCCGCCACCGACCTCATCCCGGTGCGGCCCGTCGTGCACTACATGATGGGCGGCATCCACACCGACCTCGACGGGGCCACCCCGATCGCCGGGCTCTACGCCGCGGGGGAGACCGCCTGCGTCAGCATCAACGGCGCCAACCGGCTGGGCTCCAACTCCCTGCCCGAGATCCTCGTCTTCGGCCGCCGGGCCGGCACGGCCGCCGCCGCCTTCGCCAGGGAGCACCGGGGCGGCGAGGATCGGGCCGTCCGCGCCCAGGGCGCCGACGAGGAACGCCGCCTGAGCCACCTGCGCGAGACCCGCCGCTCCGGCGAGCGCATCGCTGACCTGCGCGAACGCATGCAGCACACCCTGGAGGGCGCGGCCGGCATCTACCGCACCGGCGACGTGCTCGCCAAGGCCGTCGACACCCTGGCCGACCTGCGCCAGCGCGCGGCCGAGGCCCGGCTGGACGACTCCAGCACCGCCTTCAACACCGAGCTGCTCACCTGGCTGGAGCTCGGCTGCCTGCTCGACCTCGCCGAGACCATCGTCGCCTGCGCGCTCAACCGGCGCGAGTCGCGCGGCGCCCACCAGCGCACCGACTTCCGCCACCGCGACGACGAGAACTTCCTGGCGCACTCCCTGGTGCACCGCGCCCCCGACGGCACCCCGTCGGTCGGCCTGCTCCCCGTGACGATCACCCGCTGGCCACCGGGCGAAAGGGTATACGGACGATGACCGACACCGCGGAAACGGTCGAGAAGGCGGCCCCCGGCCGGACCATCCGGCTGGAGGTCGCCCGGTACCGGCCCGGCCAGGACGCCGAGCCCGTCTTCCAGGGCTACGACGTGCCCCTGATGGACGACTGGGCGGTGCTCGACGGCCTGGCCTACGTCAAGGACCGGCTCGACGGCTCGCTCAGCTTCCGCTGGTCGTGCCGGATGGGCATCTGCGGCTCGTGCGGCATGACCGTCAACGGCGAACCGCGGCTGACCTGCGGCACCTTCTTCACCGAGTTCGGGGACGGCCCGGTCCGCATCGAGCCGCTCCAGGGCTTCCCGGTCCTTCGCGACCTGGTCGTGGACATCGACGGCTTCCTCGCCAAGCTGCAACACGTGCGGCCGTGGCTGATCCGCGAGGGCGAGGAGCTGCCGCTGACCGCGGAGTACGCCCAGACGCCCGAGCAACTGGAGTCCTACAAGCAGTACTCGATGTGCATCAACTGCCTGCTGTGCTACTCCGCCTGCCCGGTCTACGTCCTCGACCCCGACTTCCTCGGCCCGGCCGCCATCGCCCTGGCCCAGCGCTACAACCTCGACCCGCGCGACCAGGGCGACCGCTTCGACCTGCTCAACCTGGACGAGGCGGTCTGGGGCTGCACCTTCGTCGGCGAGTGCACCCGGGTCTGCCCCAAGCACGTCGACCCCGCCGAGGCGATCCAGCGTTACAAGGTCACCGCGGCGATCCGCTCGATCCTGCCCTGGAGCCGGCGATGAGCTACGTGGCCAAGCGGGACGCCCTGTGGTTCCTGCGCAAGCGCGCCTACACCGTCTTCGTCGCCCGCGAGCTGACCAGCGTCTTCGTCGCCTGGGCGATCGTCTTCCTGATCCTGCTGCTGGACGCGGCGGTCAACGGCGGCGACTTCCGCGCCTTCGCCGCCTTCGCCGCGCAGCCTTGGGTGATCGGGCTCAACCTGCTGACGCTCGCCGCCACGGTCTTCCACACGATCACCTTCCTCAACCTCGCGCCCAAGGCCACCGTGGTGCGGCTGGACGGCTGGCGGGTGCCGGCCTTCCTGATCCAGGGCGGCAACCACTCGTTGTGGGTGCTGGTCTCGGCGATCGTCGCCTTCTTCGTGCTGCGGGGGGCGTGATGGCGCGCAGGCGGACCGCTGAGCCGTACCTCTGGTTGTTGTTCAGCGCGGGCGGGGTGGTCGCGGCGCTGCTGCTGCCGGTGCTCGTGCTGCTGTTCGGGGTGCTGATGCCGCTCGGCGTGCTGGAGTGGCCGTCCCCGGCTCGGCTGGCCGAGCTGACCGGCCCGCTTGTGGTACGGCTCGCGCTGCTGGCGGTGGTGACGCTGTGCCTGTTCCACGCCGCGCACCGGATCCGCTTCACCAGCGAGGAGATGCTCGGCGCGGGCCGGCTCGATCCGCTGATCGCGCTGGTCTGTTACGGCGGAGCCGTCGCGGGCGGGGTGGCCGCCGGGCTGATCCTGTTCTGAATTCAAAATGTCATATTGCACTGTGACATAGGAAGCTTTAGGTTCCCTCTCAGACTCCAGTGATCGAGAGGGAAACTGTGTCCAGACGCCTGCTCGCGATCCCCCCGGCGATTGGGCTGGTCGCGGCGTTAACCGTCGCCGCCCCCGCCGACGCCTCGGTGGCGCGGTACGTGCCGCAGCCCGGCGACTTCTACGCCAACTACGCCGAACCGGCGGTCGCCCCCGAGACCGATGAGAGCTCCCCGGACGCCCGGGCCCGGAGCAAGGCCGGCAAGCCGGACAAGGCCGAGACCGGCGGCAACCCGGTCGCCGCCCGCGTGCTGGCCGAACGCCAGGCCGAGGCGCTGCGCACCGGGCTCAACCCGGCCGACTTCCTGTTCAAGAAGGCCAAGGTCGCCAAGCAGGGCAAGCTGCTGACCCTGCTGGTGGAGTTCGACGAGAACGCCCGCGACGACTTCTCCGGCTTCAGCCGCCCCAAGTCCACCGCCGACTCCGAGGACTGCGTCACCGAGCCGCCGGGCACCTTCTACAGCGGGCCGCTGCACAACCAGATACCCGACCCGGCCGCCAGCGGAAAGGACAACTTCAGCTTCTGGGTGCCCGACTTCAGCCCGAAGCACTACAACGACCTGCTCTACTCCGACAAGGGGATCACCACCCGGGTCCGCCCCGACCTGACCGACCCGCGCGACGGCAAGAAGGGCATCGACGTCTCCGGCAGCCTCAAGGGCATGTACGAGGAGATGTCGAAGGGCGCCTACAGCGTCACCGGCCAGGCGATCGGCTGGCTGAAGGTGCCGCACTCCGAGGCGTGGTACGGCGCGACCGCCTGCGGCTCCGACATGTCCGACAACGGCGGCCACCCGGCCAACCCCAACGGCGGCGCGCAACTGCCCGTGGACGCGGTCAACGTGCTGGCCGCCCAGCAGCCCGACTTCCCGTGGGCCGACTACGACGTCGAGGACGTCAGCGACGCCGACCGCGACGGCAACTTCGCCGAGCCCGACGGCGTCATCGACCACCTGGTCATCGTGCACGCCGGCATCGACAAGCTGATGGGCGGCGGCGCGCAGGGCCCGCTGGCGCTGTGGGCCTACTCCAGCGCGGTGGCCGGCGGCCACACCATCCCCGGCACCGACAAGAAGATCTCGAACTTCATCATGCAGGGCGAGGACGCCGGCGTCGGCATCTTCGCCCACGAGTTCGGCCACGACCTGGGCCTGCCCGACCTCTACGACTCGCAAGGCCCCAGCTCCGACTCCAGCGTCGGCTTCTGGGACCTGATGTCGTCCGGCTCGCACTCCGGCGTGCTGTTCCAGACCGGCCCCACGCACATGGGCCTGTGGGGCAAGTGGATCATGGGCTGGGCCGACCCCGAGGCGGTCGGCCCGGGCGACCGCAAGCGCCTGCTCACCCTCGGCCAGTCCTCGCGCACGCCCAAGCTCACCGAGGACGGCGTCATCGTCAACCTGCCCGACCGGCGCTTCCCCCTGGCCACCCCGCACAGCGGCAGCAAGGCCTGGTGGTCGGACAACACCCAGAACTGGGCGGACGTACGGCTGAGCCGTACCCTCCAGGTCCCGGCCGGCGACCCCAAGTTCCGCCTCTGGAACCACTACGACATCGAGGCCGACTGGGACTACGGCTTCATCGAGGTCTCCACCGACGGCGGCGCCACCTGGGCCGAGCAGAAGGTCTACGACGAGGCCGGCACGCTGGTCTCCACCGACGACGGCTACGCCGACCCCAACGGCCGGCTCGGCATCGACTTCAAGGGCAAGAAGTACGGCCTGACCGGCTCCACCGGCGGCTGGCGGCACGACTACGTGGACCTGGCCCCGTTCGCGGGCAGGACGATCCAACTGCGGCTGCGCTACGCCACCGACCCCAACACCAACGAGAAGGGCTGGCTGAGCGACGACTTCAGCCTGACCGCCGGCGGCCGGACGGTGTGGAGCGACGACGCCGAGCAGGGCGCCAACGGCTGGACCGCCACCGTGGACAGCTGGGAGAACAGCAAGGGCCCCGGCTGGACGCTCGGCGACGGCGTCGCGCGCACCAAGCAGTTCTACCTCGCCGAGTGGCGCAACACCGACGGCTTCGACAAGGGCCTGGCCTGGGGCTACGACCACACCAGCTCGGCCGGCGGGGTGCAGCAGGTGGAGCGGGTCCGCTACAACGCGCCCGGCCTGCTGGTCACCCTGGCCGACGCGCACTACGAGCGCAACGACGTGGACGGCTTCCGCTACGACGCCCCGTCGATCGGCTCCAAGGGCCAGCTCCTGGTCGTGGACTCGCACTTCGACCCGCTCAAGCGCACCGGCGCCGGGGCCCAGGCCGACCCGACCTGGCACAAGAACCTCCCGGCGCGCAGCCAGAGCTCGAACGCGGCCTTCACCTTCGCCAAGACCTACCCGATGCGCGAGTGCTTCGCCGAGGGCGCGTGCTCGGACTTCCCGGCGCAGCGCGGGGTGCCGGTCTTCACCGACGCCAAGACCTGGTACCCGGGCCTGGAGATCCTCAACGGCGCGCCGGTGATCCGCAACGGGGCCGCCTCGGCGGTCGTGCCCTCGCTGGGCGACCAGCCGTACAGCACCCGGGTGGTGAACGCCGACGGCAGCCCGGCCACGGCGTTCTACGGACAGGACTTCTACGGCCACAAACTCGGCTCCGGCAACCCCGGGGACGAGGGCAAGGCCATGGGCGTGCAGATCAGGCTGGTCAGCCCGCTGCCGGGCAACCTGGCCGCGCTCGTGGAGGTGATCCCTCCCAAGAAGTAGAAGACGCGTGACCGGCCGCCGCGGGGGACACCGCGGCGGCCTTTATGCCGAATTGGGTGTTATGCCGACCATGCATCGATCGCCCGCCTAGTGTCCCGTCGCGTGCTCAGCAGACACCTTCTCGCGGCGCTCACGCTCCTCGCCGCGGTCCTCCCTCCCCTGCCCGCCCCGGCCCCCGGCGACCGGCCGCCGCCCCGGCTGCCCGCCGCCGCCTCGCCACCGCGCGACGAGCGCGCGCACCCGGAGCCGCGCATCGACGCCCGGGCGCGCAAGCAGGCCGAAGGCGGCCTCGCGGTCAGCGGCAACCCGGCCGCGGCGCGGGTGCTGGCCGCCCGCGAGGCCGAGGCCCTGCGCACCGGCAAGAACCCCGCGGAGTTCCTGCACAAGGGCGCCAAGCAGGTCAAGAAGGCCAAGGTGCTGACGCTGCTGGTCGAGTTCAACGACCAGGCGAACGATGATTTCTCGGGATTCGAGCGGCCCAGGTCGCTCACCGGCGAACCCTGGGACTGCGTCACAGAACCGGCCGGCACCCGCAAGAACGGCCCCCTGCACAACCGCATCCCCGCCCCGGCGAAGGCCAAGGACAACAACGGCTTCTGGGTCAAGGACTTCAGCCCCAAGCACTACACCGACCTGCTCTACAGCGACCGCGGCCTGACCACCCGGGTGCGGCCCGACCTGATCGACCCGCGCGACGGCCGCAAGGGCGTCAACCTGTCCGGCCTGACCCTCAAGCGTTACTACCAGGAGCTGTCCGAAGGCGCCTACACGATCACCGGCACCGTCTCCGGCTGGGTGCGGGTCCCGCACTCCGAGGCGTGGTACGGCGCGACCGCCTGCGGGCGGCCCGCCTCCGACAACACCGGCCACCCGGCCAACCCGCTCGGCCCCGCCCAGCTCGCCGTGGACGCGGTCGACGCGCTCGGCGCGGGCTTCCCCTGGAAGGACTACGACCTGGAGGACGTGGCCGACGCCGACGGCGACCGGAACCACGCCGAGCCCGACGGCGTCATCGACCACCTCCAGCTCGTGCACGCCGGGCGCGACAAGTCCACCGACGGGGGAGCGGAGGGCACCTACGCGCTCTGGGCGCACTCCGGCTCGGTGCCGGGCGGCCACGCCGTACCCGGGGGGAGCAGGCGCGTCTCCAGCTACATGCTCCTGCCCGAGGACGCCGGGGTCGGGCTGTTCGCCCACGAGTACGGCCACGACCTGGGCCTGCCCGACCTCTACGACACCACCAACACCGCCACCCCGGACGTGGAGTTCTGGGACCTGATGTCCAGCGGCGCGCACGCCGGGCCGCTCTACCAGTCGATGCCGACCCATCTCGGGCTGTGGGGCAAGTGGCTGCTGGGCTGGGCCAACCCCCGGCGCTTCGCGCCCGGCGACGCGGCCCGCACGCTCACCCTCGGCCAGTCCTCACGCACCCCGTCCCGCGCGGTCGACGGGATCCGCGTGGACCTGCCCGTGCAGGCCACCCGCATGCTCACCCCGCACAGCGGCGGGCACGCCTGGTGGTCGGGCACCGGCCAGGACACCGCCGACGTCCGGCTGACCCGCCGGCTCCAGGTGCCCGCGGGCGGCGGCCGGTTCTGGATGTGGAACAACTACGAGCTGGAGTTCGGCCGCGACTTCGGCTACGTCGAGGTCTCGGCCGACGGCGGCGCGAGCTGGGAGCGCCAGCGCGTCTTCGACGCCGGCGGCGAGGAGGTCACCTTCGAGCTGGCCCTGACCGGACGCACCTTCGACTGGCGGCACGACTACGTCGACCTGGCCCGCTACGCCGGCCGCCAGATCCACCTGCGCCTGCGGTACGTCACCGACGAGGCGGCCACCGAGCGCGGCTGGCACGCCGACGACTTCAGCCTCACCGAGGGCGGCGTCACGCTCTGGAGCGACGACGCCGAGCAGGGCGCGAACGGCTGGAGCGGCGGCTGGGAGGCCAACGACGGCCTGCGGCGCTCCTTCCGCGCCTACTTCGCCGAATGGCGCACCCTCGACGGCTTCGACCAGGGACTGCGGCACGGCTACGACACCAAGACCATGGGGCCTGGCACCTGGCTGGTCAGCAAGCTGCGCTACAACGCGCCGGGCCTGCTGGTCTGGCTCCGGGACGCCTCCTACCCCGCCAACGTGCTCATCCCCACCCTGGAGCAGCCGCCGAGCATCGGGGTGAAGGGCAGCCTGCTGCTGGTCGACTCGCACTACGAGCCCATGCGCCGGGCGAACGGCGAGAACCTGCCGGGCCGGGTGCAGGCGGCCAACGCCGCCTTCGCCACCAAGCCCGCGGGGCTGGCCGCCACCGGCGTGCCGCTCTTCACCGACGCCAAGACCTGGTATCCCGGCTTCGAGCAGCGCGACGGCTGGTTCTGGTACCGCGACTTCGACGCCTCGGTGGTCGTCCCGGCGCGCGGGCCGTACAGCACGAGGGTGGTCCTGCCGGACGGCAGGCCCGCCACCGGCGCCTACGGGACCGAGCTCGGCAACGGTCACAAGCTCGGCACGGGCGACCCCGGCAAGCTCGCCTACGGCGTGCGGTTCGAGGTCCTGCTGCCGCTCGCGGGCAACGTGACCGTGGTGGTCAAAGCGACGCCTTCGGGCCGATGATCACGGTTTCGCATCGTTCTTAACATTGAACCTGTCTGCACCTAACGTCTCCTCTGACTCACGCTTTTCAGAAAGGGAGACCTGTGACAGGCAGACCCCTGCTCGCCGCCTTCCTGGCGGCGGGCTTAACCGCCGCCGGGCTGACCTCCGGCGGCGTGGCGGCGCAGGCCGACACCACGCCCGCCCGCTACGTGCCCTCGGCCGCCGACCACTACATCAACTACGTCGAGCCGAGGTTCCCCACCGAGGAGGACACCTCGGAACTGGTCAACCCGGCCGCCCTGCGCCGCGCCGTCGAGATCGACAAGAAGCACCGCGACGGCAACCCCGCCGCGGCCCGAGTGCTGGCCGCCCGCGAGGCCGAGGCGCTCAGGACCGGCAAGAACCCCTTCGAGTTCATCTACAAGAAGGCGCCCAAGAAGCAGACGGCCAAGCTGCTGACGCTGCTGGTGGAGTTCAGCGAGACCGCCAACGACGACTTCTCCGGCGTGCAGCGCCAGGACTTCGACGACCCCGCGGTCTGCGTCACCGAGCCGGCCGGCACGAAGCTCAACGGTCCGCTGCACAACCAGTTGCCCAACCCCGCCGCCAGCGGCAAGGACAACTTCAGCATGTGGGTGCCCGACTTCAACACCAAGCACTACAACGACATGCTGTACTCGGACAAGGGCATCACCACCCGCGTCCGGCCCGACCTGAAGGACCCGCGCGACGGCAAGCCCGGCGTCGACATCTCCGGCTACTCGATGAAGAAGATGTACGAGGAGATGTCCAAGGGCGCCTACACCGTCACCGGTGAGGCGGTCGGCTGGATCAAGGTCCCGCACTCCGAGGGCTACTACGGCGCCGCCCGCTGCGGCGAGCGCGTGCAGGACATGTCCGGCCACCCGAGCAACCCGCGCTTCCCCGCCGGCAACGAGCAGCTCCCCATCGACGCGGTGACCGCCCTCGCGCAGCAGAACCCGGCCTTCCCCTGGGCCGACTACGACA
Organism: Nonomuraea sp. NPDC050310; assembly: GCF_040655795.1. Classification (NCBI taxonomy): domain Bacteria; kingdom Bacillati; phylum Actinomycetota; class Actinomycetes; order Streptosporangiales; family Streptosporangiaceae; genus Nonomuraea; species Nonomuraea sp. NPDC050310. The sequence continues at coordinate 1,904 of NZ_JBFAKP010000003.1, read as the reverse complement.
TCGAGGACGTGACCGACGCCGACGGCGACGGCAACTACAACGAGCCCGACGGCGTCATCGACCACCTCGTGCTGGTCCACGCCGGCGTCGACAAGTCCGGCGGCGGCGGCGCGCAGGGCAGCTACGCCCTGTGGGCGCACTCCTCCGACGTGGCCGGCGGCGCGACCATCCCCGGCACCAACCTGAAGATCTCCAACTACATCCTCCAGGGCGAGGACGCGGGCGTGGGCGTCTTCGCCCACGAGTACGGCCACGACCTGGGCCTCCCCGACCTGTACGACAACTCCGGCGCCGGCGGCGACTCCGACATCGCCTTCTGGGACCTGATGGCCAACGGCTCGCACTCCGGCCCGATCTTCCAGTCGATGCCGACGCACATGGGCCTGTGGGACAAGTGGATCCTGGGCTGGGCCAACCCCAAGGTGATCAACCCCGGTGACCGCAAGCAGGCCGTCACCGTCGGCCAGACCTCGCGCACGCCCAAGTTCACCGCGGACGGCGTCCGGGTCAACCTGCCCGGCCTGACCCGGGTCCAGACCACCCCGCACAGCGGCGCCAAGGTCTGGCAGTCCGGCAACGACCAGTCCAACTCCGACGTCCGCATCACCCGCGAGATCCAGGTGCCCGCGGACGCGAAGTTCTGGATGTGGAACAGCTACGCCATCGAGGGCGACTGGGACTACGGCTTCGTCGAGGTCTCCACTGACGGCGGCGCCACCTGGGCCGAGCAGAAGATCTTCACCGAGGGCGGGCAGCTCGTCTCCACCGGCGACGACTACACCGACCCCAACGGCGCGCTGGCCCGCCTGGACGGCAAGAAGTACGGCCTGACCGGCTACCAGCAGGCCTGGCGGCACGACTACGTGGACCTGGCCGCCTTCGCCGGCAAGACGGTCCAGCTCCGCCTGCGCTACATGACCGACGACCTGTTCATGGAGAACGGCTGGTTCGTCGATGACTTCTCGCTCACCTCCGGCGCGAACACCGTCTGGAGCGACGACGTCGAGCAGGGGCTCAACGGCTGGACGCCGCTGGTCACCAGCTTCAAGAAGCGCACCGTCGGCAAGGGCTGGCACCAGGGCGACGGCACCACCGCCGTCCAGCAGTACTACCTGGCCGAGTGGCGCAACACCGACGGCTTCGACGAGGGCCTGAAGTGGGCCTACGACACCAACTGGTTCGTGGACAACGCCTGGAACGTCGAGCGCGTCAAGTACAACGCGCCCGGCCTGCTGATCACGCTGCGCAACCACGTCTACGACGTCAACGACGTGGACGCCGCGCAGTTCGACCAGCCCTCGCTCGGGTCCAAGGGCTCGCTGCTGGCCGTCGACTCGCACTTCGAGCCGCTGCGCTACACCGGCGAGGCCGCCGAGCACCACCCGACGGTGCAGAAGAACGTCAACGCCTGGCTCCAGCCGGCCAACGCGGCCTTCGGCTTCGGACGCACGCCGTCGTTCAAGTCGTGCACCAACGGCGCCGACGTGTTCACGCTCTACTGCAACACCTTCGGCGGCGAGCGCGGCGTCAAGGCCTTCACCGACGCCAAGACCTGGTACCCGGGCATCGAGGTGCGTGACGGCCGGCTGATGTTCCGCGACCGTGACGCCTCCGTCGTGGTGCCCTCGGTGGAGGGCCGGCCGTACACCACCAGAGCGGTCAACGCCGACGGCACCCCGGCCACCGAGCTGTACGGCACGACGATCACCGGCGGGCACGTCCTGGGCACCGGCAACCCCGCCGACGCGGGCGTGCAGAACGGTGTCGAGATCAAGCTGCTGCTCCCGCTACCCGGGAACATCGGCGCGGTCCTCGAAGTGACCCCGGCCAAGAAGTAAGGATTTCCGCCAGGCCACCCGCCCGGCCGGGGTCACCCAGCGCAACCTGATGGGCCAGCTCGACGG